>CAUQWV010000001.1:0-191974 GCA_963522285.1 uncultured Campylobacter sp.
GCTTTTTTAGGCTCTCTCGCGCGCCCTCGTAGCGCCGCTGCGTGATGATGGCGCTAAAGCTACTGTCGGAGTGTGTGTTGGCGTAGGTTTTGAGGGCGTCTGCTATCTCGCGCTCTACGGGCTCATAAGCAAGCCCCGAAGCGGTGTAGTCAAAATAGCGCACGCCTTGTTTTAGAATTATATTTTTTCGAATTTCGTCTAAACTTAGCATTCGCGGCCTTTAAAATTGAAGTGATTAATTATAGTGAAATTTGGATTAATTTAAGGCTTTGCGGCCTGACAGGGAGAAATTTTAATGAGAATTTAGAAAAGCTTTGCCTACTATATCGCTTAAGTTCTTATGCTATATAGTTTTACTCCTTCAAATTTATTGATTACTATCTAATTTTTTAGCCGCTTCTTGTCTTAGAATTTCGGCATAATCTTTTATATCTATTTTCTCGCCGTTATGTAGAATTTCCACTTTTGCTTCCTCTAGCATTTCCTCAAAATTTAAATATTTAAAAAATGTCTCAACATCGAATGCCTCAGTACTATTTTTATCTTTAAGGCTGCTTTTTTGCAAAATCTCTTCATCGCTCAGCCCATTGCCGCAAAGAGCTTTATATCTATCTATTTTCATATTGTAGAAATTTAATATTTTAATATCCGGTTCTAGCTTGGTACATTTTTTATCGTTTGGCATATAACCGAAAAATTTTATAAAATCTTTTTCTTTCCAGTGTCTATCTGTTCCTTTTTCTTTTTCTTCATTATTTTTAACTTCCCATCTCCCCCGAAGAGCCCATTCATATGATTCTAAAATCTTCTCTCCATAGCAGTAATCATTCATATGTTTTATGTAAGACTCTTTCTTTTTTATGGTCCCGAGTAAAGAATTTAAACATTGTTCCTGAACCATTATAAATTCTTCTTGCGTTGGTATACCCGCAATATTGTATTTGACTAATAAATCTAGCATCGGCTTATAATATAGCAAGTCCACTAGCTCTGTATAAACAGAATGCTGGAACGATATATCTTTAGCCATCTTATAGTTTATATAATAAGTATGTATATATTTTGGATCAGGTTTCATCCCTTGTTTAAAAGCTATTTCTGCAATCTCCGTCAAACCATTACTTATGGCATAATAAAGGATACTATCTACGTCACCCTTTGGACCGTCTCTTCTCACGATGCAATCTGCAAAATTATGAGTTTTATGTATCCCATTTTCATCTACTATTATATTTAGCTTTATAATTTTATAGATAGGGCAGTCCAGATACCATTGTATAGCCTTCACCTCCTCAAATTTAACGCCGTTGTCTAAAAGCAGTCTTACCGCTTTAGTAGCATTATTTTCTATAGCATAAGCCATAGCGGATAGCTTGTATTCGTCTTTTTTATGTATATCCGCACCTAGCTTTATAAGCTCCTGGGTAGTATTCGTATCATCCCAAAAGCTAGAATACATCACAGGCGTTACCCCTCCGTGCATAGTATGCTCGACAGATAGATTATTATCTTTCATAAATTTTAAAATTTTATCCGTTTGCTTGCTTTTTAAAAGCCTTTTTAGCTCCACGTCTATGGCGGGTTCTTTGAATACGTTTTTCGGGTTTGAATTGTAATCTATATCCCAGTAGCGAAACGCAAAACTTTCAACTTCTTCTTGAGTTACGTATTTGCTAAGACCCGGCACTTTGGAGACATTAGTATCTGAAGTAACGGTGAAATGGGTTTGTTTGCGCTCCATAAGACCCGATCTTTCGGCTAGCAGATACAGCGCGCATACGACCACCACGCAGATAGCATAAATAAACCGAAGTTTGAAGCTTTTCAAAATTTCCCCTTAGAATTTTGCCCGCGACTATACCCAATCAGTACTTAATAGAATATAAATACTATATAGGCACGATAAGCAAAGCTGAGCGAAAAATGACGTTGGCAGGGTTTAAATGATGAAATCTTTCAAGTAAATTTGGCGAACGAAAGTCGTCATAGACCTTATTTGCGTAGCTACATCTTCTATTTACACCTACGCTAGGCTCTATATCCGAAGTTCGTTCGCCGTAAATTTTACCGCAACATCTTTGCGCAAGCTCTTCTTGAAAGCGCAAACCCGAAAATCATTATCGTGCTAATGAGCGGTAAGTCGCTACCGTATCACCAAAAGCGTATTTTACGGATCTGTTCGCAAGCTGCTCGCGCGGCTATGAAGTGCGCTTCGCGGCTATTTGCCGATAAAATTTTTCTGCAGCCACTCCATCGCTTTTTCTTCGCTTTCAAATCTGCCGCTTTTGGCGACTTGAAACTGCCCCTCGTAGAAGCGAATTCTAATACCGTCCTGGACGCTATCTACCTTGATGCGCGTGATCCTGTCTTTGTTTAGATAGGTTCGTTCGTTTAGCTTTACAAACATCGTTTTCTCCTTTAAATTTAATGGTTTTTATCTTTCGCTTTACTTGCGTCTTTCTCGCCCTCTTTTTTCAAAAAAAGCTCCTTAAAGCGCTCGTTTGCGTAGTTTTCTATATCGCTTTGCAGCTGCTTATATGCAGCGATCAGCTCATAGGCGCGCTCATTTAGCGTCGTGCCCGCGGCATTGCCGCCGCCTTGCTTGGTGCTAAAGAGCTCCTCTTGCAGATTTTTTTGTAAAATTTGCAGATGGCTCCAACACTTTTTGTAGTTCATCCCCAAAACCTCTGCGGCTTTAGAGATGGAGCCCGTCTGGGCGATCACGTCCAGCACTTCGGTTTTGCCCTTGCCGAAAATGAGCTCGCCCTGCGCATTTTCGATCCAAGTTTTTGTTTTTACCCTCATTCTTTTGCCTTTCTTCTCCTTAAAGCAACCCAGCTGACAATATTTCACGTCTATGGCGTGCTCCTTAAGCGTAGAGCGCACGGTATCAAACCCAACTCCGCCGCTAGCTACGGCGCGGGCGTCGCGGCAAAAAATCCGCCTTTTCTCATCCAAAAACGGATTTAGCTTCTGCAGCGCCTTTATGCTGCCTCCGCTACATTGCAGCTTGCCGAACTGTCCGAGTTCGCAGCGATCTATCCGTATCCCTTCGCGTGCCGCGAGATCTCCTACGATGCTCGCGTCCACGCCTAATTTAGCGGCGATCTTAAACGCCGCGCCGCAATCGAGCTTGCCGCTTGGATTTAGTAAATTTAAAATCAGTCTTTTGATCTCACTTGCTTTTTTGTCGTCTATCTTGATATCTATCTCCATGCCGCCCTCTTAACTCAAAATTCTCTCTTCGCCGCTATAGACGTTTAAATTTTCGCCGCGAGCGAAGCCGCAAAGGGTAAGATCAAATTTACGCGCGATCACGACGCCCAGGCTCGTAGGAGCCGTACGCGAAACAAGCGCGCTAACGCCGCTCATCACGGCTTTGGCGACCATTTCTGAGCTTAGTCTGCCGCTTACCAAAAGAAGCGAGCCCTGCGTATCGTGCCCCGCCAATACTGCCTTGCCGACGGATTTATCGATGGTATTGTGCTGGGCGATATCCTCGCCGATAAAATACTCGCCGCCCGCGGTAAAGAGCTTTGCGGTGTGCACGCAGCCAGTCATCTCGTAAAGCTCGCACTGCGTGTAAAACTCGCTCATCAAATTTAAAATTTCATTCTTATGAAATTTAGCGTCCGAGCGGACTTTGCGCGCCGCCATCGCTGCAGGATCGATATTTGCGGTAGAGCTGCGCCCGCAGCCGCTGATGATGACCTTTTCGGCATCGAAGCTATTTAACCGCTTTTCGTTTATCTTGCCGCAGACATTCACGCTAAGCCCGTCGGGCGCGAGCTCGATGCTTTTTATGCCGCTTGGATCCGAGATCAAATTTTCGCTCAGCAAATATCCTACCGCGAGCGCCTTTAAATCGCTCGGAGTCGCCATCAGCGCGCCGAAACGCTTGCCGTTTAGTAAAATTTCAAGCTTGATCTCGCGAACCAAGATATCGCTTACGATTCTTCTTTCATCCCCTTTAAATTTAACTATCTCCGCCCTATAAATCGGCTCCATAGACCTTCCTTATTTTAATTTCGCCCGTATCGTAGTGAAATTTTGCTTAAATAGCCTTAATCCGCCGAAGTAAAGCCGAAGCGGCGTGCGTAAATTTAAATCGCTCGTAGTTTTATATTTAAAAAATCGCGTGGAAAATCCACGAGCAGCTCGCACCGTGAGCACAAGCGGCCATGAAGCGCCCGCAAAAATAAAATTTAATCAAATTTTGCCGTAGCCGCGATTAAATTTCATCTTTGCAAAGCGGGCGGAGTTTACCGCCCAAACTACCTATGCACCGGCGATAGATAAGGTTTCTCGGAGTGCATCGACATCTCGTTTTGTCTTCTGAACTCAATAAACTCGCTCTCGCTAAGCTTTCTGATATTTGCGATCGTCATCTTTAGCGGCGGTATGCCCGATAGCGGATCCAGATCGCCCGCATGCACGAGCTCGTTGCCGTCGGCCTCACTGTAATGGAAGGTTGTAAATATCGTACCCTCTTTCAGATCCGGATTTATACGAAGCTTCGCAGCGATCTGACCGCGCTTATTTTTAACGAGCGCGTAGCAACCTTCGGTAAGCTCACGTTCGCGTGCGATGTCGGGGCTCACCTCGATGAGCGCACCTTCTGCGCCCGCGCCGTACTCTAGCGCGCGACACTCTCTCGTCATCGTGCCCGTGTGGTAGTGATAAACTTTACGCCCGGTCGTAAATAAGCACGGATAAATTTCATCCGGTATCTCGCTAAGCGCGCCGCTTCCCACCGGATAATCATCAGGAATCTTCATCTTGGCTCTGAAATCCGCCTCAGCTTTAGCGCGCCCCTCTTTATCATCCACGTAAAGCACCGGCACCATTCTAAATTTACCATCAGGCAGCATCGATTTATGATCTGCGTAAAGAACCGGTGTGCCCGGATGATCTTCATCAGGACATGGCCAGCTTATGCCACCTAGCTTATCTAGCCTATAGTAGCTAATACCGCCGAAAAATTTAGGCATTAATGCACGCACTTCGTTCCAAATTTCTTCCGCGCTTAAAAAATCAAACCCTTCGAGTCCCATTCTTTGTGCGATATTACAAACAACCTTCCAATCAGGCTCTACGCCAGGAGCTGGCTCGCTTGCCTTGCGCGTGCGTTGGACGCGACGGGAAGTGTTTAAAAAGGTGCCGTCCTTCTCACCCCATCCGGCAGCAGGTAGTACGACATCGGCCTTCTGTGCGCTTTCGGTAAAGAAAAGATCCTGCACGATAAAGCAATCCAGATGATGCGTTGCATGCACGAAGTGCTCCGTCCAAGGATCGCTCATTACGGGATTTTCACCATAAACGTAGAGTAGCTTCAGCTCGCCGCTATCCATCTTATCGGGTGCGACCGTAAGCTTAAAGCCTGGAGTTGGATTTAGCTCGAAGTGCCATACTCTGCGCGCCTGCTCCTGTGCATAAGCGGAATTTACTGCACCTGCAGGGATGACGTTAGGCAGTGCACCCATGTCGCATGCGCCCTGGACGTTATTTTGACCTCGCAAAGGATTTACACCTGCGCCTCGTTTGCCTAAATTTCCAGTCAAAATGGCTAAATTTGAAAGCGAAAATACATTTGACGTACCGTCGCTAAACTGCGTGATACCCATCGTGTAGCAGATCGCTGCTGCACCTGCTTTAGCATACATTCTAGCAGCTTCGATTACGAGCTCTTTTTTCACGCCGGTCTCGCGCTCGAAGCGCTCAGGAGTAAAGTCCTTAACCGCTTCTTTTAGATACTCGTAGCCGTGAGCGTAGTTTTTGATAAACTCGTCATCTTGCAAATTCTCGGCAATGATAACATTCATAATGGTATTTAGCGTCTTAATGTTTGCGCCCACCGGGATTTGCAAATAGATATCGGCTTTTTTCGCCATATCGGTGCGCTTCGGATCTACGACGATCATCTTGGCGCCTCGCTGAAGCCCGCGCTGCATCTGCATAGCGATGATCGGGTGGCACTCGCTCGTGTTTGTGCCGATGAGTAAAAATACGTCCGTATCGGTAGCGAATTCTACCAAATCGTTCGTCATCGTTCCGTTTCCTAGCGTGTTGGCAAGACCTGCCACTGTAGGAGCGTGTCAAAGACGGGCGCAGTGATCGACGTTATTGCTGCCCTGAGCACGGAAAAATTTCTGAAAAACGTAGTTGTCTTCGTTATTTGAGCGCGCCGAGCTAAAACCCATTATTGAGCTTGGGCCATATTTAGCGACGGTCTCTTTAAATTTAGACGCTACAAAATCGTAAGCCTCTTCAAAGCTTACCTCCTCAAGCTTGCCGCTTCTATCAAATACTCCGTTTTTCTTACGGATCATAGGTTTGGCAAGGCGTTTCGGAGAGTTTACGAACTCCCAGCCGAACATACCTTTTAAGCATAGCTCGCCGTCATTTACGTGGTGGGCCTGCGTAGGGCGCGCGTTTACGATCCTGCCGTCTTTTACGATAAGATCGATACCACAGCCGGTGCCGCAGTAAGGACAAGTCGTTTTGACAATCTTTTCTCTGGACTGCATAATATTCCTTTCAAGAATTTTGGTTTGCACGGCTATTATACTTTCTAGATTATAAAAGAATTTTTAAATTAGTGAATTTTTTTAAGCAAAATTTAAGCAATATGCAAATATCGCATATTAAATTGAATAGATAAATTTTACGATTTTGCCTCGATAACGACGGTATTTGCGCGTAAAATTTATCGCTTATCGCAAAAGACGCTTTTTAAGCTAAGTTTTATAATTTTAATAGAATTTTGAAATTATATTACGCTCCGTTTTATTTCAAAGCACAATTAAATTTTTATGAAATTTTAATGCTAATTTATCGGTATAATATATTAATTTAATTAAATGAAAATCTATATTAAAAATTTATCAAAAACTCGCTATCCTGATAAAATTTGAGCCACTAAATTTAAAATTTATAAAATTATTATCTTATATCTGAAATCTATGTAGAAAAAACCTTGATTTTAATCTAGACTAAGCCGTTTTTTTATGCTATTATTCAAAATCTTAGTAGAAATTAATTCTAAACGAAAGGTTAATCTCATGGATAGACGAGACTTTATAAAAAGCTCTGCAGCAGCGGCTGCCTGTAGCGTTGCGGGCATCAGCTTGCCTAGCAGTCTTAGTGCTGCGGACGAAGCTGAAAAAGGCTGGCGCTGGGACAAGGCGGCCTGTCGCTTCTGCGGCACCGGCTGTGGCATCATGGTAGCCACCAAAGACGGTAAGATAGTAGCGGTTAAAGGTGATCCATTAGCACCCGTAAATCGCGGTCTAAACTGCATCAAAGGCTATTTCAACGCCAAGATCATGTACGGCGCCGATCGCATTACCAAGCCTATTTTGCGCGTAAATTCTAAGGGTGAATTCGACAAAAAGGGGAAATTTATCGAGATCAGCTGGCAACGAGCATTCGACGAAATGGAGAAGCATTTTAGGCGAGCCTATAATGAAGGTGGTCCCGAGGGCTTTGCCGTACTTGGTAGCGGTCAATACACGATCCCGGAAGGTTACGCTGCAGCAAAGCTAGTAAAGGCGGGCTTTCGCTCCAATAATCTCGATCCTAATGCTCGCCAGTGCATGGCTAGTGCTGTCGTAGGTTTTATGCAAACCTTCGGTATCGACGAGCCTGCGGGTGTTTTCGACGATATCGAGCTAACCGATACCATCATCGCTTGGGGCGCGAATATGGCTGAGATGCACCCTATCCTTTGGTCTCGCGTCTCCGACCACAAGCTTCGCAACCCGGACCGCGTAAAAGTTATAAATCTCTCGACATACTCTAGCCGCACTTCAAACATCGCCGATATTGAAATTATATTCCGTCCGAATACCGATTTAGCGATATGGAACTACATAGCAAGGGAGATCGTCTACAACCACCCGGATATGATAGATGAGAAATTTATTAAAGAACACTGTGTGTTCGCTACAGGCCCTGTGGATATCGGCTACGGCTTGCGAGAAGATATAAATCATAAAAAATACCGCAAAACCGAGCTTGACACCGCGGCTAAGCAAAAATCCAAAATTTTAAGCAAATCCGAGGGCGTTACCTTAGCATATCTGGGTATGAAAGAGGGCGACGTACTCGAAAACAAACACTCTGACAAATCAGATGCTCACTGGCTCATAAGCTTCGAAGAATTTAAAAAAGCGCTGGAGCCCTACACGTTAGAATTTGTAGCGCCTTTGGCCAAGGGTGACGAAAGTGAGGATTTAGAGGCATTCAAAACCAAACTTAAGCAGCTGGCAGATTATTACATCGAAAAGGATCGCAAAGTAGTAAGCTTTTGGACGATGGGCTTTAATCAGCACTCAAGAGGAACTTGGGTCAATGAGCAAAGCTACATGGTGCATTTCCTTCTTGGCAAGCAAGCTAAGCCCGGCTGTGGAGCGTTTTCGCTTACCGGTCAGCCTAGCGCTTGCGGCACGGCTAGAGAGGTGGGCACGTTTTCTCACCGCCTACCTGCCGATATGGTCGTGGCAAATCCGGCACACAGAAAGGTTTCCGAAAAAATTTGGAAGCTTCCCGAGGGCACGATAAATCCGAAACCGGGCGCACATTATGTACAGGCTCTGCGCAATCTCGAAGACGGCAAGATAAAATGGCTATGGGTGCAGGTAAATAACCCATGGCAGCAGATCGCCAACGCAAATCACTGGATCGCAGCGGCGCGCGAGATGGATAACTTCATCGTAGTAAGCGATCCGTATCCGGGACTAAGCGCAAAGGTAGCCGATTTAATCCTGCCAACCGCGATGATCTACGAAAAATGGGGCGCATACGGCAATGCCGAGCGCAGAACGCAGTGGTGGAGGCAGCAGGTCCTTCCGGTGGGCGACGCTATGAGCGATACGTGGCAGATGTTAGAGTTTTCCAAGCGCTTCAAACTCAAGGATTTCTGGGGCGAGATAAAGGTAAATGATAAGCTCACGCTTCCAAACGTATTGGATAAAATTTCAGAATTCGGCTATACGCCAGAGACTACACTATTTGAAGTGCTATTTGCAAACAAAGACGCTCAGGCTTTCGCTGCAAAAGATCCAATTATGGCAAGCTTCGATAACTCCGAAGTAAACGGCGACTCTCGTAGCGTAATCGGCAGCGACGGCAAAGAATTTAAAGGCTATGGCTTTTTCATCCAAAAATATCTTTGGGAGGAGTACCGAAAATTCGGCACCGGTCACGGACACGATTTAGCCGATTTCGACACCTATCACCGAGTGCGCGGTCTTAGATGGCCGGTCGTAGACGGCAAAGAAACACTTTGGCGCTTTAACGCCCAATACGATCCTTATGCCAAAAAAGCGGCTCCGGATAGCGACTTTGCCTTCTACGGTAATGCAAAGGCAGCGCTTCCTAGCGGCGATCTGAAATCCGCTACTTCTGGCGAAGAGAAAACAAGCCTTGCCAATAAAGCTAAAATTTTCTTCCGTCCGTATATGGATCCTGTAGAAGTGCCAAGCGAGGAGTATCCTTTCTGGCTATGTACGGGTCGCGTGCTAGAGCACTGGCATACGGGCACTATGACTATGCGCGTGCCGGAGCTTTATCGCGCGGTGCCTGAGGCAAGATGCTATATGAACGAAGCTGACGGCGCCAAAATCGGCGTACAACAAAACGAAATCGTCTGGATCGAGTCGCGCCGCGGCAAGGTAAAAGCGCGCGTGGACTTCCACGGACGTAATATTCCACCGAAAGGGCTTATTTTCGTGCCGTTTTTTGACGAGAAGGTTTATATCAACCGCGTCACGCTCGATCATACCTGTCCGCTTTCAAAAGAGACCGACTACAAAAAATGCGCGGTTAAAATTTACAAGGCGTAAATTATGGATAGGCGTGAGGTCTTAGGCATTCTTTTTTTAGCTGCGGGCGTAGGCGTTATGGGGCTCGGAGTCGCAAACTCTAGCGAGCACGCTAGACTCCGCCCGCCCGGAGCTATAAGCGAGAAAGAATTTCTTAGCAAATGCCTAAGGTGCGGACTTTGTGTCGAGGCATGCCCGTTTGATACGCTTAAGCTTGCGAGCTTTTGCGATCATGCTATTGCAAACGGCACGCCGTTTTTTATCCCGCGCGAAATTCCGTGCTATATGTGCGACGATATACCTTGCGTCGCGGCCTGTCCTAGCGACGCACTAGATAAAAGCCTGGTAAGCGAAGACTCCAAGCTTAATGTGCGTCTATCTAAAATGGGCGTTGCGGTCATAGATACGGAGCATTGTATCGCTTACGCGGGTATCCAATGCGACGCGTGCGTACGAAACTGCCCCGTGATGGATAAGGCGCTTAGGATCGATTACCGTCACAACAACCGCACCGAAAAGCACGCCCTACTCGTGCCTGTCGTAGATAGCGACTACTGCACGGGTTGCGGAAAATGCGAGCATGCCTGCGTCACGAAAAAGGCGGCTATCAGCGTCGTGGAGTGCGAGCGCGTCATAGGAATTTCCAGCGATAACTACGTCAAAGGCTGGATCAAGGGCGATGACGCGAAGCTAAAGGATGCAGATACCAAAATCAAGCTCGATCCGCAAAAGAGCAAGGACTACTTAAACGAGGACGATCTAATGGAGGGGGCTAGACAATGAAATACACTATTTTAAGGCGTTTGAGCCAAATTTCTATTCTAGTTCTTTTTATTTTAGGAAATAATTTCGCCTTCAAAGCCGCGAGCGAAAACGGAATTTTATCCGGAATTCTAAAAGGTAATCTAAGCTCGTCGAAACTTTTCGGTACGATTAATCTAAGCGATCCGTTTGCGACGGCGCAGATGCTGCTAGCTAGCTTTTCTTTGGGCGCTACGGCGGTTATCGGAGCGGTTATCGTAGGCGCATTTTATGCGCTTATAGCGCCGCGAGTATATTGCTCATGGGTCTGTCCGATAAATTTGCTGACCGATCTTGCCGCCTGGCTTCGTAAGAGACTCGGCGTGCGCACCAAAATTTTAAACGTAAGCCGCAAGGCTCGCTACGTCTTAGCGGCGCTAGCGCTCATTTGCAGCGGAGCTTTCGGCTTTGCGGCGTTTGAGAGCATAAATTTTATCTCGCTTTTCGCGCGCGCCGTCATAGCGCTGAGTGCTAGTGCGTTTGCAATCGCGCTACTGATCGTAGTTTTTGAAATTTTCGCGGGCGATCGCACTATCTGCTCGCGGCTATGCCCGCTCGGTGGATTTTGGGCTGCGCTTAGCTATTTTAGCGTCATTCGCGTTCGCCACGAGGTTGATAAATGCACGATGTGCGGCAAATGCAAAATGGTCTGCCCCGAAGTGCAGATACTTAAGATGGTCGGGCGCGAAAACGGGCGCGTTAGCAGCGAGTGTATCAGCTGCGGACGCTGCATCGACGTATGCGACGACGATGCGTTAAATTTTAGTATATTAGGAGTGAAAAAATGAAAAAAATGGTTTTAGGCTTGGCTCTTGCATGCTGTGCGGCGCTTTTTGCCGCAGACAAGACGGCATCTATAGATGCCGACAGCTTGGGCTTTATAAAAAGCGTGGACGAATCGGTGCAAAATAAAAATTCCCTGCCCGATTTCAAATATAGCGAGGATGCTCCGGGCGCCGCTTCGAAAATCGAGCGCAGCTTTGAAAACGCTCCGCCGCTCATACCGCACAGCTTAGAAGGGCTTGTACCGATCACAAAGGATAACAATATGTGCGTAACCTGCCATATGCCCGATGTCGCTAAGGATGTAGGCTCTACCCCGATTCCAAAAAGCCACTTGGTAGACTTTCGCACAGGCGCGGATCTAAACGGCACGCTAGCCGAGCAGAGATTCAACTGCACGCAATGCCACGTACCGCAAGCCCAAACCAATCCGCTAGTGAAAAATAATTTCAAAGCCGATTTTAGCAGGTTTAGCGACGCAAATTCCACTTCTAATCTCATAGATACGCTAAATCAAGGCGCCGAGGTTGAGTAGGAGCGCGCGATGAAATTTTTACCGCTGCTACTTTGCGCCTGCTTCATCTATGCCGGCAACGGCGTTGCAATACCTAGTGGCGCTGTGGGCATAGATGCGCCTGCAAAGATCAAACACGCTAGCTTCATACTAGAACTTGACGCAAATGTCGCGGTGCTAAAAAATCTAAACGGCGAAATTTACGCAGGACTTGACAACGGCAAGCTCTATAAAATCACCATTAACTCCGCGGAGAATTCCGCGCGAAATTCTGCCACCTGTCAAAATTCCGCCGTAAGCACAAATTCCGATGCACCGCAAAACTCCAATGCGAAAGCAAACATAAATTCCGCGGGAGATTCCGCCGCAAATTCCGCTGCCGTAAATTCTTTAGGAAATTCCGCGAAGCAAAATTCCGCCGAAAATTCTACGGCATTAAATTCCACCTCGAATTCCGCATCGAACGCAATATCCAAAACGCTAATTTTCGCCCTGCCCTCGTCCAAAAATTACCTAGACGAGCCGATGGGCGCCACCATATTCGACATCGATAAACTAGGCGAAAAATACGCATTTTTATATAACGGCGACGCGTTTGAAAAGATGCTGGGCGTGTTTGCGGGCGGCAAGATCACGCACTACAAATTGCCGATGACGGGGATTAAAAACGTCTATTTCTACGACGAAAATACCGTGATTTTACTAGGTCTTGGTAGCGAAATTTTATACTTCGACCTACCTAGCGGCAAGGTAAGCTTCGAGCAAAAGCTCACCATCGCCTCTTTGGGCGGCAGCGCCTACGACCGCGCTAGCGGGACGCTGCTAATCTCGTGCGAAGGCGGCATCGTGTTTTATTTCGACGCGAAAGTGAAAAAACTTATGAGCCAAAAGTCCCTGCACAAGGACGGGATCTACTCCGTGGCGCTGCTTGCTGATCGCATGATGAGCGGCTCGAACGACAAAGAAAGATCGTGTTACTACGAAAACGGCGATTTCGCTAAATTTTATAACGCCCATTTTGCAGTTTTTGCCGTGGCGCTAAGCCCCGAGCTGGGTGCTTTTACCGTTGGTAACGGCGTGCGCGTAATCAATAAAGCAGGCGAGATCGTCCGCAGCATCGAGCTAGATAACGACATCATCAACTATCTGCTTTTTGAAGGAGATTATCTCGTGGGCTCGGGGTACAATAGATATATCTACTTTTGGGAGTTAAAATGAATATTTCAAGCGTTGTGATCTATCTAGGCGCAAATACCGACGTAGCGGCGTTTCGCAAGGAGCTGCAAAGTATCGGCGGCTGCGAGTTTGTAGCGTGTGAGGACGGCAAGGCGGTAGCCACGATTAGCGCGGAGAGCTTCGAGGACGAGATCGCCGCATTTCGCGCGATACAAGCCATAGAGGGCGTAAGCGAGGCGATGATGATCTACTCATACTCCGATCTGGACGCAGATATCGCCGCGGCAAACTCCGACAACGGCGAGCAGATAATGCGCGAGCTGGACGAAAAAGACCCGAGCCAGATCAAATACGGCGGCAAGGTGCGGGTCTAAACCGCCGCCGCCATATTCGCGCTTTTTGTCTAAATTTTATATTTTCGACAATCTCTGCGTCACTCGGTAAAATTTTTTGTATAAATTTTATCCGCACTCACGGAATTTGAAATTTTTTCTAACTCATCTTTACCGCTTCTAGCCTATTTTTGTATCTCTAGCCCGACGCCTTCGCACTCCTAGCCGACTTTTACGCCTTTGATCCGCTGTATTGCATTCGTCTGCGAAATTTTAATCTGCAGTTAAGCCCCGCGACGATGTGGAATTTTAAAAAGCGACTGGTAGATAAATTTATAGAATTTCTAAGCAGTGCGATGCCTCGCGCCGCATAAAAAACATGCCGCACCAAAATCAGACGCCGCATAAAAGGCGGTGCCGTATCAACCGCCGTCCGACGTTGCAGCCTATAGCCGCCGCGACGCCCGTCTGCTTGGGATGCGCTATAAAAATACGGCGCCTGAGCGCCGACCGCCGGCAGAAACTACTTCTGCGCGCGGCCTAAGATGCGCCGCAGTAAAACATCGAGCGAGCTCGGCCGCCGTCAAACACGCTAAATTTAGCGCGCATTTACTCCCTAGTATCGCGGCCATTCATTCGGCACACAGGCTTGCGGCGCAGATAAGAATTTTTTAAATTTCAAAATAAGAACATAAATTTTAAAATTCCTAGGCGTAAAAATTCCGCGCCGAAGCTAAATTTTAAAAATTTATGGCGCGAACGTACAAAAAGCCGCAAGGATGAAAAAGTCACAAAGACGTGTTAGGCATTGCGCTTTACGGGCGGGCGACATTTTCATAAATTTAAAGACCCCAAGCGGCGCAAGCCCTACTCGAATTCTATTTTTTTTAGATAATCGTATAAATTTAGCACCGCGATAAATAGCGTTAAAATCGCGGGCCCCAAGATCACGCCCCAGAACCCAAACGTGCTGATGCCCGAAAGCATCGAGAAGAAGATCAGCATCTCGTTGATGTTTGCGGGGTTTTCGACTAGGCGCGAGTTAATAAATTTTATCACGAGCGGCTTTATGAAGCTATCAGCGAGCGTCGAGATCAGTATCACGCAATACGCCATTATCACGATCGCGCCCGAGGTGCTGCCCCCCGCTAGCACGTATAGCGCGGTGGGCACATAGATGAGTGCGCCGCCGACTGCGGGGATGAGCGAGCAGAAGGCGAAAAGCACTCCCATCAGCAGCGCGTCAAAGCCGAAGATCCCCGCGATAATCGAAAACAAAAAGCCCTGCAATACGGCGTTGAAGATGGTCGAGTAAAACACGACGCTCATCGTATTTGCCGTCTCGGAAAAGATATAATCGATCTGCGAGGGCTCGACGGGTAGAATTTTTTTGAAAAAGCGCTTGAAACTATCGCCGTAGAGGTATGCAAAAAAGCAAAACACGATGATAAGCACCATATCGACGATAAATTTTGCGCTGGATTTCCCGACGACTGAGAGGTAGGAGATGATCTGCTTCGCCACGCCCGCGACGTCTAGGTTTGCTAAAAATGAGCGAAACTGCGCATTAAATTTTTCAAAAGGCCCAGGCAGCTTAATGTCTAGGCTCTGAACGTAGCTAAGCGCGTCATTCAGGCGCGCCATATCGAAGCTAGCGGCGTTTTTGGCGATCTCGATCACGGCGTAGATGAAAGGCACGAAAAAAAGCGCGCAGAGTAAAAACAGGCTAAGCACCGAGGCTAGCGTGCGCCTGCCGCGGCACAGCTTCGTTACTTTAGCGTGCAGACCCGAGGTCGCCACCGCCATCAGCACGCCGATTGCGATCACCATCAAAAACGGCGAGAACAGATAGATCACGCAGCAAAACATCAGCAAGGTTGCGCCGATAAAAAATATCTTGTTCGTTTTCGCGCGCCCGCTAGCCTTGGCTAGGCCTGCTTTCACACCCGCAGCGGCTCCCGAAGCGGCGGCGTCGCCTAGTGCAGAAGCATTAGCCGAGAAGGTTTCGTTGGCTTCGGCGGCGTCGCTAAATGCAGCCGCACCGGCAGATGAGGCCTTGTCGGTTTCGGTCCGGTTTTTGCTTTGATTTTCGGCAGCGGTTTTAGTCCTGCCTTCCGCGGCGTCTAGCGCAGCTGCGCCTGATTTATCGGCGCCGGTATTTGCTCTGGCGGCTTTAACCCCGCCTTCAACTCTGACATTGGCTCCGCTTTCGCTTTGATTTTCGGCGGCGGTTTTGGCTTTGTTTTTGACGACCGCTTGAGCTCCGCCTTCAGTGTCAGCTTCGATTTTGCCCCCCTCGTTATTTACGGTCTGATTTTCGGTGAAATTTTGAGCCTCACTTTTGGTGTTATTTTGAGCTATCTTTTCAGCCAGGTCTTCGTTGCAGCTTGCGGCGTTGTCTTTTGGCGTCGGCAAATTTTATCCTTTTGAAATTTGATGAGCTATTTTATAAATTTTTTTATCAGATTTTGATTAAATTTTAAAATTTCATAGAATTTACGAGCGGCGTTCTCGTGCA
This sequence comes from uncultured Campylobacter sp., assembly GCA_963522285.1. GTDB lineage: Bacteria > Campylobacterota > Campylobacteria > Campylobacterales > Campylobacteraceae > Campylobacter_B. Next base: position 15,949 of record CAUQWV010000001.1, read on the forward strand.
TTTTCAACATACAGCGCGCGATACCACATATACGGACCGTCGCCTAATTTATGCAAATAGCGCATAGCTCGAACATGCGTCAAAACCAGATGTGTGCGCCTACGTCACGCTCGAGCCCTGCGCGCACCGCGGCAAGACCCCGTCTTGCGCCGAGCTTTTGGCACAGCTAGGCCTATCGCGCGTGGTAATTGGTGCGCGCGATACGAACGCGCAGGCTGCGGGCGGCGCGGAAATTTTACGCCGCGGGGGCATAGAGGTGAAATTTGACGTTTGCCATGCCGCGGCGGCGGAGCTTGTGGAGCCGTTTTATTTGGCGCGCAAGGGCGGTTTTTGCTTCAACAAAATTAACGCCACGCTAAACGGCGCGGTGCATGGGCGGATTGGCAGCGAGAAACAGCGCGCGTTCGTGCACGAGCTGCGCAGTGTATGCGATTACGTAGGCGTGGGCGGACAGACCGTGCGCGCCGATAGACCGAATTGGATGCTCCAGCCGAACTTTGGCGACAAGTCGTCGACCAATCACATAAAAGAGTAATAAAAAGCGAGCTTGTAGGCGACAAGTGGAGTATGAGAGCGTTATGACGACGTCTGATGATCTAGAACGTAAGGGCGACGAATGCGGGCCATTTGCTTTTTTGAAATCAATTTTGCGCTTAAATGAGTTGGTAAATAAATCACGATCGTAGGCAAACGACAGATTGACGAATAACCGACGCAGTAAGCGTGCAGACGACTATATTTCGCTTTCAATGAGCAGAAGGCCTAGCTTATCACTGAGTACGCGAAGGCAGATCATTAAAGCTCACGCAGCAAAACTCTGCGCTTTATTAAAAATTTTAAACCCGCAGATCACTCCTCAAACAGATTTCTCTCCGCGGTCTTTAGCACGCGACCGAGCGCCTCGCGCGCCTTATCGGTTGCGATGCGACCTTTGGCGGTCTTTTCGATGTAGCCGTTGGCGAGCAGATAGGGCTCGATGACGTCCTCGATCGTGCCCTCATCCTCGCTAAGCGCCGCCGCGATCGTGCTAAGCCCTAAGGCACGGTGCTTGGCGTCAAATAAAATTTCCAAATATTTTATATCCATCTCGTCAAAGCCCTGCTCGTCCACGCCAAGCGCTTCAAGCCCTTCGCGCGCGCGATCGTGCGAGATAGCGCCCTCGTCGCGCACCTCGGCAAAATCGCGTATACGGCGCAGTAGCCGTAGCGCGATACGCGGAGTGCCGCGGGAGCGGCGCGCGATCTCGGCGCTAGCGTCGCTTGCACTCTCCTTGCCGAGTTTAACCGAAGCGATCTGTACTATCCGCGCAAGCTCGGCGTGCGTGTAAAACTGCAAGCGAAACTGCATGCCGAAGCGATCCCGCAGCGGCGCCGAGATCATGCCTGCGCGCGTCGTGGCGCCGATGAGCGTAAAGTGCGGAATGTCGATCTTGATGGTCTGCGCGGCGGGACCCGAACCGATGATGATGTCGAGGCGGAAGTCCTCCATCGCCGAATACAGCACCTCCTCGATCGCGGGGCTTAGGCGGTGGATCTCGTCGATGAAAAGCACGTCGCCGCTTTGCAGGTTCGTTAAAATCGCCGCCAGATCGCCCGCTTTTTCGATCATCGGCGCGGCGGTGACCTTGATAGCAGCGCCCATTTGAGCGGCGATGATATGCGCTAGCGTGGTTTTGCCAAGCCCGGGCGGCCCGTAGAAAAGCACGTGATCGAGCACGTCGGCGCGCTTTTTCGCCGCGGCGATCGCGATAGCGAGGTTTGATTTGATCTTCTCCTGCCCCACGTAATCCTCGAAGCTCGACGGGCGCAGCGAGCTCTCCACGCTCTCATCGAGCTGCATCTTTTCGATCTCTACAATTCTGTCCATAATCTCTCTTTAATCGTTTTTAAAATTTTAGCAAGTGTAGCGAAAAATGGCTAAATTTTGACAATTTTAAAGCGCTGCCTTTGCTAGCGCAATAAAATTTGCCGCGCAGAATTTTACGGTACGCGCTTAGGACTGGGGCTAAAAAGCAGAGCACCCGTCGCGAAAGACTGCGGAATTTTACCGCAACGTTTTAAGGCTATGCTCATGCCGCTACGCCCGCTATGTCTTAGCGCGGAATTTTATTGTGGCGGCTCCCAAACAGCGCACGGATTGCTAACTGCGCTAAATTTTACGGCGCTGAATTTAGCGCGTAGAATTTAAGGCTCTAGGCGTTTGCGAGCGGTGATTGCGGAGCGGCGGTGCGAAATTTGAGCGCGTAGAATTTAGAGGCAAAATTTAGCCGTTTGAAAAATACGCGAAGTTTTACGACGTGAAATTCGGCGCTTAGAATTTTGTGATATTAAATTCGGCGTCTGGAATTTTGCGGCAAAATTTTGTCTCGTAGAGCTTTAATGCGGATTTTGTTTTTGCGGCAGCGAGGGTTTAAATTCTGCGCTTCCAGCTTCGCGGTACGCAGCCGACTAGAATTTTATCTCGCGTAACCAGTTAAAATTTTGCAAGAAATTCTGCGTAAAATTTTATGCAAAATTTTGCCTTACGCGCTTGCGCAGCTAGGTAAAATTTCGCGCGCAATTTCGTTTTTCAAGACGACTTAGAATTTAGCGCGGATTGTAAAATTTACCGCTAAGCTTAATGCGGGCTCGTGAGATTAAATTTATCCGTGCAATCTCGCAACGCCTTATCGATCGCTCTCTTTGATCAAGACACTTTTATTATCGTCGTCACTCTTACAAAGCACTCTATAATTCGATATTTCAATTGCATATAAAAATACTACACCGTCGCTTTGAAATTTTTTCGAGCAGCCCTTGGCATATAGCTCGGCGAGTTTCGGGCTATCCGGGACATAAAACTGATAGCTATCGGTGAAGTGCTCCACGTATCGGTAGGTGATCTCTGCCCAAGGCGCACTGCTATCGCTGCTTCTATTTAGCACGATGGTTCTGGTGTTTATCGCCGCGAGCTTTGATTTTAGCTCTGCAAACGTCTTTTTGTCCCAGCCGATGAGCTTTAACCCCTCGCCGATACCCGGCGCATTATCTCTAAAATTTGAGTAAAATTTCGTTTTATTGCCGTCCAAATCAATCCAAATATACTCATCGCCGTAGGCACTTTCGATCATGACGCGCGAATTTTTAGGGAAGTTGCGATCGGCAAAAGCTAAAAGATCCAAAAATTTCTCGCGATTTTGCTCGTAGTTTTGCATCGGCGGGGCCTTATCTAGCTCTATTGCGTCGTGATCGACGAAAAAGAACTCAAATAGCAAAAATACCGTCAAAATTATTAAAATAGGCAATACCACTATGATAAAGAAATAACCTGTAACCACGGCTATGATGATTTTTAAAGCTTTAGCCAAATTTTCTCCTTAAATTTTATAAGCCGTTTAGGTCTGGCGGCTAGTTCATGCCAGAATTCTACGGCTGCGTGCGTAAAATTTAGCTCTCGCAGCGTTATTTTAGAGCTGCGGGTGCGAGAGCGTTCATGAAAAGCGCTCGCGCATTGCGCTCAGCGACAGAAATAGCACCCGCATGCAGAAGCGTGCAAACTCTCGCACGACGCCGCCCGTATAAAATACCGCGCAGAGTATCCGCCCAAAGCGCCCACGATCTCTCGCACTTGATAAAGCGCTCGCAATAGCTAGCGCCGATAAATTTCAAGCGGCGAGAGCTGTTTACATAGCCTGCGGCACGCGAAAACGAAGCGTTATTTTAAGGCAAGCGGGGCTTTATGGCTAGAATTTCGGCGCGTAAATTTTAAAATTTAGCTCAAATCCCGCTACTGCTTGTATTCAAACTCCTCGCTCGGAAAGCTCCCCTCTTTGACTTCGCGCGCGTATTCGCGCACCGCGCCTTTTACTAGCTTGGCGCCGTCTAAATAGCGCTTAACGAATTTCGGCCGAAACTCCGTGAAAAATCCACACATATCGCTCCACACAAGCACCTGTCCGTCTATGCCCGCGCCCGCGCCGATGCCGATGACGGGCACGTCGGTGCCGAGCGCTACTTGATTTGCGACCGAGTAGATCGTGCCCTCCACCAGCAGCAGCACCGCGCCCGCCTCGGCAAGCGCTCTAGCGTCGCTTAAGACCTCGCGCGCACCCTCCTCTCCGCGCCCGCTTACCTTGTAGCCGCCCGTAAAGCGCGAAAACTGGGGCTTTAGCCCGATGTGGCTCATCACGGCGATGCCGTTTCGATTAAGCAGCACCACGGTATCTGCCATATGAGCGCCGCCTTCGATCTTAACGGCGTCGCAGCCGGTACTCTCATAGACTTTGGCGCAATTTTGCAGCGCAAGCTCTGGCGTCGCGCACGAGCAAAACGGCATATCTACGACCATATACGCCCGCTTTAGCCCCCGTCTTACGGCGCACGCGTGATAGATCATCTGCTCTACGCTTGCGCCCAGGGTCTCGGAGTGCCCGCCGAAGCTCATATTTAGGCTGTCGCCTACGAGCACCATATCGACCTCGTCGTCGAAAATTTTAGCAAAAAGCGCGTCGTAGGCGGTGATCATCACGATCTTTTCGCCGGATTTTTTCATCTCGTATAATTTAGAAAGCGTGATTTTTGACATTTTGACTCCTTGATTTGGTTAAAATTTGAACGCAATTCTAGCATAAGCCGAATTTGACATTTATAAAATTTTAAAGTAAAATGCGCGCTCATTCTTTCGGGGGTGACTTGGCTTCGACGGGAACGGATGGGTCAAGGCGGCATGTCGCTTTGGATACAGCGTATAAAATCCAAACTAAATTTAAACGCAAACAACGTTAAATTTGCTCCTGCTTACGCTAAAGCTGCGTAAGTCCAGTCGAGCCCTGCTCTGCGCCGATACTATCTAAGCGCGGTGGCGGGTAATCTGCGATAGCGTAGCTCTGCGGCGTGACGAGTCGCAGGGTGAAACTCTAGTCTTTGCGCCGGCGGGTCGTTTTGGAAAGTGAGCGAGCCTGCGCGAGAACTTCACTTTTGCTAAACATGTAGAGGCTTTGGTCGTTTGTTTTCGGACTGCGGTTCAATCCCGCACACCTCCACCAATTTTTTGAATTTTGATCACTTTTTATTAGAGTTGCATTTTACCGCCTTATACAGGTGCTTATCTTAAATTTTAATTATTCCAGCTTCTTTCATTTTTATTTTAGATATAATCTTTTCCGAAAAAATAAGGGACTAATTCAGGGGCTTTTTTCGCATTAGGGGTTTTCGTAAAGAAAGACGAAATAGAAAAATGGCAATGGCAATAATCTTATACTTAAAAGGAGCGAATTATGTCATTTATAGATGAGGATTACGTAAATATCGTACCGCAGGATCTGCTAGAGCGCGGTATACGCCTAAGGGAGGAGTACGGAATTTATGCTATAGCTTGGAGATTTGACGATGTAATGGAGGTACTAAAAATCGCAAGAGATAGAGATATGCTTATCGCCGGAGGGGATGTATATCGCCTAAGCGGCAATAAGCCCATTATCACATACGACGGCTGGAGTATTAAATCGGAAGATGACAATGCATTCGAAGTGGCGATCGAATATATCACTAATTATCGCGCTAGAAACGGAGATGATTTTGCATACTGCCCAGTCATTAGCCCCGGACGGGTGTCTAAATGAAAATTTTAATTAGATTGCGCAAATAAAATATCGGCAACCGATTAAATTTTAAAAGGAAAAACAATATAAAATTTAGAATTTTAGAACCGAGGCTTTATGAAAAGTATAAGGATATGGTTATAGAGGCGCGAGGGCAAATGCAGCATTGATGGCTAAAATAGATATTTTATTAAATTTGATAAATTTTGCTAAAGATATAAGCGCGATAGAAAGCGACTTGGCAAAGATAGGCTTTGATAGCGAATCGGAGCTTGTAACAATAACTCAAAATACGATTGCAAATATCTTAAATAGAGTCGTCGATAAAGAAATTTCATATGATCTCCTTGAGGAATGGGCAAATTTAATAGAGTGTCGCGAGGATATAGGATATGAGGATGAAATTTTGCAAGAGATCATATTCGAACTGCCAAACCCTTGTCTTTATGGAGAGATAGACGAAGAGAAGATTTGTATGATTTTAGATGAAATTAAATGTAAACGGAGCGATTCAAATGATATTTAGAGAAAAATATTGATATTGTGGGCAAGAGGGCTGTTTTGCTAATGGCACTAGGCTCATTATGGGCATTGGAGCACAAAGCGATCAACATAGATGAAAGCCAAAGAATTTTATTTTCACCCTATATCTCAACGCACTTGGAAAAAAATAAGGTCGATGAACGCATTATAGATATAATAATCGAATGCTGCGAATTAGAGGGTATTTTTGAGCTAATTCCTACAAAATATATGCAAACCCTACAAATATTGCGGAATAAAATAATAGAAATTTCAAGGCAATACAATGAAGAAACTAGAAAAAGATGGGTAATTGTAGATGAGGAATAGCTTTCTTGGCTCCGTTTTTAGCGAGCAGGCAAGCGGTTAAATAAAATTTTACTCAAGAAAAGTTAAAAACTTTCAAGGAATTTTTAACTTATCTTGAACCTTTAAAATTTTAACGTCACGATAGAAACTCTGTGTAAATAGTCCTTCCAATACTTAATAGTGCTATTAATAAGATCGGCGACACAATAAAATCATAGATTTTAGACGAAACGGCAAATTTTACTATTTAAGGAGTTTGATGTACCTACCTAATACTTGATGATTTTATTGATTTTAAACTATTAGTTTGAAAAATAAATTAGTAGATAAAATCCTCTGATTTAGATAAAACACATTTTTCTTATACCACAATGAAGTCAAGAGTAAAATTTTGAAGTCACGATGCTGTGCTATAAATTTAAAGATATTGGTTGCAGAGGGTGGATTTGAACCACCGACCTTCGGGTTATGAGCCCGACGAGCTACCACTGCTCTACTCTGCGATACAAGAAGTGCGAAAATTAAAAACAGCATTCGCCAAGTGGATGGGGTAGGAGGATTCGAACCTCCGAATGATTGGACCAAAACCAATTGCCTTGCCGCTTGGCTATACCCCAACTTTAATTAATGATTTAAAATTATACATAATTAAATATAGAAAGTCAATACTTTATATTTTTAATAATGATAAAACTGGATATCAAAAAAAAGCATATAACTCAATATAATTTATACTGTCATCTTAAATAAAAATTTAATATTTATACAAAAACAATAGTTAATTTTATAATATAAAAAATTGAAGTGTTAAAAATAAAATCAAATTTAAGAAAATACAAAAGGCTCAGATTAATCTGAGCCTTATCTATTAAAGTTAGAAACTTAATTATTCGTTAAAATTAACACCGCTACCGCCAAGTCTAATTGGGCTTGACTCTGTGATCTTTTTAACAGCCTCTTGTACTCCTTTGCATGCAGCTTCCGTACTAGTTACATTAGAAACTTTTAACACAGGTGTAACGTCCTTTTGAATTCCCTTTTTAGCATCATCTGCATCTGCAGTTACCATTTCAAATTTAATGCAGGCATTGCTTTTTACATTCATCTCACCAGCATCTGTCAAAGGTACATTAGTAATGTCTTTTAAGGCTACAGCTGGATTCATTGCGCTTGGTAGCTTACCTTGTGCGGTATAAAAGCCAGTTAATTCTGTAACGACAGTCGCTACGTTTGTAGCTGCTTTAGAAACCTCAGCATCATCACGAGTAGCTGCAAGTCTTGGAATAGCAACAGCTGCCAAAATACCTAAAATAACGATAACGAAGATCAACTCGATCATAGTAAAACCTTTTTTCATGGTTTACTCCTTAAATAAAATTCATCCCGCATACCTATATGCGAAACTTGGCGTAATTATAGAGAAAAATTTAAAAATTGTCAATAGTTTTTGGCAAATTTTTTACAATTTATTTACGAAGTCCGATTTTGCGGGCATTTTAAAATCAAAATTTTAAACCAATTTGGTCTATTAATGCATTGTAGTGGCGCCTCTGCACATTGATACCATAAAAATTATTTGCTTTCATTCTGTGCGCGTCCGATAAACCATATGTCTATTCGAGATACAGGATACTACAGCCCGTATCTCTTCGTAAGAATTCCATACTCCTCCACGCGTCTATCGCGCAGAAACGGCCACCAGCGGCGCACATTTTCGCATCTTTGCATATCGATGGTTACGACTTCGCATAGCTCATCGGTGCTATTTGCGCGAAACAGCTGTTCGCCCTGCGCGCCGAAAATAAAGCTATTGCCCCAAAATCTAATCCCCTCTTCGCTGGCAAGCTGGTCTACGCGCTGTTTATTCGGCAACACCTCTAAAGTTTCGCCGTTAAATTTGATCTCTATTGAAATCTTTAAATTCTCTCGCGCCGCCTCATTTTTCGCGGGCAAAATTTCGCCGCCGATCGCCATTTTGCCGCTATCCGTTAGTGTCCCGTTATTAAAAGATAAAATTCCGCCCTCGCTTAAAATTTTACTCTCGTCGCTCGCATCCGTGGAGCGTAAAATTTTATCGCTGGCTGCTCCGTCGTCGTTTGCTGGCGAAATTTTATTTCCCCCGGATAAAATTTCATCCGGCGAGACTTCGCTAAGCGCGGCGCTCTCAAAGCCCACGCGATTTACGGCGATTACGGGCAGAGAGTTTGCCACCGCATGCCCGCGCTGTACCGCAACCCAAGCTTCCAACTGGCGCGCTTTTTCGTCCTCGCCGTCGCCGTCGAACCACCCGATCGCGGTCGGATATATGAGCAGCTCCGCGCCTCGCAGCGCCATCGCGCGCGCCGCCTCGGGATACCACTGATCCCAGCACACGAGCACGCCGAGCCGTCCCACGCTCGTATCTATGGGCTCAAAGCCCAGATCGCCCGGCGTGAAATAAAATTTTTCGTAAAACTGCGGATCGTCGGGGATATGCATCTTGCGATACCGCCCCGCGATAGAGCCGTCGCGCTCGAAGACCACGGCAGTGTTGTGATACAGCCCCGCGGCGCGGCGCTCGAAAAGCGAGCTTACCAGCACGACGCCAAATCTCTTCGCCACCTCGCTCCACAGCCGCAAATCGCGCTCGAAATCCTGCGCATAGTCGAAATTTTCGGTATTTTCGCGCTGGCAAAAATAATGCGTCTGATGAAGCTCTTGCAAAACGATTAATTGCGCGCCTTTCGCCGCCGCGCGCGCGATGAGCTCGATACTGCGCGCTATCGTACGCGCCTTGGTGCCTTCAAATTTATGCGAAATCAGCCCAACTTTTAAAATTTTCATATTTTTCCTTCGATCTAAATTTAAAGTTTAAATTTATTCATGCACGAGCAGTGCAGCGAGCCGTTTTGGCGGATGAAAACGCGTGCGTTCACCCCCACTACTTCGCGATCCGCGCACGCTGCTCGCAGACGCGACAGCGCCAGCTCGTCCGCCGCGCGGTTTGGATCGTGCGGATCTGCGAGATCTGCGTAGGTAGGCACGATGAGCGCGCCGTTTAAAAAGACGAAATTTGCATACGTCGCGGGCAGCCTGCGCCCCTGATAAAAGATCGCGCGCGGGATCGGCAGCTCGATCACGTCGTATCCGAGCGATGAAATTTCATCCTTCATCACGCTAAGCTCCGCATAGTGCAGATCGCTCGAATCGTCGCACGAGCTTATCGCCACGACGCTCGGGCTTAGAAAGCGCGCGAGAGTATCGACGTGGCTGTCGGTATCGTCGCCTTTTATGAAGCCGTGCTCGAGCCAGATTATCTTTTTTAGCCCGAAAATTTCACGTAGCCGCGCCTCCAGCTCGGCCTTGCTTAGGGAGTTGCGATTTTCATTCAGCAAACACGCGCTAGTAGTTAGCATCGTGCCCGCGCCGTCAAAATCGACGCTGCCGCCTTCTAAGATCAGATCCACGTCTCGCAGCGGACGGGCGCTCGCGGCGTAAAGCTTAGAATTTAACGCATCGTCCTTGGCGCTTGCAAACTTGCCGCCCCAGGCGTTGAAACGAAAATTTAGCCCCGTGATTTTACCGCCCTCCTCTACGTCGATCGCGCCGTAATCGCGGATCCACGTATCGTCGGTATCGATTTGTGCGAAGCTTACGTTTGCTAAGCCGCCGCAAATTTGCTCAAAATCATCGCGGCTCGGCGCAATCGCGACGACCGGCTCAAACCTCGCTGCGGCGGCGATAAAGCCGCGATAAGCCGCCCGTATCTTGCCTAAATACGGTGCCCAGTCGGTGTCCGCGTGCGGCAAAGACGCCAAAAGTGCCTCTTGCTCTTCCCATTCGGCGAATGCTCTCATTTTTGCTCCAAGATTAAAATTTCACGGATTATAGCGAAGCTCGGTTTAAAAAGATATTTGTAGATGGTGCGCCCGGAGGAATTCGAATCCCCGACCTTTTGAACCGCAATCAAATGCTCTATCCAGCTGAGCTACGAGCGCACGAAATAAAAGAAACGGGATTATAGCGTTTTTAGCTTAAATTTAGCCAAAAAGGCGATTTAAATTTCGACATGCGATAAATTTTAACTTCGCATTTTTCGCATTTTTGCGTTTGCCTTATCGCGACGTCCAGTTTTTCGTTTAAATTCCAACGTGCAAGAATTCTAGCCTACTCAAATTTACCTTGTGTCGCGCCGAAATTTAACTTGCTTAAGGATTGCATTTTGGAATTTAAAATTTAACCTACTTAAAATTCCGCGAGCCGAATTTAAAATGTCTTAAAAATTTACGACCTTGCAGCCCAAATCCCACGCAAAATAAATAAAATTTATCGCTTTTTGGTATCATAAGTAAGTAATAAAATGAGCGAGGGAGAGAAGATGAAAAAAATCTTTTTAGCGTTTGCGCTGTGGCTCGGTCTTTGCGGGGCTGCTTTTGCGATGCAAGGTACGGAGCCGAGCGAGGCGCAAGGGAAAAATTCCGCGGGAGTTAAAATTTTAAGCGACGGGTTTTATAAAATGTCCGCTGTAGAGCGCGGTAAGGCATTGAATGATTGTGATGCTTCGCACTTCTATAGAGGATGCGATAAAATTTTTTCACAAGAGATCTCGCAACTTATTAAAAAGTGCAATATGGGCAACGGTAAATATAGCGCTTGTCGGAGTTTATTAACTATCATTGATAAAAATTGTTTTGAAAAAGATGAGATTGGAAATGCTTTATCTTGCGACATATCGGGTAATCTGTTAATCAAAATGAATAAATTCCCTATGGGATTAAAAAGATTATCTAGGGCTTGTGAAGTAGGCAAAATAGGCGAATCTTGCTTATTTTGCGCATTAACTTACTTTTATCACTCTTTAGACATAGACGAGGTAATTAAATATATGACGATGGCTCGAGATTTGGCATACAATAAAGAAGATTTGAATGAGATGATCAAAAAGCTTAAAGATTGCAAAGCCGACAAAGAGTGCAATCCTGCGAAATTAGAATTTCAATAGGCAAACGGCGAGCCTTTGCTATGTTTAAAGCCTGCAAGACGCCGCCGCTAGCGAAATTTATGTAAAAGGAGCAAAAATGGAATGGGGAGAACTTATAAAAATTGCAGGATCGTTTATAGGATTTGCGGCGTCAATTATAGCGGCTTTTATAGGTGGATATTATCTATCTAAGGTAGAATTAACAAAAAGCAGGCTAAAAAAAGCAGAGATACTTTTTGAGTTAAGGGTGGCGGCGGTAAAAAAGTTTAACGAAATACATCAAAAACGCGATCCTTTGAATTTGGGAAAGCTTCATAATGGAGATGTTTACGAAAAGACAAACTGGTCTGGAACGCTGAATGATATATTAAAATATCAAGCAGAATACGGCTATGTTTTTGAAAGTAATGAAATCGACGATAAAATAAAGAAGATAATATCATCAATAACCGAAGGCTCAAGTAGTGAACAACCTCAATTTGAGCAAGATTATTATAAAGAAACATTAATACTTATGTCTGAAGCCAATAAGATGATAAGAAAATATCTGTTTGATGAAGCAAAGCGATAAAGCGATGCCACGGCTCAAATTTAGAAGCGTAAATAAAAATAGCGCGATCCAAGACCGCGCCTCTATAGGCTCATCGTCGCAGTGCTCAGGCAAATTTAGCACCTTAATCGCCGCATACATTCGTAGTCGATCATTCTGCCGACCGATCATCAAACCATGCGGTCGCCGACCGATCGGCAGCCGAGCCGTATAAAACTAACCGACTGACCGCCGAACCGACCGCCGAGCCAAAGCTCTAGCTCGCGTTACTCTACGTAAATTTTATATTCGCCGTAGCCGCGCGCGTCCATCTCCTCAAGCGGTATAAATTCCAAGCTAGCGCCGTTGATGCAGTATCTCATACCGCCCTTCTCTCTCGGCCCGTCATCAAAGACGTGCCCCAAATGGCTGCCTCCTACGCGGCTTGAGACCTCGACGCGCTGCATGCCGTGGCTGTCGTCTTGCGCGTACGCGATCGCATCGGTCGTTATCGGCTTTGAAAAGCTCGGCCAACCGCAGCCCGCGTCAAATTTATCGGTGGATGAAAATAGCGGCTTTTTCGACACGATGTCGATGTAGATGCCCTTTTTATAATTCTTGTCGTATTCGCTCGAAAACGGCCGCTCTGTCGCCTTTTCCTGCGTGACTTGATACTGAAGCTCGGTTAAATTTTTCTTCAGCTCCTCCTTGCTTTGCACTTTAAATTTCTCATCGTCCTCAAGCGGCTTTTTAGCGAGGCGCAGATCGATGTGGCAGTATCCGCCCGGGTTTTTACCGAGATAGTCCTGATGATACTCCTCGGCGCGAACGAAATTCCTTAGCGGCGCCACTTCGACGGCGATCTTTTCTTTAAATTTTGCCTGCTGCGCGGCTATGAAAAAGCGCGCGATCTCGCCGCTCGCCTCATCGGTGTAGTAGATGCCCGTGCGATACTGGCGACCGCGGTCGTTACCTTGCTTGTCGATCGAGAACGGATCGATGATGCGGAAATAATGCGCCAAAATTTCAGGCTCGCTGATGACGTTGGCGTCGTATTTTAAGTGTAGCGTCTCGGCGTGATCGCTGCTGTGCAGCCCTTCGTAGCTTGCTTTATCGCTCTTGCCGTTGGCGTAGCCTACCTGCGTCGCGACTATGCCGTCGAGCTGTTTGTAATACGCCTCCATGCCCCAGAAGCAGCCGCCTGCCAGATAAATTTCTTTTACGTTTGCGTTCATGCCGCCTCCCTTAACTTTAAAATTTGCATCCGCCGCACCGGCGCTGTTGCCGCCGCCTGCAGCATTGAGCGCGACTAAATAACCCGCCGCCAAAGCAAAGATGCAGATTAAAACTTTAGAAATTTTCATTTTGATCCTTTCGTTTTGAATTTTGCGCAATTTTACAATCTCTAAATGAAGCGAGAGTGAAAGAGAGAAATTTTATCGCTTACGGCGGATCGGTACCCAAATTTTATCGCCGCAGGATCGGGGCTTTCGGCTCGCCGTCGCCGCAGAATTAGAATTTTATCGCTGCGCGACGTGAGATTAAAATTTTATCTTATCGTCGTGGCGCTGCAGCATCGGAATTTTACCTCCTCGCAAGCGGTTAAAATTCTATCGCTAGAACAAAGGCCAAAAATTTTACCGCCGCCAAGATTAAAATTTTACCGCTTCAGCGGAGACCGGATTTTGCTAACGCGGCAAGCGGTTGGATTTGATCGCCGCGGCAGGAATTAAAATTTTGCTACCGCTGCAGGGTTAGAATTTCATCGCCCCCTGCGCTACGATGAAATTTGCCCCTTTTACGAGTGAGACCCTTGCGCCGTCCATTCGCCTGCGCTACGGCTCGCGTGAAATTTATCCATTCGTCGCGGCTTACGTGGGGATTTTAGAGATTTCGATACGCCCTATTGCGGCGCGAAATTTTATTGTCGCGCCTCGCGGATAGATTTTGCTACCGTCGTGGGGATCAAAATTTTACCGCTGTGCAACCGTGGCTTGAGCCTGATTTAGCGCCTTTGCGAGTTTTACGACGCGACCGAATTCTACCGCAGGCGCCATTTTGCGAGGGCACGAACTGCTCGCGGAACGGAAGCTTTGCACTGCGCCCGCTACTCTACTACGCGATTAAATTTTATCTACGCGCCGCTTCAAACGCGGCACGGCACTTATCCACCGCGCGGCTAAATTTTCTACGCACCGCTTAGGTTGCGGCACGGCGTCCATCCGCTCGCCGCGCGATTAAAATTTATCTACGAGCGCGCCGATTGCGACGAGGCACCGCCTTAAAAATTTATACTCCGCTCCGTATCTGCTGCGAAACGACGCCGAAATTTCAACGCAAAATAGGCGCCATGAAATTTTCGCGCCGTGAGATAAAATTTGTGCGCCGTTATACGACGAAGCGCGAACCCATCCTCTGCGTGCGCGATTAAATTTAAAATTTTCGCGCCGCGACCGCTAGATAAAATTTCGCGACCATTCAGGAGCGACGGATGATTAAATTTAGATTGCGCAGCACCGATACGTAGCGCCATACGCGTAGCTAAAAACCCGCGCCGCGTAGTAGTATAACGAAGCGCGAACAGTATGATTCGCACCGCCTCCGCCACGTAGCGGAGCGCAGCCAAATTTATATCGCGCGCGGCTTCGTAGCGGAGATAGCCCGATCCGCACCGCGTTAGCGTGCAACAAAGCACCGCGCATTAGATCCGCGCAGTGTCCGCTACGTAGCGAGCAACAAGATCCGCTCCGGCGCGGTTTTCAATATTTGCAACGGCATAAAAAGTTACAAAGCTAGCACAATAAATCCGCCCGCGCCGCAGGCGAGCAAAATTTAGTGCAAAAAGTGGCGCACTCCCGTAAAATACATCGCCATACCGAACTCGTCGGCGCTTGCGATCACCTCATCGTCGCGGATGCTGCCGCCCGGCTGCACCACCGCTGCGACGCCCGCAGCATGGGCGATCTCGATGCTGTCTTTAAACGGGAAAAACGCCTCGCTGGCAAGCGCGCAGCCGCGCAGATCGACGCCCACGTCGCGCGCCTTCACTACTGCCGCGCGTGCGGCGTCCACGCGGCTCGTCATACCCATGCCGATCGCAACCATCGCGCGATTTTTGACGTAAACCACGCAGTTGCTCTTCGTAAGTGCGGCGATCTGCCACGCGATTTTTAGATCATCCAGTTCACTATCGCTAGCCGCGCGCTTGGTGACGCAGCGGGCGTCTGCGACCTCGTCCGCGCCCACGTAGTCGCGCTGCTGATATACGAAGCCGCCGTCAATGAATTTAAAATCATACTTGTCGTTTTCGCGAATTAAAAACTCCCCGCCCTGCTCAAAAATTTTAATGCGCTTCTTCTTTTCAAATACCGCAAGCGCCGCGGGCGTAACGCGAGCGGCAAGGATAACTTCGACAAAAATTTCATTAATTTTATGCGCCAGCTCCTCGTCCAAAACGCCGTTTATCGCCACGACGCCGCCGTATGCCGAGACTGGGTCGCATTTTAGCGCCTCTACGTAGCTTTCAAGCAGGCTAGATTTCACGGCAAAGCCGCATGGATTGGCGTGCTTGCAGATCGCTACCGCAGGCGCCTCCCCGAAGCTACTAGCGAGCATCAGCGCGCCGTGCATATCGGTCATATTGTTAAAGCTCGCCTCGCCCTTTAGGCTCTTAAAGTGCTTGCTAAAAAAGTCCTCAAACTCGTAAAGCGCGCCCTTTTGGTGCGGATTTTCGCCGTAGCGAGTATCAAAAACCTTGCTGCCAGTGATAAATTTTTTCGCGCCGAAGCCGCCGTTAAAGCGCTCATTCATATAGTTTGCGATCATCGCGTCATACGCTGCGGTATGATCAAAAGCTTTTATCATTAAATTTTGCCTAAATTTCAGCTTCTCGCTCTCGTCCGCGCCGCTTAAATTTTGCAAAACCGCGTCGTAATCAAGCGGGCTAGTAACGACATAGACGCTCGCAAAATTCTTAGCCGCGCTTCGAACCATCGCAGGCCCGCCGATGTCGATATTTTCGATGATCTCGGAAAAATCGTCGGTGCGGGCTACGGTCGCTTTAAAAGGATATAAATTTACGCAGACGAGATCGATGCTGCCGATGCCGTGCTGCGCGGCTTGGCTTACGTGATTTACGTCGTTTCGCTTATACAAAATTCCGCCGTGAATCTTTGGATGCAGGGTCTTAACCCGCCCCTCAAACATCTCGGGCGAGCCCGAGTATTCGCCAACCTCGAGCGAGCCGACGCCGTTTTCGCGCAAAAGCTTAAACGTGCCGCCCGTGCTTAAAATTTCAAATCCGAGCTTCTGTAGCCCGCGAGCAAACTCTACGACGCCCTTCTTATCGCTGACGCTGATTAACGCTCTCATCTTTTCTCCTTTTAATTTATTCGCATAATTTTTTAAAAATCAGCTCACGCATGTCGTTTGCATTAAGCTGAAAATACAAAATCGCCTCACGGCGAGCCTTTTGATACTCGCGCCTCGTCTTTTCATCTGCTACGCCGAGCTTTGCGCCGTTAAATTTCGCCATGCGCGCCGAACTCAGCTCTTTTAGCCTTTCGCCGCCAGAAGAGATGCCGCCGCTATAATTAAACCACTCTTTGCTTTGAAAAATATTAAATAAAATTTGAAAATCTACGAAATTTCCCTTATTATACTCGGCGCAGACCCCGTTTTTGTGACTTGCGGCGTAGATCGCGCCGTATCTGCGCTCGAAAAAATATAGTTTTATGAGCTTTGCATTTTTGTCTAAATTTGCGCCGCTGCTGCCCAAAATCGCAAGCCTCGCATCGCCGCGCGTTTCGTAAGGGCCTAAAATGGCGCCGTTTTCGTAGAGATTTCCGCCGTAAAAAGCGTATTTCGTATCCCCAAGCTCGCTTGAAAGAACGTAGGTTTTATCGGTTTCGGGCGAGTTTTTGCCTGCGCAGCCGAGCAGCGACAGAGCCAAAAACAGAGACGAGATAAAAAATTTCATCGCAAAAATCCTTTAAATTTTAAAATTTTGCCTAATTTATGAAGCGGAATCGACAAAGCGAAATTTGCTAAATTTACCGCATTTACCGCGCGCAAATTTTAATTTTACTTCTCAAATGCCGCCGCTTTGCTCGCACGGACGCAAATTTTAAAATTTTGCGCCGCAGCTTTTATCGCCGAGCTAGGTTGCGCTTGTTCTTGCTGCCGCAACCTGTTTAAATTTTACGCGCCGCTTTAAATTTTACAAGCTGCAAATTTAAAACGACACGAGACCCAAAAAAACCGCACTAAATATAATAGATGCTGTTTTTGATATTTTTGCCGTCGAGTTCGTTTTTGCGCCACGAGCTCTCGTCGTTTAGCACGATCCAGCGCTTCTCCTCCTCACGGTAAAACCAATCCTTGTCGATCTGATAATAAATCTGGCATCCCGAAATTTCGATGATGTTGGCAATGTTGTTGTCGTGGTAGTTGTTCTCATCGAAGTCGGTGAATGTGCGCTGCCCCATCTCGGCGTAGAGCTCGTTTAAAATTTGAAGCATCTCGCTTAGGCGCGTATCCATCTTCTCGACCTGAAGCCCAAGCTCATTAGCCTCTCTGAATAAGATCGGATAGTCGTGCGACGGATAGCCGCTGTTTAGCTTGTCGCTGATAAAGGCGATCTTTTGCTCATCTTCGAAGTGGTAGCGCAGAATTTCGCGACAAATTTTAAGCGACAGGCTGCTTGCGCGATCGACGGCGCCGAAAACGAGCGGATGGATATACTTGTAAAGCTCCTTATACGGGTTCTCGTCGTTCGGGCGCTCGTTATTTTTCCAAAGCTTCACCACGCGGCTTAGCTCGTCCATCGAGACGTTGGCTTGGTCGTTGGTGTTCGTAACCGGCGAAAGCTCGTGTCGCAGCGAAGTATCGACCGACGTGAGATAGCCTAGCGGCCCCATTAAAATTTTATTCGCCCCAAGCGCCATCATCGTAGCCGCCGAAGCGCAGTTTGCCGGCACTAGAGCGATCAGCTCGTCGCAGTGGTTGCGCAAAATCGAGACGATCTTAAGCGATGCTATGCCGCTGCCGCCGTCAGATTTGATGTAAAGGTAGAGCTTTTCGAAATGTTTGCCCTTTAGGTGGTCGTTGATACTGATCGCGTCGTTGCCGCAGACGCTGCCCGCGCCCGAGTTAAAATAGGTAAGCAGCGGCGCGCCCAGATATTTCTCGATATTGGTGATCACCTCTTGTGTTTGCTTCATCAAGATCGGCGGTTGCTTCGCCGCCTTTTTGGCGCCCTGCTTCTGCGGCTCCTGCTCTTTGGATAAAAATCCCATGTTTTTCCTTTCGTGTTGGTTTGGTTTTAAAATTTTAACTTACAAATATCGCGCAATCTATCCCGGTGCCACTCGATGCTCTGCTTGACCGTATTGCCTAGAGCCGTGTGCGGGCTTTGCAAAAACGCCCTACTATTTTTTAGACTTGAGCCCACGTATTCGTAACGTGAGATCACGTTTGCGCTGGCGCTTTGCGACACCGAAGCCGAAAACGAGTATGAATAAAGCGGCGCGGAGGAAGCGTAGCCGCTAAAGTGCTCTTTTAGATTTACGAATTTGCCCTCCGTAAAGGCCTTGCAAACGCCGCCGCTCGCGGAATACTCGGCGATTCGCAGCTCTTTATTGGGCGTAAAAACGTAGATCGTAAATTTATTTAGACCTCGTTGCGAAATTTGATCCTTAGCCGTGCCGACTCCTCTTTCGTCCGTAAATAGATAGAGATTGGAGCCCTCCTCTTCATATCTTCCTAAGATCGCGTCATCTTTAAAAAGCACGCCGCCTGAAATTTTATACTCGGTGGCGGTCTGCCCGTCGTAGCTCATCATCACGGAATTTTCCGGATGCAGCTCGGCTTGCGAATACTTTACCTTCATACAACCCGCAAGCAGCACGACCGCCGCAAACAGCGCTAAAATTTTAATTTTATCCATAACTCCCCCGAAGTTTATCTGCAAAAATCGTCTAGTTTTCTAGTCTTCATAGCTTTTGCATATCCGTGAAGATATACGCTCGTGACGCTAATTTTTACGGCACGATCCATTTTCTTATCTTGGATTAATTTGCTTATATCCGAAGTTTTATATACACCTAATTCCTTTGAGGCTCCATTTTGTATGATGCCCTCGTCGTCGCTTTTTGAAATTTTACCATCCGCGTAAAGCCAATCGCCATCTTTAAAAGTGTTTGAAATAAAGTCAAAATTCACGTATCGGCCTGCGTTATAGACGCTGCAAATCCCATCCTCATGCCAAACGCTAAATATCATTGCGCCCCCATCGTCAAAATGATAAAATTTCATCCGTTTAGCATTTAGAGCGGATCTGTAGTTATTGCCGTAAGACCTACCCGCCCCATCGACGGCAATCGTTCTTATGTTATTTCTATATATCGAATACGCGCCTAAATTTCTGCCGTTTTCATACAGATCCTCGCCGGCAAATTTATAGATCACGGTTTTGTTGCCGTCGTAAAATTTAAACTCCTTATCGCTCTTAGCCGGACGTAATATCCCGCATCCTCCAAGTAGTGCCGCCAAAACGGCAAAAATTATAAAATTTTTCATTTATCACTCCTTAAATTTAATTCAACCTTTTACGACTTTTCTCTGCAAAACAGACCAAGAAGCGTAGCGCCGCTAAGTACGACGGATGTTTGCACGGTATCCGCTACTACAGAATTTAGCTTTTTTAAAAGTTTTTCATCTGCGTAATATAATTTTTCATGAGCGAAATCAAACCTGGATGAAATTTTACCCATTCCTTTTCTTGACATCAAAACATCATAACTATACGCAAAAATCGGCTCGCCTCGTCCGTATATAGTAACATGCTCCTCTATATGTACATATTTTCCGCTGGATAATGCCTTGCAAACGCCGTCATTATGGCTATAAGAGATCACTTTAAGAAATTCATTCGGAACGAATATTATCTCCGTAATTTTTTTAGAATTATGTTCCTTTATCACACCGGGATCTATATAACCATTTTCCATTTCATCCGTATAAATGTGCATACCAAGTCCCAGTGCCGTAAGATATTTGCCTAACACTTTACCGTTTTTATAAAGCTTTCCGTTACGAGCTCGGTACTCAGTAGAAATATTTCTGTCATAACTTAGTAATACGCTATCTTCCGATCGGGCAATCTTGCTTTGATCTTTTTTGCTCGCGCATCCTCCAAGTAGTGCCGCCAAAACGGCAAAAATTATAAAATTTTTCATTTATCACTCCTTAAATTCTAATCTTTCGCCGCACCTTGCCGCCGTATCGCGAACCCTACCTTAAAATTTCAAGGCGTTTTGCGCCCTCAAATTTTAAAATTTCGCCCTACTTCTCGCCGAAGCGCTCCTTTAAAATTTTATACGCCTCGTTGATCTCCTGAAGCTTCTTCGTGCCCTCCTGGATGATCTCCTCGTCCGCGCCCTTGCCCATCAGGATGTCGGGATGGTATTTTTTCACGAGCTCGCGATATTTTTTCTTGATCTCGCTAAACGTAGCGTCCTTGGAGAGTCCCAAAATTTCATACGGATCCCTTTTACTTTTGGCGGAGCCTTGCGAGCCGCCACTCGAGCCAGAATATCCGCCGCCGTAACCGCTCGAACTTTGCGAGCCTCCATAGCCCGAACCCGCCGTGCCGCTATATCCGTAGCCGGTGCCGCCGCCATAACTACTGCTTCCGTAGCCGCCCGTGCTTCTGCCGCCGTATTTGTCCCAATACCCGCCGCTTCTTGTGCTATAGCCGTCGTATTCGTCGTAAGCCGTATCGCTTTGCGCACCGCCGTTTTCGTAATATGTGCCGTAAAAGCTGCGCTCAAAGGTCGCGAATATCTGGCTTTGAATATGCTCCGCAATGCCCAATCCGTCGCAAATCTGCGAGATTGTACGCCGCTCTGCCGCGCTAAAACCGCGATCGACGTAGGCTAAATTTAAAAAGAAATAGATTAGCCCCGTTTTGCGGCTCGGGCTCGGGCGATAGGTTTGGTTATATTTTTCGGCGAGCTCACGCACATTTGCGAGGTTTTCTTTCTCGAGCTTATAAACGAGCTTCAGCGCCTGGCGTTCGCGTTCGCCGGCGCCCATTTGGCGCACCAAATCGTCTAAAATTTCGCTTATCATCGCAGCTTCGGACTCGCTTACGTGCCCGTCGCTTTTGGCGACCTTGGCTAGAAGCGCTACTAAAATTTTAGCCTCTGCTAGCTGCATTTGCGCCTTGCCACGATAGCCGGAGTTGCCGAAAGCCACGCCGATCTGCGCGAAAATATACAGCGCGATTAAAAGAAATATGATGCTAAGCACGCGCTAATCTTCGCTCTTTATGATCTTAGCAAACTCGCCGAAGTAAATTTCTTTTAATGCAGCAAGGTTTTTATGGACGGAATTTATGCGAAACGTTTCGCCGCCGCTGACGCCTAAACGCATCAGACTTAGCCCATATTTTGCGGCCAGATCTTTAAATTTCGCCTCGTCGCGTACGCCGAAAATCGCGCGCGAAAAGCTCTCGTCGAAAATATCTCTACTATCGTCGCAGCTCATCTCAAACTCGCCGCCGATGCCGCCTACGCACGCCATCTTTGCAAGCGTGATCGCCACGCCGCCGATACCTACGGAGTTTGCAAATTCCAAAATCCCGCTCTTGCCGGCTTCTATCGCGAAGTCCCACAGAGCGCGCTCGGCCTTTAAGCTTAACTCCGGCAGGCTACCTGCGACGCGGTTTTCCACCGCTTTCATATAAAGCGAGCCCGCAAAAACGCCCTTCGTATCGCCTACCAAATAGACGCTCACGCCGCTAGCGCAAAAATCGCTAGGGATGATCTCGCCCTCGTTTGTGCCCACGCATACGATCGCGGGAGTGGGCTGGATGCTAACGCCGCCCGTTTCGTTATATAGGCTTACGTTGCCGCTTACGACGGGAGTATTTAGCGCGGCGCAAGCCTGCTTGATCCCCTCGCAGCCCTGCGCGAACTGCCACATAACTTCGGGATTTTGCGGATTACCGTAGTTTAGGCAATCGGTGATGGCTAAAGGCGTCGCGCCGCTCATCGCGACCTTTCGCCCTGCCGACACTACCGCGAGCGCCGCGCCTATGCGAGGATGGACGTAATTCATCCGCGTGTTGCAGTCCGCAGCCATAGCGAGCTTTACGCCGTTTTGCTTAACTCGCATCACCGCAGCGCCCAGCATGCCGGGACGCTTGGCGGAGTTTAGCCCTACGTTAGCGTCGTATTGATTGTAGATGTAGGATTTATTTAGTACTTCGGGGTCCCCAAAAATTTTATCAAACGCCGCGTCCAGCTCGCGCTCGCTTGCACCGCAACCGCATAAATTTTGTTGCGCGATCTGCGCCATATATGCAGGCTCTTTTATCGGACGATCCAGCACGGGCGCTGCCTCGCTAAGAGGCTCGATCGGGATAACGCCCGCTAGCTCGCCGTGCCAAAAGAGCTCCATCTTGCCGCTATCCGTTACCTCGCCGATTACGGCGGCGTCAAGATCCCATTTGGTAAAAATTTCTTTGATTTTCTCCTCGCAGCCCTTTTTGGCGCAGATCAGCATGCGCTCCTGACTCTCGCTTAGCATCAGCTCATACGGGCTCATCCCTACCTCGCGCATCGGCACCTTGTCTAAGCTTAACCTCATGCCGCTGCCGCTGCGCCCCGCCATCTCAAAGCTGCTTGAAGTAAGTCCCGCCGCGCCCATATCCTGAATACCCACGACATAATCGGTTTTAAAAAGCTCCAAGCACGCCTCCATTAGCAGCTTTTCGGCGAACGGATCGCCCACCTGCACGGTCGGGCGCAGGGATTTGTTCGCGTCATTAAAGCTATCGCTCGCCATCACGGCTCCTCCGAGCCCGTCGCGACCCGTCTTAGAGCCCACATAGATCACGCTATTGCCCACGCCTTCGGCCCTGCCGTAGAAAATTTCATCCTTTTTAACGATACCCAGAGCAAAGGCATTAACTAAAATGTTGCCGTCAAAGCTCTTATCAAAGCTCGTCTCGCCGCCTATCGTAGGGATCCCCATGCAGTTGCCGTAGTGCGCGATGCCGGCAACCGCGCCTTTAAGCAGATAGCGCTGTTTTCGCGCATTCTCGCTTCTTCCTCGCACTTCGCCGAAACGAAGCGAGTTCATATTGGCCTCGACGCGTGCGCCCATAGTAAAGATATCGCGCAGTATCCCGCCCACGCCGGTCGCAGCTCCCTGAAAAGGCTCGATAAAGCTAGGGTGGTTGTGGCTTTCCATCTTAAAAACCGCAGCCATACCGCCGCCGATGTCGATGACGCCTGCGTTTTCGCCCGGCCCCTGGATAACCCAAGGCGCTTTGGTCGGAAAGCCGCTTAAATATTTTTTGCTCGATTTGTAACTGCAGTGCTCGCTCCACATCGCGCTAAAAATCCCAAGCTCGAGCAGATTCGGCTCGCGACCTAAAATTTTTAAAATTTTTTCATATTCTTCGTCTGAAATTTTATGTGCCGCTACTACTTTTTTGTCCATTTTTTCGCCCTTTTCGCCGTTAAATTTAGACCCGTATGATAGCTAAGATTTTCTATCATTTCGATTAATCTTCGTCCTTTTTAAGATACTTCTCGTAAAGTTTCGCCTCTTTTAAAAACGCGTAAAATGCGTTAATGTTTGCCGTGATAAATCCCTTGCGCCCGTCAAAAAGCGATCTGCGCAAAATGTATGATTTAAAAAACGCAAACGGATAGATTAGCAAAAGCTTCGCAAGGCTCGGCTTCTTGCCCTTCTCAAAATCCCCTTGCGCGCGCAGCGTAGAGTAGTTGTTGTTTTTCATAACGAGCTCGGCGATCGGCTTTTCGCTAAAGTGATTAATGCAAAATTTGCTCTTTTTCACCGCGCCCTTTACGATCGAAATTTGCGCGTGCACCCCCATATTTTTATACTCGCCGCACTCCTTGCGAAAGAAGCGGATGTGAGTGTTTTTGCGCACGAGATCGGAGCATCTGCGCCCGAGCGAGTATTCATGAAATTTAATATCCAGCGCCGAGTAATCGCTCTGGCTCATAAACTCCTCTATCTCGCCTTTTAGCTCAGGACTTACCTCCTCGTCGCCGTCGAGATTGAGCACCCATTCGTTGCTACATAGCGAAAACGCGTAGTTTTTCTGCACCCCCTCGCCC
The DNA here is from genome assembly GCA_963522285.1 of uncultured Campylobacter sp. GTDB lineage: Bacteria > Campylobacterota > Campylobacteria > Campylobacterales > Campylobacteraceae > Campylobacter_B. Next base: position 40,005 of record CAUQWV010000001.1, read on the forward strand.
TGCCAGTCGTGGTGGTAAATTTTATCGGTAAATTTACGCGCGATTTGCAGCGTGGCATCGGTGCTACCGCTATCGACGATTATGATCTCGGCAAAATCCGCCACGCTACGCAGCATACGCTCGATGTGGCGCTCCTCATTCATCACTATCGCATAAACGGACGCTTTAATCATAGTTTGTTCCTTATCCTCGTAAATTTCAGCCAAAAATCAAAAAACCCCTCCGTGCCCAAAATGCCGATACGCTTTACGGCGTATTTGTCGTCGCCCGCTTCGTAAAGTCCGCGCTTGACGACTACCGCGCCTTTAAAATTTGATCTAGCGATATTTAAAATTTCGTCGTTAAATTTACCGTACGGGTAGGCAAACACCTCGCACGGCCGTCCGCAAATACGTGCTACGCGAGCCTTGGACGTGATGATCTCATCTGCGGCAAGCTTGGGATCGCTCGCGTAGGTAAGGTCTAAATTTACGTGGTGCATCGTATGCGCGCCAAACTCCACCAGCCCGCTTGCTTGCATTTTTAAAATTTGCTCCTCGCTTAGCATCCGCGCAAGATGGGCGGTGTTAGCGCGCTCCCAGTCGTTTTGCACGGCATCCGGCACCAAAAATATGCTCGCTTTTAAATCGTATTTTTTCAAAATTTCAAAGGCGCTAGTAAAATTATTTTCAAACCCGTCGTCGAATGTGATGCAAACCACCTTTTTAGGCAGCCGCTCTAGCGCAATAAGCTCGCTAAACTTAAAGCTGCTAAAGCCGTTTTTCGCAAGCCACGCGATCTGTCTTTCAAAATCCGCAGGCTTCAGCCGCCATTTATCGAATTTATCGCCCTTGTGCTCCTCTACGCTATGATACATCAGCACCCGCGCCTTATGCCAGCCCTGCGGGATCCGCCACCAGTTATACCGCAGCGAAACGCCCACCGCGGCGGCAAAGATCAGAAACGCCGCAAAATAAATCATCTGAATTTTTCTCCGTTTTTATAGACGAACTCGCGCCACTCGTAAGGCTCGCTGTAAAAATCGATCTGCTCGTTTTTATCTCTTCCGTTTGGTGCGTCGTGACGTTCGCCGCCGCTCTCGCTGCATTTTTCATCAAAAATTTCACCGCAGGCATCTGCGCCAAAGCTCTCTTCAAAGATCGTCTCAAGCATAAATTTTACCACTCGGGCGGCGTTTGCGATACTTAGCGTCTTAGCTCTGCCGCGCCGCGCGATACGCGCGTATTCGCCGCTAGAAAGAAGGTGTTTGATCTTTGAAAAGCAATCCGCAGGATCATCAAAATAAACTATCTCCGAGCCATCCTCGTAAAGCCGCTCAAACCCCGCGATCTTTGGGCTAAAAGTGCAGACGCCGCATCCCAAAAACTGTGCCATGCGGTCGCTCGCGCCGAGCAATTTATGAGCGCGAGCGCACTCAAGCTCGTCGTCGCGATTAAAATTTATCGCAATTTTAGCAGCCGCGATCTCGCGATGAAATTTATCGCCGAATACGGCAGGCGCGCCGAGGCTCGCAAAAATTTTAAGCCTAAGCCCCTCTTTTTCGCAAAAATCGCGCAGCAAAAGTGCAAATTTATACCTCACGTCCTCTTGATAATCGCGCGCTATGTAGATCACGTCGGTCGTTTTAGCGGCGTCTAGGCGCCTATCAAACGCCGCGTCGGAGATGTTTGGGAAAAAGGCAAATTTCGCGCCGTATCTTACCGAAAGATCGCGCAGCTTCAGCGCATTCGCCCAAAAAAACACGTCGATAAGGCTTAGCTTTTCGAAAAATTCCCGTTTTTCTTGTAGATGATCGACGTACCAGATCGCGATTTTGATCTTAGGAAGTGCCGATTTTATCGCCCGCAGCGCGCTAAGACTAATTTTTTCGCCCTTGCCGATCAGAAGCAGATCGGCGCCGATGTTTTCGCAGATACACACGAGCTTGGCGTTCATTTTAGCCAACCCGCTGTTTTTCAGCCCGCAAAAGCGCAGGCTCCGCTCCCAATCGCGGTAGCTAAAATCATAGACGAAGTGTCCGCCGCGAACGAGCCCGTGGCTGATCTTGCGCTCCATGCCGTAGAAAAAACTGCCGTCGTCGTATTCGTTGAAAATGCCGCAATGCACGATCTTTAGGCTTCGCATAACAGCTCCTCGTAGTAATTTTTAAGCGAGCTAATATAATTTTGCAGCGTCAAAGTTTGCTTGAACTTGGCGTGTTTTTGCGCAAAAGCCCTGGCGGATTTGCCGTAAGTGCGGTAAATTTCATCGATATTGGCGCCCAGATCCGCCGCCTCGCATAAAAACTCCTCGCTTAAAATTTCCGAAATTCCGCCCGCGCGGGTAGATATCAGCACGGGCGAATAAAAAATACCTTCGATCAAAATCACCGGAAAGCCCTCCTTGCGCGAGCTGATGACGTGCAGGTGCGACGCAGCAAGAGCCGTCGCGACGTCGTCGCAAAAGCCGCACAGCCGCACGCGGTCCTGCAAATTTAGCGAATCGATTAAATTTTGCAAATTTTGCCTCTCGCCGCCTTGGCCGTAAATTTTAAGCTCGAAATCAAATTTCAGCTCGCTTGCGGCGCGGATCAAAAGATCAAAACCCTTGATCTTATCGAGCCTGCCGACCGCGACGATGCTAAATTTAAAATTTTCTGCCGCCGCGCTTGCGCTCTGTTGCGATACGAATACGCTGCTAGTCTTATTTAGCGATGCATCCGCATCCAAAGCCCTATCTTGCGACACGCGCGCCTCGCTAGGCGTACCTTGCGACGCAAATGCAGCGCCAGCCATGTTTTGCGACGCGAACGTGCCACTACCCGAGTCGCCGCGCTCATCTTTTTTTCTCTCAAGCACCCTATTTGCGGCGCCCTCCGCATCCTTGCAGCGCGCGAAAATTTCATGATTTTCAAACCCCCGCCGCGGCTCTATGCCGAAATATATCACCTTCGCGGCGTGATTTATCGTGGTTGCGACCTTGCGCGAGGCTGCGATGACGTTTCGCACGCGATCAAAAACGGGCGCTTTTCGATCGTTGTGTTTGGTCGCGACAAGCTTAAGGTTTAGAAATTTTTCGACCACGAAGCCGATCTGCGCGGCTTTGGCGCCGTGTGAATGTAAAATTTCAAATCCGCCCGAGCGCAAAAACCGATAAATTTCAGCGAACAAAAACGGATTGTAGCGCTTGTCGCGGCTTTTGTACTGATAAATTTGCACGCGAGCATCCAAGCGCTGCAAAAACTCGCATCTATCGGGCACGATTAGCGCCGCCTGCTCGCTTTTGCAAAGCTCATTTAGCGAGTCGATCACGATCTTTTCGACGCCGCCGTAAAATCTAGAGCAGCAAAGATAGGCGATTTTCATCTATTTCTGCCTTTCTTCATCTTCAAAATGAAGCTAAAAAGCCCCTGCCTGCCGCTAACCATGATACGCGGAATTTCAAAATTTGAGTAGTGCGGGCGCAACACGTCGTTTCGCGTCGTAACGGCACAGCTAAAGCCCGCCTCGCGCGCGCAGCGCACGCTAATCTCGTCGTAAAAGCCGAACGGATAGGCAAAGGCGCTGCAAGAGATCTCAAATTTCGCCTCTATTTCTTGCTTTGATTCGCTCATCTGGCGCAGCTGCTCTTGCGGATCCAGGCTAGGCAAATTTGCGTGATCGAGCGTATGCGAGCCGATCTCTATGAGCCCGCTTCGCAAAAGCTCGCGGACCTCCTCATCGCTTAGCATCTCCTCGCGATTTAGCTCGTCGCTTGATTTTTTCAGATCCTTATCGGTCGCCCAATTCCCGTCAAAGCGCCGGTTTACGATGAAAATCGTCGCTTTAAAGCCGTATTTTTGCAAAAGAGGCAGGGCGCTCGCGAGATTATCGCGATATCCGTCATCGAAGGTAATACAAACCGCCTTTGCAGGCTTGCTACCCAAGCTTGCAAGCTCGCTTAGAGTGTAGCTCGTAAAGCCGTTTCGCTTCAGCCACGCAAGCTGTTTTTCAAACGCGGCGGGGGTCACGCGCAGACGGTTGAATTTAGAGGCGTTCTTTGGCAGATGCTCGCGGATCATATGATACATCAGCACGCGCGGATATTCGTAGGGCAGGTCCTTCGCCCACCACGCAAAGCGCAGGCAAAACCACGCAAAAAGCGCCGCAAAAGCCAAAACCGCCGCGTAGATCATCGCTCGATCCTCATGCGATAAGCTAAAAAGCTTAGTATCGTAGCCAGACTTAGCGCTTCTTTCGACAGATACGCGCCGTGGTCAAACTGGCAATCTATCAAAAGATAAATTAGAAGCGTAAGAACCCCGAACTGCCTGCTTTGAATGCACTCCTTAAAAACGCTAAATAGGATCGCGCCGTAAAAGATGAGCCCGAGCGCGCCGCTATAAAGTAAAATTTCTAAAAATAGATTGTGCGGCGCGTTATATTCGGGATGCTCAAGGACCGGAGAGCCTGGCAAATTTATATATGAGCCCAGCCCGTAGCCCAAGATAGGCTTTTCTTGCGCCATCTCTAAAATATAGCTCCAAATCACGGTCCTGCCTGAAGAATCGCCGCTAAACAGCGCGGCTAGCCTTTGCTCAAACGACGGCGAAAGCGCAAGCAAAACGGCAAAAAGCGCGATGAAACCCACCGTGAAAAGCAGGTATTTTTTGTTTAGGCTCTTTAAATTTAGCGCGCCGTAAAACGCAAGCGCGCAGAACGCACCGACCCACGCCGCTCTGGAAAATGAAAAGATCATAAAAAATGCAAACAAAAATAGAGTCGCAAATTTAAGCGCCAAAGGCCGCCGTATCGCCACCGCGCTAAGGCAGAGCCCAAAGCCCATAAAAAGCCCTAAAATATTGCGGTTCGAAAGCGAGCCGCTAAGACCTCCGCGAACAGAGTCGCTTGAAAAGACGATTGCGTCGGGACTACTTGCAAACTGATAGATCACGCTTACCGATAAAATTCCAAGCCCCACGAACAAAAAGGCGAAAACGGCGTTTTGATCAAAAAATTTAAGCTTATAAAAATAACAAAGCGCCAAAAATATCGCGCCGTATCTAAGGATGAAAAATAGCGTGCTCTGCCATGCTTTTTTTGAGATAACAGCCTCATTTAGGAGGTTTGAGATCGCTAGCGTCGCCACTAAACAGACGAAGCAGATCACGATAAATCGCGTTTTTTTCAAAATTTCGCTTAGGATTGCGTAGTTTTTAAAATACAATAGATGCGCCAAAAAGAGTAAATTTAGCGCTGCAAAAGAGATCTGATAGACCGCGTTTTTAAAAAACAGCGATGCGCACCAAAGAAGCAGCAGCGTTAAAAATGTAATCCTCCAGCCGCTAAGCGCACCGTTTTCGTAAAAAAAATTTTTCATATTAAACTCTCATAAACCTTTATCGTTTTTTCTACCATCTGCTCTAGGCTGAAGTTTTGCGAAACGTAGCCGTAGCCGTCAAATTTCAGCTCGCGCGCGGGGGCAAACAGCTCCGCCAGCGCCTGCGCATCGCCCACGTCAAAAAAATAGCCGTTTTCGCCCTCTTTGATAATATCGAGCGCGCCGCCGTGACGGGTCGCTATCACCGGGCAGTTTAGCGCGATCGCCTCAGCCATCGACCGCCCGAAGCTCTCGGGCTTGCTTGAGGCGCTTACCGTGACCGACGAGAGCGAGTAAATTTCGGCTACCTTGCTCTGCGAACCCGTAAAAATTACGCGCTCGCAGAGGCCAAGCCCCTCTACGAGCGATTTTAGCTCGGAAAAATACTCGTCGCGATCCGCTCTCACGCCGCCTACGATTAAAATTTTAAGCTTTTGTTCGCTCGCCAAAGCCGCGGCGCGAATCAGAGTTTTGTAATCCTTAATCTGCGTGATGCGCCCAATGCTTGAGACGATGAAATCATCCTGCGCGAGGTTAAAATTCTGTCTAAATTCCGCGATGAAGCGCTCGTCTAAATTTTTGGGATTAAATTTTTCCAGATCGATGCCGCGCGGAATAATCGTGATCTTGGCTGCGTCTACGCCGTAGCTTCGCACTACGTGATCGCGCGTATAGCCGCTTGGGCAGATGATCGCGTCCGCATCCGTCATGATTTTGCTGTAGAAATTTACGGAATTTATCCCATGCACGGTGCTTACGATCTTTGCACGCGGGCGAGCAAATTTAACCAGCCACGCCGGCACGCGTGAGCGGACATGCACGATGTCTGGAGAAATTTCGTTTAAAATTTTACGCAGCTTTAAAACGCGCGCCGCAACGCTTAGGATATTTTTGGAGCAAACGTCGAACTGTATGTGCACGCCGCCCTCGTTTTCTATCTTTGGCGCCAATTTGCCGCCGTTACTGATAACGAAATTTTCGATGCCGCGCCGTGCAAACTCCCTATTTAGCTCGACTACGCCGCGCTCGACGCCGCCTTCGTTCAGCTCTGGCAAAATTTGCACGACCCTCATATTTTTATCTCCCTCACAAATGCCCCAAGATCGTACTTTGCAGTCTTTTTCAGCTTCGTGCCCTCGCTGTATCGCCTAGCATGCCCCGTAGAAACGAGAGCGCTTATGAAATCGTTAAATTTATTATGAGCGTCTTTGCGTTTTAAACTCAAAATGGCTACGCTCGCACTCCCGTTAGATACGGCCTCGCTTATCATCGAGACGCTGTCCTCGCTGATGAAGACCCACTCGCACTGCGCCAAAAAATCACCGATCGGATTTACGGGCTCACGGCTATAAATCACGCTGTAATCCCAGCCGAGTTTTTCTAGCGCACTCTCGGTAGCCCGCGGCGTGCGCGGAGAGGTCGTTAGCGCAAACTCGCAGTCCGCAAACTGCGCTCTTACGCCCTTTATCTGCTTTAAAATTTCATCCCCCATCTCAAAGCAGGAATTCGGCCCGCCGATGATAAATCCGATGGATTTACGCTGCGGCTTATACAGCCCCTGCGGGCGCGAAAAGCTAAGCGAGACGGGCGAAATTTTAAGATTTGCGCGTGGCTTTGGGCGGTCGTGCACGCCTGCAATGATGACGCTAAAATCCTTGCGGTAGCCCTTCGGATACATCAGCGCTATACTCGGCTTTGCGTATCTGCGCGCGTAAAATTTCAGCGCGTAATAGCTCGTAGAGCCCGCTCCTACGAACAGATCGAAATCTACGAAATTTAAATTGCGATCTGATACAGCGTCTAAATTTGCGCTATATGATACGGCGTCTGAATTAGTGCCATTCGGCGCGGCATCTAAATTTATGCTATCTGATGCAGCGGGGCTGTTTAAAGAGGTATTATTTAAATTTGATCCGTTTTTATGGTCCGCCGCCGTGTCGCCCCCACCGAGATCGCACTTAAAAATTTTAAAATAAAGCCCGAAAAAATCAAGCGCGTAGGAGCAAAGTTTAAGAAACTTGTTTGAGTAAGCGATCTTACAAATGCAAAACTCAAGCCCTTTTAGCTCGCAAAATGCGATGCTTTGGTTCTCGTGCCCCTTGCGGCCGTCGCTTAAGATGAGCGCTTTTCGATACGGATTTTTAGCGGCGGGCGGATTTGCAGCGGAGTTTTCGCTGTTTAAATTTAGAGGTCCGCCGCCTGCGTGCCACGCGTAATCTGAGGCGCCCGATCTTAAATTTTTATCGCTAAAGCTTTCGCCCCGCAAAGTGCAAGAGGGACTGCCGCAAAACGATATGAAATTTTTGAAGTCCGAATTTTTGTCCTTTCGCGCGGCGGCGATCGCTACGAAATTTTCGCGATTTAAAATTTTACCTTCTCGCGCAGCTCTACTTAAATTTTCGACGCTTTGCTCTTTTGCAAAAAGGCGCGAGCCCTGCGGCGCGGATAAATTTCTCGTGACGCTGTTTCTGCTCTCGCCTCTTGAAATTTGCCGCGCCATCAGTCCATCTTCCATCGTTTGTGTATCCAAAACCACTGCTGCGGCGCGGTTCGCACGACCTCTTCGAAAATGTCGTTGCACTTTTGCGTGATAAATAGCTCGGCTTCGTCCTTATTTAGCCCTTCAGGTAGCGGCGGGAAATCCTTGATCACGATCTCATAGCGATTATCCGTGCCGCGCCGCGCAAAGATCGGGATCAGCACGGGATGAAATTTCAAATAAAGCGACGCGATGGTCTTCGTGGTGTAGCACTGCCGTCCAAAAAAGGTCGTAATCAGGCTGTTTTTAGGGCCCGGCTTTTGATCGGGCAGAATGCCTACGTTGCGCCCCTGCTTTAGCGCCTGCACGAGCCTGCGCATCGCATCGTCCTTGTAAATGAGGTCGTTGCCGTAGCGCTCGCGAAAGGGTGCTACGAGCCGCTCTTCGATCAACTCATTATCGCTGCGACGCCCGACTACCGAGACGGGAAAGCCGTTGGCGCCAAAAAAATTAGCTAGAATTTCCCAATTTCCAAAATGCGCGGTAAAAAATAAAATCCCGTGCGGATTATCACCTTTTAGCTCTCGGACGCGCTCTAGCGCCTGCTCGCCGTTTGAAATCAGATCATCAAATTTTAGTCTGCCGTTGTAAAATAAAAGCGTGTCGGTAAGCGTCCTAGCGATACTGCGAAAATTATCGATCGCAAGAGCGTGAAGCTCACTTTCGCTTTTTTGCGGATATGCGGCGCGAAGGTTGTCTTGTGCGACTTTAACGCGCCTACTAAGCTTCCACGATGCAAAAAGTGCGAGCTTATCGAAAAATGCGAATATGAAGCTTTTCGGCGCGAATTTTGCAAATTTTATCAGACCCAGCGCCAAAAAATATTGGATTTTTTCCTTCATAAAGACCTCGTTTTAAATGCGAGATTATATTGAATTTTGGCTAATTAGTAGCTAAAACGCTATTTGCCGAGGCAAAAATTGCTAAACATTTCGTCTAAAATTTCATCTCGCTCAAATGGACGCGAAATACGTGCAATCGCCTCAATCGCGCGATTTATCTCAAATGCAAAAAGCTCAAGCTCGCCGCAAGCTAGACGCTCGCTTGCGTTTTTAAGAGCCGCAAGCGCGCTCTCGCAAGATAGAATTTGCCGCTCATTGCTTAGCATAAGGCCATCGAAATTTTGAGAATTTAAGTAGCTCTCAAGCGCGGTTAAAATTTTATCCACGCCCTCGTTTGCAGAAATTTCAAGCGGCGCAAAAATGGAATTTGCCTGGGTAGTTTGCCTAACGGGATTTATTGCAGAGCTACTAGGCGCGATGAAATTTGAAGAATTTTGTTTGGAATCATCTTTCGTAAAATTCTCCGCAGCACGGCTTGCAGTAGCGCGCTCGGTATTTGGCGACGCTAGTCCCGCTTTTGCGGCGGAATTCTGTTCCATCGGATTTATAAAATTCGCAAGAGCTGTTTGGCTTGTAGGCGCGGAATTTGTGGAAGTAGAATTTTGCGCGCTTAAGTCACGCTTTAAATTTTTAGCTTTTAAATTCTGCGCGCAGGAATTTAAAGAAGCGTCGCAGGTCCGACTTTGCTTTAAATTTTCGGCTGCGGAATTCTCTGGTATGGGATTTTCGGCTGCGAAATTTTTTTCAGAAAAAGCCTCTAAATCCTCGTCAAGATCCTCCGCGCTAGGATGAAATTTACGCGGCAAGTCGCATTTATTTAAAACGTAGATGATTTTTTTGTCTTTTTGTTCACGCAATATTTTTAAAATCTGCGCGTCCTCGGCGTCGCATTCGCGACTTGCGTCAAACACTGCCAAAATCACGTCCGCCTCGCTTGCAGCGCGAAGCGAATATGAAATGCCGATACTTTCGAGCTTTGAGCCGCTGTGTCTGATACCTGCAGTATCGACTATACGGATTAGATGAGTGCCTATCTGCAGGCTTTCTTCGATGAGATCGCGCGTAGTGCCCGCTTCGTCGCTCACGATAGCGCGACTAAAGCTCAGCATAGAATTCAAAATGCTTGATTTACCGACATTAGGCTTACCCACAATCGCTACTTTAAAGCCCTCGATTAGCCCTCTTCGGCTGCGGCTGATGCGAGTGATTTTTTCTAGCGAAGCGATATTTTGGCTAAGCATTTCTTGCGAGTTTTGCAGCACATCTGCGGGCAGATCATCCTCTGCGTAGTCTATGCAAACCTCGACAAAAGCTAGCGTCTTAACCAGAGCCGCGCGCAGATTTGCAACGAAGTCTGCAAGTTCGCCTCGCAGGCTACGCGCTAAAGCTTTAGCCGCACTTTGTGAGCGAGAATTAATCAGATCGCTTATGGCTTCGGCTTTACTAAGATCCATTTTACCGTTTAAAAACGCTCGCTTACTAAACTCACCCGGACTTGCTATGCGCGCACCCAGAGCCAGCACGGCATCTAACGCTAAGGATGAAGCCGTAAAGCCGCCGTGGGTCTGCACTTCTACGACATCCTCACCGGTAAAGCTATGCGGAGCTTTAAAATATATCAAAATCGCCTCACCAAACGCTTCGCCGCTCGCGTCAAAAAGATTCACAAGCGTGGCATAGCGAGGGCGCAAAGAACTGCGATGTGAAAGGCTTAGAGCGATAGATAGCGCTTCCTCGCCTGAAATTCTAACTATGCAAATTCCGCCGATGCCGTGAGCCGTAGCGATAGCGGCGATAGTCTCGCTCACGATTAGCTTTTTTCGTCTACGATGACGATTTTGCCGCTACGCGTGGATTTGATGCCCACGAAACGATCTGGATACGCCCGCTTTAGCTTATCGGCTACAATTTTGATAAATGCGCCATCAAAAGCCTTCGTGACGATACGCTCATTTCCGGAGCGTTCCACGAGCGCATTTATATAAGAATCGATAAATCGTTCTTGATTTTGTAAAAATTCCGCGATTTCAAAAACCACAGCAAGATCATATCTGATGCTGATCCAGTTATAAATCATATACGAAAGTGCCTTGTAGCGGTGTCCTTCTTTGCCTATCAAAAGCGCGCTATCCTCGCCTTGCAGCTTGATATAGACGGTATTTTCGTCGATTTTGCTAACATCGCCAACTTCGATATTAAACTCGCTTGATCTAAAAAGTGCAGATAGCTTCTCTTTGATATCGAATAGAATTTCATCCGTCACAACGCCCTTTTGCTTTTCTTTGCGATGTTTAGAATGCGTGGCGCGCGGATTTTGCGGCTCTGATTTATCGCTCTGATTTTTCTCTGCTTTGCCGGCTTTATTTTGCGGGGCGTTAAATTCCGGATTTTCGCTAAATTTCTCCCCTTCGAGAACCGCTTCTATTATGGCATTTTTCTTAAAAAAGCCCAAAAATCCGCCGCTTGGATGCTGTAGCACGCGCACGTTAAGCTGCGTTACCGAGCATCCCAGCTCAGCTGCTGCTTTATTATATGCGTCTTTTAAATTTTCTGCTTCAATTATCATGATTTTTTCTCCGCTATTTGAGCTTGTTTATGCCTAGCAAAGGTTTTATTGATGACATATTGCTGGATAATGGAGCAGAAGTTATTTACCGTCCAGTATAGCGTAAGACCTGCAGGAAACATTACGAAAAATACCGTAAAAATAAGAGGCAAGAATTTCATCATCTTCTCTTGCATCGGATCGGTAAATGTAGTAGGCGTGATCTTCTGCTGTAAAAACATCAAAATTCCCATCGTAATTGGCAGGATGTAATATGGATCTTTAAGCGACAGATCGTGGATCCACAGCGCCCACTCCGCGCCCTTTAGCTCGATCGCGTTAAGCAGCACGCGGTAGATCGCGAAAAATACCGGTATCTGAAGCAGGATCGGTAAGCAGCCGCCCATTGGATTGGCGCCATTTTTCTTATACAGATCCATCATATGCATCTGCAGCTTCTGCTTATCGTCCTTATATTTCTCCTGAAGTTCCTTCATCTTAGGCGCCAGATCTTTTAGCTTATTCATAGATAGCATTCCCTTGTAACTTAGCGGGAATAAGATTAGGCGGATGATGAGCGTAAGCACTACGATCGACCAGCCCCAGTTACCGATATAGCCGTGCAACCAGTTTAGAAATTTAAACATCGGGCGGGCGATAAAGGTAAACCAGCCATATTCGATAATGTGCGTAAGAGCAGGATTTATCGAGCTTAGCGTCGCGTGATCTTTCGCGCCGATATAGCCTGTAAGACTAAGATCGCCGTCCGAGCCTATGAAAACCTGCGAAATTTTATCTGCGTCAGTCACGGTCGCATTCAAGCTCTCTCCGTAAAATAGCGTCGTATAATAACGATCCGAGCTCGCAGCGATATTTGCGCCACTTATTCGCTCGTTTTTATCCACGTCGCCATCTTTAAAAATTTCTACGCTTTCGCTTATAGCTTGTGAGCCCGTAAAAAATGAAGCGATTTTATCTGAAATTCCAGCTTCGCCCGGTTTTCCAACAATGACGCCGTGAACCGTATAGCTATCTACTTCTACGTTCGGGCGCGAGCCGGGGCTGATAAAATAATGCGCATTGCCGCCCAACTCCAGATCCAATTTATAACTACCATTTGGATAAAAGGTAAGAATTTTATTTATGCTAACGGCGCCTAAACTTTGACTTAACGTAACGCTAGCCTCCTCGTTTCGTACATCCAGCTCGCTAGATGAAGCGCTATAGGGAGTATCGAAAGCCATTGCATTCAACGCCGCGTCCTCGAAGCGCATCTCAAGCGGTTTAGAATGCGATTTAGGATCGATCAAATTTATCGCATCGCCGTTTTCGTCACGGAATTTAGCATCGTTTAGCACATACGAGCTTATGCGACCAAGTCCGTCGATCGTAAAATTTGCTTCTTTGCCGACTACGCGTACTAACGGTGCAGAGATGGAATTTACGGTATTTAAATTTGCTCCCTGCGCGCTCACCCCAGCGGCGGAAGTTTGCGGAGCGGACTTGGCGGCATTTTTTTGCGCGATTTGCGCCGCGGTTGCGTTTGCCTCCATTGCGGCGCGAATTTTTGATAAATAAAAATGATCGTAAGCTACGAAAAATATGAGCGCAGTTGCTATCGCGATAGCAAGGCGCTTTGATTGAGGAAGTTTATCTAGCACTATTTTCTCCTAGTCGTATGACGTAATATCTATTTTTTTTATATGGTATAAACCAAAGCTTAAATTTGTCCGCAGAGGCATTGCTACTGCGGATTTTAGAAAATACGCAAAATTTGAAATTTCGCGCGATTATCGGATAATCTATGCCGCCGCTAAAAAGCGGATTGCATCTTAAAATTCTAGCCGTTACAGCGCAGAGCGCGCCAAAGGCGCCGTTAAACTTGAACTCATAAAGCGCGTATTCCGAACAGCTCGGATAATAACGGCAACAGCACGGCAGCAAGGGCGAAATAAATTTTCGATAAAACCCGATCGCGACTATAAAAAATTTCTTCATTTTACTGCGCCGATCTTTTTAAACGCCCATTTTAAATTTCGCTCAATGTCTTCAAAGCTCATATCTATGATCCGTTTTTTTGCGATTAATATAAAAATTCCGCTAACAATGGCGTCTTTTTGATTATAAAACGCTGCGCGCAAACGCCTTTTAGCGTAATTTCGCGTAACTGAATTGCCTATTTTTTTACTGGCGACTGCGCTAAATTTACGCTCTTCGCTAGCTAAAAAATACACGACAGCGCATTCGCAATGCCACTTTGCCGCACTTTTATAAACCTCCGAAAAAACCTTGCTATCGCTTATCGCAGCAAATTCGCCTACGCAGCCAATCTTCTTCTGCCTTTAGCACGTCTTGCACTTAAAACTCTGCGACCGTTTTTTGTTTTCATACGGACGCGAAAGCCGTGAGTACGCTTTTTAGGGGTATTGTGAGGTTGGTACGTTCTTTTCATAACTGTTCCTTTAAGAAAATGTAAAGCTGAGATTTTATAGAAACTTTACTTAAAAACCGATAAACAAAAGTAGCCCTAGCGCCGATAAGCGTCGCCTTGCAGCTTTTTACGGCGCAGTTTTAAGTCCTGTTCATTTCTATTGTTTCGCTCCTTGATATCTTGCATCGGCTGCTTTTTCATCAAAAAATTATCGTGGTCGCCTAGGGCTCTTGATTCACGTTGCAAATTATTTTGCAAGCTTTGCCTATCTAATTCATTTTTTTGACGATTTAGCAGAATTTCACTATGGTTTTTCTCAAATTCTGATTGTTTATAGTTCGCAACGTAAGCGCTGGCGCTAAGGCTTACTGCACCATCTTGCGCGCTTAGTGCCATGGAATCAGCAAATATCGCACCGCAAAGCAACCAAAATATCAAAGCCTTTTTCATTTGCGTTTAAATTTACCTGCCATCGCGCGATAAATCGCCGCCTCGTTTTGAAGCGTCAAATATCTTTGATTTAGCTCGTTTATCTTGGCATTTACGGCGTCGGTGCGGGCTTCTAGCATATCCTTTAGCTCACTTGAGCCAGCTTCGTATTTCGCAGCGTAAAGATCGGCAATACGCGCCTTTTCATCGTAAGCAGCGCTTAAATTTTTAAGGCTAGCCAGATTGATCTGATAAATTCTATATAAATTTAGCACCTCATTCGTAGCGTTAGAGAGCGTCTGTTCGTAATTTACGACGTTTTTGCGAAAAGCGATCTCCGAAATTTTAAGGCGGTTTTCAACCCTCGCATAATCCAAAAACGGCAGACTTATGCTTACGTTGCCACTTAAAAAATTTAGCTTGAAGCTATCGTTAGCGCTCACGCCTTGCCCATTAGTAAGCCCTGCACCTAAATTTACGCTAGGAAAAAAATTTAACTTAGCGGTCTGTTCATCATAAAAACTGGAATTTAACCTAGCGATCGCAGCTCTAATGTCGGGACGGTTAGCAAGCGCCGTGTAAGGCACATTTAGATCAACGCCTTGGAATTCTATGGAATTTATCGAATCGGTGTTATCATCAAATTGCAAGCTGGAAGAGATGAGATTTCTCATATATTTATGATTATCCTCGATATTTTTTTGAATGCTTAAGACTTTGTTCTCAAGCCCTAGGATAGAATTTTGAATCTGCCTGTAATCTAGCTGCTCGGACTTGCCGTAATCATATTTTGCCTTGATTATTTTTTCGATTTCGCGGTAATCGCTTAAATTCTGTTTTGTCCATTTTAGCGAATCGTTTAGATAAAGCATCTCGAAGTACCCGCTTACGACGGAATTTATAAGAGTCAGGCGAGTATTTTCAAGGTCAAACTCACTAGCTTTGGCGTTCCAGCCCTCGGCATTTACCGCCGAGCGGATCTTGCCGAAAAGGTCAAGCTCATAGCTTACGTTAAAGCCCGAACTATAGGTTTTGTTCCAATTCGAGCCGGTGCTTATGTCGCGATTAGCGCCCGCACTCCACGAGCTACTTAGCGTAGGAAAAAGATCAGCCCTGCTTAGCCCTAAATTTGCATAAGCACTCTCAACGTTTAAAGCCGCTGTTTTTAGATCGTAGTTATTCGCAAGGGCTTGATCTACAAGCTTATTTAGGTACGATTCGCCATATTTTTTATACCACAGCGTATCGATTTCATAGCTTGCATTTTCATCCTTGAAATGCTCTACAGGTTTAAATTCAACCTCACTTTGATTTGAGGCACAACCGCCGATAAAAACAGCTAAAACGCCGCTTAAAATTACTTTTGAATTTATCATTTTCTCTCCTTGATTATTCTTGTGCTAAAGCATCTATCGGATTTAATCTACTGGCGTTTCTTGCCGGCAGATAGCCGAAAACTATACCGATCGCGGACGACGCCGCAAAGGCGATCACGAAAGGCGCGGTAGTAAATTTCATCGCAAAATCGGGGCTTATGATATTAAACGCAAATCCAAGCGCCAAAGCGATTAAAATTCCTAAAGCTCCGCCCAACGAGCAAAGCAAGATCGCCTCTATCAAAAACTGCTGCAAGATATTGGATTGCTTCGCGCCGATCGCCATTCTGATGCCGATTTCGCGCGTGCGCTCGGTAACGCTTACAAGCATGATATTCATCACGCCGATACCGCCGACGACGAGCGAAATTACCGCGATCGATGAGATCAGAATCGTCATCGTGCCAGTGGTGCTTTGTATTGTTTGTTTGATAGTATCTGCGTTCATCGTATGAAAATCCCGCGAGCCGTGTCTTTGGATAAGTAGCTGAGTTAGGCTCTCTTCGGCTACTTGAGTATTGACATCGTCTTTGATTTTGATCGTAATCGAGCTGATTTTTCGACTGCCCGTGATTTTATTCATCACGGTTGAGTACGGCGCGTAAATTCTTAAATTTTCGTTGCTTCCAAAGGCGTTTTTATCCTTGCCCGAAACTCCTATGATCTTAAGTGGCTTACCCGAAAATAAAATCGTCTTGCCGATAGGATCGGAATTTTTAAAAAATGTTTTTTTAGTGTTTGGATCGATAATCGCGACAGAGGCAGAATTTTTAATATCATCGTCGCTAAAATTTCTACCATCTTCTATATCTATGCCATTAACCGCCAAAGAATTCACGCCACCACCGCGCAGTTGAGCCTTGGAGCTTAAATTCGCGTATGTTGCCGTACCGCTTGCAGAAGCATTTGGTGTGGCATAATCAACGTAGGGCTGGCGCGCCAAAACTTTAGAATCGCTTATCGTAAGGGTGCTCACAAAGCCCGCTCGTACATCGCCGAAATTTTTACCGGGAAAGATATCGATCGTATTAGTGCCAATTTTGCGGATCTCGGATAAAATTTTTTCCTCCGAACCCTTACCGAGAGCTACTACGCAGATAACAGACGCAATGCCGATGATGATGCCTAGCATCGTCAAAATCGATCTTAGCTTATGCGAAAATATCGCGCTAATCGACATTTTAAAGCTTTCGATGAGCTGATCTTTGCAAAATATAAAGGAATTTTTAGTTTTAATCTCCTCTTTTTTGCGCTCGAAAACCCGTTCCGTCTTTCTTTTATCGCTTAAAATTCTGCCGTCTTTGATCTCAATGATACGATCCGCAAATTCCGCAATATGCGCATCGTGCGTAACTATGATGATAGTGTGACCTTCCTTGTGCAGCGCCGTTAAAATTTGCATCACCGTCTCGCCGCTTTTGCTATCAAGCGCGCCGGTAGGCTCGTCTGCCAAAATCACTTCGCCGCCGTTTATCAGAGCGCGGGCGATACTTACGCGCTGCTGCTGCCCGCCGCTAAGCTTGCTCGGTAAATTTTTAGTGCGATCGCCAATCTCCAGCTTATTTAAAAGCTCTACCGCTCGCTTGCTTCGTTCGCTCGCCCCTACGCCCGCGTACACCGCAGGTAGCGAGACGTTTGCGGTCGCATCCATCGTGGCAATGAGATTATATTTTTGAAAGACGAAGCCGAATTTTTTACTTCTAAGCGCCGCAAGCTCATCGCCGCTTAAATTCGCGGTCTCGCGACCTTCGATCTTGTAGCTTCCGCTACTTGGCGTATCGATGCAGCCGATTATATTCATCAGCGTCGATTTTCCGCTTCCGGATTGCCCGATTATCGATATAAACTCGCCCGCTTCGATATTTAAACTTACGTCCTTTAGCACGTGGATTTCGTTATCGCCGAGAATGAATTTTTTGTTTATATCTTTAAGCTCTAGCATCTTTAACACCATAAAATTTTAACTAAAACACCATTGGAGGCCCGTCCATATTTAACGGCGCGGCCTTTCCGTCGGCGATAAGCACCTCATCTTTTTCATCCAAACCGCTTAAAATTTCTGTATTCAAATCGTCGCTGACGCCCGTTTTTACGTATCGCTGCTCAGGCTCTTTGCCGTTAAGCACCGTGACGTAATCGCCTTTCGCGTCACGCTTGATAACCGAGGTAGGTAGGTAGCTCGTATTGTTCGCTTCGCTTACGATTATGTTGTTTTCGGTCGTCATTCCGATCTTTAAAAAATCGTTTTCGTTATCCACGAGCATCTTTGCATAAAAATAGATCGCGCTATCGCTGCTACTCGAAGAATAAGACGAACCGCTAGAGGTTTTATCGTAAGTCCCGTCGCTAAGCGTAGTAAGACCGGGGTCGATCTTGTAAATTTTAGTCTTTTTGATATTATCCAGATCCGATAGTATGGAGTATTCTACATCCATTCCGACCTTTACTTTGGATATATCGCCCTCTGCGATTTGCATCTTGATCTCCATCTTGCTTAGATCGGCGATCTTTACGATAGTAGGCGTAGTTTGGTTGGAATTTACCGTTTTTCCTTCCTCTACCGGCATTGAAACGATCGTGCCGCTTATCGGAGCCGTGATTTTAGTGTAGCCGAAATTTGTCTCCGCCGTGCTTAGCTGAAGTTTGGTCTGCTCGATCTGCGCCTCGATCTGCTTCTGCTCGGCCTCTTTTAAAGCGGCGCTATTTTTAGCGTTTTCCACAGCCTCTTTGGAAGCGGCGTTTCTTTTATACAGCTCAAGCTCGCGATTATACTGCGTTTTAGCGTTTTCCGCGGCGATCTTTGCCGAAGCCAAATTTGCTTCATGGATCAGAAGCTGCGCCTTTTGCTGCGCAATCTCATTTTCTTGCGTGACGGAATCGATCTGCGCTATCATATCGCCCTTTTGAACCTTATCGCCCACTTTGACGTAGAGCTTTTTGATCTGACCGCTTACCTGCGCGCCCACATCGACCAAATCCCTGGCGTAAACCTCTCCCGCAGCCGTCACCGTGCCTCTTATATCGCCCTTTTCAAGCCTTGTGGTGAGGGCTTTCGGCGCCTCTTCTTGCTTAAAAAATTTACCGTATAAAAAATATATCGCAATAAAGATAAGCACGATAGAGACGATAAATTTCAAGGTTTTTTTCATTTTGCCAACTTCAAATAAAATAAGGGCTAATTCTAATGTAAAAATATAAAATTTTAGTTAAATACTAAATTCTTTGCTCGCGCAGGGCGTAAAATTTCATAATCTTTTTATGTAAAATTAGCGAAACATAAATCAGCGCCGAACCCGCAAGTAAGCGCGCCAGATCGGCGTCCTTTTGCCAAAATACCAAATTTACGAAGATCGCTGCAGGAATGAGCGCGTTATTCATAATCGCAAGCACGCCGCTATCGACCTCGCATGCGCCTTTGTTCCACAAAAAATACCCTAAAGCGCTGGCTACCGTGCCCAGATACACGATCACCGCGCCTTGCGAGAAACTGGGATTAAATTTAGAAAAATCCCCGAGCATGATCGCAGCAATCGCCGTAACCGCGGTAGCCCCTACAAAAAAGTAGCCGAAAAGCTCCTTCTGCTCGCTAAAGCCGTGGCGCTCCAGCATAAATTTATACGCACTCTGTCCGAGTCCGAAGCATAAATTTGCGCCCTGCACGAGCAAAAAGCCCGTCAAAAACTCGGAATTTATCGCGCCAAATTTGATCACCAAGGCCCCTAGCACCGCGACTGCGACGCTGAAAAGGTATAACGCGCGAAATCTAAGTTTAAGCGCGTCGTAAAGCAGCGTCACGTAAAACGGAGTAAATATCGTAAAAAGCGCCACTTCATAGACTTTCAAATACGCAAAGCTGCGGTAGTAGAAGATATACATCACGCCGATCTGCACGGCGCCCACGGCACAAATTTTAAGCGCCAGAGCGGGATTTATGCCGCGAAATTTCATAAAGGGCAAAAAACAAATTAGCGCCAACGATACGCGCGAAAACGCCAAATACGCGCTGTCTATGCCGCGCAAAAACTCGCCTATCAGCGAGAAACTAAAAGCCCAAATACAAGTAACTAAAATCAGTTTTTTCAAAACGTCCGCCTAAGCTTTAAAATTTAGGCGGAATTTTATAAAATTTTAGTTGAATTTGGGATTTAAATTTCGTCCGCGCGGCATAAATTTAGGTTTTTATTTATTTTAAATGTGTTAAAATTATCCGATTTTTGAAATTTAAGGGTAAAAATGAACGACGTTTCGGTTATAGTTCTTGCCGCAGGGCTGGGCACTCGGATGAAGTCGCAAAAAGCCAAGGTTCTTTTCGAGCTTTGCGGCGAGCCGATGATAATCCACATCTTAAAGAAAGCTTACGAAATTTCAAACGATGTGAGCGTGATTTTACACTATCAATTCGACGAGGTTAAAAGCGCGGTTCTAGCGCACTTTCCAAACGCTAAAATTTACAAACAAGACCACGAGCATTTCCCAGGCACTGCGGGCGGGCTAAAAGAGGTCGAAATCAGCGGAGCCAAAACGCTCATAATCTGCGGCGATATGCCTTTGGTAAAAAGCGCCGAGCTTCGCAAACTCTGCGAGGGGGATGCGGAAGTAAATCTAAGCGTTTTTAGCGCGCGCGATCCATTCGGATACGGCCGCGTAATTACCCGCGGCGGCGAGATTTTAAAGATCGTTGAGCAAAAGGACGCAAGCGAAGAGGAAAAGGCGGTAAAAGATGCAAACGCCGGCTGCTACTGCTTCAAAAGCGAGGCGCTAAAACAGATCCTGCCGCAGATCAAACCAGATAACGCGCAAAAAGAGTACTACCTCACAGACGCGATCAAAATCGCCAAAGATATGGGCTTAAAATGCGCCGCCGTGTGGGTGGACGAGCAAAGCTTCATGGGCATAAACGATAAATTTGCCCTTAGCATCGCCGAAAATTTAATGCAAAACGAGATCAAAGAAAATTTGATGAAGCAAGGCGTTTTGATGCGCCTACCGCAAAGCATCTACATTGACGGCAGGGCGAAATTTATCGGCGAGTGCGAGCTGCAAGAAAACGTAAGCATCATCGGTCCTTGCGTGATCGAAAGCTCGCTCATTAAAAGCGGCTGCGTCATCGAAGATAGCGTCATAAAAAACTCCGACATCGGTCCTATGGCACATCTGCGGCCAAAATGCGAAGTTATAGGCACCCATATCGGAAATTTCGTCGAGCTTAAAAACGCGAAAGTAAACAAGATCAAGGCGGGGCATTTAAGCTATCTCGGAGATTGCGAGATCGATGAGGGAAGCAATATCGGCTGCGGCACGATTACGTGCAACTACGACGGCAAGAAAAAATATAAAACGATAATCGGTAAAAACGTCTTTATCGGCTCGGATACGCAGCTCGTAGCGCCCGTGCGGGTGGCCGACGACGTCATAATCGCCGCGGGCACGACTGTTACGAGCGACGTTCCGAGCGGCGCGCTGGCAATCAGCCGAAGCAAACAAATCAACAAAGATGGGTTTTTCCATAAATTTTTTAGGAGCGAAGATGAATAAGAAAAAGGTTTTACTCGCGGTTTGCGGGAGTATCAGTTTTTACAAAGCGTTTGAAATTTTATCCGCTCTGAAAAAGTCGAATTTCGACGTCTATGTCGCGCTCAGCGACGGCGTGCAGGAGTTTGTCAGCTACAAGGCGTTCGAGGCGCTGTGCGATCACCCCGTGCTTTGCAAAGCCAACGAAAACTGGCAGGCTGGCATCAACCACATCGCTTATTCCAAGGTGGATTTAGTTTTGATAGCGCCTGCGACGGCAAATACGATAAACAAGCTCGCTTGGGGCGTCTGCGATAACGTATTTTTAGAGGTGCTAAACGCGGCTTTCGCCCACGCCAAGGTGGTTATCGCGCCGGCCGCAAATCCCGCGCTACTTGAAAACAACATCACGAAAAACTGCATCGATATGCTAAAAGCGAGCGTCAATGCGTATTTCGTCGATCCGATAGAAAAAACTCTAGCTTGCGGCGATACCGGCAAAGGCGGATTAGCGAGCACCGAAGCGATTATGCAGACGCTAAAGCGCGCGCTTTATAACGATAAATTTTGGGAGGATAAAACCGTCATCATCACTGGAGGTGCAACGATCGAAAAGATCGACAGCGTGCGCGGCATTACGAATTTCTCCAGTGGTAAAACCTCCAAGGCGATTGCCGACGCTCTGTTTTACCTGGGCGCGGACGTAACGCTGATCTCTAGCAACGAGTATGAAAATTTACCGTACAAGCTCGTTAAATTTGAAAGCACCATCGGGCTAAAATCGGCGCTTGACAGCACAAAATTCCCGGACGGCGCATATTTGATAATGGCTGCCGCGGTAAGCGATTACTCGCCGAAGGTGCGCTACAAAGACAAAGTGAAAAAAGCCGAGATCGGCGAAATTTGGAATTTACGCCTAGGCGAAAACGAGGATATCTTAAGCTCCGTGCGCGGAAATATCAAAAAGGTGGGCTTTAAACTAGAAACCGACCGCGAAAACGCCGTCGGCGAGGCCAAACGCATGCTTAACGAAAAGCATCT
Organism: uncultured Campylobacter sp.; assembly: GCA_963522285.1. Lineage (GTDB taxonomy): Bacteria > Campylobacterota > Campylobacteria > Campylobacterales > Campylobacteraceae > Campylobacter_B. Next base: position 62,056 of record CAUQWV010000001.1, read on the forward strand.
CGACGCCGTATGCCTAAACGTGCTCGACGACATCGTTAGGCTCGGCGGCGACGTCCTTAAGGTCACTTTCATCACAAAAAACGATCAGGTCGTAATCGACACCGCGCCAAAGGACGAAGTCGCCCTAAAAATCGCGGCTGAGCTGAAAAAAATCTAATCCGTGAATAGCCTAAATCATCTAGCCCTTGTGATGGACGGCAACGGGCGCTGGGCGAAAAAGCGCGGTCTGCTGCGCACCGGCGGGCATGAAGCAGGCGCGGAGGTCGTGGAGCAGATCTGTGAGTTTTGCATCGACGAAGGCATCGCAAACCTCACACTCTACGCCTTTAGCACCGAAAATTGGAAGCGTCCGAAAAGTGAAGTGGAATTTTTGATGAAACTGCTTCAAAAATTCCTAATTTCGCGCCGCGAAAAATTTATCCAAAACGGAATAAAATTCTATCCGATCGGCGACATATCGGCTTTTGAGGGCGATCTGCGAAGCGAGATCGAATATCTTTCAAATTTAACTCAAAACGGGCGAGCGCTAAATTTTAACCTAGCGATCAACTACGGCTCGCGAGACGAGATCGTGCGAGCGTGCGAGCGGCTGCTTGCAAGCGGCGAGCGACTAAGCGAAGCGGGCATCGGCGCGCATCTGGATACCGCGCACAGCGGCGACGTGGATCTGCTGGTGCGTACGGGCGGCGAAGCGCGGCTGTCGAATTTCTTGCTCTGGCAGGCGAGCTACGCCGAGCTTGCGTTTACGCCGACGCTGTGGCCGGATTTCACGCGCGAGGAGCTTGCGCGCATAGTGGATGATTTCCGCCGCAAACAGCGCCGCTTCGGCGGTCTTTAAGCTGCGACGCAGTCGCTCTGACGGTCGCTTTAAATTTTAAAATTTTAATTTGCAGAATCGCCTGCGACGCGATAAATTTTAAAATTTAATCTGCTGGCGCTCGCGACATCTTGAAATTTTAAAATTTCAGGATTTTAATTTGCAGTGCCGTAAAATTTAAAATTTTAATATGCAGGCGCGTGGCGCCGCGAAATTTCAAAATTTTAGAATTTTAAAATTTCGCCCTTTTAAATTTAAAGCTCTAGCGCGAGCCGTGTTGCGCGGCGCGGTAAATTTAAACGCGGCAGGAATTTTAAAATCACGCCGCCCGTTCACGCTAAAACCGACAAGGAAGGCTATGAGCTACTACATACAATGCGGTTGCGGTAAAAAGCTTACGAAAAAGCCGATGAAAACTCTAAGATGCCCAAGATGCGGCAGCGTGTATAAAAAACCTAAGAAATTTATACTGGCGGTCTACATTTGCCTGCTTGTGTTTTTTGTGCTAGCATTTGCTTTCATCCCCGATAAAATGGGGATTTTGGCATCCACAGGCAGCGGGATAGGCGCATATATCATGTTTTTATGGATCGTAGACGCTTTGAACTTCGATCTTTTGGACGCCGTGATACTAGTAGCGGGATTTTTGATTTTCGGCGGATTATATGAGGCATGGGGCGAGCCGCTCGTCGCGGGGCTTATAGCCATTTTATTTTGCGTAGGCGCGGCGGCGATTTTCGTAAAATTTTTCCCCTATGAGAGGCAAAAAATCAATGAAAACTAAGAAATTTCTCGCTACCATAGAGTGTTTGATTAAATTTTAAAAAGTTAAAGCTTCAAAGGAAAAAGATGGATTTAAATATCGTTTACGGCGTGATTTTTGCGGTATTTGGCACCTGCGTAGGCTCGTTTTGCAACGTCCTGATCTACCGCCTGCCGCGCGGACAGAGCGTAAATTTCCCCGCATCGCACTGCCCCGAATGCTCTCACGCTCTGAAATTTTACCACAACATTCCGCTGCTTTCGTGGCTCTTTTTGGGCGGCAAATGCGCCTTTTGCAAAACCAAAATTTCGATCCGCTATCCGATCGTTGAGCTTTTAGGTGGCGCGCTTGCGCTTGCGGCGTATTTCGGCGAGCCCGATCTTGCAAAAGCCGCGGTGCTTGGGCTTTGCTTTATTTTACTTATGGCGCTTTCGGCGATCGATTTTGAGTATAAAGCCGTACCCGAGAGCCTTCTTTACATAGTTACAGCGCTATCTCTTGCTTACACGCTGATGTATGATTTTGATCTCGGCGGCGTGGGCGCGGCGGCGGGATACGTGGCGATATTTTTCGTGCTGCGCCTCATCGTCACCTTCGTGCTAAAGCGCGAAGCGATGGGAAGCGCGGATATTTTTATCGCAGGCGTTATGGGGGCGATTTTGGGCTGGAAGCTGGGCGGCATCTCGATCTACATCGGCGCGATTTTGACGCTGCCTGCGTATCTCATCGCGAACAAAAAGGGCTACGAGCTGCCGTTCGTGCCGTTTTTATCGATGGGGCTGCTTCTTACCTTTATCTTCAAAGATCAAATTTTAAGGCTCTTGGACGTCATTTATGGATAGGGTGCAACGCTATTTATTTAGCAATTTCGTCGGCTCCTTCGCGTCGCTTTTCAGCACGCTTTTTATCATAATGTCGATCGTCTTTTTCCTTCAGATCGCGCGCATTACGTCGTTTATCGAGATAAATTTTTCAGAGCTAGTAAAGCTCTATCTTTTCATGCTGCCGCGCATCCTCATATTTACGGTGCCGATCGCGTTTTTTGTAGCGCTTAGCATCTCGCTTTTTAGGCTATCTAAAGAGAACGAAACCATCGTCATCTTCACCATCGGATACGCCACGCGCAAGATCGCGCTGTTTTTTGGCATAAGCGCCGCGCTGTGTTCTTTAGCGCTACTTTTTGTCTCGCTTTTTATGATGCCGATAGCTGAAAATTTAAAGGACAATTTCATCGATTACAAAAAAATTAGTGCGACACTAAATATCAAATCCAACGAATTCGGGCAGAAATTCTCCGACTGGCTCGTTTTTATCGATTCGCAGGAAAACAACGGCACAAGCACCCTGTATAAGGATCTCGTGCTGTATAATCCAGGGGGCTCGCAGGATCACGAGCGGATGATCGTAGCGCGTAGCGGCGAGTTTAAAAACGAAAACGCGAGCTTTTCCGCGATGCTGCACAACGGCAAAATTTACACGATGGGCGGTGATCAGTGGCACGTAAGCGAGTTTGAAAGCCTAACTCTGCGCACGCAAAGCGACCGCAATATCCGCGGTGGAGGCGGCGTGATCGGATACTGGAGCGAAATGGGCGGCAGCGAAAAACGCAGGAAAGAATTTAGCATCTACACCCTCGTCTCGCTCTTTCCGCTGGCGAGCTTTCTGTTTGCGCTAAGCCTCGGCATCGTGACCTATCGCTATGAAAAGGGCTTCGTTTACGCGGGGATCTTCGGCGTGCTTTTTAGCTACTTCGCGCTAATTATGCTACTCTCCAAACATCCGAGCATCGCGCTTCCAGTGACATTCGGCGTTACGCTTATCGCATCGCTGCTTTACTACAGGATCAAAATTGCCCCGAGGTACTGAAAAAAGCTCCGAGCTCTGCGGCGGCGAAATTTTAAACAAAAGCTCGTCCGCTCGAAATTTAGCGGATAAAATTTCGGCGAGCAAGGCTAGTGCGTCTGAAATTTTGCGTGGCGTAAATTTAAAGCATGAAGCGCAAAGCAGCGAGCAGGCTTTGATATTAAACGATAAAATTTCAAATTTTAAAAATTCCGCTCTCGCAGATACGGCAAACGATACGGCTACCTATACTGCGCTCGATTGCGGTTTGAATCACGAAAGCGCCATGCGAAATTCGGACGCCGTTTGCGTCAAAAAGACCGCGCGCGGGGCGGATTTAAATTCCGTTTGCAAAAATTCCGTCAATGTCGCCGCTTCGGATATTTGCACGGCAAACGTTGCGAAAGCTAATGTAGCGAGCAGTGATGCTTTAAAAATCTATATGTCGCCCGTCGTAAAATTTTACACTACCCGTCCCGCGTCCGCCCGCACCGCAAACTCCCGCAAAGCAAATGCCGCCTGCGAAGCGGATGCTCCCGCAAACACGCCAGCAAGCGCATCCGAACTCAAAAATATTATTAAAAGCACGCCCGCAAGCGACTTCGCAGCGAGCGAGCTTGCGCACATCGGCAAAATAAGCGCCGCGCCAAATACCCCCTCAGATGCGTGCGCATATGCCGCGAGCGCAAACTCCGATCGCGTAAAGCTCAAGCTCGTCTATTCCTACGACGGCTCGAAATTTAGCGGCTCGCAGTCTCAGCCTCACGGGCGCGGCGTCGAGGACGTGCTGCGCGCGGCTTTGGGGCGAGTGGGGATCTTTGCGCCGCTTATTAGCAGCTCGCGCACCGATAAAGGGGTGCACGCGCTGCGCCAGGTAAGCTGCGTCGAATGCACCGTGCATTGGGAGCTGTCGCGCCTAAAAGAGCTTATCAACCGCCACTGCGCGCCCTATATTTTTGTACGTCACATCAGCCCGGTGCCGCGCGATTTTAATCCGCGTTACGACGCCGTGGCGCGCTCCTATCGCTACGTTTTAAACCACGGACGCCCTAGCCCCTTTCTTAGCGATTTTTGCGTGTTTTATCCGCGCGTAGATCTTGCCGCGCTCAATGCTGCGCTTGCAAATTTCGTCGGCGAGCACGATTTTAGCGAGTTTATGAAAAGCGGCAGCGACATAAAAAGCCCTGTGCGCGAGCTCTATGTCGCGCGCGCCTACTCTTTTAGAAATTTGACCTTGATAAATTTTAAAGCCAACGGATTTTTGCGAGCGCAGGTGCGGCTGATGGTCGCAAACGCCCTAAAATCCGTGCAGAGCGGGCGTAAGATCAGCTTCTCGCGAGCGCTTAGTAGAATCCCCTTTCCGCCGAACGGGCTGTATCTTAGCAGCGTGAGTTATTAAGGCTTTAAATTTATAGCGTTAAATTTTATCCACGGGCGTTTGGATTTCAAGCTTAGAATTTTATCGCGGTAAAATTCCGCATATCAGAGCAGATCGCCGTCCTACTTTGATATTAAGTCACCTGCTCCGCGATGTGTAAAATCGTAAATTTGCGCGAAATTAGATCTATTTTTATTAGAATTTTATAGAAATTTAGCAATACTTTCAAACTTTTAACTCAAAAAGGAGCAAAGATGAAAAAATTTTCTGTTGCTTTGGCCGGTTTGGCCTTACTAGCTAGCGTTTCAGGCGCTAAGGAGTTCATCAATATCGGCACCGGCGGTATGACCGGCACCTATTATCCGGTAGGAGGCGCGATTTGCCGCTTGGTAAATATGGATAAAAATATGAAATGCTCCGTGCAATCGACGGGCGGCTCGACATATAACGTCAATAACGTGCTTAAAAAAGAGCTAAATTTCGGCTTCGTTCAAAGCGACGTCGTCTATGATAAATACAACGGTACTGGCAAATTCCAAGGCGCGGCGGATAAAAATTTACGCTCCGTAATTTCGATCTATCCGGAGCTTTTGGCTTTCGTCGTCTCTAAAGAGAGCGGCATCAAAGCCTACGGCGACGCTGCGGGCAAAAAGATCAATATCGGAAACCCGGGCAGCGGTAACGAGCTAACCAGCACGATAGTTTTTGAAAACTACGACTTCGATCTTAAAAAACTCGCCCAACACGGCGTCTTAACCGCGCAAGAATGCCCGATGGCGCTAAAGGATAAGAAAATCGATGGATACTTCTACGTCGTAGGACATCCGACCGCAAATATTACCGATGCGGCGACTTCGCTTCCTATCGACTTAGTCGGCATCGATGATGAGCATATTAAAAAGATTATGGAGAAATATCCATATTTCGCTAAAGGCGTGATCCCTGCGAAAATGTATGACGGCGTAGATCACGATACACAGACTATCGGCGTAAAGGCCGTACTCGTAACCGACGCTAGCCAAAGCGACGAGGCGGTTAGGGCGGTAGTTAAGGCTATACTTGATAATTTCGACGAGTATAAAAAACTACACCCTGCGCTAAATTTGGTAAGCAAAGAATCTCTTTTAGAGGGGCTTAGCGCGCCGCTTCATCCCGCGGCAGAGGCGGTGTATAAAGAAGCCGGGCTACTGAAATAGGCTAGTTGATGGAGAAATCTACACAAAACGACGAGCAGGTTTTAGAGGTAAAAAGTAGAGAATTTACCTCTAAAAAGCTCTTCTGGCTCGTGACGCTGGTCTGCTTCGCGTGGTCGGTCTTTCAGCTTTACATCGCGTATTTTACGCTAAATACGAATATCGCGCGCTCGATCCACTTAGCGTTCGCTGTTTTTATAATTTTTTCGCTTTTTCCATTTCGCCCGCGCTCCAAGGCGCATTTTTATATCCCGTTTTACGATTATATTTTATTAATCGTCGGAGTCGCCGCTATCCTATATCCTGCGATAGAATTTGTGGAGTTATCGCAACCGCAACGCCAGGGAGATTATCTAACCAGAGATATCGTAGCGGCCTTTATCGGAATTTTCATACTCTTTGAAGCAGGTCGTCGTATGATGGGGCCAGCGCTTGGCATTATCGCTTTTACCTTTCTTCTGTATTGCTACTTCGGCCCTTATATGCCCGATATCATCTCGCATCGCGGCGCAAGCTTTGAAAAGCTTGCAGGGCACATGTTTTTAACGACAGAGGGCGTATTCGGCGTGCCGGTAGGGGTCAGTACCAGCTTTATCTATCTGTTCGTGCTATTCGGCGCGCTTTTGGAGCGAGCCGGAGCGGGGCAGTATTTTATAAACGTAGCGTTTGCGATTTTAGGTCGCTTCCGCGGAGGACCCGCCAAGGCTAGCGTAATCGCTAGCGGACTAACCGGAATGGTAAGCGGCAGCTCAACCGCAAACGTCGTGACAGTGGGCACCTTTACGATCCCTCTAATGAAAAAAGCGGGGCTTACCGCCACTAAGGCAGGCGCTATCGAGGTCGCCGCAGGCGTAAACGGGCAGCTTATGCCGCCCATCATGGGCGCTGCGGCGTTTATCATCGCGGAATTTTTAGGTATGAGCTACACTAACGTAATGATCGCGGCGGTGATCCCCGCTTTCGTCTGCTATGCGGGGTTATTTTTTATCGTGCATCTGGAAAGCTGCAAGCTAGGGCTTCGCGGCAGCCGCGATTATGCCAAGGTTTCAAAGCTAAAAATTATATTTAGCGGAATTCATTACATAATACCGATTTTGGTGCTTCTTTTCACCCTATTGATTCTGAAAGAAAGCGCGATTTCCGCAGCGTTTAACTCGATCTGCGTGCTATTTTTGATAATGATCATACAAGAGCCCGCCAAGAAAACGATATTTGGCGAAAAGGTTGGCAAGTCCGATTTTATCGTCGGTTTTGTCGATATTTTTTGGGCTATGGTGGGTGCTGCCAAAAATATGGTCACGGTAGCCGTTGCCACCGCACTAGCGGGCATCATCATCGGCTCGATCTCGCTTACCGGGCTGGGACAGGTTCTTTCAGAGCTCGTAGAAGCAGTCGCAGGAAACAGTATAGTGCTGATACTTCTGATGACTGCGATAATGAGCCTGATTTTGGGCATGGGACTTCCTACGACGGCGAATTATATCGTCGTTTCAAGCCTGATTGCACCGGTGATTTTGATACTAGCGGGCAAAAACGGCTTTTTGATCCCTGCGATCGCGGTGCATCTTTTCGTATTTTATTTCGGAATTTTAGCCGATGATACCCCGCCTGTGGGTATTGCCGCATACGCCGCCGCGGGCATCGCAAAGGCAAATCCCGTAACCGTGGGACTTCAGGGCTTCGTGTATGACCTGCGCACCGCGGTGCTTCCGTTTGCGTTTTTCTTCAACAATAAGCTGCTTTTGATCCAAAGCATCGGCGATCCGATGGATTCAAAAAGCATCGTTTGGATCAGCGATCCGCTGCAAATTGTGCTGATTTTTACCACGGCGATCGTGGGTATGTTTGCCTTCAGCTCCTCGCTACAAGGCTGGTTCGTTATGAAGTGTAACATGGTAGAGCGCCTGCTATTGCTGCTAGTAACGCCGTTAATGCTGGTACCTAATATCTGCGCGAAATTCATAGAGTTTATCCCAAGCGAATACGCAAGTTATGGTATCGGCGCTGCGATCTACGTGCTAATTTTTGCTAAGCAGTGGTTTTTAAGACCTAAGGACTCTGACGATACTCACGCCGAAAATAGCGTGCCTGCGGCGTAAATCCAAATTTGATCTCGCTAGATTTTAAAATTTGCGGGGTCTTATTAAATTTATCTTCTTACTTTGCATTCTTGCGCCAGGATTTTAAATTTGAATCGACTCTTTATTTCTAAATTTAAAACCTCGGCAGATTGTGCCACGCTGATAAATCTAGTTTAAATTTAAATCCGCCTATATAAACTACTCAAAATTTTAAATTGCGCCGAAGCGATTATGCCCCTTAGTAAGATAAATTTATTCATACGAAGCTACTGTGTTAAAAAACCATCGCATATTAATCCCATGCTAGTCTATAATTATCGCAAGCCGCAGGATGCACGAAATCAATAGAGCAAAGCCGTTTTCGCGTTGTCGCTTGTGACGTTATAAAATTTTACTTATTTACAGCAATTTCTTGATTATATGTTGTACTTTATTTAAAATAATTTTTATAAAAATATCGATGGAATGGGGAATTATTAGCGAAATTTAATTCTATAAAAATACTTTAATAATTAATATTAAATTTATCCGCCTTGAGTTATAATCCGCGATTAAATTTCAAAATAGAGGAACAAAAATGCAAAAAGATATGTATTTTAAAAAGGCGAAATTTATCGCATTATCGATATGCACGAGCGTTTCGATTTTATGCGGCATCGAAGGCTCACATCTAAGTAGCGACGCAAATAGCACGAATCTTGGCGAAATCGTAGTAAGCGCGAGCGGCTTTCGCCAAGATATTAGGCAGGCGCCGGCCTCCATTTCCACCTTGGATAATAAAGAGATATCAAGCGGCAGCTTCACTTCGCTACACGATATCGCGAATAAAATGCCTGGCGTCAGCGTCATCGCAGGCGACGACGGCCCGGCAAGCGGGATATCCATTAGAGGAATGGAAAGCTCTCAAACCCTTGTGCTTATCGACGGCAAACGCGTAAGTTCCGCGGCGGCGAACCCGAAAGGCGGAGCGGGCGATATGAACTCGAATTTTATCCCGCCCGCAGGAGCGATAGAGCGTATCGAAGTGATTAGAGGACCTATGAGCTCGCTTTACGGAAGCGATGCGGTAGGCGGCGTGATAAATATAATTACGAAAAAGAATTTTTCTAAATTTAGCGGAAGCGCCGCCATATCTACGACTATCCAAGATCACGAGGGTATCGGAGATGGTAAGATGGGCGAAGCCTACGTCAATATTCCCTTCGGGCAGTATGCGGCGCTTCAGCTGTGGGGATATAAAAAGCTGCGCGACGAGGACGGCTATAAGGGAGGCTATCAAAAAAGCGATAAATCGGATTCTAACGCCAAGCTTTGGCTAACGCCGGATGAAAATAATAAATTTTACGTTCAAACCGGAAGGCAAAATCACGATTATTCAAGGACTCTTGGTAAAACCGCCGTTTATCCCAACGCGCGCGGATTAAATCACTATAAATATAAAAGAGAAAATCACGGCGTCGGATATTTGGGCGAGTTTGAAAGCTTAAGTGCTGATATAAGTTATTTTTGGGATAAGACTCGCCGTACGAGCATTTTTGATAGCCTTTCGCCCGCAATCGTAAAAAATAGAAATTTTAATTCCAAATTTACGACTTATCTCGGTATAAATACGCTTACCTTCGGCTACGATTTTAGCAAACAGGATGTGCAAACCACTTTCATCGTTTCAAACGCGAATAGGCAAAATTTACGCTCTCCGCAGCGATTTTCTATGAGCGAGCATGCGGGATTTTTAGAGGATGAGATTGAAATTTTGGAAAATACGCTATTTTTAACGCTCGGCGGCAGGCTCACGCACAACGAATACTTCGGCAACCACTTTTCACCCAGAGCCTACGCGACGTTTAATATAGGCGATACTTGGACGATCAAAGGCGGCGTCGCAACCGGTTATAAAACTCCCGATGTCAATCAAATTTCGCCGGAAGTAGGCACGATTCAGGGCGGCTGGAGGATTATAGATTTCGGTAACAAGGATTTAAAGCCCGAGAAAAGCACGACCTACGAGATCGGGCTTTATTACGACAATGCAGACGATCTGCGCGGCAATATCACGCTATTTAAAAACGACTTCAAAGATAAAATTTTAGATACCGATGGTAGCAATATCAATAGGATTCCCGCTTACGGAGGCTGCGCCGGCGCGCCGAGCGTTAATTGCCCGGGTTGGGGAACATATTTTAATATAGAAGGAGCCGAGGTTTACGGCGTTGAGCTGAGCGGCGATTACGATATTACTAAGAGGCTAAATTTCAAGGCGAACTATACCTATAGCCACTCCGAGATCGAAACCGGGGATCCTACGATCTATACGCCAAACGGCGCCGTTAAATTTAGCCAAACCAATCTTAGTAGGCTAGATGGCAAATCCCTGACCGCTACTCCGAAGCATGCCGCACATGCGACGCTTAGCTATAGGCCGATCGCTCCACTTTCTACCTTTATCGGCCTTAATTACGAAAGCGAGCTTACAAGCGTACAATTCGGTCCGGGCAATAGAGTCAGCAAAAACGACAAAAAGCTTTTTACTACGGATTTGGGCGCACAATACGATTTAAACGATAATCTGAGTCTAAATTTAACCGCTTACAATATCTTTGATAACGTCCGATACGATGAGGGTCTCGCAGACGACGGCAATTACTATTGGTATCCCGAGGAGGGCAGAAGGTTTTGGTTCAAGGTAAACGCTAAATGGTAAGCCTAAAGAGCTTTCTCGCGGTATTTGACGCGCTCTTTTTAGCGTGCTTATTCGCTTGCGATCTGGGGGCAAAACCGCCGCAAAAGATCGAGCGGATAAGCGAGGCTGCACGCGAAATGTTTAACGTGAGTGATCTTATTCTAAAAAGTAAGAGCGGCAAAAAATATAAAATTTTTATAGCTCGCCAAAAAAATGTCGCTCGCTACGATAGGGTAGTTTTTATGGTTGATGCGAACGCGCAAGTTGCTATGTTTTTAAACTCTTATGCGCAAATTTACGCAGGTACAAATAGCGCTAAAGAAAACGCCGAAACCGGACCTAAATTAAATAAAACCGTCCTTATAGTAGGCATCGGATACGATAGCCCGCTAGCGTATGACACTAAGCGTCGCACGAGGGATTTAACGCCCGCGGCGAGCGGCGAAGAATATGCAAACGGCGGCGGCGCGGCAGAATTTTACGATTTTGTAAAAGATAAATTATTGCCGCTCGTGGATCGAAAATACGCCACGACGCAAAGCGATAAAATTTACTTCGGACATTCTTTTGGCGGGCTATTCGGTATTTATGCTTTGCTGCGCGACGATGGGATTTTCGACGAGTTTTTTATCGCCTCGCCTTCGTTGTGGTGGGGTGAATCACAGCTGATCAGAGACGCCCTAGACGAGGGAAAACTTAGATCAAATTTAAAAGCGAAATTCATAATGCTCGTTGCCGGCTCGCGTGAAATGCGTAAAGGAAAAACCGATAAAACGGGAATTTTAAAAGCGGCCGATCTAGCTGAAATTTTAAAAACAAAGGGGCTTTCTTGCGAGTTTAAGCTCTACGAAGGCGCTTCGCACGGCGAAGTAATCCCATTGGCTTTGCGAGATTTAGCGCTATTTACGCAAAGATAATCTTCTATTTAGCCGGTAAGCCCCAATCTAAACCCGGCTCGTTTATATTTGCAAGCGTAAGACCGAGCGGCGCGGGCTCGCTGACCGCGCCGAAACGCGCCACCGGATTTAAGAAATTAAACTTTAAAGCCCTTTTGGCTAGTATCGCGCAAATTTAAAGGATGGAAAATGCAAAGTTTCAAATGGCAAATTTCAAAGCGGCTTAAGCAGGCGATGCGTGAGCGAGATATCGATAATCTCGCGCTCGTGCGCCGTACTGACGAGCTGTATTCGCGCTCGCACCCGGGCCACGACGAGGATATGCGCGCCGAAGTTTACACCGTCTTGGACGAATACGCGCCCAACGTCGATATTGAAATTTTTGATCTAGTCTGCAAGGTTCTAGACGTCAAAATCGAGCTAGGCGAGACGCTTGATTGAGTAGTCGTCGCCGAATTTTATCCGTGCCGCAAGGCTAAATTTAGCGCTACGATAAATCTCAAAATTCTACCTAAAGCCTAGCTATAGAGCTTGCTTAAGTAAATTTTGCCGCAAAATTTCGCCCAAAATCCGCAAGATTAATATCTATTTTAACTGCAAAGTGCTAAATTTAGCACTAAATTTTAATCCGAGGTAAGCTTTGAACTACTTAATCCAATTCAGCGTGATTTTAGGAATATCTTTTGTTGCGGAGATTTTGGCGGCGCTCGTGCCTGTGCCGATCCCCGCTAGCATCTACGGGCTAGTCATTATGCTTTTAGCCCTGATCTTCAAACTCATCAAAGTATCGCAGATCAGAGAAACCGTGTCGTTTTTTATGCAGATTATGCCTGTGATCTTCATCCCGGCGGGCGCTGCGATCATCATCGCAGGCGACGCGCTACGCCAGCATCTTTTCGCAATCATCGCGATTACGGCAGTCTCTACGGTGGTAGTCATCGGTGCAAGCGGCGCGGTAACGCAGATCTTTTATAAAATCGCCCTCGCCCGCGTTAAGCGTAGGCTCTACGCAGCCGCGCACGAACAAGACGGCGTGAATACAAAGGGCGTGGATGCGAAGCTGGAGCGCGAAATTCTATCCGGAGACGACAAAAAATGAGAGAAATTTTAATGAACTCCGCTTTTTTCGGCGTGTTTTTGTGCCTAGGCTCGTTTGAGCTAGGGCTTTATCTAAAAAAGCGCTTTAAGCTAACGATTTTCAACCCGCTTCTAATCGGTATCGTGCTTACCGTCTGCGTGCTTTTACTCTTTAAAATTCCATACGAAAAATTTAACGCCAGCGCCTCGCACATTAGCTTTTTCTTAACGCCGATTACCGTCTGTCTAGCCGTGCCGCTATACGAGCAGCTGGCGCTTTTGCGAAGTAATTTTTTAGCTATTTTTGCAGGACTGATTTCTGGTATGATCGCAGGGCTAGGCAGCATCTACGCGATGTCCGTGATATTTGGGCTAAATCACACAATGTATGTCACGCTACTACCGAAATCCGTCACGGCGCCGATCGGTATGGGTATCAGCGAAAGCTTAGGCGGCATCGTGACACTAACGGTGGCCTGCATCATCGCTACGGGTATCATCGGTAGCGTATTTGGCGAGGCACTACTTAAAATTTTTGGCATCAAAAAGGCGATGGCAAAAGGTATCGCCCTAGGCTGCGCGAGCCATGCGATGGGAACGGCACGCGCTCTTGAGATCGGTGACGTAGAGGGCGCAATGGCGTCTTTAGCGATGGCAGTTACGGGACTTCTTACCGTCATCGGTGCCGGTATTTTTGCACATTTCATCTAAGGAGAAAATATGATAATCTCGATCGCTAGACAAACTGGCGCAGGCGGGCGCGAAACTGCGCGCAAACTAGCCGAGCGCTTAGGCTACACCTATCTAGCCAAGGCGGATCTGCTCCGCAAAGCAGACGAGCTTGGCTGCTTCGAGCAGATGTATGAGTTCTACAACGAAATGCCCGTAAATACGCTACTTCAGGCAATCTCGCACAACGAGCTAGCCAATGAGCAAAAACGCGATCGCATCGTAGCAATCTACGAAAAGATCGTCTCGGGCGGCAACGTTATAGTGCTTGGGCGCTGCGCCGGGTTTTTCTTGCGCGGACATCCGGATCTGCTGACGGTATTTTTACGCGCGAGTGATGAGTTTAAGCTCGCTAGATTAGAAAAAGAGGGCCATACCGACGCGCGCGAGTATATGGAAAACAGCGACGCAGGCAGGATGAGCTTTCATCAATACTACACCAACCAAGTCTGGGGCGCGTCCGCAAACTACAATATCTGCATCGACACATCGTATTGCGGCATCGATAATGCGGTAAATATCATCGAGTATCTAGTCAAACACCATATCGAAAAGTGATTTGTGCCCAAGCGCATAAAAGTGGAATTTGCCTTTTCAAAGATGAATTCCACTTGATCTTGCAAACCCGCCCTATTTCTATTGTAATTTAAAATTTACATCTCTTTTCAGCTTAGATTTCATTTGTAAATGACGCATTTAGGTGTATTATAAAGCCTCGCGTTCAATGCGGCATAAATTATAAACCGCGCTTTATCGCCACAAAATAGTAAAATTTAGCTAAAATTTGACGAAATTTAAATCCAAATTTAAGGAGATAAAACGCAAAGCAAAGCCCATCTATGCCCAAAATGCGGCGAAAACACGATCTATTTTGGCGGCATCTGCCACTCGTGCCGCCAAAAGCAGAGACGAGAGGAGATTTTAAACCTAAGCGCGGACGAAGTGGAGGCGATGATCCTAAAAATCGCAGACCGAATCGACGAGATCGAAAAATGGGATGAGATTTGTAACGATTTTTGGGCGCTTTTTAGCCTGCTGGATATCCACGATCCAAGGATCGCGCGAGCTGCGGCGGCGAAGCAGATCTACTATCCGCCCGAACTCTACTTCGGCGCGCCTAAGGACGTAAGAGACGCGCTCATAGCAAAACTAGACTCGCTACAAGACAACTCTAAAAACGCACTAAATCACCTTCTGTGCTCGCTTGCGTGGCAGGGCGACGAGCAGACGACGCAGCTTTTTTACGAGCTGTATCAAAACCCAAGGCCGTGGCGCCAAAAGCTATACGCAGGCACTGAAATTTACGCGCAAATCGGCGGCTGGAGCTTTGACGAGACGGGCGAGCGCAAATCGCTAGTTTTTGATAAATGCCTTACTGCGGTGCGCGTGAAAGATGTCACGGAGAAAAACTGCGAGCGCGAGCGCGGAGATGAAAGCGCGGACGAAATTTTAAATTTTAAAGGCGGCGCTGACGGCGCAAATTCCGAACAAAGCGCGCAAAACGGTGCGGACGAAATTTCAAATTTGCACGCGGGCGCACAAAGTGCTCGCGCAAGCATGGACGAAGACGCGATCTTGCAGAACGAGCGCGCGAATTTCAAATCAGACGCGCAAAAAGACGCTAGCAGCAGTTTAAATTTAAGCGAAAATGCAAAGGATGCCTGCTGCAAAGACGCAAACCAAAATGCGGATGAGCCCGTACGTATCGGCAGGCCTACGGGGCAAAAGTGCGAGTTTTGCGGCTGCGAGATGCTCGATATGCTGCGTCTTAAGGCCGACGAGCCGCAGCTTGCGTTTTTAAATTTAAAGCACGACGCGATCTTTCGCTGTTGCCCGACCTGTATCGGTTCGGTCGTTTACTTTTGCAAAAGAGGCGCAGACGGCGAGCCGGAGCTAAGCTACAAGGGCGAAGGATTTACGGAGAGTTGTTTTTCGCAAGAGGACATGATGCGACTATGCGATATGAAATTTAAGCTAGGCAGCGAAGTATCTCCATTTTACGGCTGCTTTGGCGAGCTTGATACGACCGTGGGAGGCTATCCACAGTGGGTGCAGGACGCCGAGTATCTAGCCTGTCCTAGCTGCGGCGGGACGATGAAGCATCTAGCGCAGATCCCATTCGGCGAGCTGGTGCAGGGCGAGGGCGTCATATACGTGCAGATCTGCGAGAAATGCGAGGTTTTGGGCGGCTGCTTTCAGTGTACGTGAGGGCGTGGCCTTTGAAATTTGCGCCCCGAGCCTGCGCAAAAAATTAGCTATAATGCAAGTAAAATTTGATTTAAGGAGAAAATATGGGGTTATTCGGTTTTGGTAAAAAAGCTGAAAAGGCGCAAATTCCAAGCACTTTTGCCGGCAGAGTGGATAAATTTTGGACGGAATTTAGCGGCGCAATAGATGAGATCAAGGCCGATCTAGCGGCGGAAGAGTTTGAAAAGGCGATGCAAAAGACCGACGAGAAGCTTCGCATCTGCCTTGCCGAGCCATATTTTATGACGGGGCTTACGGGCGATAAGCTCGATCTGGTGCTAACTCCCGAGGGTATGAGACACCGCCTATTTTGGCTAAGCTTTATCAAAAACGCTATGCCCAAGCAGCTCGAATCCAAAATGCGCTGTACGCTCGGAAAGCCGCGTGCGCCGCGAGGTATCGGCGGGATCGAGATGTATGACACGAGCGTAAACGCCGAGGAGTCGATGATCTACGCGCAGTTTAACGAAAGCGACGTGGATATTAAAATTTACAACGAAAACTTAGCGGCTCTGCTCGCGCAGGACGAGGGCAAAGCGGGCAATCTGAGCTTCATCCTGCTTGATAACATCATCGGCGAGACGACGGTCATAAATACGCTAGGCGAGCTTGAGGTGCTCGATAAGCCGCAGGAAAACGGCGTGCCGCTAAGCGAATTTGCCGATCTGATCGATGAGAAATTTGGCGAAAAAGCCGCGCGCGAACCGCTAAAGAATTTTTTCAGCTATGAGATGCAGCCGCGCGGCAGCGAGGTGCGCGAGGACGTGATCGTGGGCACCACCTGCCTGCGAAATCTCATAGGCGAGTACCTAGGCGGCAAGCGCGACATCTATAACGAAGCCTTCGAGCTCGGTATCAAATTTTGTTTTCTGAGCATTGATAACGGCGGCGACGTGCAGGCGGGCTTTGATCTGCGAAACAAGATCGAGGACGAGGAGCTCTGGAGAGCTGCAGCTCGTTTTTAGAGATAATCGGCGGCGCAACCGGGCAGAGGCACGCATACATCGATCTCATCTGCTACGACGAGGAGAAACTGAAAGAAAAGGTAAGCGAGCTTTGCAAAAAATACGGCGTAAATATCGAAATCCACGACTTTAAGCGGTAGCGGCCTCGGTTTTTACCGCTACCAAAATTTATGACTTAAGAGGTAGCAGCCTCTGTTTTTGCGGCAGATAAATTTGAAATTTTGCGCCATCGCGGAAAATAAATTTTAAAATTCTACGCTGCCGCGTAAAATAAATTTAAAATTTGCCGCGCCTCACGCTTTTCGTTCGGTTTTACCATTTCGCTGACACGCAGTAAAATTGAGCGAGCCGTGAGCTTGCGATATAAATTTTTGGCGATTTAGCAGTAAATTTTGGTAAAATTTGCGAAGTTCGAAGCGCAAATTTGCAGCGATAAAATTTTGCTTTGGCTTCGGCGCAAAGCGCGCCGATTAAGAAGCTTAGGGAAGATAAAATTTTAAGGGACGAATATGAAAATTATCTCGAAATTTAAAGATAATTACGATTTTATGGTGTCAAAATACGGGCTTGACGAGACTTTGGTCTATGACCGCAGAAACTCTACTCTAGTCGGTACGGATGAGCTATGGAAGCTTGATGAGGGCGATAAAAAGGTCTTTGAAAGGAAGCTTAGCGGGTACCGTTTTATCGGCGGTAAATTTATAAACTGGAGTAAAACTGATGTAAATAAGCTGCCGCGCTTGCTGCACTCCGTGATTTTCATCGGCAAAAATTTAGTCCATATTTTCGCAGCGCAAGGTAAAATTTACACAAGCCTAGAGTTTGACGAGACGGAGCTAAGAAGGCAGTATTGGGAAGACAGAACTTTGAGCTTTAGCGATGGATTTCGCGCCCATATCGTCTCGTGGCTCAGCAAAGTCGGCGAGCAGGCTACGCGCGAGGAGATTCTGCAGCTCGTGGCGTTAGAGGGCGACCGCAAAACGACGCTAAAAAATATTATTCGCGACGATAAAATTATAAGCAAAGATGAAATTTTAAACGCACCCATCGTATTTTTTAAGCTCACACAGAACATTCACACCGTGGCGATAAATCCACAGCTTAACGCGATGGGGTTTTATCTGGATGCCGACTTTGTCTGGCAAAGCTTAGTCGAGTTTTTATCCGCCAAAAAGGACGCCTATGCTCCGGCGGGCACGATACCAAATGATATAAAAATCGCTAGCAAGGGCTTTGACGTAAAGCGTTCGTTTCGCCCAAAAATGAAATAACTCGGCTCGCGCAGCAAATAATCCGTGCAATCGTCGCTAGAATTTATACCGCTTTACTTCGCTGTTTTGACGCACCTCATAAATCGAGCGAAATTTTATAAATTTTTATGAAGTTTAGGCAAACAAGCACTCAAAAACTTAGGCGCAAAATAAAACGCGGATGAAATTCCGCAAAAGCTCTTTCGCAAAATTTTAAAAGAATTAAAATATTTCCTTGAGGAATTTTAAAATTCCGCATAAGGCAAATTTACAAAAATCTCGTGAAAAATATGGAATTTCGTGAAAATTCCGCAAAATTTTAAAATTTTACCGCAGCGGCGTCCATCGCGCGCATTAGCCGCAGCATTTGAACGTGCGGGGAAACGTCGTGCGTGCGGATGATCGCGGCGCCGTTTAAAGCGGCGATCTGATGCAGATACAGCGAGCCTGCGAGCCTATCCTCGACCGCAGAGGGGCTGTAAAAATCAATAACGCTCTTTCTGCTCGCACCCACGAGCAACGGGCAGCCGAAATGCAAGAAATGCTGCAAATTTTTAATCAGCACTAAATTTTGCTCGGCAGTCTTGCCAAAGCCTATGCCCACGTCAAGGATGATCTTTTTAAGTCCCGCGCTTTGCAGCTGCTGCAAATTTTGCGCAAAAAACTCATCGATCTCGCCCATCAGATCGTCGTATTTGGGCGCAAGCTGCATATTTTGCGGCTTTCCTTGCATGTGCATCAGCACATAAGTGGCGTCGTAGCGGAGCGCAAGCGGGGCAAGAGCGAGGTTCGCGCTAATGTCGTTGATGATGCTAAAGCCCCGATCTAGCGCAAATTCCAAACAATACTCATCGAAGCTATCAAGGCTAAATTTAGCCTTTTCGTGCAGACGCAGGCGATAAATTTCGTTCACGATGTCCTTTATGCGCGCAAACTCCTCATCCCTGCCGCAGTACTGGCTGCCCGGGCGTGAGCTCACGCCGCCGATGTCGATGATGGCGGCGCCCTGCTCGATCATTTTTTCGATCTTATTGGTCGCCTCTTTTAAGCTTGCCGCACGGCTTGCGGGGTTGAAGCTATCGGAGTTGATGTTTACTACGCCCATTATTTCGCAGCTTTGCGGCTTAGCAAATTTCTCGCTTAGAAATTTCGCGAGCTCTTTTAGCCCGAAATCCTGCAGAGCTTCCTTTTGCGCCAAAACCTCGATCTGGCGATCGTTTGCGATCAAAACCGCGTCCGTACCATCGCGCCCCAGGATCACTCCTTCGTTGCACGCAAGCTCGGCGCCGATACTAAGGGCATCCTGCTTTAAAATATTCGCCGCGGGTGCGCGCAGATCTTTTAAGTAGAAAAAGTTTAGGCGCGATTTTTTCTGCATTATCGCCCGCCCCGCATTTCGCACGCCGATGCGCTCGCAAATCAGTGCGAAATCGGTCTCGTTTGAAATTTTATAAATTTTCATCTTTTCTCCTCGATCATTAACAGTAACGGAGTAAGCACGGCATGGGCTTTGGCGTTATGCTCGGCGAGGTAGTTTAAGCGATCAATCCGCTGCAACTCATCGCCGCTTAGACTGACGCCTGCTTCGAAGCACTCCAGCGCGATCTCGCCGATGAGCGCTTTTAGCGCCGTCTTATCCAGCTCGCCCTTGCGCTCCAGCGCGATCTGCGCGTCGATAAACTCCACCGCTTCCTTTAGACTGAGTCTGGTTAAATTTAAACCCGTGCGGTATCTGGGCTTTCGCACGCAGAGGTTTTGCACGATAAGGCGCGAGCGGATGGTAGGCAACAGGGCGTTGATGAAGGGAGTGATCAGAAAAAACACCGTGTTTTTGGGCGGCTCTTCTAAAATTTTAAGCAGAGCGTTTTGCGCCTCCTCGCCGAATTTCGTAGCGGCGATAACGATGATCTTATCCTCGCGCTCGGCGACGTAGGCTTCGTCAATGATTTTTCGCGCCTCGTCGATCTTAAGCTCGACGCTTTCGAAAAACCTTAAATTTTTGCGCGGAATTTCGGCTAAAATTTTATCTTTAAAGCCCTCATAATCGTTTGTTAAAACGATCTGATTTATGATTTTCAAAGCACCACTTCGTCAAAAAGCACGGCGTCGATGCTTTTATCTAAAATTTTAAAAAGCTGGATAAGTTTGAGATCTAAGCTCGGATCGCTCTCACTCATGTAAAAGCTGTTTTGCAGCCTCTCGTCGATGAGCCACAGATAGCTGTCCTCGTGGCTTTTGGCGATTTTGGCTAGCGGATGGTTGCCGTTGCCGATGTAAAAATATATAAAGCCGTTGGCAAACGCGAGGCTTAGCATATCGTTTAGCAGCAGCGCATCCTCGAGGCTATTTACTCCGCCGCGGTAGAGTGATCGCAGCGAAAAAAACGGCAGCAGCGGGCGAGAGTTGGTAGAGGAGTTGATCTTTTTGATGATGTATTCGCTAAACCAGCTTCGCTCATCGTCGCAGATGACGATGAAAGCAAAGCCGTCGTGGAGAAATTTTAGCTTTGATGCTAAAAGCGGCGTCCAGTCCTCCTTGCGATCCTCGAGCCACTCAAGCCCGGGCTCGGAGCGCATCGCCGTAACGCTCCAAGTGTGCAGATCCTGCATTATTTATCCAAATCGTAGGCTTTATGCAGCGCGCGCACGGCAAGCTCGCCGTATTTGGCCTCTACGATCATCGAAATTTTAATCTCGCTCGTGGAGATCATCTGGATATTTATCCCTTCGTCCGCAAGCGTCTTAAACGCCTTGCTGGCTATGCCGCTGTGGCTTTTCATACCTACGCCTACCAAAGAAACCTTTACGATATCAGCATCCGATTCGATGATGGAATTTGGATTTGGATTTACCTCTTTCATTACCCTATAGGCCGTCTCTAGCTCGTTTTGCGGCACGGTAAAGCCCAAATTCGTCTCGCCGTTTCGTCCGATATTTTGCACGATCATATCGACATTGATCTCCTTGCTCGCAAGCGCGGAGAAAATTTCAGCCGCGACGCCGGGGCGATCCTCTACGTTTCTAATCGTAATTCTTGCTTGATTTTTATCCAGTGCAATGCCGCTAATTACCGCATCTTCCATCTTTTCTTCTCCTGTTATGAGTGTTCCTTCATGATCGTTAAAACTGCTTCGCGTCACCAAATTTACGTTTAATTTCTTTGCAAGCTCAACGCTTCGATTTTGCAAAACCTTCGCTCCCAAGCTCGCAAGCTCAAGCATCTCGTCGTAGCTGATGCGATCAAGCTTCTTGGCTTTTGGCTCGATGCGCGGATCGGTCGTATATACGCCGTCTACGTCGGTATAAATTTCGCATAGATCGGCATTTAGCGCTCCTGCTACGGCGACTGCGCTAAGATCGCTTCCTCCTCGCCCTAGCGTAGTTACTTCGCCTGCGGTGCTGATACCTTGAAAGCCCGCGACGACGACGATTTTGCCCTGCTTTAGCGCCTCTTGCATACTTTTTGGATCGATAGAGACGATGCGAGCTTTGGTATGAAAATTATCCGTCACGATGCCCGCACCTCGCCCGCTAAACGCGATCGCAGCATAGCCCTTAGCATTTAGCGCGATAGCTAAAAGTGCGCTCGTGACGCGCTCGCCCGAGCTTAGCAGCACATCCATCTCTCTGCCTACGGGAGTTTTAGTAAAAAATTCCGCCTGCTCAATGAGCTGATTGGTAACGCCACTCATCGCAGAGACGATTACTACGACGTTATGCCCTTCGTTTTTGGTTTTTATCACGCGCTGTGCGACCGACTCGATCCGCTCTAGCGTGCCGACGCTCGTGCCGCCGTATTTTTGAACGATTAGCATTAAATGTAGCCCTCCTCTTTAAAATATTTTAAAACCGTCGCGTAAATCGGCTTTTTGAAGTGATTTACGTGCCTTAAAACCTCATTTGCGCCTACGAATTTAAATGCGTCGAATTCCGGAAGCTTGGTGTTGATGTTCAGATCGGCCAAATTTCGCAATCGCACCAAAAAATACCTTTGAATTTGCCCGTCATATGGGCGCATCTTTTGAGCTATACCCTCGGGAAAGTCGTAGCTGTGCCAATGCGGGCACTCCGAGATGATATCGACCTTGTTCGTTCCGATCTCCTCACCAAGCTCCCTAAGAAGCGCGGTTTTCGGCGTTTCGCCATCGTCGATGCCGCCCTGAGGGAACTGCCAAGCGCCTTTGATGTCGCTTCGTTGCGCGATTAAAATTTCGCAGTTAAACGGATACGATGGCGAAAGCACGATTGCAGCGACATTCGGTCTGTAATTTTTCTCTTTTTCCATCTCGTTTTTCTCATAAAAAATTTCCAAAATCTTACCGAAATAATATTAAAATTTGCGTTAATGGGCTCGAAATTTATCTGAATTTTCGCTTTATTTGGCTAAATTTTGCTTTTGAAATTTCACGCCCAAGGAAGCCCTTGCACATCTATATCCACGTGCCGTTTTGCACCTCCAAATGCCCGTATTGCGCCTTTGGCTCCTTCAGCGATAAGTTTAGCCTCGCAAAAAGCTACTTTCGCGCGCTAGAGCTTGAAGTGCGCGATTTTTTGGCGAAAAATCCGCACGCGCGAATTTCGACGCTTTTTATTGGTGGGGGCACGCCAAGCGCCGTAGATGCGGGACTTTACGATGAAATTTTTGCGCTGCTTGCGCCGCATTTCGCCGCTAAAGCCGAAATCAGCTCGGAAGCCAACCCAAACTCCGCTAGCCCCACCTGGCTTAGGGCGATGCGCGAGCTCGGCGTAAACCGCATCAGCTTCGGCGCACAGAGCTTCAACGATGCCAAGCTAAAGTTCCTCGGTCGCGCGCACAGTGCGGCGCAGATTTTTCTGGCGGTGCAAAATGCCAAAGCGGCGGGCTTTGACAATATAAACTTAGACCTAATCTATGCGAGCAAATTTGACGATAAGAGGAATTTAAAATTTGAAATGGATGAGCTTGCGCGCTGCGAGGTGCCGCATCTAAGCGCCTATGCGCTAAGCCTTGAGGAAAACACGCCCTTTTTCGGGCGCGAAAGCTTTAAAAAGGAAAGCGCGGCTCTAGCTAAATTTCTCTTCGCTCTTGCGGCGGATGCCGGCTTTAGCCAGTATGAAATTTCAAATTTTGCCGCGCGCGGACTGCGCTGCAAGCACAATCTCGCCTACTGGCGCGGCGAGGATTACGCTGGATTTGGGGCATTTGCGGTCGGAACTAGCGGACAGGTGCGCCTTAGCTCGCCTAAAAATTTGCGAGATTACATCGCAGATCCGCTGCAAAAACAGCGCGAAGCTCTAAGCGCGCAGGATAAAAAGCTTGAGCGCATATTTCTCGGGCTGCGCTGTATTTTGGGCGTGGACGCGCAAATTTTAGACGCCGCGGAGCTAAGCAACGCACAGCTGCTCGCACGCGAAAAAAAGCTAAAATTTACCGAGGGCAAATTTTATAATCCCAACTTTTTGCTCGCCGACGAGATCGCGCTTTTTATCACGCAAGAAAGCCACTGCGGGCGCTAAATTTAAGATTAATGAAATTTTAGTTACAATACGCCACTTTTTACGTTAGGAAATTTTATGTTTGGTATCAGTATGCCTGAAATTACGGTCATTTTAATCATCGCGATAATCGTGCTAGGGCCCGAAAAGCTTCCAAAAGTACTAGTCGAGCTTGCGAAATACTTCAAAGTCATCAAAAAAACCATCAACGACGCAAAATCGAGCTTCGATCAGGAGCTTCGCATCGCCGAGCTTAAAGAGGACGCCAGAAAATACAAAGAGAGCATCACGCAAGCAAGCGAAGGCGTGCGCAAAAAGCTCACGTTTGAGGAGCTCGACGAGATAAAAGGCGGCATCGATTCAGTCAAAGAGACGCTAAATGCGGGGCTAAAAGACGCGAAAAGCTCGCTTAAAGAAACGCTTAGCTCGGACGCCACCAAAGACGCGTTAAACTCTGCGGAGGTCTCGACGCAAAAACAAAACGGGACGGCAAATTTAAAGGCAAATTCGAGTGGCGAAAATTCCGCGCAAAGCTCCGCTGGCACCGCAAACTCTATGCAAGGCTCCGCCGACGGTGCAATGAATTCCGGCGCTGAAAGCAAAAGCGCGAATTCTAGTGCTGGAAACAAAGGCGAAAATTTTATGCCGAGCGCGGGCTGCGGTGCGGGAAATTCCGCACAAAATACCAATGCAAGCAGTGAAGCGAAAAGCGCTGCGCAAAATTTGAACGCAAATTTAAACGGCGATGCGCAAAATTCTATGCAAAATTCCGCGCAAAATAACGATACGCAAAAATCATAATGAGAGAGAAATTTAATGTTTGAAGAGCTAAAACCCCATCTAGCTGAGCTTCGCAAGCGCCTGGTGATCTCCGTGCTGTCCATCATCGTCCTTTTTATCGCGTGTTTCGGCTTTTGGGAGGATATTTTAGGCTTTATGACCCGTCCGCTGGTGCGCGTGCTTCCTAAAGGCAGCGAGATCATCTTTACCCAGCTTGGCGAGACCTTTTTTACTGCGATGAAGGTATCGTTTTTCACCTCGTTACTGCTTGCGATGCCGATAATTTTCTGGCAGGCGTGGCTTTTCGTAGCACCTGGGCTTTACGACAACGAGAAAAAATACGTCATCCCCTTCGTTAGCGGCGCGAGCATTATGTTCTTTTTAGGCGCGGCGTTTTGCTATTTTTTCGTAATTCCAGTCGCATTTAATTTCTTGGTAAATTTTGGCGCCAAGCAATTTACTGCGATGCCTACGATCGGCGAATATGTAGGCTTTTTCGCTAAGCTTGTCGTCGCATTTGGCATCAGCTTCGAGCTTCCTGTAGTAACCTTTTTCCTCGCTAAGATCGGGCTTGTAACAAATAAAAGCCTGAGCGATTTTTTTCGCTACGCAATCGTCATTATTTTCATCTTTGCAGCGGTGATGACGCCGCCGGACGTGCTTAGTCAGTTTATGCTCGCAACTCCGCTAATTGCGCTTTATCTGCTTTCGATCTTCATCGCCAAAATGATAAATCCGTATAAGCCTGAGGATGACGAAAGCGAAAATTCCACGGACGTAGCGCAGGCGTGAGATGGCGGATCTAAATTTAGTTGGCAGCTACGATTACGAGCTTCCTAGCGAGCTCATCGCAAGCGCGCCCGTGATGCCCAAACAAAGCGCGCGCCTGCTGATCTATGACCGCGCTAAAGAGCAGATCACTCACGCGCACTTCGGCGATCTGGCGGACGCCCTGCCGCCCTGCGATATTATTTTTAACGACACGCGGGTGATTAAGGCGCGCCTTTTCGGTCATAAAAACAGCGGCGGTAAAATCGAGCTTCTGCTAAACTCGCCGCTTGAGGGCAATAAATTTAGCGCCTATATTCGCGGCAGCGTCAAAGTAGGCAGCGAATTAAAATTTCAAAGCGGTCTTGAAGCGCGCGTTTGCGAGCTGATGGAGGGCGGGCTTCGCATCGTGCAATTTGAGCAGGGCGGCGAAGCTTTAAACACCCATGATGTTTTTGAAATTTGCGAACGTATCGGCCACGTGCCGCTACCGCCATATATCAAGCGCGCCGATACCAAGCAGGACGAGAGCTGGTATCAAAGCATCTTCGCGCGCGAGCAAGGCGCCGTCGCTGCACCTACCGCAAGCCTTCATTTTAACGATGCGATGCTAAACGATCTGCGCAAAAACCACGAAATTTATTTTATCACGCTACACGTAGGCGCGGGTACCTTCAAGCCCGTGGAAGTAGCGGATCTGCGCGATCATAAGATGCACGGCGAGCTCTACTCTATCCCGCCGCAGACCGCGCAAATTCTAAAAAGCGAGCGAAAAATTTTAGGAGTGGGTACGACCGTTACGCGAACGATCGAAAATTTTGCACGCAACGGGCAAAGTAGCGGGATCTGCGAGCTGTTTTTGCACCCGGGCAATCCGCCGATAAGACAGAATTTTTTGCTTACAAATTTTCACCTGCCCAAATCCACGCTGATAATGCTCGTAGCGAGCTTCATCGGCCTTGAGCGCACGCTTGAGCTCTACCGCATCGCAGTGGAGCAAAGATACCGCTTCTACTCCTATGGCGATGGGATGCTTGTGCTATGAAAGCCGTGGTTTTAGGCACACTAGCAATATTAGCTGCGACGGCAGGCTTTGTGGCAAGAAAGCTCTTTTCTAAAAAGCCCGCCGTAAGCGGTAAAATTTTCTCCGCTGCGCCTAAAGCCAAAGAAAGTGATTCCGTCGTGCTTAGACGCGAGGATATCGCGCAGATCGATATTTTAAAAATTTTAAAATTCCAAAGCGAAATTTTATTTGAGGAGTGCACGAAATACGACAGCACGCTATATCTTAGCTTCCCACCGCAGCTGCCACGTATCTACGGCGGCGAGGTGCTAAATCTCACTAGCGCGGTCTTTGACGCGTGCGAGTTTTTTCTGCAAAATATCACCGAGCCGATCTGCGTGAGCGTGGAATTTAGCACCAAGGAGCTTAGAAAAAATATGAGTTCCGTCAAGCTCGACGTGCGCGTAGGCATCGATCGCGAGCTAAAGGATCCGCGCACCTATGCGCTTAAAAGTGCACTAGAAAGCGCCGCTAGCACGGATGATGAGTATCTTACTTCGGCGCAGACCCATTTGCGTGCACTTGGTTCGCATCCGAGTATTGGAGCTGACGGGCGCGGAACCTTTATTAAAATGGATGCTGTGCTTAGCTGCTTCGCGCAAAAGCAGGATTTTAGCGCTAAAAAATACGACTACAACGTCATAATCACGCATAAAAACCGCGCGATCTTTGAGGAGCTGCGAGATTTTTTGAGCGGGCTTGGTTGCGACGTGATGCCAAACTCCAACTGGGAGAGCGCGAAGAGACATCTAAACGACTTCATCTACGTAGCCGACGTCGTCATCCTTGACGCCGAGATCCTACGCGCCAATA
The DNA here is from genome assembly GCA_963522285.1 of uncultured Campylobacter sp. Taxonomy (GTDB): domain Bacteria; phylum Campylobacterota; class Campylobacteria; order Campylobacterales; family Campylobacteraceae; genus Campylobacter_B. The sequence goes on from CAUQWV010000001.1 coordinate 88,872, forward strand.
TAAGCGAAATAAACTACCTCAACGCGCTGGAAAAAGATGGGGTATTTTTCATATTTTTGCTCAAAAACAAACACTCGCTCAAGGTGCTGGAGGGGCTAAATTTCAAATTTTTTAAACTCGAGATGCCATATTTCTACGACGAGTTTTGCGCCACGCTTGATCTCATCGAAAAGATCAAAAACGATGAGAATTTCTTGGGGCTGTAGCGAACAGGCAGCGATAAATTTAAAATCTAAGAGATTGAAGTGCTATATTTCGACCTAGATTGGATCAAGGGCAATATAAAAGGTAGCGAATATGCCTTAAGGCAGCGGCGGTACGAGGCGTATTTGGGAGAGCTGCATAAAAATATGCATACGCTAGAAAGAATTTTTGCGGGCATAAGCTTCAACGATGCGCTATTACTACCCAAAAAACAAATCAATGAAAAGTTGCATTTGAAATTTTACATCGGAGATTTGCAAAATGGATATTATGAACTAAAATGCGTTATGAGCTCGGATCAAAGATGCGATGCGGTGCCCGGCGAAATAATAACGAGCGAGATATTTTACGAAAATGGCAATTACCGCTTCTCTTTCATCCTTACCTGCCTGAAGGAATACGCCGTTAATTTTTCCAGGATAGATAGCCTTAAATTTAACGCGATTTCGCAGAAAAAATACCACTTTGAGCATAAGAAATTTAAACTTTCATAGAAAACCGCGCACCCAATCGGTCGTGCATAAAATTTTGCCCGTAAAGATCGCGCCCTTAAATTTATCCCACTTGCAAGCCACAAACAGCGTAAATTTCGTCGTGTCTTGCAGCTAAATTTATTAAATTTACATAGTCCGCGCACAAGCAAGTTTATTTCGTCCGCTTACCTCAAAAACGCTCAAGCCCCATTTTTAAAATTTACGCCCCAAGCAGACTTAAGAAATTTTACAAGTGGCGCAATATGTTTTGAGGCGCCCGATAAGACGTATATAAAGCGAGTAAATTTAAGAATTTAGTGCGGATGGCTTGGCTTGCGATTTAAATTTTATCTTTTGCCCTCTTTTTTAGCCCTGACCGCTTCATAAAGCTCATCGATCGAGGTCGCGGACGAGCCCGAATATTTCTGCGCCGCTCGCATAGTCTTTTTTGCTGGATTTACCGTCAGGCGTCACGGTATATCCGTTTGATACCAAAATTGCGCCAAATATAAAAATTTTATTCCACCACGCAATATTGCGCTCCGTTTGCCGCACTTGCGCTTCGCGCTCCAGTTTTATAACACACGGCGATCCCCATAGGCGCCTATGCTGCGCACAAACAAACTAGTGGCATGCCCGCATGATAAAGCTGCCAAGCCCAAAGTAGCAACGCTTAAAAAGTTATTACTAATGCTATTTTCGGATTAAAATTTTAAAATTTAAAGTTTAAAAGAGAATTTTAGCGGCTCTACGCCGCTAAAATTTAAAGATTTTCGAATGGATTTACGACCACGTCTTTGCGATCGACGATGTAAGGTATGAGGGCTGCTTGGCGCGCGCGCTTGATAGCCTTTTCTACCATCTCTTGGTATTTTTTGCTGGTGCCGGTTAAGCGGCGCGGCATAATCTTAAAGCGCTCGCTTAGGCAGTGCTTTAGCAGCGCCGTATCCTTATAATCGATAAATTCGATCTTTGCCTCCGTAAATTTGCAATACTTTCTAGTATATTTTCTCTTATCTGCCATGATTTTTCCTTAATTAAAATGGGATCGTGTCGTTGCCGTCATCGTATTTATCGGCATCGACGTCGACTTCCGGAATCGTGCTTTCGTAACTCTGCTCTTTTTGTTTAGGCGCGTTGTAATCGTTTTTTGCGCCTCTTGAATTTGAGTTTTGTCTGTTAGCATAGCTATTTCCGCCGCCGTAATTACCACCGCCGCCATAGTTAGAATTTCCTCCGCCGTAGCCGCCGGAGCTTCCACCATAATTGCCGCCCTCGTAATTGCCGCCTTGATTATAGCCGCCGCTTCCACCTTGATTGCTTCCTAGCATCTCCATCGTATCTACGCTTATGGAGTGCTTGCTTCGGTTCTGTCCGTTTTGATCCTGCCACTGATCTAGCTTTAAGCGGCCTTCGATCAAAATTTTACTACCTTTTCGCAAGTATTGATTTGCGATCTCGGCCGTACGACCGAAAAAATCTATGTCTATAAAGCACGTTTCTTCGCGTTTCTCGCCGTTTGAGCTATTGTATCTGCGTGTGACGGCGATGCCGGTTTTACCTACGGCGGTGCCCGTTTGCAGATATCTAAGCTCGATATCTCGGGTCAAATTACCTACCAAAACTACTTTATTGAACATATTTTATCCTTTATTCGCCCTCTTTGGCTGCTTCTTCAGGCTCTTTCGGCTCTACCGGCGCTTTTGGCTCGCGCTCTTTTTTCGCAGGGCTTAGTTTGATGCCTTTGCTTAGTTTATCCCAAGCGGAAATTTCACGCTTAGTCTCATACTTGACGGTCAAAAATCTAATGATATCTTCGGTGATACGCAGATTTCTAACAAGTTCGGAGATCAAGCTCGGCTCGGCCTTAAAATAGATTACAAAATAAACTCCGCGCTCATATTTATCGATCTTATAAGCTAGCTTTCTAGCGCCCATTTCGATTACGGAAGCGATCTCTCCGCCGTTTTTGGTTATGATTTCTTTGACGAAATCGACTTTTGTTTTAACTTCATCGTCGGTAAGCGTGGGCTTAACGATGAATAAAACCTCGTAGTTTCTCATAAATTCTCCTTATGGATTTTAGCTCGCAAACAGCGTCTGCGGGCAAGGATTTTGCAAAAAATGCGAAGAGATATTACTAAAATTTCACTTAATATTTGCTTTTTGTCCGAGCGAACTTAGCAGCATGCGCTGCAACCTCAAAAACGACGCGAGCAAAAGCTCATCCTTCGCCGCGTTCTTTTCGCTTTTGAGTTCAAATTCCAAATCGTTTAAGTGAGCGAAAATTTTATAAAACGTCTGCGTAGAAAAGCTAGTGGCGTAGCGCTGCATCTGTGCGGCCACGGAAGGGGGCGGCTGATAGCCTAAAACCGCCTTAAAATCAAATCTGCCGTTTATTTTTACGTAAACATGCAGGCGAAAAATTCTATAAATTAGGCGGTAGAAATAATTTATCAGCTCCATCTCATTGTATCCGCCGCCCAGAGCCATTTTGTAAAAATCTACGCGAAAATCGCAAAGGCCAAAAATTTTATCAAAAAGCTCGTCGTAGCTCACCTCGCTAAGGCCATAAACCATCAAATTTACGTTTTGCAGGCTGAGATCGAGCCCCAAACTTGCAAATTTCTCTATCTCACTCGCGCCTAGGCTTAGACTTTCGTTGTGGATGGCGTAGATCCTGCTAAGCGCGGCGGTGTTTGCAAAAAGCCCGCACATCTCGCATTTTTGCGCAAGCAGCGCTATGGCTTCATTCACGCCCGAGGGCTTGAAAAACCTCACTTCGTTTCGTTCAAATTCCTTGATAAAATCCGCGCTTACAGAAATTTCGCTATCGTTTAGCTCGTAGATCAGATGGTTATTCGCGTCCGACTTACACAGCGCGATGAGCCTTCGCAGCTCCTCTTTTTTAATGAGTGAGGCGGTTTTGATGTGAAGCGTGTTGCTGCCGCCGAAAAGCGAGGGCTCCAAGAAGCTTCGCGCCGCGTCAAAATCATACTCCAAAAAATACAAACTCAAAAAATTTTCCGCGGCGTAAATTTGCTTCAATCGCTGTGCGTAAAGCTCGTTTGAAAAATCGTCTCCACCGCGTAAAAGCACGAAATTAGGCACCCTGCCGCTTGCTATAAGCCCGTCAAATTCTTTCTTATACATCAGATCTTCTTTACCACCCTGCCTAAAATCACTCCGCTAGCGATATTTGCGTCCGTAAGCTCGACTAGCACGGGCGTTAAAATATCGCCGGCGAAATTTGAAACTAAAATTTTAGCCCCCTTTAGCTTGTCGTCTAGCTTTGCGGTGACGGAATTTCCGTTTTCGTCGATGTAGCAGCGGAATTTTTTGCCCAAATTTTCCGCGGCCCAGCGCGCAAATTTACGATCCATAAAATCAAACGCGACCTTGTCCGCCTCGCGCTCGAGCTCGTTTAGCCGCACGCACGTCGCATCGATGTTTAAAAGCAGGTAATTATAAAATTTCTCATCCCCCCTCATCTGCGCTTTTAGCAAGCGGTGCAAAATGAGATCGGAATAGCGTCTGATCGGGCTTGTAAAGTGCGTGTAGTTATCAAATCCGAGCCCGAAGTGCCCACGCGATTCGGATCCGTACTCGGCACGCTTTTGAGCCTTGATGATGAGCTTATCGACCTCCTCGCGGATCCTCATAGTATCGGCTTGCGCTTGGATTTCGCCGATCATTTTGGCAAGGTTGCTCTGATACGGCGCGTCGATGCCGAACAGCGCTAGATCGTCAAGCAGAGCGTAAATTTTTTTAAGCTCCGCCGAGCCGTGATTTCTAAAAACGCCCCGCTCGATGCGCGCTGCAGCGGCTTTGTTGGCTAGCAGCATACAATCCTCGATGAGCTTGTGCGACGGAGTGTCGGTCTCAAAGCGAGTGGAGCTTATTAAGCCGCGCTCATCAAGCGTGATACGAAGCTCCTTGGTGCGGAAATCAAATCCGCGCTTTAGCCTCGCGCGGCGCAGGCGCTCGCAAATTTCATTAAGCGGCAAGAGCCAGCTTAAAATTTCAGGCTCGCACGCCTTGCGGGTGCGTAAAATTTCATCGACCTCGTCGTAATCGTAGCGGCGTTTTGATCTTATAATTGCTTCAAAAAGCTCCTGCTTTTGCGGGTTTAAATTTTCATCCAAAGCGATTCTAAAAACAAATGCTAGTCTCGGCAGATTTGGCATCAGCGAGCAGATGTTTTCGCTAAGCTCGCGCGGCAGCATCGGCACGGAGCGGTGCGGGAAATAGATCGAAAAGCCGCGAAATTTCGCCTCCTTATCAATCGGCGAGTATTCGCTTACGTATTCGCTCACGTCGGCGATCGCGACGTAAAGCGTGCGCTCTTTTACGTCGAAATAGATCGCGTCGTCGAAGTCTTTGGCGTCGATGGGATCGATGGTGCAAAAGGGCAGATGCTGCAAATCCACGCGCTGCGGATACAGCGCCTCATCCACTTCGCTGCCGAAGCTCGCGGCTTGCTGCTTGCACGCTTCGTTAAATTCGTCATTTTTATCGTAGATCGCTAAAGAAATTTTCTCATCGACGAAGGGATCAGCTAAGTTTCCGATCACCTCGGTGATCTCGTTCGTTAGATTATCGATCTTTAAAAGGGTGTCTGACGGCAGCTGTTTTAGCGATTTTTGCGTGGCTTTGAGCGGATTCGCGAGGCCGGTTTTGACGTTCACGCCTAAAATTTCGCGCCCGAAGCTTTTAGTATAAACTACGCTAGTTAAAAATGCGGGCTTGACGCACATCAGCACTTTTGCGTGCAGGCGGGACTTTCTTGAGCTTAAAATTTTTGTTAGGATCAGATCGCCCAGATGCACGCCGCTTAGATATCTGTTTTCGATGATGAGATCTGCCTTGAAGCGATCGTCAAAGCTTTGCAGATAGCCCGTGCCGTCGCGCGCGATATCGAGCCTGCCGAAAACATAGCCGTCGTTTAGGTAGAGCTTGCCCTTGTGCGCGCTGATAGCGCCGATATTTAGGAGGTTGCGCACGAGCTCCTTTTGCTCGCCGCTAAGATCCTTTTCAAATACGCCCAAGTTAAAGGCGCGCAGGAACTCTTTCATATCGAAATTTCGCCTTTCGCCTCCAAAAACGCCTCCTGCTCGAAGCCGAACTCGACTAGTAAATTTAAAGCGTTGTCGATGCTAAGCTCGTCGAAATGATGATAGATATTGACCGCGGTTTTGGCGATCTTTAGCATCGCGTATCGGGATTTGTTCTCAAAAGGTGCGTCGTCGGGGGCGTTTGAATACAGCGCGTCCTGCGCGATCTGCTCTAGCCCAAAATGCGCAAATAGCGCGTGCGAGACGCTTTCGCGGTTCGTGCCGGTAAATTTCATCTCCACATCGGTAAAATCCTGCGGAAAGATCGAGCCCTTGATAGCATGGTAAAATTCCTCCGCCTTGCCCGCCGCACACACCTGCTCGTCGATAAAAACCCGCCCAAACTCCACTAAAATCACGCTTGAAAGGATACTTTGCTCTATCTGCGGGTAGGATTTGATCCACGAAAACATAAGTAGATTTCGCAACAGCGAGACCTGCGTGAGCTTTTCGCGGTCGATGCGATACGCCTGCAAATCCGGCTTTAGCATCTCGTCAAATACGGCGAATAGAAAAAACGCCCGCATCTGCTCGCGCCCGTAAAGCTCAAACGCTCGCTGTAAATTTAGCGTTTTTAGTGCCGCGGCGCCCTGCTCTTGTCCCCGCCCCTGCGCTCCCCCGCATTCTTGCTCCTGTTTTTGCTGCTGCGCTTGCCCCTGTCCTTGTATCGGCTCTCGTCCATACGCTCGTTCGGCTTGCGCGGAAATGTCCGAACCTAGCGCGCAATCAGCTCTTGCAGCGGCGTGCTGATTTTGCCGCTGCGTATCGCTCGCGGCCTGCGAGGGGTTAAATTTAAAATTCCTGTCGCTGCAGTTCGCGCCGTTTGCGTCATTTGAATGATTAAATTTAAGACTATCGCCCTGCCCTGCTAAGTCTGCGCCTTTTTGCTCGCTCGAAGTACAGTCGTTTTGCTGCCACTCGCTTGCGGCGTCTTGCAAGCCGTGCTTTATAGGCTCCGTACCTTGGAGATCGCACTGCTCATCTGTAGTGGCGAAATTTTGCCTCGAGAGCCCTTCGGCGCTAAATTTAGACAAACCGCAAAATGCTAAATCTAAAATTTTATCCGCTAGGGGAACATTTTTTGAAATTTGCAAAGCGAGCCCGACGTCCGAAACATCCGCGTCAAACGATGCTAAAATTTTTAAAATTTCATCGCTAAAGCCCGCGAGCGCGCTTATTTTTTGAGTTATAAATTTATTCATTTTAAAAAGCCGTTCAATAGAATTTCGCACAATCATATCAAATTTTGACTCAAATTGCAAAGCAAAACGCCGCCGTTGCGTCTAAATTCCGCTTCGACTCGCGAGGCTTTTGAAGCGCTTTTTTTGCGTTTGAAAATCGCGGATCAACCCGCCTGTTTATCGTGACGGCAAAACTAAAATTTCATCCGCTGTTTTATAAAATTTTAATCCCCTTTCGTATAGAATGCATCGAAATTCCGTTTATAAAGAATCCAATGTAAACAGGAGCTTGAAGAGCTAAAAAGACTTAAAAACCGAAAATAATTTTAAGATGCTCAAGCTAGTTTTTAAAATTTCACATAAATTCAAGCAGATGAATTTATGTGAAATTTAATGACGAGCTAAGATATAGAGCAATAAAATATTGCTACTAAAGAAGCTCTTTTGGCTTTACAAATTTGCATATGTATTTTTATAAAGGTTAGATATGCGCAGTATAGTATTTCTTTTCATAATACCCGCTTTTTTTACCATAAGCTTTTTTGCTGCCCTAATCGCCCCTAAAGGCAAACGCAAGCTACTTTGGCTTTTTGTTTGGTTTTTGGTTTTCTTTAGCGACTTTATCCTACTTCGAGTCGTTATGGCTTATTATGATTTTAAATATGCCAAGATAAGTGTCTACGAAAAGCCCGCCATACACGGTTACTATGCAGGAGAAAGAGAAATAGTCAAATGGAATAGAAGCGGTTTTCCCTTGATAGATCCAACCAATTGGCTAAATTTCCCTGCAAATACGACCGATGCGAATTTCATATCTTTGATAAACGGCTACGTAAATTTTATAGACTACAAAGAAAAAAGCGAGAATCCTGTTACAAACGGTAAATACTTTAGAATTTATCTGGATGACTATACCGCAAAAGAGTGCTTTTTATCAGCCAAGTTAAGCACAAGTGGCTTTTTAAAGAGTATCCCGATAACATATGAAGAATTAAATATATTTTTTAATCAACTGCAACCAAATCATGAAAGTGATGATAAGATAATCAGAGAGATAAAATCGTTACTTGATGACAGAAACGCCTCGATGATAGATATAAAACCGTCTAAAATATTAAGCTACATAAAATACAATACGAAAGATCTCAAGCAAATTTACAAAGGCAAATGCGTAGCTCGCAAAGAAATCAATGAAGATGAGATAGCGCCTATCGAGCTCGTAGTGGAAGACCTATATCATCTCTTAGAACTAAAGCCCAACATAAAACCTAATGTATTGACAGATATGTTATATATTGATTTTAACTACGGTGCCGTGATCAAAGATAGATATACCGGTAAAATTCTAGCAGATAACGTATATATGAGCATTGGATACCAAAGGGATAGCGGGTGAAATCATAAGAGCATATGGCGGCAATCCCGGGAGTACAGATTTTTGCGATAGTGGCAGGGAGAAGTATTTGGATATATGTAATCAAAAGATGATAGAGGAATTCTTTAGAAAGGATAAAAAATGAGAAAGTTTGAGGCGCTAAAAATATATGCAGAGCTAGCATCGGGATTAAACAATTAACAAGCTGTGGTATAAAAAGACTGCTATGCTATTTAGGTTTAACCGAGGGCTAATTCAGATCAAACAGATCCAAATATCAAATTTGTAAATTTAAATTTACTAATTGTGCGAATTTGAAGTAAGTTTAAATTTGTAAATTCATAAAATCCAGTATCGGCGATACTGACCAAGTTTAAATTCGAAAGTTAAACTTTAAATTTGAAAGGAAAAATATGAAAAAAGTATTTAAAATTTTATTTATAATATTTATTTTATTTACTTTGTGTCTTATTATTTCATTTGCTTATCAACTTTATAAAGACGACAAAAGGCATACTGCCGAATTAGAAGCTATGTTTGACAAATACGATAAAGTAAAATATTTGGAAAACAAGATAGATTTTAAAACAGCAACCGAGCATGAAAAAATTAATTTTTATATAAAAGATTTTCTACAAAAAATTCACTATTTAGACAATTATCCAGCAAAAGATATAAAAAAGATGAAAAATATCCATAGAGATATAAATGACTTTGCTGAAACAAGATTTTATTTTTGCAATGGAGACAAATACCCTGATGACAAATGCGAATTTTTCAAGCTTGATAAAAGATTAAATTTAGAATATTTACTAAATTTAGGTTCTAAAATTTGTAATGCCGGCACACCTATACAAAACGCACAAGAGATAATTGATAATGATGAAATTTTAAAAATAGAACCTTTTTATCCGTTCAATGAAAAATACATTATTGATGAAAATGGTAAATTTTTGGAAAATTTCGTTTATATTGGCGAAAATAAGCATATACTTTTTTCGGATTTTGTATTTATAAATAAAAAAGTCTTAAAATATCACGATACAAAAAACGACATAGTCATTGTATCAAATATTATGTTTTCTTGGCTTTTAGCAAATGCTATTGTTAATAAAGAAATATCAGAATTTTGCGTTACCCATAATCTACTGACAACTAACAAAAAAAAGATTTTTTGAAAAAACATATAGGAGAGAATATTATTTTAAATATATTCCTACTAATAGACCTACACTCAAAAATATCGTTTTTAATGATTTTTCCTATAATGGCGATTACTATTATAATGCGATTTTAGAGCAATACCAAACTTTAAAAAATAACAATTTCAATAAGAATCTAAATTCACAAGGAGACGGCAATGCCAAAAATTGACTTAAACGGCGACGGAGTAAAAACAATATCAAGAAAAAACAGTAAAACATACTTCGACCTGGATAATAACAAATTCGCAGAAAATATCTCTTGGATAGACAAAAATGACGGAATTTTAATCAATAAAACCTTAATCACAAATCGCATAACAAGCGGAAGCGAACTATTTGGAAATCATACTTTACTAAGAGATGGAAGCTTGGCTAATAATGGCTTTGAAGCGTTAAAAGAATTTGCAAATTTAAATTTACTTGTTGCTTGAATTTAAAAGCAATAGTAAGTTTAAATTTGTAAATTCATAAAATTCAATATCAGCGATACTGACCGAGATTGAATTTGCTAGGAAATTTTATAAAAAGGATCAAATTTGGTAAACGATGTTTTTAATAAAAACAAAAATTTAAGGGATTATGATAAAGAGCCGATTGTTATAAAAGATTACAAACCACAAGTAAATTTGATTGGTATATTTTTAATGATTTTAGCTTTTATTATTTTGTGTATCGCAAAACCAGAAAAAGTCAATGGTTTTACGATTTTATCTCTTATGGTAGCAATTCCTTACATTATGAAATTTTTGGGCAAAAATTATTTTATTCTGAAAAATGAAATGATAAGCCAAATTAAAAATGATAAATCTTTTGATTTTATGCAAGTAAAAAATATTAAAAATGTTAAATTTAGCGTTGATTTTAGAGATGGAAGCGAACAAATTTCACTAGTTGCCAAAATTTTACTTTTGATTATTATTTCTACATACATATACGCAATTTTTGCATTTAATGAGCCTATTATTTTGTTTTTTATTTTTGCACTTATCGTTGTATTTTATGCAATTCCAAAAATCATAACTCATACAATAAATGGTGGCAAAATCAATGATAGCGTTTATGATTGTCTTACCATTTACAGCAAAAATGGAAAAGTGATGAATATTATGATTTGCAACGACAAAGAATTTAAAGAATTTAAAAAATACTTTTTAGAAAATGTGAAATTAAATATTTCAAATGCTAAAACTAGCTTTGGAATTTTTGATAAAAATTTTTATAACACAAGGAGCGAACGATGAATTCAACAGGTAGCAGAGAAGCGAAAGCAAGAGTTGCTTTGGATAAAGCTGAAAAAAATATTATTGAAAAATTTACTAAATTCAATCTTTCTGAAAATAGTAAAGATAATTTAGAAAATATTCGTAAAATGTGGAATAGTGCAAGCAGTGGTTATAGTATTGCTGAAAATTTCACTGATATACCCGAAAAGATTTTAAAAAGCAAAGCTAGGGCTATTGTTTTGTTTGTAGAAACCGCAGCAGGAAATGTGTTAATTGATAGTACTATGGGTGAAAGCAAAATGAAACAAATGGTTGGGGCGTTAGGAGATGCAATTATTGCTAGTGCGGTATTATTGACACCGCAAGGTTGGATAATTACTGGTGTAAATTTGGCATTATCTCTTGTTGATTGGTATTTGGGAAGTATATTTAAGAAAATATATGGAGAAGATAACGATAATATAAATATTACCTCAAATGGCTTTATAGAAGTTAGGAATAATGATGGTTCTATTTATACAAGACCATTATCGACACAAGCTAGAAAAATTTTAAACATTAATGGTGAGCCAAGTGGTTCTATATTTGGCGATAGGAAAGGCGATGTATTGTTCGGCAGTAGTGGAGACGACTTGCTTCAAGGCAGAAACGGAAACGATTTACTTCAAGGCGGAAGCGGTTATGATACATACTTTACTGATGGCAAAAACACCATAAAAGACTCTGACGGCAAAGGACAAGTATATTTTCATGGTCGCAAACTAACTGACGGCACTCAAATAGAAAAAGGCTCAAACATATATAAAACAAAAGACAATATAAAATATGAACTAATTGATAATAAGCTTATAGTAAATGATAGCCTTATTATAGAAGACTTTAATCCATACCAAGAGTGTCTTGACATAACCCTATACAAAGCAGATGAGATAACAGTAAATGTATCAAATGCAAATGCGGTAGAAAAAGCGGGAAAAATGAATTTTACAATCTCACTTAGTAGGGAGTTAATAGAAGGTGAATTTGTAAAAGTAACCATACCTGCCATAAACGGCAATGAAGCAAAAACTTATATGTTTATGCACCATAGCAACCTAAACTATACGCTAGAAGACAGCATAGAGCATGTATTTACTGGTAGCGCAAATTATGAAATTAACAATATTCTAGCCCCTTCAAATGTTATTTCATCGGCATTGCCTAGAACTTTGATTAACTTGCCACCTTGCGTATAGTGATAGTGCCTGTGTGTTTTAACCGTTCCGTCTCTGGCCGGTGAGCTATAAAATTTAACGGCTATAAAATCATCTAAGACTTCGACCATAGTGCGCTTATATTGCGGCAAGATAAAATTCCTGACTACTTTGTCAGGGTCTGATTTAAAAATTGGATTATCCTTAATTTTGGTAAAAACTTCCGTCATCTTTCTTCCTTTATATAGTAATTTTAGGCAGATTATAGAATTTCCTCAAAGGATTAACAAGGCAGGAGCACAGAAAAAGCTACTATACAATTTTTTAATATACAGTAGTTTTTCTTAAAATATATGTGTGAATCGATGATTTTAAGTATTAAGAATTTTTTAAGAGTAATTTCAAAATTCCCAAAAATAGGGTCTAAAAAATTATTTAAAAATTCAAAAAACTAAAAAATAGGGAAAATTTTAATAGATGGTGCGACCGACGAGATTTGAACTCGTACACCTTGCGGCACTACCCCCTCAAGATAGCGTGTCTACCAATTCCACCACGGTCGCATAAATTTTTAAAGCTTAATCTCAAGCCTTGAATTATATGGGTTTAAAGCCCGATTTCTCGGGCTTTTGATTAATTTGCAGCAGCCTTTAAACCCGCTGTCAAAAAAGGATTTACGAAAAGCAAGATAAATGAAATAACTAATGCATAGATAACCTGCGCTTCGATCATCGCAAGCGAAATATACATCGTATTCGATAGCTTGCTAGCTACGCTCGGATTTCTAGCGATGCCGTTAAGCGTCGCACTAGCGGCATTTCCCATACCTAATGCGCCACCCAAAGCGGCTAGACCTAAAACGACTGCAACAGTAATTGCAGAAAAAGAAACGATCTGAGTGTAAGCACTTAGCTGCTCGCTAGCGAAAGCTGCGCCGCAAAGCACAAATAACAATACAAGAACTTTTTTCATAAAAGTCTCCATAAATAAATTTTAAAACGAGTTTCGGCTCAATACCCCCTACTCCAACGTTTTAAGTGTGAAATATTATTAAAATTTTGCTTTTGATTTGTTTAATCTGGCGGAATTTGCGTTGAATTTAGCAAATCCCGCCGAGCAATCTAACGCTTAGCGTCCAGATACGTATTTAGCGCCGCAACGTAGGCCTTCGCAGACGCTAGCATCGTATCTACGTCAAGTCCTCTGCCGATGATGGCGCCCTCGCCCGCAAATTCCACCTTAACGGTTACTTTCGCCAGCGCGTCTTTGCCCTGCGAGACCGCTTTTACTTGGTATTCTTTCAGGCTACCGCTGATGCCGCTGATGCGGTCTATCGCCTTAAATATTGCATCTACGCCGCCGTTTCCAAGCGCGCTATCGCTTAAAATTTCATCCTTATACCTTAGCGTAAGCGCGGTGCTAGCGTGTCCTTTGTTGCAGCTATTGGAGCTTAAAACTAGCACTTCATAGGTCTTTTCGGCTCCCACGAACTCATCGTTTACGAGCTCTCTGATATCCTCGTCGAAAACGTCTTTTTTGCTATCGGCGAGCGCTTTAAATTTATTAAACGCGATCTCAATCTGCTCGTTACTAAGCTCATAGCCCAAAGATACCAGCTTGTCTTTGAAGGCGTGGCGGCCGCTGTGTTTGCCCAGTACGAGCGAGTTTTTATCAAGTCCGATATCCTCGGCGTGCATGATCTCGTAAGTTTCTTTGTGTTTTAGCACGCCGTCTTGGTGGATGCCGCTTTCATGCGCGAAGGCGTTTTTGCCCACGATCGCTTTATTAGGCTGTGGCTCGATGCCGGTGATGCTCGCAACTAGGCGGCTGGATGGATAAATTTCTTTCAAATTTATATCGGTATAAAGCGGCGCAAATTTATCTTTGCGCGTCTTTATCGCCATTACGATCTCCTCCAGCGCCGCGTTGCCCGCGCGCTCGCCGATACCGTTTATCGTGCACTCGACTTGTCTTGCTCCTGCTAAAATAGCGGCTAAGGAATTTACGGTAGCCATTCCGAGATCGTTGTGGTTATGCACCGAAACTACGGCGCGCTCGCCGATAAACTTAACGATCTCGCCTATGCGCGCAGTGATCTCATCCGGATAGAGATAGCCCACCGTATCGGGGATATTTATGGTGGAGGCTCCGGCGTTTATCGCGGCGTCGCAGATCTCTTTTAAAAAACCCATATCGCTTCTGCACGCATCCTCGCAGCTAAACTCCACGTCATCGCATAAGCTTCTAGCGTATTGCACAGACTCTACGGCGCGCTTTATGACCTCTTGCGGCTGCATTTTAAGTTTAAATTCCATATGAATTGGGCTTGTGGCGATGAAGGTGTGGATGCGCCCGAGCTTCGCGCCCTTTATCGCTTCGCCCGCAGCCTTGATGTCCTTTTCTAAAGCGCGCGCAAGCGAACAGACGCGAGCCTTGCTAACAGCGCTAGCGATCTTTTCTATCGCGTCAAAGTCCCCAGGGCTCGCCGCCGCAAAACCCGCCTCGATAACATCTACGCCCAGCTTTTCAAGCTGCAACGCAAGATGGATCTTTTCATCCGTATTCATCGACGCTCCGGGGCTTTGCTCGCCGTCACGAAGCGTCGTATCGAAGATTATGATTTTATTTTTGTCCATTGCCTGTCCTTTCAAATTGTTAAAATTTGGCGAAATTATAGCCGCGCAAGCTTAAAACAATCGCGGCGATAAACATATTTGAGATTATTTCGCCGTTTCCTCGGGTTTGTCTTTTTTATGAAATTTAGCCGCGCTTAAATTTAAAGCTCCGCGAACCAAACCGTAAACGATATAAACCAAAGTGAGCACCGCCGGAAATTCCAGCCTGAAAAGATATAAAAGTGAGAAAAATACGACTATTAGAAGCACTAAAATTTTAATCGCGTTGGGGCGCTTTAGGCTGATCTTTTTGAAGCTCGGAAAGCGTATGTTGCTTACCATCAAAAACGATAGCGCCGCCATTGCGATGATCAAAAATACGCCAAAACCCTTAGAAAGGTCATATTTTAGATAAATTCCGATCCAAAATGCCATCGTAATCGCCGCCGTTGGTATCGGCAGCCCGATAAAAACGCTAGGCTCGTAGGTGCCCGTAGTGACGTTGAATCGCGCCAGTCTAATCGCGCCGAAAACCACGTAAAGCGCAGCTACGAGCGAGCCGACCTTACCGTAATCGTGCCCGACCGCGCAGTAAAACAGCAGCGCCGGCGCTACGCCGAAAGCCACGATATCCGCAAGGCTGTCGAATTCCACGCCGAATTTCGACGTCGCATGAGTTAGCCTCGCCACGCGGCCGTCAAGCCCGTCGCAGATCAAGGATAAAATGATATAAAAGATCGCGGCGCTGAAGTTGCCTTTGATCGTAGAAATTATGCTGATGACCGCCAAAAATGCACTTGCCGCCGTGAAAAGATTCGGCAATATGTAGATTAGTTTTCCCTTTTCCTCTTCCATCTCTCACTCTTTAAATTTTATTTTTGCACCGCTTTTCGTTCGGCGCCGCGGATCGCGCATAAAACGCTTTAGCGCGATCGTCTTAAAATTTAGCCCTAAGTTCCTGCTCTGCGCGAGGCTTTAAATTTAAGCCTCACTCTTTGCACTTTCGATATCGTCGTTAGCGCCTAAATTTCGAACCAGACGGGTAGGCATGCCGTTATCTTTTTCAAATTTAGAGATGATCTCCACGATCTGCTCACCCGAGATAGTCTCCTTCTCATACAGCGCCTTTACCATCTCCTCAATCGCCGGAGCGTAGGTTCTTAGCGTCTCTTTTACCGCCGCGTAGCGCTCGTCCAGCGTCTTGCGGACATATTCGTCGATCTTAACCGCCGTTACCTCGCTGTAATCCTTGATGCTCTGTCCGCCGTTTAGGAAGGAATACTGCTGCTTTTCGAGCACCGCAAGCCCGAGAGCTTCAGTCATTCCGACCTGAGTGGCCATAAATTTAAGCATATCGGTAGCGCGCTGCAAATCGTTGCCCGCGCCGTCGGTGATCTCTCCTAAAAACACGTCCTCCGCCGCGCGCCCCGCCAAAAACGTATCGATCTCGGCAAAAATTTCATGGCGCTGGTGCAGGTATCTATTTTCAAACGGCGAATTTAGCGTGTATCCCGCGGCGCTCAATCCGCGCGGTACGATAGTTACTTTAGATACGGGCATCGCGCCTTTGGTAAGCTCGGCGATGAGCGCATGGCCGCTTTCGTGGTAGGCGACGATTCGCTTTTCGATCGGGCTTACGCGGCGCGATTTTTTAGCCAGCCCGATACCGACGCGCTCGATCGCTTCGAGCAGGTCTTTTTGCTCGACCTCCGCCTTTGCCTCGCGACCCGCTAAAAGCGCGGCTTCGTTGATGATGTTTGCAAGATCGGCTCCCGCAAAGCCCACGGTAAGGCGCGCGATCTCTTCGATATCGATGTCGCGGGCAAATTTAACGTCGCGCATATGCACCTTTAAAATCGCCATTCTGCCGTCAAAATCGGGTCTATCGACCAAAACCTGTCTATCGAATCTGCCCGGACGCAGAAGCGCCGCATCAAGCGTCTCCGGGCGGTTGGTAGCCGCAAGGACGATCACCGGGCTTGATTCCGAGCCGAAGCCGTCCATCTCGGCAAGCAGCTGATTTAGCGTCTGTTCGCGCTCGTCGTTACCTCCGCCGATACCGCCTGCGGTTCTGCTTTTGCCGATCGCGTCGATCTCGTCGATGAAAACGATTGCCGGAGCCTGCTTTTTAGCGTTATCAAATAGATCGCGCACCCTGCTGGCGCCCACGCCTACGAACATCTCGATGAAGCTGGAGCCCGATACAGAAAAAAACGGCACGTCCGCTTCGCCCGCGACTGCTTTGGCTAGCAGCGTCTTACCCGTGCCTGGAGGACCCACCAAAAGCACGCCTTTTGGAATTTTAGCCCCGAGGCTAATATATCGCTCCGGATTTTTTAAGAAATCTACGATCTCTTTAACCTCCTCTTTCGCCTCTTCGACGCCCGCTACATCGCTAAATTTAACCTTCGGCTTTTCGGCGCTTACCAGGTTTTTAGAGCTTCCGATGCCGAGCACGCCGCCGCCCATATTGCGCTGCATGCGGTTGGCTAAAAACATCCAAATTCCAAAGAAAATCACGAGCGGCAAGACCCAGCTAAAGAGCAGATCGGTCAAAAAATTACTCTCGTTATACGCGCCGTATGGAATTTTGCGCGATTCTAAAATTTGAACTAGTTCGGGATCATCCACGCGCTTGGCGGTGTAGATTACGTTGCCGACTTGCGCTTTAATCGTGGAACTTCCAATGGAAACCATGCTTACTTGAGAGTTTTTGATCTGCGATTTTAGCTCGGAGTAAGTTACGTTTCTGCTCTCGCCCGAGACGGAGCCCAGCACTCCACCGCTATCAAATCCGCCGCTTGGGGATATCGCTTTAAACACGACTATTAAAATAAGCGCAAAAATAATAAAAACGCCGATCGGATTTTTATTAAAAAAATTGTTTCCGCCGCCGTTTTGAGGGGGTTGATTATTTGGGTTGTTATTCATATTTTCCTTTCATAAACAAAGCTAAGCCATTCGTTTTGCTTTTTCATCTGCACGAAATTCAAATCCGAAAAGGTCTGCTCAATCCTATCTTTATATTTTTCTAAAATTCCCGACAGCACGAGCTTGCCGCCGGGTTTTAGCGCTTTTTTTAGATCCGCGCTTAGGATCAAAATCACGTCGGCGATGATATTTGCGACGACGAGATCAAACTTCGGCTGCGCGCTTTCGCTTGAGCCTTGCTCGCTTAAACTAGACGCCTGCTCGCCCAAGCTTGAAACGCTGCCGAGCCAAATTTTATCGATCTGCACGCCGTTTTTCTCGGCGTTTTGCTGCGTGGCTATCACCGCCTGCTCGTCGGTATCGCAGGCGCTTACCTTTGCGCCCAGTTTTTTCATCGCGATACTTAAAATTCCGCTGCCGCAGCCCACGTCAAGCGCGCTCATGCCATCGCGAGCAAGCTCGCTAAGTAGCGCCAGGCACATATTGGTGCTTTCGTGATGACCTGAACCGAACGCCAGCGCAGGATCGATCAGTAGATCGATTAGCGCGCGATCTTGCGATCTTTCACACCAGCTCGGACGGACGTAAAATTTACCGACCGCCACGGGCGCGACGCCTTTTTTATACTCATCGAGCCAGTCTTTGTTTTGCTTTTTTGAAATTTCGATCTGCAGATCGGCGTCTAAATTGAGAGATCGCGCGAGCGCCTTTTTAAACTCTTCAAACGCAAATTTTAAATTTTGCAGATCCTCTTCGTCGCGAATTATGAAACGCTCGCCGCGTTCTTCGACGCAGGTAACGCCGAGCTCAAACGCAAAGCTTTTAAAAAGTTCGCTTGCATTCGCGCTTTTTACGATCATCTCATAAAAAAAATCTTTCATCGCCTCACATCGCCTTTAAATTTTAAAATTTGCATATTACTAAAATTTAGTTCAAACTTTGCTTACGCTCGGGCGTTTTTATATAGCCTCAAACGCCTTTTTAAGATCGAGCGTACCCTCGTAATACGCCTTGCCGACGATAACGCCCGCGATGGAGCCTGCGTTTTTAAGCGCGATTATATCGTTCATATCTTTCACGCCGCCGCTTGCGATAGTATCGATGCCGCAAGCCTCGGCGATAGAGTGGCTAAATTCTACGTTTACGCCGCTTAGCATCCCATCGCGCGAGATGTCGGTGCAGATGATAGCGCAAACGCCCGCGTCCGCATACTCTCGCGCCAGATCGGTCGCTTTTACGCGGCTTAGCTCCGCCCAGCCCTCGGTCGCTACGAGCCCCTCTTTTGCGTCTATGCCCACGACGATGCGGTAAAGCTTCGCCATTCTCCTTACGAAATCTCTATTTTTAAGCGCCGCCGAGCCCAGGATAAATCTATCGACGCCTAGGCTCAAATACTGCTTTATGCGCGCTTCGTCGCGTATGCCGCCGCCCACTTCGACGCGCAGACGCGTGCTTTTTACGATTTGCTCGATCGCTTTAAAATTTACCGCCTCGCCCGCAAATGCGCCGTCGAGATCAACTAAATGCAGCCATTTAGCGCCGAGATCTTCAAATTTTTTGGCTAGCTCGCAGGGGTCCTTGGAATAAATTTTTGCGCTTTGCATCTCGCCCTTGCTAAGGCGCACGGCGCATCCTTGTTTCAGATCGATCGCAGGGAAAATCTCCATCACAGCTCCGTAAAATTTTTAATGATTTTTATGCCCGCATCGTGGCTTTTTTCGGGATGCGGCTGAAAGGCAAATACGTTTTCGCGCCAGATCGCGCTTGCAAACTCATAGCCGTAAAACGTGCTCGCAAGCGTGATCTCGCACGCGCAAAGGACGTGGTAGGAGTGCACGAAATACAGATACTCAAACTCGCCTAGGCCCCCGTTTATCGGCGAGCGCTTGATAAAGTGTGCGCTGTTCCAGCCGACGTGCGGGATCTTTAGGCTTTCGGCGCGAGCGAAATTTTGCCCGCTAGGCTCGCTAGGCTCTACCCCGTCTGGATTAAATTCCGTCCCGCCCGATCCAAATTTCGTATTTTCTCTAAATTTCATATTTTCGGACCTGGATTCCGCCCCCCGAATATTAAATTTCGTTTTGTCAAATTTTACGACGCGACCGGGCAAAATTCCAAGCCCGCTGCGCGCGCCGAATTCCTCGCTTTGCTCGAACAGAAGCTGCATCCCTAGGCAGATGCCTAAAAAATATCTGCCGCTTGCGACGAACTCTTTAATCGCGGCGTCCATACCGCTTGCGCGAAGCCTGTCCATCGCCTCGCCGAATGCGCCCACGCCCGGAAGCAGAGCTTTATCGCAGCTCAAAAGCTCCTCTCCGCTGCGCGCGAGAGTAAATTTAGCGCCGCAGAAGCTAAGCGCGTTCATCACGCTTTGGATATTTCCCGCGCCGTAATCCACGATACCGATCAAGCAGGCTCCTTCGCACCGTTCAATCGGTGCGAAAACTCGGGCACGATACGCTTTAGCTTATCCGCGACCTGCGCGTCCTCGCACTCCGAAAGCTCCTCGATCTGCGAGTTTAGCTCTTGTAGGTCGTATTTTGCGGAGTGGGTTACGAAGATGGATTGATACTTCGTGCTCTTATCGTTTTCGTCGATCAAAAGCTCCTCGTAAAGCTTCTCGCCAGGGCGCAGGCCTACAAATTTAATGCCCAGCTCCTCCTTGCCGGCAAGCTGCAGCATTCGCTTGGCAAGATCGGCGATCTTTACGGGCTCGCCCATATCCAGCACGAAAAGTTCGCCGCCCTGCGCGATGGAGGCTGCTTGAAGCACCAGCTGGCACGCCTCGCTAACGAGCATAAAATATCTCGTAATCTCGGGGTG
The DNA here is from genome assembly GCA_963522285.1 of uncultured Campylobacter sp. Classification (GTDB taxonomy): domain Bacteria; phylum Campylobacterota; class Campylobacteria; order Campylobacterales; family Campylobacteraceae; genus Campylobacter_B. The sequence continues at coordinate 109,209 of CAUQWV010000001.1, forward strand.
CGTAACGGTAAGCGGCTCGTTTGCTTCGATCTGGCGTTTAAATTTAGGGATGACGCTGCCGCTTGAGCCGAGCACGTTTCCGAAGCGCACCGCGACGATCTGCGTGTCGCTTGCCGCGTCGTTGGAATTTAGCGCGTAAAGCTCGCAGATACGCTTCGTCGTGCCCATAATGTTCGTCGGTCGCACCGCCTTATCGGTCGAGATCAAAACGACCTTTTTCGCGCCATATTTTTTGGATAGATCGATTACATTTTTTGTGCCGACGACATTATTTTTGACCGCTAGATGCGGGTTAAACTCGCATAGCGGCACGTGCTTATACGCCGCTGCGTGCACGACCACCTCGGGACGAAATTCTGCAAAAACCTCCTCCAGCTCATGGCGATAAACGACATTTATCATCTTTAACTCGTTGCGCGCGTCCGCGCCCGTAGCTTCGTTGATCGAGTAGAGATTAAACTCGCTATGTTCGACCATGATAAGACGCTTTGCGCCAAATTTCAAGCATTGCTTGCAAATTTCGCTTCCTATCGTGCCGCCCGCGCCAGTTACCAGCACGATCTTGTCTTTGATAAAATTTTCAATCGCCTTGGTGTCGAGATCCTTGGGCTTGCGCGCGAGCAGATCCTCGATCGATACGTCGCGGATCTTTTTGCTCTCATCCTCCAAAAGCGAAAAGAGCTTGATATCCTTTAGCCCGTACGCAAAAAGCTCGTCGTAAAGCTCCTTTAGCTCGTCCGGATACAGCGCCAGCGCGATGATCGCGGTTTTAGCGCCGCTATCTTTGATCATCTGCGGAATTTCGCTCTTGGCTCTGACGACGTAGTTTTCGCAATACGTCCCTACTAGCTCAGGCCGCCCGTCCACGACGCCCACCGGATAGTAGTTGATATATTTTTGCCGCATCCCTTTTAGGACGTGAAAGGTCTTACTCGTAGCGCCTACGACAATGCAGGGCTCGTTATTCGTGATATTTTTCTTCTCACTTAAAAACATCCGCTTTGAAATTCTAATCCCACCGATTAAAATAAACGAGATTGCCGCATCGATGATGATGACCGAGCGCGGGAATGGGTTAAAAATTTTACTCGCTAGAAAAAATAGGATCAAAAAGGTAAGAGCTGCCATCACGTGCGCGTAGAAGAGCTTCCTCGCTTCATATAGGCCGAAAAATCTCCACGGAACTAAATAGATCCGCAAAAACCAAAAATAGAAAATTTTAATCGCCGTAAGACTCGAGGCGCTAAGCAGCGCGCCTTTATAAAATTCGTTCGGTATATCTCCGCTAAATCGCAGCAAAAACGCGATATAAACGGAGAGGATCGAGATAAAAATATCTCCTAGCAAAAAAAACGCGAAGCGGCTAAATTTAGTGGGTTTTAACAGCATTAGATGTTTTCTTTTACGATTTTTACGACGCGCTCAATCGTCTCGTTGCTCATATCGGTGCCGCTAGGCAGGCAGATGCCGCGCTCAAACATATCCTCGCTCGTGCCATCAACTACGCTAAGTGCGCCTGCGAAGATGCTTTGCAGATGCATCGGCTTCCAAAGCGGACGAGATTCGATGTCGGCTTTATTCAGAGCGTCGATAACCTTTAGATGAGCGCCTTTTTGTTTAAATAATAGCGTTGTAAGCCATCTATTGCCCTCGCCGCCTTCTACTTCGGGCATAAACTCCACGTCGGTGCCTTTAAATAGATCCTCGTAAATTTTAAAAATTTCGCGCTTTCTTTTCACGCGCTGCGGCAAGACCTCCATCTGGCCTACGCCGATAGCGCCCAAGACGTTGCTTAAGCGGTAGTTGTAGCCATAGTCTTTGTGCTCGTAGTGAAGCAGCGGCTCGCGCGCCTGGGTGCTTAAAAATCTAGCCTTGGCCACTAGCTCCTCATCGTTTGAGATCAGCATTCCTCCGCCTGAGGTAGTGATGATTTTATTGCCATTGAAGCTTAGTGCGCCGCATTTTCCGATACCACCAAGTGCTTTGCCCTTATAAAATCCGCCCAGCGCCTCTGCGGCATCCTCGATAACATCAATACCTTCGTTCTCGCAAATTTCGCATATCTCGTCCATTTTCGCAGCCTGTCCGTAAAGATGCGTAACGACGAGCACCTTTGGCTTTTTCGGCGATTTTTTGATCGCTTCTTTAAGCAGCCTCGGGCTTAAATTCCAACTCTCGTCGCTGTCTATCAGCACCGGCACGCAGCGCTCGTAAAATATCGGATTTAGCGACGCCATGAAGGTAAACGTAGATCCAAGCACCACGTCGCCGTCCTTTACGCCGCTGCAGCGAAGCGCTAGATGAAGCGCCGCCGTACCTGCGTTTAGCGCCAGCGCAGCGCGCGTGCCAGTGTAGGACTTCACTGCGTCCTCAAAGCGATTGACATATTCGCCCAAAGGCGCGATATAGTTGCTCTCAAATACCTTTTTTATATACTCAAGCTCATCGCCGCCCATATTCGGCGGGCTTAAAAATATTCTTGCCATCTCTATCCTTCCTTGATCTTTAAATTTAACCTCGCGCGATGCAAGGCTAAATTTAGCTTTCGGCATAAAATTTAAATGCTCGGATTTTATCACTTTTAATGCTATAAATTTTAAATTCAGCCATTTTTTTTAATCACGCGAGCAGGCACGCCTACGGCTACGCTGTCGCTAGCTATGTCGCGCACGACCGCAGCACCCGCGCCGATTATGCAGCGCTGCCCGATACTTAGCCTCTGAATGACGCTGGCGCCGATTCCAATGTGAGAAAATGCCCCCACCTTCACGCCGCCCGCAAGCGCCGCGTTTGGGCTAATGTGCGCAAACTCGCCGATCTCGCACTCGTGCTCGATTACGACGCCAGAGTTGATTATCGCGCCGCGACCGATTTTAGCTCGCGCATTTATCACGGCGCCGGGCATTACGACTGCGCCCTCGCCGATAGAGGCGCTTGGGCTAACGATGGCGCTTTGATGAATTAGCGTCGCTATCTCAAAACCCGCTCGCGTTACCTTCTCTTGGATCTTTGCGCGAGTTTTATTATCGCCGATTGCGATTATTACGGGGTGCTTCGGCAGATCCTCGCTAAATTTCAGCCCTGCCGCGTCGTCTAGAAAAACCACATCGCTAAATTTAGCCCCGCGCGCGGCTAGCGCGACGTCCGCAACCACCAGCCCGTGTCCGCTCGCGCCGTAAACGTAAATTTTAGTTGTGCCCATTAAATTTCTCCGTCGTCGCCATACCCTCTTTATTCACGCCCTCTTTCGCAAGCACCTTTTTTATCGTTAAAAGCGCGATCTTAAGATCGAGCGCGAAGCTTAAATTTTGCGCGTAATACGTATCGAACTCAAATTTTTTCTCCCAGCTGATCGCGTTGCGTCCGTTTACCTGCGCAAGCCCCGTGATGCCCGGGCGCACGCTGTGTCGCAGGCGCTGCTGCGGCGAATAAAGCGGCAGATATTCAATCAGCAGCGGGCGCGGTCCGATGAAGCTCATATCGCCCTTTAGCACGTTAAAAAGCTGCGGCAGTTCATCCAAGCTTAGCGCGCGGATCTTTTTGCCGTAATCATTGAGCCGCTCTTCGTCGGGCAGAAGCTCGCCGTCAGCGCCGCGCTCGTCGCTCATCGTTTTAAATTTGTAAATTTTAAAAATTTGCTCATCGAACCCCGGGCGAGATTGCGTAAAAATCGTGCTTTTGCTAATGTGTTTGCGGATCAAGAACCACGTAAGCGCCATCACGGGCGAAACCAAAATAATCAAAATCAAAGCCGCCGTAAAATCAAGCGCGCGTTTTAAAAAGCTCTTATACATCGATAAATTTCCTATAAACCTCTAAATATTTTTCCGTGACGATCTTTTCGTCGTAATTTGCAAGCACCAGCTCGCGCCCGTTTCGTCCAAGCCTTTCGCAAAGCGCGGTATCGTCTAATAAAATTTCGATCTTTCGCGCAAGACCCTCTGCATCGCGAGTGTGGCAAATTAAGCCGTTTACCCCCTCTTGCACCGCCTCGACGCAGCCGCTGCAGTCGCTTACCACGCAGGCTCGCGCCATGCTCATCGCCTCTAAAACCGTGCGCGGAAAGCCCTCCTTGTAGCTAGGAAGTGCCAGTAGGTAACTAGCCTTCAAAAGCTCCGGCACATCGTTTCTGGCACCCAGATAATGCACCGCACCGCTTCGCAAAAACGCAGGATCGGCGGTGCTTTTATTGCCCGCAAAGCCCTCGCCCACAAAGACAAATTTCGCATCCGATCGATCTTTTAAAATTTCTGCTGCTTCGTAGAATTCTCTCACGCCCTTATGCCACATCGCGCGAGCTACCATCAGTACGATCTTTTTGCCGTGCAAATCCTCGCCCAGATCCGCTGCACTAACGATTTTGGGGTTGAACCTTTCAGCATTTACGCCTACGCTTTTAATCCTTATAACCTTTTGCTTCGCAATAAGCCCGCGAGATAGCATATAATCAGGATCGGCATCGTTTACAAATATACAAGCATCCGCCTGCGAAAATGAAAATTTATAAAGCTTCTCTAAGACAGCCCTCACGAGCCTTGTTTTAATATCATCGTCGATATAAAAGCTGCCCAGCCCCTCGACTAAGTTTATCACATATTTTATACCCGCCTCACGAGCCGCCAGCGTACCAAACACGTTTGATTTGTGCGCGGCTGTTTGCAGCAGGTCCAAATTTAGCCTCTTTAGCTCGCGCGCAAGGGCTTTGGTGTTGCTAAATACGGTAAGCGGATTTAGGCTCGCTCGATCAAGATCGTAGGTTATGGCATTAAAATCGCGCGCTAAATCCTGCGTATAAGCGCCACGAGGAGCAATTGCGAAAACCTCGTGCCCGCGCTCTTTTAAAGCCTGCATTATCGGGCGGCGAAAGAAATGTAAGCTCATATCGGCATGGCTTAAAAACCCTATGCGAGCCATCTGTTGCATTCCTTGCTTGGCGTTGCGAGATTAAATTTCATAAATTTCTCCTTAGCTTGCGGCAAAATTTTATCTAGCGCTTTAATTTATAAACTTTCACAGCAGGGCTTAAGATCACAGGCTCGAATAGCTCGGGCCTATATCTTTCAAATACAAAAAGCTGAATGTAGCTTGAGTTTAGCATCGTCTTATCTAGCAGCAAAAATCTCCCGTAATCGCGCATGAAAATCACGTAAAATTGCGCGCTGCTGTCCATATTAAACTCTTTTACCGCAAGCTTGCCGTTCGCGTCGTAGCTCGTTTCGTAAAAGGTATTGATCGCAAATTTTCTGCCGCTATACTCTAAATTTAAAAGGCTCGGTGAGATCGAAAAGCCGTTGTCCATATGCACGCCGCTTTGATCCTGAACGAACCTATCGCTCGTTATAAAAAACAGCTCATTTAGCTGCTTGCCGTCGGTGATATCGATGTTTGAAAACTGCGTGACGACGGGGAAGATATTCATCATGCGATCGGGCAAGATGTAGTAGATGTCGCGCGTAGGCTTCGGCGGCTTAAAATCAGCCAGTCCCAAGCCTAAGATAAAATCATTGACGTCGGTCGCGTTGTAATCTTTTAAAATTTGCTTTAGCTTGTTTGGAATTTTTTCGCTATATCCGCGCTCGGTGTATTCGACGTCCAGGCGCGCCATATTCGCAGAGCTCATCTGATCCTTAAAAAGCGCAAAGCTAACGGGGAAATTATCGTTGCCTAGGTGTTTGCCGCCGTCGATGAGGGTTTTTACATCGCTGTAATAGCGTATGCCGTATCCGTAGTCCCACCACGAAAGCGCGTAATCCTCGCGCTGCGCCTTATCTTTGAGCTCGTCAAGCACCCGCACCTCGCTTTGATAAAAGACCGTATCGACCTTGTACGAGACGATGTGCTGCCACGCGGGATAGATCGCAAGCGCCGTCAAAATCAGCAGTATCGCGCGCCCTGCGATCTTTGGCAGATCGAAGCGCTTTATGCAAAAATACAAAATATATCCGAAGCTCAGTCCCATCACACCTACGGCGTAGATCGTAAATCTAAGGCCCGCTTTGTTTGCCGCAAAGCCCAAAAGCAGAAGCGGGATCGAGAGTAAAAATTCCTTATGCCTAAAGCAAAGCACCGCGTATCCGATCGCTGCGATCACGAAAACCGCGACGTGCGAGCTGATGCGCTCCATAAAGATATTAGTTGGCACGATGCCCGATTCTTGGATCGTTTGATTGACGTTGAAAAAATGAAATGCCGTATCGGCATTGTCCGCAAAGGAGCGGAAGATATAAAATTTCGCCTGAAAGATTATCGGACTAAGGCCTCCGTTTGCGACGAAAAAGACTACGGCAATTGCGCCGATAATCGCTAAAATTTTAAAATTTAATAGCTTTCCTCTAAACGCAAAGAGCCAAAATAGCGCAAGCGAGATTAAAATTTTTGCCACCAAAGGCGTGGAGCAAAGCGCAATCAAAAAGATGATCATCGCTTCGTAATTCACCCTGCTTTTTCGCTTAAAAATCAGCGTGTAGGCAAAAAATACGGCGAGCATCATGGAATTTAGCGAGAAGCTGGACGGATACCACCACATATAAAATATCACAAACGCGCCCAGCCAAAACAGCGTGCTGCGCGAACCGCGCGTGCAAATGCGGATGAGCGCCCACAAAATACACATCGCAAGTACGATATTTAGCATATCGGTGTCGTAATACCCCGCCATAGTACGATTGTAGTAGCTATTCGCCACGCTCGCAACAAGCGCGCCGATGAAGCCCGCGCGCATGCAGCGAAACTCGCTTGAGATAAGCAAGATCGGCACTACGATGAGCGAGCTAAACAAAGCCGGCAGATAAACGAAGATCGTCTCGATTTTAAAGGGTAAAATTTCAGCCAAAAACGCCGTCACGATCGAAAGCGGCGCGCTAAAATAACTAAGATCGTTGGGCTGATGAAAACCCGCGAGGCGGTCGCGCGCACCTTCTGCGAAGGCATAGCCGTCGTTTGTATTTATCATCAGCTCGCCATCCCAAAAAAAGTAATTCGGAAAACCGCTCGCCCAGTAAACCCACCACATGCGAAACGCTACGCTAAAGGCAAATGCGAACAAAATCATCAGCAAAATATGCTTGGAGAACTCATAATTTTTTATAAAGCCAAAAATTCTACGCCTGGCAGGAAGTACGCCAGCTGCCTGATTTTTAGAATTTTGGGAATTTTCTGCTGTAAAGCTTTTAAAATTATCAGAATTTATGCCGTTTGTAGAATTTAAAGCGCTTGCGGAATTCGCATTTTTAAATTTAGCCAAATTAGCGGCTTTTACGGAATTTTTATTTGTAGAGTTCGCAGCGCCAGCGGAATTTTTATTTGTAGAATTTTTGCTAGTGGAATTTGCAGCGCCCTTTAAATTTGAGTTTGTAGAATTTACGCCTGCGGAATTTTCAGAATTTACCGAGGCGGAATTTCGTCCGCTTGATTTTTTAGCCTTTTTGGATTTTTTTTGTGCTCGCATTTTTGCAGAAACAGCGCGCGCTTGATCATCAATTAAATTTTTAGCGCCGGCGTGCGCGGAATTTTTGCTCGCAGAATTTTTTGCATCAAGCGCGGAATTTTTATCGCTCTGAGGCACAGCATCCTCGCTACCCTCAAGCTCGGCATTTTCGCCGCTAAAATTCTCTCCGCCGCCTGCGGAATACTCTGCGTCAAAATTTCCCTCACTAGCGAAATTTTCGCTTAAGGCAGCTTTGTCGGCACCCATTGATTGCGCGCCTTTTTGATCGTCCGATCCTTCGTCAATCTCTCTGACGCTAAAAGCCTTTTTTTCTTCACCCACGCCTATTTTCCTTCGTCGATTTGTTCTATTTTTGCGATCAGCTCGCTTGCTATCCGTTTTTTATCGAAAAACGAGGCTCTAATTTTAGCCTTTTTCTCATAAAATTTTACATAATTTTCATCATCCAGCGCTTTTTGCATCGCCGCTTGGGTGCTCTCTAGATCGTTTACTCCCACCAACACGCCCCATTCGCTCTGCCCTAAAAGCTCGCGCGCGCCGCTTTGATGATCGCTTGAAATTACGAGCTTGCCGCATGCAAGAGCTTCGATGAGCGCGTTTGAAAAGCCCTCAAAAAGGCTTACGAAAACAAACGCGTAGCATCTAGCCATATATTTATACGGGTTTGCGTCAAAGCCCAAAAGCTTTACGCGACCGCCCAAGCCCAGCTCCTCTATCAGAGCCTCAAGTTCGGCTCGCAGCACGCCGTCGCCTAAGATCAGCAGGTCTTTGTCGTTATTTTTTAAATTTGCATACGCGCGGATCAAAAGTGCGTGGTTTTTGCCCGCATCGAGCCTACCGACACTTAAGAAAAACGGCTGCTGCTGCGCAACCTGCTCGCTTGCTTTGCGACCGATCTCATCAAGATCGATCGCATTGTATAGCACGCTCATCTTGCGCTCGTCAATTCCGAAATTATCCGCTAGATCACGCAAATTTCCAAGCGAGTTGGGGAAGATAAAATCGGCCTTCGGATAGAGCTTGCGCAGCAGAAGCTTTGAAATTTTAGATTTGAAGCTCGGCTCTTTATACAGCACCGACGGCGTCGAGCATTCATTAAAAATCATCGTTCCGCGCAGCCCGTAAACTCGCGCCAGCGCCGCCACGTAACACGGGCGGTTCATCCAAACGAAGTGGATGTCGATACCTAGGCGCTCGCATAGCTTTTTGTAGCGCAGCGCCAAAAACGGCAGCTTTGCGAGCTTCAGCAGTCCGTTTTCAAAAGGGGCTGATTTTTCGATGAAATGGATCTGCACGCCGCTTGGAATTTCATAAAAAATCCTCTCGTTCATCAGCACCAGATGCACTTCGTAGCGTGCCGTAAGCTCGCCCAAGAGGTTGCTTACGACGCGCTCGGCGCCGCCTCCTCCCATCGAATAGATAAAAACGCTTAATTTCTTCATCATTTACCTTTTAAATATCGCTGCCGCGCCCTAAATTTAAGCTTTGTCACGCCTTTTTATGCGAGCATACGCCGCGCACTCCGTTTTAAATTTAGCGTATTTTGCGCTGCCCCAAGCGGCTAAAATTTCATCGCACGATGCGGCTTTATAAATTTAAACGCGCCGTTTTGCTTGGGCGCAAGACGCTATCTTAGCACACCGAAGTTTAATTTAATCCATGCGCGGCGCTAGGGCATCGATAAGCGGCTGCTATTTGCGCGCAAACCGATCGATCAAGCCCTGCCAGAGCTTAATGATGCGCTCTCGCGAAAACTCGTCTAAATTTTCATTTGCATTTTGCACGAGAGCGTCTCGCAGCGCCTCATCGCCCATTAAAATTTCAAGCTTGCTCGCAAGCTCATTCGCATCGCCGCATTTAAACAAAATGCCGCTAAAGCCGTCCTTTATGAGCTCTTTTGCGCCCGCCGTGTCGCTGCTAAGCCGTGCGCAACCGTAAAACGCAGACTCGATCAACACGTTTGAAAGCCCTTCATTAAGCGAGCTTAGCACAAAAATTTTGGCTTCTTTATACAGCTCGCTCACATCCTGTTTGTGCCCTAAAAATCGCACTTCAAGCCCGAGCCGCGCCACGAGCTCGCGCAAGCTTTCTCGCAGCGAGCCGTCGCCCGCGATTAAAATTTCCCACTTCGCAAGCAGGCTTTTATCGATCCTGCTTAGCGCGTCAAAGTAAATTTCATACCCCTTTACGGGCTCGAGCCTGCCGACGCTTAAGATCACGTTTCGCTTAGCGCCATTGGTATCGCAAATCTCGCCGAAAAAGGGGTTATGCACGACGAAGCAGTTTTTGACAAATCGCGAATAGTACTCAAAGTCCGAGCGCGTAAGCACCGTAAGCGCGTCCGCTTTTTTATAGCACAGATCGCGCACGCGGCTAAAAAGCCCGCTTTGCAGATAATCGTGCGCGTTGTGCTCGGTCGCGATGAGCGGGATGCCTAACCCAAAGCTTGCAAGCACGCACGCTACGTTCGTCCAGTCCATAAAGCTAATGATGACGCTTGGGCGCTCGCGCTTAAAACACTCGCGCAAAATTCTGTATTTATCGAACCTGCTGCCGTTTTTATAAACGTCCAGATGCAAAAATTTTATCTTTTCGCTAAATTTATACCTGCCCTCGTCATTTTCCAAAATCGCGATCGTAACGTCGTTTGCGCGCGCAAAATGGTTCGCCAAAACCTGAAGCACGCGCTCGGCGCCGCCGTTTCTAAGAGCCGCGATGACGAATAAAATTTTCATTTTAGCTTCCGATAAATTTTATAAAATAGCCGCAAAAGCGCGGGGCTAGCGTAAAACAAGACCATCATCAGCGTCTGCATGCGGCTTGCATGCGCTGCGAAAAATCCAAAATCCAGCCGCTCGCGCACCAAAGCGTGCAGTGAGCGGATCTGATCCGCAGCTTCTGCGGCGTTTAAAGGCGAGCGGGGATCTGCGGTCTTTCTTTGCGACGCAGAATTTTGCTCGGAATTTCGCATATAATTTTGCTTGGCGGAATTTTTAACTGCGGAATTTTTACAGCATGCGCAAGATAAACTATCAGCGCCATGCAAATCCGCCTCTTTTGCCAAGCTGCACGTATTAGCCTCGGAAGGAGAAGTCGCATCCCCATCCGAGCATGCAGCATCAAAGCTTGATTTGATGATTAAAAACGCCGTATTCAGCGCGGACTCGCAGCGAGTAAAATTAGCCTCACGCGCCAAGCTTGGATAATTCGCAGCGATCGCCTCAGTATAGCGGCGCACCGCAGTGATGACCGCTAGATGCCTGCGCGCGAATGAGTTTACGGTAGAGCCCGCCCTTACGCGATAAAAATATAAAATTTCATCCGTGCACGCCGCAATAGAAGCGTTAAAAATATCGAAAAATATCGCTACATCCTCATAGATCTGCCCCGCAGGAAAGCGCAAAGCAGCGAAAATTTCGCGATCAAACAGCGCGCGCCAAACCGCAGTGCTAAAATACGGATCCTGCGTGCAACTGCGTCTAAAAAGCTCTTGCGGCGATATTTTATATTCGCCTGCATTGGCATTTGAATTTGCAGCTCCTCCTGGATCGCTAATTTCTTTAGAATTTTGATTTTCTTTAAAATTCAAAGCCGCCTTGAAATTATTTATTTCTCTCTCGTCGCTAAATGCCGCGTAGCCGCACATAGCGATTTTGGTGCAAAATTTCTGCGTCAGACGAAAAAGCGTCTCAATCAAATCAAGACTTATCAAATCGTCGCTATCTACGAAACTGATAAACTCCCCGCGAGCGACATCTAAAGCGGCGTTTCGTGCGCTAGCCTGCCCGCCGTTTAGCTTATGCAGCACTCGCACACGGGGATCACGCGCGGCGTATTCGTCGCAAATCACCTCGCTGCCATCATTTGATCCATCATCTACGAGCAAAATTTCTAAGTTCGTATAGGTCTGCGCCGTGATGCGCTCCACGCAAGCGCGCAGGAATTCTTTAACATTATAAACGGGGATGATGACCGAGATTAGAGGATCTGCACTCATTATTCCTCCCTGTGTATCGTAGCGGCTATGAAATCCAGCCAGCGTCGCCCGATCGTTTCAATTTTAAAGCTCTCCTCGCGCTTGGAGGCGTTTTGCACGAGCCGCTCGCGCAGCTTTTCGTCGCTCATTAGAATTTCAAGCTTTTTAGCGATACTTGCGCTATCGCCTACAGGGCACAAAAACCCATCCACGCCGTCGCTTATAAGCTCGCTAGGACCTGCGATGCAATCTGTAGAAATTCTGGCGGTACCAAAAAATATACTCTCCATCAAAATATTGCAAAAGCCCTCCATCTTGGAGGTTACGACTACGATTTTAGCGCGTTCATATAAGCTTTCGATATCGCGCACAAAGCCGATGAACTGCACGTTTAAGCGCAGCTTCGCAGCTAGACTCTCAAGGCTCTTTCGCTCCTCTCCGTCACCTGCGATCACCACCTTCCACTCTTTTAAAAGATTGAAATCTACAAGCGCAAGCGCCTTAAGAAGGACATCAAAGCCCTTATAGACATTGAGCCGGCCGGCTGCTAGGATGATATTTTCTTTAGGCGGGCGGGCGTCTTTAGCATGGCTGATCTCAAACATCGGATTAGGCATAATCACGCGATTTTGCACATATGTGTAATGATCCAGATCAAATTTACTAAGCACGCTAAGACCTGCAGCTCGCGGATAAAAGATCCGCTTTAGCGCTCGCCAGATCGGACTTTTTAAAAAGCGATGATTGGTGTGTTCGGAGACGATGATTTTCTGCCCGACTCCTAGATTTGCGATCAGCGTAAGGACATTGGTATTATCTAAAAACGAGATCACTACGTCAAATTTACGACTTTTTAAAAGCCTGTGCAAGGCTAAAATTTTATCATAGCGCTTTTTTATATTTCCAAAAACTCCTAAATCGCCTACGCCCAAATCCAAGCTAATAAGCTCGATCTTAGGATCCAGCGCGTAAAACGGCTCATCTGCGTCAAATTTTATCACGCAGACTTCATTCTCGCGGCAGAAAAAATTTGCCAGCACGCTTAGCACGCGCTCGGCACCGCCCTTGCCTAAAGCAGAAATTACCATAGCTATTTTCATTTTATGAGCCTAAACTTATTTTTAAAAATTTCATCGAATCCTCTCTTTTACGGCACAACGCCTCATTTACGCCATCCCAATCGATAGTCGCGTCCAAGCGCGCGTCTTTGGGATCTTGCAAAGCCCTATCTTCAAGCCCGAAGGAGCCCAAAAGCGAGCTAAAGCGCGACGCGCCGCGACTAGCATTAACGAGCACAAAAAACGGTTTATTAAAGATTATAGAAAATACGCAGCCGTGAAATGAATCGGTTAGCACGAATTCTGCGTCCGCAATAGCGCTTAGCCACGCTTTTATGCCGATGCGGTTGCCGCTATCGTTTACCTCATCTATCTCTAAGCCGCTTTGCTTCTTTAGTAGCTCTATCGCCGCTTCTGAGCGAGGCGATGGATCTAGGATATAGGCAAAACCCTTGCGCTTTGGCGCATGGCTTAAAAATTTATCGTAAATCTCTTTGTTAGCCAAAAGTGTAGGATCTAGCACCCAGTGCGCATCTACGCCAAAGTATTCGCGCGCAAGCTTTACGCCGTCGCACTCGCGCACCGAAATAGCTTTAAATTTAGCCAAATTTGCAGCGTGAGCTTTTAAATCTGCGGGATTTTTAAGCCCACAGAGCCTATCTCCGCCAAAGCTTGCAGCATAGGCGATCCGCGTGCAGTTAGGCGGCAAAAATCCAAGGCTAAAGCAATCTGCAAAATCCGCAAAATAGCTAGGACGAAAAACCTGATCGCTTCCTAAAATCACCGCTTCAAAGCGTTCTTTCTCGCACAGCGCCTTTAAATCCGTAGGCGTGCAAACAGGCACGGTTAAAGGGATATTTTCGGCCACAAACTCGCTAGTATCGCGCTCGTAAGAGGGATTAAATTTCGCGTCGCAAAGCTCCTTTTTAAGCGCGCATGCCACTAAAAATTTAATATACGCAATCGATAGTTTACTTCTTTGCAGGCGCAAGTTTATGAGCCGCGGCTTGTGCCCTAGCCCCATTAGCACGTGGCTTAGCGCGTAAGCTTGTAAAATTCCGCCGTAATTATTTACTAGCGGCAGGGTAAAAATCCCGATCTTCATGCAAACTTCCTATAAATTTTATATGCCGCGATCTTTGGTAGCGCCAAAAGCGCTAGCACTTTATTCGCAGCGGCAATTTTTTTAAGCCTAGCAGCGATGAAATCATCACAATCAAAATGCGTAGCGCTATATCGCTGGATCTGAAGCTTCTGGCGCAAGATGTAGCGCCTAAGCGGATTTTTCGCGCCATAGAAAATTTCGTTTTTACACTCCACTTGGCTTTGCTGCGAGCGCTGCACCTCTGCTGCGGATATCCGCTCGCAAAAAATCTCCTCGCGTGCCTGCTTCGTAGGCTGCGAAAACAGCGCGTCGATCTGAGCTGCGCGCGTAATTACGAGCGATGTGCCGCGCCACTCGCTTATTTCACTTTGCAGCCACGCATCCATCAGCACGACGTCGGCGCATTTAGCAAAAACGTCGGTGCAGGCGTTGCACGCAAGCGGCGTAAAAGCGCGCGAACTCCAGTACGCAAAGGCGCTACTACTGCGATCGTCTATCGCCTCACTGCCGTCTGCAGCGCGAAATTTAAAGCCAAAGCTCATCGCGCTTTTGCCCGCGATTTTATATCTGTAATTAACTGCCGCGAGCTGCTTACGCTCTTTAAACGCAAGATCTGCCAGCTTATGCGTAAAACCAGCACCCTTGCCCTGTCCGCAAACCAGCCCAATAATAAAGCTTATGCGGGATTTAAGGCGCGGATTTTTACTCGCAGCAAGCCTTAAGGCCTTGGCAAAACACGGCAGCGCGCTAATCGCGTATCTACCCTCACGGCGCGACATCTCCTTTAGCACTGCTTCAAGCGTGAGCGGATAGTAAGCGGACGAGCGCGCACGAGTAAGCTCATCGGCATTTTTTATCACGCTAAATTTAAATAGCGGCACGGAATTTTCGCCTGCATAATTTCGCGTGTTTTTGGAATTCTCGCAAGCAAAATTCTGCGTTGATACAGAATTTTTACAAGAAGCTTTAGAATTCTGTGTGGAATTTTCATTTGTAAAATTCTGCACGGAATTCTGCGTCAAATTTCCGCAAAAGGAATTTTGCGCACTCGTGAAATTTATAGAATCATCGTCCGCCAAATTCTGCGTTAAATTCGGAATTGCGGAATTCTGCTCAGAATTTTTGGTTGCGGAATTTTGCAAATTCTGTGGCTGCGCTAAATTATTGCAGGCAGAAAAATCCCGCTTGTGATTTTGGGCTATAAAATCCCCCTCGTCCGCAGGCACGGCGCAAATCGCGTAATCAATGAGCCCGCGCGCAAAAAGCTCGCGAAAAATATAATCTCCCGCGCCGCCGCTTGCACTGCTTAGGCGCTGCGCTTCATCTTTTTTGTAGAATTTATAAGTGGCTAAAAACCTGCCAAAATCAGGGCTAAAGCTTTCCAACTCTGAGTATGATTTAGAATTTAGCTCGTTTTCAAGCGTGTCTTTTTCGTAAAACGGGCAGACTTTTAGACAAATATCACATTTGTCGCGACATCCTTCGCCCTCCTCGGGCGCGTAAAATCCATTGCCTCCAAGCCGCATTTTTAGCACGCTAAAAGGGCAGCTGCTCGCGCAGACGCCGCAGCCGATACAGCGGTCTTTCGTAACCACTTCGCTAATTACATTGAAGCTCAAGCCCGCCTCCTTATCTTAGCCGCAATGCCGCCAAAAATCGCGCGCTCATAATCATTCATCGCCCAAAAATACGCGCTTAGCACAAACATAGCCGAATAAAGCCCGCCGCAAATTAGCAAAAAGCTCACTCCGTGCAAGTCTAGTGCGTAATTTATCGCTAGGCTTACTGCTATTGCGGGAGCGAATTTTACTACCATCGCGCCGATATTTCGCCAAAATTTAGCGATGTCAAGTCCGATTACACGAGCATAGTAGATGTTCATTACGCAGATATTTAGCAAGGTGATCGCGAAAGCCGTGCCGCACGCAGCACCCACGCCACCGTAAGCTTTAGCTAGCGGGATAGAAATAGCGATGTTTACTAGCGTGACGCAAAACGCAGCGATTGAGCGAAATTTGACTTTGTTTTTTGCCTGAAGCACGGCTAGGCCTAAATTTTGAATCAACGGCACGCTTACTGGAAGCACCAAAATAAGCGCGATTGCGTATGAAATTTCATAATTTGCGCCAGCCCAGAGCACGATAAACTCCCGTCCAAAAATCACCAAAAGCGACGCGATAAAAAATATCACGTAAAATTGCAGCCTGCCTATTTTGATAAATTCCGCGCTAAGCTCAGAATCGGTGGAGTTTGCAGAGACCATTTTGGCGATTTTAGGAAGCATCACGCCGCTAATGGTGAGCGAAAGCGTGACGAAAGTGGCATTTATCGTGCTTGCTACGGCATACGTGGAGACCGCCGTAGCGCCTGCGACCGCGCCTAAGATAAAATTATCGACGTTCCAGTTTACTTGATCAACTACGATGCCTAAAAATATAAAAAACGAGTAGCCAAAAATTTGCTTAAGCGTGGGGGCGTCGAAATTTCGCACGCTTATCACGGGCGAGACTTTGCGCTTGCAGTAGATGAAGTCCGCCGCGACGCAGATTAAATTTACCGCCGTAGCGATGATTACGATCGCGATAGCCTTATATCCCAAAAGTAGCGCAGGTACCGCAGCTAGCGGCAGAGCGATCGTGCGAAAGATCCCAATTAGCTTGATAAATACGAAATTCTCATGCGCCGTAAGGATCGACGAATAGATGCTAAAAGGAAAGCTAATCGCTAAATTTGCAGTTAGCAGCATTAGCATAATGCGAATTTCACCCATCTCGCTAGCGCTTAGCTTAGCGCCAAAAATCGCGTGCAGATTGGCTAGCAGCGCAGCTCCTGCAATCACGATCACCGCGCTCATTGCTAAATACACGCTAAAAATCGTTCCGTGCAGCTTATGCGTGCGCTCCACTTCGCCGCTTGAGGCGTATTTGGCGGTATAGACCGTCACGGCGTTACCAAAACCTAAATCCAAAATCGCCAAATAGCCGATAACGCTACTAGCCAAAGAATATAGCCCAAACTCGCTCTGCCCCAGCGCCCGCAGGAAAAACGGCGTATAAACCAAAGTAAGTATCGTAGAAACAAAGATATTCACATACGATAGCACGACGCCGAGCTTACGCTGCGCGGCTTCGGGGGCGTTCAGAATTTTAAGCAAACAAGGCTTCCTTTTGCTCGCCGCTATTAAACGCGGCGGAGTAAAATTTTAAAATTTCAAATCGCACTTTCACGCTAGAACCTAGAGCTTCTTTTCCCAATTAAGCGCACTTAGGATGATTTCATCCAAGCTCTCGTGCTCGGGATGCCAAGAGGTTTTGGTGCGAATTTTATCCGCGTTTGAGATGAGGCAGGCAGGATCGCCGGCTCTGCGTGGAGCGATCTGCACTTTAAAATCCACGCCACTTACTTTTTTAGCTTCATTGACGACCTCTTTTACGCTAAAGCCCGTGCCGTAGCCTACGTTAAAGACCGCGCTGTCGTTAGTCTGCAGATAATCAAGTACCGCCAGATGCGCGCTTGCTAGATCCTCTACGTGGATGTAGTCGCGTATGCAGGTGCCGTCCTTGGTGTCGTAATCATCGCCGAAAATGCTCATCTTATCGCGCTTGCCGACGATCGTTTGAGTAGCTACCTTAATTAGATGCGTCGCGTTCGGATAGTTCTGCCCGATCGTGCCGTCGCTAGCGGCTCCTGCAACGTTGAAGTAGCGCAAAATTCCATATTTAAAATTCGGATTTGCCGCGGCTGCGTCTTTTAGCACCCACTCGACCATCAGCTTGCTTCTGCCGTACGGATTGATCGGATTTTGCGGAGTTTCCTCGCTTACTTGCGGGATGTCCGGCTCGCCGTAGGTCGCCGCAGTGGAGCTAAAGATAAAGTCTTTCACGCCGTATTTGTTCGCAAGCGCGATCAAATTCATCGCATTGGCGGTGTTGTTTAGATAGTATTTTAGCGGATTTTGCGTGCTTTCAAAAACCTCGATAAACGCCGCGAAGTGAATGATCGCATCAAATTTCTCGCGCTTAAAAAGCTTCTCGATTGCGGGGGTATTTTCTAGGCTTTCCTGTACGAACTCAAACTCGCCTATTTTGCGAAGCGCCTCGATCGCTCGCATCGAGCCTTTGCAAAGATTATCCAGTATGACGACGTCGTGGCGGTTCGCTTCTAAAAGCGCCTTTGCGACGTGGCTACCGATGTATCCCGCGCCGCCTGTAATTAAAATTTTCATCTATTCTCCTTCGGATCAAATTTATCAAAATACAGGATTATAGCCCCTTAGATTAAATCGCTGGTCGCACGCGCAAAAATACGGGGAAGCGCGGCTTTTTCTCGCGGGTTAGGTTTTGGTATTGATAGGTGATGATCGTGCCTACTTTAGGCGGATTTGCCCGCATCTCGTCGCTAAAGCCCGTGCCTACTTTAAATTTCACTCCGCTACGTAGATCCACGCAGCTTAAAGAGCCCATCTTGCCTTCGTTTTTGCCGTAGCCCGGGTTGATTTTTACGACCTTGCACTCGCTATCGTGCGTCTTTTTGTATTTTAAAATTTTATCGCTGCGGCCGCTTTCATAAAGCGCGTTTGGATCGCGCAGCACGACCCCCTCGCCGCCTGCTGCGATGACGCGATCGAAATACGCCTGCACGTCGGCGTGCGTGCTTACCGGGGTTTGCTGCACGATGAGTAAATTTTGCGCACCGCTTGAGGCAATAAAATTTCTTAAAATTTCCATCTTCGCGCTTAGGTTTTTCTGCTCCTTAGGCAGGTCAAACGCATAAAATTTCACCCTGCTCCACCGCTCATCCGGCACGCTAGAAGAGACGATCGAAACGAGCTGCTCAAACTCTCCGCGCGCCGTGTATAGCTCGCCGTCGACGAAAAAAGGCGGAAAGCCCGCGCTCCAGCCCTCGGGAGCGTTTATGATCTTACCACGTCTGGAGCGCAGATTACGCCCGTCCCAGATCGCGCGCACGCCGTCTAACTTCTCGCTAATCACCCAGCCGGTGATATTCATGCCGGGGACATATTCTTTAAGCAGCATCGGTTTAAATTTAGCCTCATCTGCAACCGCGCCGCAGAGCAAAAACAGCGCACCCAAAATCGCGCCTTTTAAAATTTTAAAAATTTCACTTCGCATATACCGCTAGCTCCCTTTCTATAAAGTCGCAAAAAACTGGCGTATAGCTCATGCCCGCGCACTCTTTTTGCAAAAATTCGCCCATCACCGCGATGTAATTCAGATAGTCGTCCTTGGTGACCTTGCCGCGCAAAAGCTCGTATTTTAAAAATAGCCAGTAGGTATTGAGCACGTCGGATCTGCAGTACTCGTCGATCTTGGCCTGCTCGCCGCCGTAATACAGCTGCAGGACCTGATCTCCGTGCACGTCGTATTTGCCGGGAAGGCCCACGCTAGCGCAGATATGATCGAGCTTGAGCCCGCGCACGGCGCCAAAATCGCTGATGTGATCAAGCAGATCCAGATGGAACCGCCCGTCGTAGCGGCTGCGGTAGTTCTCCCATTTGCTCTTGTTGTTATCGCGATCGTTCGTCTCAAAATACGCCGCAGCGCTTAGATCGTAGCACATCGCGCGCGCCATAATCATCGGCAGATCGAACCCGCGCCCGTTGAAGCTCACGAGGCGCGGATTAAAATCCTCGATGAAGGCTAGGAATTTTGCGATTTTATCGCGCTCGTTATCGCCATCAAGCGTCGAGACGCGCAAAAACCTGCCGAATCCGTCCGCCATCACGGCGCTAATGCTAACGACGCGGTGGAAGCAGACGGGCAGGAATTCGCTACCGGTTTTTTCTTTGAAAATCTCCATCGCCCTAAGCGAGAGCAATTTGTGGTTTAAAATTTTGCTTTTATCCGCGTTAAAGATCGGCTGCTCGCCGTAAATTTTAAAATTTAGCGCGTTTAACGCGAGATCTTGCGCGGAACCTGAAGCGAGATTTTCGCTATTTTGACTTTGGGATGCGGAGCTTTGAGACGTAGAGCTTTCCGCTACAAAATTCTGAGGCGCAGGGCTTCGGAGCGCAGAATTTTCTACCGCGGCGCTCTGTGCCGCGGAGCTTTGAGGCGCAGTATCGTCGTAGGTTAAATTTAGCGACGCGGAATTTTTGGGCGCCATATTTTGCGACATGGAATTTTCGCTCGTAAAATTTCCCTGCGTTGGATTTTCAACAGGATTTTCACTCGCGAAGCTTTGAAGCACAGCGTCTTGCTGCGTAAAGCTTTGCGGCGCGGAATTTTGCTCGGAATTTTCTATTTTAGAATTCTGCTCCACCGAATTTACAGCAAAATTTAAAGACGCGCTCTGTTTCTCGCCGCCGATCTTTTGCGATGCCCGCGCGTCAAGAAGCTTTGCGAAGCTTTTTTTATCGAAAGGCTCAAAGCAGTCCGCGATCGCGTCCTCATCCAGCACCCGCACCAGCGCCGCTACGTCGGGGATCGTCTCGCAGTCGAATACGCAGATATAATCCTTTTTCATCAAGCTCCTTCCTGGCGGCTTTTACCGCTTTTTTCAAAAACGGCTCTGAAACAATCCTCTATCTTCATGCCGTTTTTATGTACGCGCCTAATCGATCTCCTCGCTCATCTGAGGTTCTCATCGCCGCTTTCAATCTTAAAATTTTACGCTGCCGCATTTTCGCAACAAAAAGGGGCGCGCGGAGGCGCGGCAAATTTCGCTACTGCTCGCCGCGATGCAATTACCGCGCGCAAAAGCGTGCCGGTCGTTAAATTTATCTTTCGATCAAGCGCTTGATACCCGGCAAAAGCTCGCCGGACGCCTTGCAAATCCTGCTTCGCAGCATGCTAAAATCGCCGCAGTAATCGCCCAGAAGCTGCAAAATATCGTCTCTGATGGCTTGCGAACGCTCGGTTAAAAGCAGCTCCTGCAAAAGGACGAAAATTTCGCTCTCATGCGCCAGCGTGCAGCCGTAGTAGGGATCAAGGTAATAATCTAAACACAACAAAAGCGAGGCCTTTTCGGCCTCGTCATCACCTCGCAAAACGGCGGCGATGCCCTCTATGCCGCCATCTGCTATGGCTTTGTGCCTAGCCTCGTAATATACCGTGCGCGTCAAATTTTCCCTTTTGCACGTCGTTTACTCGGCCTTGGCCGCGTCCCACGCAAGGATCGTCTTACCCTCGGCGTCGGTAGCCACGTCGCCCATGCCCATGACGTTGTAGCCGCAGTCGACGTAGTGCACCTCGCCCGTCACGCCGCTAGCAAGGTCGCTAAGCAGATACATCGCGCTTTTGCCGACGTCTTGCGTCGTGACGTTGCGTTTGAGCGGCGCGTTGATCTCGTTGTAGCGTAAAATCATCCTAAAATCGCCTATTCCGCTTGCGGCAAGCGTTTTGATCGGGCCTGCGCTGATAGCGTTTACGCGGATGCCGCGCGCGCCAAGATCGTGAGCGAGATAGCGCACGGAGCTTTCAAGGGCCGCTTTTGCGACGCCCATGACGTTGTAGTGAGGCACGAATTTCGGCCCTCCGAGGTAGGTTAGCGTAAGCACCGAGCCGCCCTCTTTTAGCACTGGCAGCACCGCGCGCGTGAGGCTTAGTAGCGAATACACGCTCGTGCCCATCGCAATATCAAAGGCTTCTTTGCTCGTGTTTACAAACTCGCCTTCAAGCGCTTCTTTTGGCGCATAGGCTACCGCGTGCACGACGAAATCTATTTCGCCAAAGTCTGCTTTGATGCGATCCGCAAGACCGTCCAAGTGGGCAGGATTGTTTACGTCAAGCTCATAGACGAATTTGCTCCCAAACTCCTCCGCGATCGGCTCTACGCGTTTTTTCAGCGCGTCGTTTAGGTAGGTAAACGCCATCTGCGCACCCTGGGTATGACAAGCTTCGGCAATGCCGTAAGCGATAGATTTGGCGTTAGCGACGCCGACGATGAGGCCTTTTTTGCCTTTTAAAATCATTATTTCTCCTTTCTATTTTTGCTTGGCTTTTGAGCTTTTTTTGGCGATTTTGTTAAAATTTTGCTCGGCAGACTATCTGTCTAGCCTACGCAAAATTTTAACTGCAAAGCCCCAAAAAATCATCTCAAAATCCTTCGCAATTTGACTTAAAATTTTACAAATTAAAATTCGCGAAATCTCGCGAAACGCCAAATTTTAAACGCAATTCGATAGCGGCAGTATCGCGAGATGGATTTTAATGTTGTGCAGAAATTTTAAGTCAAGACTAGGCGCATAGCCTGTCGCGGACTTAAAATTTCAAACTCATTAAAAGACGCTCACGAGACAACGCGTATAAGCTCCAAAAAGCTAGAGGCGTCCCAGCTTGCTGTGCCCACTAGCACCCCGTCGCAACCTCTTATCGCGCAAATTTTTGCGATATTTTCCGCATTTACGCTGCCGCCGTAAAGTAGCGGCGCGGGGCTTTTAGCGCGCAAGAAATTTAGCATTCTTTCGATCTGCTCGCACTGCGCGCTTCTGCCCGTGCCGATCGCCCAAACAGGCTCGTAGGCTAGTATTAAATTTCGGTATTTCAGATCGATACCCTCAAGCTGTGCCGCTACAAAATCCTCGCTGCGATCTTGCGCGAATGCCGCCTCATCCTCGCCGACGCAAAAGACGATGCGCCAGCCACGTGCTGCGGCAAAACCGAATTTTTCTTTTATCAGCTCCGCGCTCTCGCCCAAAATAGCGCGCCGCTCGCTATGTCCGATAAGAACGGTTTTGATGTCGAATTCCGCCAGCATATCGCCGCCGATCTCGCCTGTAAAGCTGCCGTGCACGGCAGGATAGAAATTTTGCGCGCCTTGGGTAAAATTTTTTACCTTCGCGCAAAATGCGCTAGCAGGAGGAAAAACTAGAATTTCATTCTCGCGCGAAATTCCGCCCGCTAAGCCTTCATCTAAAGCTTTAGCATACCGCTCAAAGCTAGCGCGAGTATGGTTGCATTTAAGATTCGCTGCTAGTATCATCGCAGCTCCGTTTTAGCGGTGAGCACTCGCACGCCCGGCAGCTCCTTGCCCTCGATGAGTTCTAAGCTCGCGCCGCCTCCAGTGGAAATAAAAGTCATATCATCAGCGTTACCAGCGCGTTCGACGACATCTGCGGTATCGCCGCCGCCCACTACGGTCGTGGCGTCGCTATCTGCGATCGCGTGCGATATATGCAGGCTGCCACGAGCGAATTTGTCGATCTCAAAAACTCCCATCGGTCCGTTCCACCAGATCGTTTGTGCATCGTCTAAGGCTTCTTTAAAAAGCGCTACGGTCGCAGGCCCGATATCTAGCCCCATCCAATCGCTTGGAATTTCTTGGACGGTAACCTTTTTTGTAACGGCATCTTGCGAGCATTGCGGAGCTGCGACGGCATCGACGGGGATATAAATTTTAACCCCAAGCTCGCGAGCATTGCGGAGAATATTTTTTGCTTCCTCGATTAGATCCTCTTCGAGCAAAGATTTGCCGATGTCATATCCGACGGCTTTTAAAAACGTAAACGCCATGCCGCCTCCGATGATGAGCTTATCGACTTTAGGAAGTAAATTTTTAAGCGCCTGAAGCTTGCCGCTTACTTTGCTGCCGCCCGTTACGGCTACAAAAGGACGCGCAGGATCTTTAATAAGGTCTTTAGCAAATTTTATCTCTTTTAGCAGCAAAAATCCCGCCGCCTTATGCGCCTCATCGTAGAATTTCGTAATCGCCTCCACCGAAGCATGCGCGCGGTGGCATACGCCAAAAGCATCGTTGATATAAAATTCCGCGTAGCTCGCAAGCCTCTTAGCTAGTGCTTCGTCGTTTTTGCTCTCGCCCTTTTCGAAACGCAGATTATCCAGCAGCAGCACTTCGCCCTTTTTAAGCGAATTTACCGCAGCTCCTGCCTCCTCGCCTGCGACATCGGAGACAAATTTTATCTCGCGCTCCAAAAGCCTAGATAGCCTCTTTACCACAGGCTTTAGGCTAAGTCTTTCTTCGTATCCGTTTTTCGGGCGCCCTAAATGACTGGCTAAAATTACCGCGCAGCCCTCGTCTAAGCAATATTTAATCGTAGGGATAGACGAACGAATGCGACGATCGTCCGTAATATTGCAAAACTCATCCATCGGCACGTTAAAATCGCACCTGATAAAAACGCGCGCGCCGTCTTTAAATTTCAAATCTTTAATCGAAAGAATTTCGCCCATCTTATTTCCTTCTTTTTGCCGCATATAGGGCTAAATCGATGAGGCGCTCGCTATATCCCCACTCGTTGTCATACCAGCTCATCACTTTTATCAGATTGCCGTCAATTACCTGAGTGCAGTCGCTAGCTACGATGCTGGAGTATTCTGAAGTACAAAAATCGCTGCTGACACGGCTATCGTCGTCTACGAGCAAAATTCCTTTCATCTCTTTAGCGGCATAGCGACGGAAAATTTCATTTAGCTCCTCGGCGCTCGTCTGCTTGCGCGTTAGCACCGTTAGATCAACCATCGATACGTTAGCCACCGGCACGCGCACAGATTGCCCGTGCATCTTACCGCTTAGCTGCGGAAGTACCTTACTAATCGCTTTTGCCGCGCCCGTCGTAGTCGGAGCGATATTAAGAGCAGCGGCGCGTGAACGGCGGAAGTCCTTAGCTTTTACATCGACTAGGCTCTGTCCGTGCGTATAGGCATGAATTGTCGTCATAAGACCCTTTTCGATACCAAGCTCATCGTCTAGAATTTTTGCAATCGGAGCCAGGCCGTTAGTGGTGCAGCTAGCGTTTGAGATGACGCGTTGTCCTGCATAAGCGCCCTCATTAACGCCGATTACAAAAGTAGGCGTATCATCCTTGGCAGGCGCGCTCATTACGACTACGCCGATACCGTTGTCTATGAACGGCTTACATTTTTCGCTCGTTAAAAACGCACCCGTACATTCCAGCACAGCTTCTGCACCATCGCCCGCAAAATCAAGCTCCGCAGGCTCTCTGGTGGAATAGACGCGGATTTTTTTGCCGTCTACGGCTATGCATTCATCGCTTAGAATTTCTACTTTTTTACGAAACTCGCCGTGAACGGTGTCGTATTGAAGCAGGTATCTCGTAAGCTCGCGTTTAGCGGTATCGTTGATCGCCACAAGCTCTACATCGTCCCTGCTTAGCGCAATTCTAGCCGCGCACCTACCGATCCTTCCAAAGCCGTTGATTGCGATTTTTACTGCCATAAGGTTCTCCTTATTTGGGATGTTTTCAGCTGGAATTTTACTAAATTTGGGTTAATCTTTGATTAAATAAAAAGTCGCGAAATCTAGGATTTACTTTTTGGCTATATAATTCGCGAACTTTTTTTAAAGGAGAAAAAATGAGACGAATTGTATTCTCGTCATTAGCGGCAATCGCGCTTTTAAGCGGATGCAACCAACCTAAGGCCGATACGGCTCCGCAGCAAAAGCAAGAGTCTGTAGCGCACACGATCGTATTTCTGCTAGGAGACACCGGAGATAAGCGCATCAGCCTTAGCTCGAACGATATGTTTGCAACGGGCGTGTTAACCGACGAAAAAGGCAAAAAGCATAATCTTAAACGCGCGGCTTCCGCAAGCGGCATAATGCTTACGAACGACGAAGGTATCGAGCTTCTTTTCAAACGTGGAGAGGGAGTGTATACACCGGGAAAAGGCAAGAAGGATATTCCGGTAACCTACACCGAGCACGAGCACAAAAGCGGCGAAATGATGTAGCCGCGGCGGGGTTAAATTTAAACGCCCTAAAAAACGAATTAAATTTAACCCCTCATTTCTAAATTTCGACTTCTTTATCCATAGCAAAATTTAACCCTTGTTTCGATCTCTTTGATCTGTGATGAAATTTAACCTTTTATTTTCGCTTCTTTCATCTATGCAAATTGAGCTTTTTTTGTAAATTTGAGCTCGCGTGCGTTAAAAAATGAGCTCCGCAAGCCCAGCATCCTAAATTTTACAAAATTTTCATTTGATTTGCGCTTTGGCGACGATTTTGGATTTCAACCGAATTTTACTAGGATTTTGCTAAACTGCGACGAAATTTTAGCAGGCCGGTACAAATACGGCGCAAAACAGATCATTTAGCGAGATTGCCGCATGGATAGCATTAAATTTTACCTAAACGATTACGAAATTGAGAGCGAAAGCTTTACCGAAGTCGTCGTTACGATAAACGGCGAACCTCTGCTTGAACTGATTAGGCAGCGTGAGCAAAGCTTTGCGGCAAAGAACGGACAAGCTAGCATCGCAGGAGGCTACGCCTACTTGAGTCTAATTGATTTTGAAAAGCTATTCTTGGACGCGCTCTTGCCTAACGGACAGCTTGCAGCTAGCAGCGAGCAAAACGCCGTGCTACTAGGCTGTCCGTGTGGGATCTGGGACTGCTGGTATCTCGCGCTTAAGATTAAATTTGA
Source organism: uncultured Campylobacter sp. (assembly GCA_963522285.1). Taxonomy (GTDB): domain Bacteria; phylum Campylobacterota; class Campylobacteria; order Campylobacterales; family Campylobacteraceae; genus Campylobacter_B. Next base: position 135,162 of record CAUQWV010000001.1, read on the forward strand.
AGCGAACGCGGTTAAATTTACCGACTTTACAAACCTGCGCCGCAAAGATTGGCGGTATGGGCTTGAGTTTAAATTTGACCGCGTGAGTTTTGTGAGTGAAATTTCCAAAATCGCCTCTTTTAATAAGCTCTAAAATTCAGTAAATTTTAACGGCACGCTCGAAACTGCGCCGAAACAAACCTACCTTTGCCTCGGCAAAATTTAGCTTTAAAGCGGAATGGCTGCCTCGCAAGCTCATAAGATTAAAATTTTCGCCTCGCCGCTGCGCAAAACTTCGAGGAAAATATCATAAAATTTACCCAACCTTAGCTTTAAAATTCCGCCCCTTTTGATGATCACGAAAACCTGCCCGCCCCGCTCGCCAAGCGCGTCGTAGAGCGCATCTAAATTTGCGACGTATTCGGGCTTGAAATTTAGCGCTGCGGCAAACAGCGCGAAAATTTGATCTTTGCGCCTAATCTTTATGCCGTCGATGATGATCTTTGCGGCGCTGCGCGTTTTAAAATTTAAACTCATTGCACGCGCTCGAAGCTTTCGTAATGATCGGCGGTGTAGAAGATCAGCCCGTCGTTTGAAAATATCAGCCGCTTAGCGCCGCGCGGGCCGCCGCGATACTCGATGTCGCACTCGCGCCAAATCCGCCCCTTTTTATCAGGCAGCCTGCGCTCGAAATTGCCGAAACGATCGCCGCCGATGCTCTTGCCGCGCGCGTATCGCCACAGATCACCGCCCTGCCAGCCAAGCTCGCCGGCCTGCTTTTTCGTGATGAAATTTTGCGGCAAAGAGCCCGTATGGCGGATATGAGCGCTCACGCACTCCCTGCTTATGCAGGGCTCGTCCGCGAGCTGATTTTTAGAATTTGCGACGGGATTTTGCGAGTTTGAAGCTTCGTAATCTGCGCTGCGCCACCTGTGAGCGTCCGCCTCATCTTTAGGATTTGTCGCGGCGCGCTCGTTTTCTCGCAGATGAGATTTCAAATCTCCCATGCCTGCTCCGCGCCCTGCCCCGCTGTCTGCGCTTCTTGCACCGTCTATATTCGTGCTATATGCGCCCTTTTTGCCGCTCTCATCTTTTGCGCCGGCGCCACTTGCAGGATTTTGTGAGCTTGAAATTTTACGATCGTTGCCGTTTTTGATATCTTGCGCGCCGCTTTTACGAGAAGCGGCATCCAGGGTTTTGGAGGTAAAAACCCGTTCATCTTTAGCCGCGGGGTTGCGCGAATTGGAGATGAAATTTAGCGCCAAAAGAAGTGCTACGAAAATTGCGATCGGGATCAGCTTTTTTGCCACCGCTAGCCTTTTTTACGCGTGGCAAAGCGAAAATAGAGCACGATCAATGCTACTATCGCGCCTAGAGCCAGCGGAGCGACCCACGGTGCGCCCTTAATGTGTACATAGAGCTCGCGCACGAAATCGCCCGCGTAGTAGCTCAGCAGCCCCACCACAAGCGCCCAGATGAGCGAGCTTACAGCATTGATGACGCTAAATTTTAAAAATGAATATTTTGTGATACCAATCGCGATCGGCACGAGGGTTTTGAGGCCGTAGATAAATTTTTTGATTAAAATTATACGGTCGCCGTATTTACGAAATAAAATCTGCGCCAGAGCGAGGTTGCGGCGCTGTTTGCGCAGATATGGCATGATCTCTTTTTTATTGTAGCGGCTTACTAAAAATAGCCCCGAATCGCCTATGAAGTTCGATATGCAGGCGATTACAATGCATAAGACGATATTGAGCTCGCCGGCCGAGCTTAGCACGCCCGCTGCTGCAAGCGCCAAAAATCCGCCGCCCAGCGAATACAAAAACAGTATCAGATACCCCCACGTATGGAGGTTTGCAAACATCGATTCCATCGAATCCTTTCATTAGATCGTATAAAATTCTAAAAATTTGACTAAAACAGCTTTAAAATTCGGTGCGAAAACTTCACTACAACGTCCCATAACGCTACTTGATTTTGCTGCGACATTAAATTTAAAATTCCGCACGGCTGTCGCGAAATATAAAATTTCGCCGCAAAATATTAAGCGAAATTTTAAAATAAAATTTCTAGACATCAAGTAAAATCACCGCAAAATTTAGCGGTAAAATTTTGCGACTCTAAATTTAATGACAAAATTTCGACTTCTTTAGAATTCAAAGTAACTTGTGAATTACGCAGGATTTACGCGATACCTTCAAATACCTCCCACCCCGCGAATTGCAATAAAATTACGCACCCAGGTCTATTATTCTGCAGAAATTACGCGAGCAAAATTCCAAGCCGCTAATAAAACACTCATAAAGCAGGAATTTTTCGCTAATCTATGCGCCTTAGCATTTCTAGCTAAATTTTACTCATCTGCGCCAATTACTCGCATCAAAAGCGCATAGCCCTCGGTATTTGGATCAAAAGCGCGGTCATTTTTGGTCTCTAGCACCGAACCGCCCAGGCTCACTCCCGCAAATAGCCCGCCTTTATTCGTAAAGACATACATATCTTGATTTAGCACGTCTAAAGAGCCGGAATCGGCGCTGTAGTTACCCGCAACCGCCGTCGCATCGCCCGAGAGCGTGATTTGGGAATTTCGCATTTTTTGGATTACATCGTCATGCATTACGAAAATAACCAGATAATTATCCTCATAGCCGATCTGAAGTCCTACGCTGGCGCTGCTGATCTCTGCGCCGCTTACGCTGCGCGCGCCGTCGTTATTATAGATAATGATCCCCTCGCCATACATTCCGCCTATGATGAAGCCTAGCTTCTTGACGCTCGGAAATATCACTATCGCGCGGGCTTGCTGCGCTAGGTATTTATACTGCGCGTTCGTGCGCATTACCGACGAATAAGCGCTCGCGCTATCAATGATGAGCTCATCCTCGGCAAATGCTGCGCTAAAAAGCAAAAATAAAACGATTATAAATTTTTTCATTTCACACTCCTTATTTGGCTATCTCGACCGCGCGAAGCTCGCGTATGACGTTAACCTTGATCTCGCCCGGGAATTGGACCTTATCTTGGATCTCTGAAGCGATCTCTTTAGCGACCAAAACCGCCTCGTCGTCGTTCATAAGCTTAGCGTTTGCTATGACGCGGATCTCGCGGCCTGCGTTGATCGCATAGGCTTGTTTGACGCCCGTTTTACTCATCGCAATCGCTTCGATGTCGCTAACGCGCTTTAGATAGCTCTCTAGCACCTCTCGTCTAGCGCCCGGGCGCGCGGCACTTAGCGCGTCTGCGGCACAGACGGCGGCGCTTTCTACGCTGGTCGCCTCCTCGTGGCCATGGTGGGCGTAGATCGCATTTATCACCACCGGATGCTCTTTGTAGCGGCGGCAAACCTCGGCGCCCAGATCCACGTGCGAACCCTCGTATTCGTGAGTTAGAGCCTTGCCGATATCGTGAAGCAGGCCCGCTCGCTTGGCCAGCTTTTGATCCCCGCCCGTTTCTGCGGCGATGATGCCTGCAAGATGCGCGACCTCAAGGCTGTGCGCAAGGGCGTTCTGTCCGTAGCTAGCGCGAAATTTAAGCTTGCCGATGAGTTTTAAAATTTCTGGATGAATTTTACTAAGGCCTAGATCCATTACGATATTTTCGCCCTCTTCGGCGATGCTAGCTTCAAATTCGTCGCTTACTTTTTTGTAGATGTCCTCAATGCGCGCAGGCTGAATTCTGCCGTCCTCGATAAGAGTTTCGATGACGCGAACGGCGATGGCGCGGCGGTAGAGATTGTGCGAGCTTACGATGATCGCATTCGGGGTATCGTCGATGATGACGTCCACGCCCAAAGTCATCTCAAGCGCCTTTATGTTACGCCCCTCTTTACCGATAATGCGGCCTTTAAGCTCGTCATTTTTGATATTTACGACGTTGATAAGCCGCTCTGCCGCAAACTCGCCCGCGAAGCGCGACGTAGCCTGCGCCAAAATATAATTCGCCTTTTTTCGCGCCTCTTTTTTGGCTTCCTCTTCATATTTTCGCACGATGTGAGCGATGTCGGTGCGGCTTTGCTCCTCGACCTTTTTAAGCACCTGCGCGCGCGCCTCATCCTGCGTAAAGCCCGCCACGCGCTCAAGTACCTTAAGCGCTTCGGCTAGCTTCTCTTCATAGCTTTTCTTTAAATTTGAACCCTCTTCGTAGAGGAATTTCGCCTCTTTTTTGGCGCTTTCGAGCTCTTTTTTACTATCTTTTAAAATTTCTTGCTCGGTTAGAAGCGCGTGCTCCTTTTTACCGAGCTCGTCAAATTTAACATTAAATTCTTTCTGCAGTTTGCTTGCTTTATCTTCGTATTTTTTCTTAGCTTCAAACTCAGCTTCCTGTACCGAAATTTTAGAATTTCGCAAGATGCCCTCGGCTTCAAATTCTATAGCTTTGGCTTTAGCTTTGGCTTGTTCTACGAAAAAATCGTAATTGGCGTTATTGATTTTTCTAGCTACTAAGTATCCTATGCCAGCGCCCACCGCAAGAGCGCACAAGGCGATTAAAATCTCTATCATACTTTCCTCTTTTTAGGTAATTTTGACTCGGAGTTATGTAAAAATCGCCCTTTACGTCGTGATCAAACGATAAAATTTCGCTGCAAAAGCAGTCTTTTATACTCACGAACGCGATTGCGGGCTTAAGCTTCAGACCTGAAAAAAACATATCGTAAAATCCTTTCCCATGTCCTATTCTAGCCATTGCGCCATCCACTCCGATAGCTGGAACCACGGCTAGATCGACCTTTTTAAAATACCCGTTTTGCGGAAGCGTCTGCCGTAGCCCAAAGCGCGAAATTTTAAAAGGTTGGCGCAATCTTACCATTTTTAAGCTAATATCCACCATAAACGGAACGTAAAATTCACAGCTTTTTGATAGCTTTTTTCTTAAAATCAAAACGTTCGGCTCGTAGCTCATCGGCAAAAATATCAAAATTTTACGCGCTTTTAAAAATTTTATCAGCCGCTCTATACGCCTTAAAAGCACGTAATGCTCGCATCTGGCCGCGCGTGCGGCGTGAGATTTTAAGCGCGATTTGCAAATTTTTCTAAATTCATTCTTTTGCATAGCTTAAGCCTTTTATAAAATTTTAACGCTTATTTTAGCTAGTTTTTGTATAATCTTGCGATTAAATTTTAAGGTTTATTATGAAATTTCGTTTTTTTCTAGCACTTTTTACGGCTGCTTTATTTCTTGCGGGTTGCGGCGATGATGAGGATAAAAAATCAAGCGATGCCCCGACCGAGACCAACACCACGCAGCCGCAGTCCGAAACCGAAGCCGTAATCCAGGTCGATTATACCGCTCCTTTTACACTTCAGCTAAGTAACGGCAAAATTTTAAATATGCAAAAGACAAAGCAGGGTTTTCGAATCGATAATAACTCCACCGTGACGCTATTTGCGTTTTTTACGCCGTGGTGCGACGCCTGCGCCGTGCAGGTAAGCGCACTAAATGCCGCCAAACAAGCATATTCTGGCAAGCTTGATATCATCGGCGTGATGATCGGTGATGCAAATTTAGACGATGCAAAAAATTATGCAAGCGCACACGAAGTAAATTACGCGATCGCTTACGGCGAAGGGACGGACTTTTTTACAAAGGCGCTAGGCGACATAAACGAAGTGCCGTATATGGCGATCTACGACGAAAAAGGCGAGTTTAGCGCGCAATATTTCGGGCTGATGCCGGAAGAAATTTTAATGACCGAATTGGAGAAAATTTTCTGATGTTCGAATTTTTTAAAAAAGGGCTTAGCAAGACCATAGACGCGATGCGAGGCGCGAAAAGCGAAGATAAAATTTCAAAAGAAATCCTAGAAGAGATGCTGCTTGAAGCCGACGTAAGCTACGAGCTTGTAGAAGAGATTTTAGAAAAACTGCCCGCAAAAAAGCTAGTCGCAAAAGATGATCTCAAGGGCGTTTTGAAGAACTATTTCGATTACGAGATCGCTAAAGCCGCAGATGAGAAGCCGTTCGTAGAGCTCATCATCGGCGTAAACGGCGCAGGCAAAACTACGACGACCGCAAAGCTTGCAAATTTATATAAAAATAGCGGCCAGAGCGTGATTTTAGGCGCATGCGACACCTTTCGCGCAGGCGCGGTCGAACAATTAAAAAAATGGGCGCAAATTCTAAATTTGCCGATCGTAGCGACCACACAGGGGCACGATCCCGCTGCCGTGGCGTTTGACACCGTAAGCTCGGCAAGTGCCAAAAACATCGATCGCGTCCTGATCGACACCGCCGGACGCCTGCAAAATCAGAAAAATTTAGCCGCGGAGTTAGAGAAAATCGTGCGAATATGTGACCGCGCAAAAAGCGGCGCACCACACCGCAAGATCATCGTACTTGACGCCACTCAGGGCAATCACAGCGTCGCGCAAGCCAGGGCGTTCAACGAGATCGTAAGGCTCGACGGCATCATCATCACGAAGCTCGACGGCACGCCAAAAGGCGGCGCACTTTTTGCCATAGCGCGCGAGCTGCGGCTGCCGATACTTTTCGTCGGCGTGGGCGAGCGGATGGAGGATTTGGCGGAATTTAACTCGGATGAGTTCGTAGAGACGCTGGTGGATGGGATTTACGCTTAAGCTCTGGGTGTCTACGTAAATTTACATATTCTCGCCGAACAAGTTTAAATTTTACGCGCCGAAATGCTCGGCAAATTTTGCTTGGTTGATTATCTTAGAATAAATTTTACTTAGAATTTTACGATTTTCATTTAGAATTTTACAAAATTTTAGCTCACGCACTGCATAAAAATGCGCTTACCCGCATCTGCTCGCATCAAAACATGTAGAATCCCTCCGCCATCAGCAAAGCAGCGCTCCTACACGAATTCTTCAATGATCTCAAGCCGCTTAAATTTTACGGTTATCCTCTGTCCGCTCGCAAAGATAAAATCATACTCGCAAACGCCTCTAGGCTTTAGCGAAAATTGATGAACTATCAGATCGTTATTTTTAAAGCTCTTATCGTCCGTTTTGAAGCGGACGGCTAGGACGTTTTTGAAAACAAATTTAAAATTTCTATCTCGGTAGGGCGATAAAAATTTCATCGTTAATTTATCTTCGTTTTTTAAAATGCCAAATTTAAATTCAGTCAAAACGGCGTCGTGAAGGGTTTCTTTCGTACTGAACAGATACCTTTTCGGATCCAAGACGAACTGCCTGATAGGCTTTGCTATTTCGTTTTCATTCTTGCGAAGCGACTTAAAATAATCGTCAAAATACCAAACATTGCCCCTTCTTTTTATTTTCGCCGTGATCATCCGTCCGTCCATTTGCGCGTTCTTCTTAAATTTTACTCACGTGCACTGCATAAAAAACGCGCTCACCCGCGTCCGCTCGCACCAAAACACATATAAAATCCCGCCGCTGCCGAACATCACCTCGCCGCCTTGCTCGCAGCTTGGAAGCTCGCTGTCAAGCTGCATCAAAAACTCCATCTTTTCGCCGCATATCGGGCACGTCAGCACCAAAGCGCCCTGTATCCACGAAGGCTCGCCGCCGATGCGCGCGAGGTTTTGCCTGCTGTTTGACATCCCCCAGTCCTGAGCCGCCCAGCGCGCCGCCGTGGGCGCAAGTACTACTTCGCACTCCTTTATCGGTTCGTCAAAGGCGTATTCGACCTGCGTCCTTTCGCCGATACGTCGTGGCATACCCTGCGCGTCGTGCTCGTAAAAGACTATCTCGCCTTCGTTTATCTCTCTAACATGAGCGGCGAGGATTAGGCGCGGCAGCGAGCGCACGGGCAAGTCGCGGGGCAGCGGATCAAGCGTGATAAGATGAAATAGAGGATTTTGCGCATCGCCGCCCGGCTCGTCCAAGACCCCGCCTAGCTTATAGCCTGCCTCGCCGCCATCAAACCGCCAGGTCGGATGGTGCTTCGCCAGATGCGGCGCATAGGGCGCGCCGAAATAGCCTCGCGGAAAGATTATGTGATACACGCGCTGGCCGCAGTATCTTTTGAGCCTGAATTTCTCGCCGCCAAAGTTTATTTCATCGTTCGGTACTTTTTGTGATTTATCGGCGGCTGGCTCATTTGAGTTAAATTTAGAGTCGTGTTCAGCCGCGCACGCTTTAAAATTTTGGCTCGCTACCGATTTTAACTCGCCAGCGTTAAATTTAACGGCACTTGCCGCATCGCACGCTTCATCTAAATTTTTGCGCGATACGTCGCACTCATCCGCTTGCAGCGACGCTGAAGTAGCGCCGCCCGGCTCGTTTGACATCTGCGATAGATCGCACTCGCTAGATTGAGTTTGTTTTGCGCCGGCACATTCGTCCACATCCATTTTTAAAATTTCATCCGCCGCTTGAGCCGTCCCGTCTGCGTCAAATTTAGTCCGCTCAAAAGTAAATCCCACGGCCTCTAGCCAGTAGCCTATATATTCGAGCAAATCGCACGGGCGATCGAAAAAATCCTCCGCAAGCGCGAACTCGCAGGCAAATTTTATATTTCGCGGATCGCGGGTTTGCAGCAGGCAGCTAAAAATTTTTTGCTTATCATCTTTGCTCGTATGCGAATCCGCAAGCCTCTCGCGCCAGATTTGCGAGCTCTCATAACTAAGCCCGCGCCACGGATACTCCGCGTAATACGCGCTCTCGTTCGGCTGCAATTTAAAAAGCTCGCCAAGATATGGATGCAAAAAAGGTGCGAACTCGAGACTTGCCGCTGCGATGACCTCTTCGGCGTTTTTCCAGCGTGCGCTTTTTTCATCTCTGCTGCGTTGCCATGCGCTTTTGCCTGTGCATTCGTCCGAGCGCGCATCCTCCCCCATCTGTGCCGCGCTTTTGCTCTGCTGCGTTTCGCGCCCCTCTGCCGCCTCCTCGCGTAAAATTTCAACCGCCGTAGCGATCAAAGCTTTAAAATCCTCCTCGCCCACGTAGCCCATAGCGTCCTTTAGCAGCGTGCGGCCGTCCCTCCGCCCGCGCAGCAGGCTGTCCGCTAGCGCAAAATACGCCGTCTCGTCGCCTTGCAGCCGCCAAAACCGCTCGTATAAATTAGGCATACTAAAGCCGTCGCGTTCGAAATCTCGCGCCAGATTTAGTGCCTCGTCCAGCTTGCCCATCTTGCCATCCTTACTTTTGAAATTTTATTTTGATAATTTTAGCGTAAATTTAGGTTAAATTTTTGAAGGCGACTTATTTTATATGTCAAAATTCCAGTAAAAAATATGTGAGATTAAATTCGGCGACGAATTAAAATTTAGAAGTGTGCCGAACCCCATAGAGCCCGGCTAAATTTTAAAATAGCTCTTAAATTTAAAAGCTATCGTCTCTTTTTTCAAAGATTAGATGCAGCACATATGTCACGGCGAAGGTCAAAGTGCTAGGCACTATCCAGCCGAGCATCGAGTCGTAAAACGGCATCATCTTCACAAACGATGTCACAAGCGGCACCGAAATCCCCAAAATATCAAGTCCGTTTATTACGCCCTCGACGACACAAACATAGACGCAGGCGCGGTAAATCAACTTGCTCGAATCGATCCACGGATTAATCAGCGAGAGGATTATCAGCATGATAGAGATCGGATAGATGGCGACGAGCACGGGGATGGAGCCTTTGATGATGGTCGTAAGGCCGAAATTTGCGACTCCAAAGCCGATCACGCACCAAGCGATCGCCCAGGTTTTATATTTGATCTTGCCTTTCGTAAGCTCTTCGAAGTATTCGCTAGCCGAGCTTATAAGACCCAGCGTCGTGGTGATGCAGGCTAGGAAAAACGCACTACCCAGGATCACGACGCCAACTCTTCCGAAGTAATGATCGCTTACTCGCGACAAAAGCTCCGCTCCGTTGATGTTGGGCGTATCCTTGAAAAGCTCCGCGGAGGTCGCGCCCAGATAGCCCAGCATAAAATATATCGTCATCAGTATGACGCCCGACATCATTCCCGCTTTTATGGTAGAGGTGACGAGGTGCTTCTCGTCGCTCACGCCGGTTGCTTTAATGGCGTTAATTACGATGATACCGAATGCTAGCGACGCAAGCGCGTCCATCGTCTGATAGCCCTCTACGAAGCCCTTTGCTGCAGCGTGATCAACGTACTCGCCGCTAGGGGCGACGAAGCTTCCGATCGGAAACAAAAATCCCGCGCCAAAAAGCAACAAAATAAGCGCTAAAAGTATCGGCGTAAGGTATTTTCCTAGCAGATCGACGAGCTTTGAAGGGTTCATACAGATGTAATAGTTCAGCGCAAAATATGCCGCGGAATAAACAAATAGCCAAATTTGAAGGCGATCTTCCGCAATAAAAGGCTTAATCGCGATATCAAAAGGCATATTTGCCGCACGCGGTATCGCAAAAAGCGGCCCGATCGTAAGATATAAAAGCGCGGTAAAAACGATCGCAAACACGGGATCTATGCGGCGCACTAGACTCTGAAGTCCCTTGGCGCGCGCGATGGCTGCGACGCCGAGCACCGGCAGAAGCACCGCCGTAGCGCAAAAAAACATTATTGCGATATAAAAATTCTGTCCGGATTCCCTACCGAGACCCGGCGGAAAAATAAAATTTCCCGCACCGAAAAACATCGCAAATAGCGTAAGCGATATCGTCAAAAACTGGCTTCTACTAAGCTTGCCCTTCATCTTAAACCTTCTTTAAATAAAGTGAAATTTGTATTATAGTTATAAATGTTTAAAACATATTTAAATTTAGCTCAAATTTAGCTACAAACCCTCCGTCTCGTGATTTTTAATCCCGCAAGCAGCGCACGAGGCGGCTAAAATTTTAAAAATTTTAAGTATAATTTCGCAAAGCTTGAGGCTAAATTTAAGCGAAAATGAGCGAGGATAAAAATGGCGAAAATTAAAACTACGATTTTTGAATGCCAACACTGCGGCAATCAGCAAAGCAGATGGCTCGGCAGATGCCCCGACTGCGGCGCATTCGATAGCTTCATCGAGCTCAAGCCCGCTCAGATCAAAGCGCTAAAAGAGATCGAGGGCGAGCTTGCCCGTGCCTCATCCGCAAGCGCCAAAGCGATCAGCGAGATACAGATCGAGCAAATTTCGCGCATCGACACCAAGGATAGCGAGCTAAATTTAGTCCTCGGAGGCGGCGTAGTGGAAGGCTCGCTCGTGCTAATCGGCGGCAGCCCCGGCATCGGAAAATCCACGCTGCTGCTTAAGATCGCGGCAAATTTAGCAAGTGGCGGCCGCGCCGTGCTTTACGTAAGCGGCGAGGAGAGCGCCAGCCAGATCAAAATGCGTGCGCAGCGGCTGGGCGCGATAAGCGAGCAGCTGTTTTTGCTCACCGAGATAGATCTAAACGCCGTGCTTGAAGAGGTGGAGCGCAGGGATTATAAGTTTATCGTCATCGATAGCATCCAGACGCTTTTTAGCGACAAGGCCTCCTCTGCGCCGGGCTCGATCACGCAGGTGCGCGAGATCACCTTCGAGCTGATGCGACTTGCCAAAGCGCGCGGGATTTCGATCTTCATCATCGGACACATCACCAAAGAGGGCTCGATCGCGGGCCCGCGCATATTAGAGCATATGGTGGACGTGGTGCTGTATTTCGAGGGCGATGCGAGCAAACAGCTTAGAATTTTGCGCGGTTTTAAAAACCGCTTCGGGGCTACGAGCGAGGTGGGGATTTTCGAGATGGGGCCGCACGGGCTTGTAAGCGCAAAGGACGTCGCGAGCAAATTTTTCACGCGCGGCAAGGCGGTAAGCGGCTCGGCGATCACGATCACGATGGAGGGCACGCGCGCGCTCGTCGTGGAGATCCAAGCGCTCGTGTGCGAGAGCGGCTACCCCAAGCGCAGCGCCACGGGCTTTGATAAAAACCGCCTCGATATGCTTCTAGCGCTACTTGATCGCAAGCTTGAGATCGGGCTTGGCGGATACGACGTCTTCGTAAACGTAAGCGGCGGCGTAAAAATCACCGAAACGGCGTGCGATCTCGCCGTCGTCGCGGCGATCGTAAGCAGCTTCAAAAACCGCCCGATCAGCAAAGAAAGCGTCTTCATCGGCGAGGTGAGCCTAAACGGCGAGATCAGAGAGATCTTCAACCTCGATGCGCGCCTGAAGGAGGCCGCGATGCAGAAATTTAAAAATGCGATCGTCCCGATGAAGCCGCAAAACGCGCAGGGGCTTAAAATTTTCCACGCTACGGAGATCACGCAAATTTTAGATTGGATGTGAGACGGCTCGCGATGAGTTCCAGCTTGGCGGTCGGCGCGAGAGGACGAAAATGGACTTTGAGCGGCAAAGGGTGCGTTACTTTTGCATGGGCGCGGCAAAGAGCGCAAGTGCGCCGCTTTTTGCATGGCTCGCAAGCAAGCGCAAATGAGCTTGATCGCCAAAGCACGATTTTTGGAATTTCACGTATCGTAGCGGCTCAAAAATTCGTTTGAGCTTTAAAACGGCTCGGCGATGGTGCGGTTAAAATTTAATCATTCGCGCCGCATTCCAAGCCAATACAAGGCGAGCGCTTTGCTTAAAATTTTGCCGCAATGCGGCGTAAAGCCAAGTCCGATAGGTCTTGCGTCGCGCAAAATTCTATCGCGGCGCACAGGACGTATCGCATAGGGCTAAGAGCCGATAAAATTTTAGCGGCGCCAAGTTCTCATGCGCGGGTGCAGATACCACAAGCAAAGTATCGCGCGCCGAGCCGAATGGGCGCCGCCGTAGCACGTCGCGACCCGAAAAAGGCTTGCTAGCGAGACGCTATGCAAGCCAAAGCGCGCAGTTCCGCCTCACGTAGCCAAAATACAGAGCCGAGAGGCGGCAAGATAGCAACGCAGCGAGAGCGCGATGAAATTTTAATGCAAACCGCATAAGCCGTCGGCAAAGCCTAATTCTACGGATAGGTTCCGCGGATAAAATTTCGCAAATCTAGCGTGGATAAAATTTTATAAATTTAAACGGAAAGGTGCGTATGAGCCCAAACGTAATCGTAAAATTCGTCATTTTGTTTTTCATCAGGGCGCAAAGCTTAAACGTCAAATTTAGCAGGCTCGATGCTGTCGTGTCGCGCGCTTACGCCAAATACGGGGTACTGTTTAAACTAAGCGTGCCGTTACTTGCCGTAGCATCGGCGTTTGCGCTGTTTAACCTATACGATTTTGCCAAAGCCAACTACGCGCTGACGCTCTTTTTGCTCGCTTTGGGCGCACCTCTGCTTACATATAGCTTTTTTAAGGCGATAAAATCGGCGATGACCTTCGCGCTATTTGTTATCCCCTTTGCGGCGGTGTTTGCGATCATTGCGGTGACGGGCGCACAGAAGCTTGATAACTCGCTAAATTTTAACATCGTCTTTCCGCTGTTTTTCACCATCGTGTGGTTTGCGATGTCGGTGATCGCCGACGAGGACGTGGCGCAGATCATGAATAAGATCGTATCGAAGCTCTCGACGCTTTTCGTGACAATTTTCATCCTTTATAACTACGAGGCACTGCATGGGATTTTAACCGCAAGTGCGGGAGGGTATCGCGCAAGCGAGGATGAGCTAAGCGCGCTCGATCTAGTGTTTATGACGATTAGATTTTTTACGCTGCCTTCGATTTTTACGTTGATGATTTTTGAGATCAAGGATTATCTTTTTACGAGATACAGCGCGTTCGTGCAGGCTCAGCAGGAGCGCATGGAGGATTCAAAAAATTCCAAGGGCTCGGAGTAAAATTTTAAAGCTTAGCTCGATCTAATTTTGCGCGCCGTAAATGCTCGCAAATACTGAAGACTGCGACCGCCGTGTGCACGCTGGCTTAGGCGCGGCAGTGGGACTAATAAAATTTGAAATGAAATTTTAGGACAAAATTTTGAGATGGAATTTTAATGACACACCGCTTATGCGTGGGTTAGAATTTAAAGCCGCGAAGCTTCAAATCCCGACCCGCATCAAATTTAAAATTCTAAAAGAAGCTGTATATGTCGTCTAAAAGGAAGTATTTTTTATCGACGGTGCCTTTGTAGAAAGGCTCGAAAGTATCGTTATACGCCTTTTTGAAAAAGCCCTCTTTGCTAAGCGAGATGAGCGCTTGATTGACGGCTTCTGCGAGATCTGCGTTGCCCTTTTGCATCGCGATGCCTAAAAATACGTTCTCGCCGAGGCTTTTGATATTAACCTCGACGCTAGGATCTGCGACCGGATAGACCATCACAAATAGATTATCGTCGCACGCGCCATCGATTTCGCCACTTTTTAGCCGTTTATAGCAATCAGAGGAATTTTTGCAATACACTAAATTGTAGCCGCCATCCTTTTGCATAAACGCTTCGCCCGTCGAGCCTCGGATGACGCCTACTTTCTTACCTCGCAAATCGCTCATTTTTTGGATATTGTCGCTTTTTTTGGTTAAAACTCCGGAATTTACCGAAAGATAGGGCATCGAAAACTCATAATTTTTCTTTCTCTCCTCAGTAATGCTCGCAGCCGCGATAAGCATATCCGCCTGATTATTTTGAATCGAAGGAAAGCGCGCCTGAGCAGATACCGGAATGAGCTCTATACGTCCGCCTGCTGCACCTAAAATTTTACTACCAATTGCATTAGCAAGCTCTACGTCAAAGCCCTCAAAGCCGTTATCCGTAACTCTACTAAACGGAGGTTCATTTTCATAAACGGCGATACGAATGACTTTACTCTGCTTTATTTGGCTTAAAGAATTCGCAAGCGCAAAGATGCAAGATAGAAGAATTAAAAACAGTGATTTTTTCATTTCAAATTCCTTTTTTATTAAAAAAAGCTGTAAAGATCGTCAAGCAAGAAGTATTTTTTATCTACGGTGCCTTTATAGAAGGATTCGAAAGTATCCTCATAGGCCTTTTTGAAAAAGCCTTCTTTGCTAAGTGCGATCAAGCCTTTATTGATCGCTTCTAGCAGCTCCGCATTGCCCTTTTGCACCGCGACGCCTAAGAATACATTATCGCCTAAATTTTTTATATTGACTTCGACTGCAGGATCTACGATCGGATAGACCATTACAAAAAGGTTGTTGTTGCAATACCCGTCGATCTCGCCGCTTTTTAATCTCCTGTAGCAATCGACCGAATCGTTGCAATAAGAAACATTATAACCGCCGTCCTTTTTGATATACGCCTCGCCGGTAGTCTTGCGGATGATGCCGATCTTTTTGCCCATCAAATCGCCTATTTTGTGAATATTTGAGTCTTTTTTCGTTAAAATTCCCAAATTTACCGTAAAATACGGCATCGAAAAATCCACGCTGCCTTTACGCTCTTCAGTAATACTTGCGGCTGCGATTATCATATCAGCTTGATTATTTTGCAGCATCGGAAAACGCACTTCGTTCGTTACCGGTATAAGCTCGATACGACCGCCGCTGTTGCCGAAAATTTTACCGGCTAGCGCATTGGCAAGCTCGACTTCGAAACCCTCAAAGCCTTTCTCGCTCGACTTACTAAAAGGCGGCTCATTTTCATAAACGCCCACTCTGATAACCTTGCTTTGCTTGATCTCGCTTAAGGAATTCGCAAAAACAAAGATCGCCGACAATAGAATAAGAAAAAATGACTTTTTCATAATTTCCTCCTTGAATTTTAAATTTTTCGTAATTGTAATGTAAATTTTCTTAAAATTTCATTTTACCAGAACCGAAACTATTCCCTAAACTGCGAGCTTAGCGATAAAATTTCGCAACTAAAATTTCTAAGCATAATGATAGAAGCTTTTTGAATTTTACCGTCTTTGACCAAGCTCCGCCTGCTCTAATTAAATTTTAGCGCTTCGCTATAAAATTCTATGCGTCTATTAGCGCCGCGCAAAAATAGCATGCCGCTGCGAAATTCTACGGAATTTTATAAATTTTGCAACAGCGCGTTAGTAGAATTTTACAATCCAAACCCAAGCTCGCAAAGTCGGGCAAAATAGCAAGGCTATGCAAGCCTTTTAAATTTTACCTGGCGTATAGCGCACAGCTCTATGCTTACTGCAAGCAAATGCAGGCGAGCCGTACTGCTATGCTCGCCTAAAATAAGCTATAAAGATCATCCAACAAGAAATATTTTTTCTCCGCAGTGCCCTTGTAATACGGCTCAATTGTCTCGTCATAGGTCTTTTTCATAAAGCCGTTCTTGCTTAGCTTGACTAGCTCGCCATTTAAGAACTCAAGCAGATCCTTATTGCCCTTAGAAACTGCAATGCCTAAGAAATCCGAAACACCTAAATTCTTGATATTTACCTCGGTGTCGCTGTCGATTACAGCATAAGCCAAAACTATTAGATTATCTGTCGCATATCCGATGCCCTTACCATCCTTTAGCATTTTATAGCATTCGTTTGCGGTAGCGCAATTTACGATTTCAAAGCCCTCTTTTCTAAAATACGCTTCGCCCGTAGTTCCGGTTTCTGCGATGATCGGCTTGCCGTGCAGATCCGATACAGTCTTGATCCTATCGCCGGCGCGGGTTAGCACGCCGATATTTACTGCGAAATACGGCGTCGTAAAATCGACTAGCTGCTTACGCTCATTTGTGATCGTAAAGGTCGCAAGCACCATATCTACTTTATTTTCTTCCAACGCTTTTAAACGCTCGCTAGCCTTTACGGGCACGAATTCCACCTTGCCTGCCTTACCGCCAAATATATCTTTTGATAGCGCCTCGGCTAGAGTAACCTCAAATCCTTGAAATTTGCCGTCTTCAAATTTACTAAAAGGCGGTTGCGCCTCAAATACGCCCACTCTAATCGTGCCCGATTGCCTGATCTCAGATAGGGTATTTGCCACTACACTACTTGTAAATAGCAAGAAAATTCCCAAAATTATCTTTTTCATATCGTTCCTTTAATTACAATGATTAGCCTAGCCGCGCATTCGCGTCGCTTCGGCAAGCCGTCTTAAGCCGGTCGTATATTATTCGCTCACTTCTCCTTTCGACATTTTTTAAAATTTCTTTACCTTTGAAATTTTGCGGCGCATTTTACGCAAATTTCATTTAAAATACATTTAATTTGCGCCGTGATTTAGATCCCAATCGATCTCTCCTAGACCGTGCGCGCGCAGATATTCGTTGCATCTGCTAAAATGCTTGCAGCCGAAAAACGCCCCTCCTGCAAGCGGGCTAGGATGCGCGGCGGTTAAAATGAGATGCTTCTGCGCGTCGATCAGCGCCGATTTTGCTTTGGCGAAATTTCCCCACAGCATAAAGACTAAGCTTTGCCGCCTCGCGCTTAAAATTTTAATCACGGCGTCGGTGAAAATTTGCCAGCCGAAGCCGCTGTGCGAGTTCGCGCGGTTTGCGCCCACGCTAAGGCTCGCATTAAGTAGCAGCACGCCCTGCTTCGCCCAGTAGCTCAGATCGCCGCTTTCAGGCTCGCTGATACCCAGATCGCTTTCAATCTCTTTGTATATATTTACGAGGCTGGGCGGAATTCGCACGCCGCGCGGCACCGAAAAGCTAAGCCCCATCGCCTGATGCGCGCCGTGGTAGGGATCCTGCCCCAAAATCACCGCGCGCACCCGTTCAAACGGAGTTAGATTGAAGGCATTAAAGATCAAATTTCCCGGCGGATAGACGATCTCGCGCGCCTTTGCGGCGAGCAGGTTTTCTTTGATCTTTGCAAAATACTCGCTTAAGAATTCCTCCCTAAGCGCCTCTTTCCAGCCGCTCTCGATCCTCACGTCGTCTAAGTTTATCTGCATGCCGGTCCTTTAAATTTAATGAATTAACGCCATAATTTTACAATAAATTTTAAAAATAGTATCGCTCGCATGCGCCACTGCAATCAAAGGCGAATCGCCCGCGCTCTCGCGCCGCAACCGATCCCGCCGATTTATAGGCGCCGCTACACGATCACGATCAAAAGCGCCATAAAAAACAGCATGGCGATCGTCTTTTTATTATCGTTAAGTAGGGTCCGCGGGTAAAAGCAAACAAAATCGCGTAGGCAAAAAGCGCGATTGCGAACTCCCACGGGTTATTATCTCTGAATTTTAACCTATAAGCGACCCGAAAGCTATATGCGAAAGCAGCGATAAAATTTGAGCCGGTTTCATACTATCTTTGTGATCTCCTATTTTATGAAAAACCCACTATATCGTTATTTTATCTACTTTGATAAATGTCCGCAAGACCAAAGTCTAAATTTTTAAATTTTATCCCAAAAGCTTTTAAATTTAGTTCGCAACGTTATATTAAATCGACCATAAGTAAATTTAGCGCACGCTATAATATCCTAAAGTATTTATTTGAACTATATTAAATTCGGGATAAAAAATAACCTCGTGATCATAATCTATCGGCTGTCCCCACGGTATATGATCCTTTTTATGCCATATTTGCCTTTTATCGTTCATTAACGCCGTTAGTTTTAAATTTTTAGTTGAGCCGTAGATTAAATATTCCCGACTGCCGGCATAGTGATAAAACGGCGCTGCCCACGACAATTTAAATTCATGTAAATTTTTAGTTTGGGCTATACAGTCTGACTCGGAAACAAGTTCGTAACCCTCTTGCAGCATTTTTTGTTTCGTCACGGAAAAAGGCTTATCCGCTTTTATAAAATGCGTGTAGCATATACAAGTCTGCCATTTATTGAAACAAACACCATCGGGAATCTTTTTGCGATATATCAGCAAAGTTTCGCCCTTTCTACTTGTTAGAGATTCAAATTTAGCCAAATCTCGACCTTTTACGTATGGAAATTTAAATAACGGCGAAATTTGAGCATATAAACATATACACGTTATCAATAAGAAAAGCGGTAAAATGACTACAAGTGCCGTAATCTTGATGACTTTCCACAATATTTTTAAGATCTTTACTGCTTGCATTATAATCTGCCCCCTCTCTATTTTAAAATTTACTGCGGTATTTATAAACCGGTCCGCCGATCTTAGCGGCTTTAAATTTTCATCGCGCAAGCTTGCTTCTAAGGCCGCAATACGGATAATCCATCGCCGCAGCGGCAGCCTCGCGCGCAGAGCCGCCTGCGAATTTTTCGATCACGCAAAGTCCAAGCTCGATAGAGCTGCTCACGCCGCCAGCAGTGATGATCTCGCCTCCTGCGGGCAAGCTCTCGCATACGAGCCGCTCGCGCACCACGTCCGCGCAGTAAGGCGCCAGCAGATCGTAGCAAAACGGATGCGTGGTCGCGCGCCTACCTCGCAAAAACCCCGCCGCGCCCAGAAGCAGCGAACCGGTGCAAACGCTAAACTTATACTTCGCATCGCGCGCGGTTGCGAGCCACGAGATGAAGCCCGCATCGTCTTTAAGGCGGCGCGTCGCCATACCGCCGGGCACAAAAACCGCATCAAAGTCGCCTAGATCCGTCGTGATCTCGCCCACGTCAATCGTCAGGCCGCCGCTATCCCAAACCTGCCGCTCGCGCGAGCAAAACCTCATCTCAAGCTGCGGGCGGGCGGCTTTTAGCCTTAGCATACAATCGTAAAATCCCACAAAATCGAGGTGCGTCTGTCCGCTAAACATCACAAGCGCTAGATTTTTCATAATCCGTCCTTTAAATTTATCGCTCGCCCAAGCTTTCGGCTTGCCGCCGCTGCAATTCTCGGCGCCGCAAGTCGTAAAATGCGCGGCGGCTAAAATTTTATACCGCAGGCTGCCAAAAACCCGTTCAAACGAATTTTAAATTTTACCCGCGTTAAAAACTTGCAGAAATTTTACCGCCCGCGAATGAAATTTCAGAAGCGGTTAAAATTTTGCGCGTTTTTTATTCCGCTTTATTTAAATTAGAAAAAGCCCGCAAACCCGCATAATGCAGCCTTTTTGAAACATTCTCAAATTCTAAATTCCAAACCCCCTCGTCGTATTTCCATTCAAACGGCGTTTTGTAATTCGTCCAAATTTCATACGCGCGTTCGTTTAGCCGCTCAATCAACGCAGAAATCCCTAAATCGCCGCCCGCTATCTCCATCATCAAATGCCAGTTATCCAAATCGGCGGGGTCGTCGGTGTGGATGGATTTTTCGCGCGGCAGATAATACACAAAATCGCCCGTATCGAAAGGAAAGAGGGTGTGGCACAGCGCAATGCCGTAAATTTTTTGGGCAAATACGGTCGGAAGCTGCTCGTCCGAATAGCCGAAAGTTGAAACGTATAAAAAGCTGCGCAAAATGCTCGCTAAATTTCTACAAACGGGCGCAAAGGCGTATCTGCATGCCTGCTGCGTTAAGGCGCCGTTTCTAATAAAACTTATGGCGCTATCGATCTCTTTTCTTCTTGCTTGCACGTATTTTATCTTTTTAAATCGCCAAGCTTGCAAAAGCTGCAAAGAATTGTCGATAACTCGCAGATGCTTGTCTCTTTTTTCATCCGCCGTGCCGCTTAGCTCCGCGATCCTCGCAACGGCCTGCCTCCAAAACGGAATCAGAGTTTTTACCCATCCCAGGTAGCTAAGATAAAGCGCGCTCGGCCCATCATTTTCAAAAGCCGCTCTCATCTGCGTAAGTTTTATCATCGCAAGCCTCTTATATCAAAATTTTATCCCGCTCGCTACTCCTCGTCCTGCGTATTCTCCCCGCCCGCCATGCAGCTTTGGAATATAAATTTATGCTCCTGCGGCAGCGCTTCATAAATTTTACCCGCAAGCTCGCGGATCTCCCAAAGTGCTGCCTTGCTAGAGCGCAGAGCGAGGAAGTTTTGCAAGCTGCGAGCGTTTATGCTCCAGCTAAGCTCACTCTTGTAGCACTCGGGCAGGCAGTATTTGGCAATATCAAGGCTGATTGGGCTTTGTAAGATTACGCGCAGATTTTCAAGAGCCGCGA
Source organism: uncultured Campylobacter sp. (assembly GCA_963522285.1). Lineage (GTDB taxonomy): Bacteria > Campylobacterota > Campylobacteria > Campylobacterales > Campylobacteraceae > Campylobacter_B. The sequence continues at coordinate 155,829 of CAUQWV010000001.1, forward strand.
TACTTGCTTTATCGACCGCTTCGTTGCCGGTAAGCACGATGTATCGCGCGGCGTTTTCGAAGTCTCCTTGCGCGAAGCTACCCTCGCCGCGCAATTCTTTGAGAGTGTAGCGAGTGGATTTTACGCTAAGGCTTGCTAGGCGGTGGCGCGCCAGCTCCTGAAGCAGTGCGCGCGAAATACCGCTGATGTAGAAGTTGTAGTAGAGGTGCTCGAGTGTGCTTGAGTGCTTGAGCTGATTGCCGACGCGATCAATGAGCGCTAGGTCTTTGGCGCCGCCGCAATCGCCGCGCTCAAAGCTCTGCCAGCAGGTGCGGATCGCGTTTGAACAGACCCAAAGCGGAGTGAAATTTAGAAGTTTGACTTGCATGTTTATCCTTTGAAATTTTAAGCGCATTTTAACGCTATCGCACTTTTAAACCGATAAAATTTCGCAAAATGATGCTTTTAATAAACGAAACTCGCGCCTAAGCTTTGCAAGCAGAAGCGCCCCCATTTTATCTTTTTTCGCTGCCGCCGCGAGAAATTAAAATTTCATCCAGCCCGTAGCGCGTGTGCGGGTATTTGCTAGGCTCACCACGTCCCAAAGCCACGACGATCGCAGGACGAAATTTTGCCTCTAAAGCGCAGAATTTTTCCAAAGCTGCGGCGTCAAAGCCGGTCATTATACACGAGCGCACGTCAAAGCCCTCGGCGATATTAGCGATATTTGCCGCTAAGATATAAAGCTGCTTGGTTGCGTAGTTCATCAGCGCTTCGTCGTCTAAGCCCGCAAATTTCGCGTGGAAATAATTCATCGCAGCTTCATATTTTTGCGGAGTGTTTGCGCGGCGGCGAACGGTTCGTTCTAAATACTCCTCGCCCACGCGCAGATCGTTACGCGCGATTAAAATTACGGCGTGCGAGCACTCAGCTACTTGCGGCTGGCTGTTGCAGGCTGCAGAAAGCCCTTTTAGCTCGCAAGGATCCGAGATTATCATCATCCTCCAAGGCTCTAATCCGCATGAGCTAGGACTTAAGCGCGCAAGATCAAGCATCTCGCGCACGAGCTTGCTATTTAGCTTGTCGCTGCAAAATTTACGGCAGCTGTGGCGAGAGAGCATCACTTCTTTTATCGATTTCATTTTATCTTCTTTAAAATTCGCGGCATTATAGCGGGTTTGCCTAAATTCCACCCGGCTAGCTTGGCGAGTTAAGCTAGATTTTGCTAATATTGCCTTTTAAAATTCTGCTACAAGGCATAATATGAATGATAAATTTAGCAAAATCGGCTTCATTCTCGCAGTCGCAGGCAGTGCCGTAGGGCTCGGCAACGCGTGGAAATTCCCCACTTTAGTAGGCACCAACGGTGGCAGCGCCTTTATCTTGCTATATCTTTTGCTGACGCTTTTGGTTAGCTTCGTGATCTTTTTAGCCGAGATCGTCATCGGCAGGCTAAGCGAAAGCGATCCGGTGCGCGCGTTTGAAAAGCTCGCGCCCTCATACAAAGGCGCATGGAAATACGCGGGATTTTTTATGATTAGTGCGCTTTTGATCTATGCTTTTTACAGCGTCGTAATGGGCTGGATCCTAAAATACGTGGTCTCAAGCGCTTTTTATCTGCCAAAAAGTATAGATGAAAGCGGTGCAGCGTTTAACGCACTTTTAGGCAGCGACTTTTTAAGCGTAGCGGTGTGCTTTACCATAGCGTCGGCGTTTTGCTTTTTCATCGTATCTAAGGGCGTCAAAAGCGGCATCGAGCGGCTTAATGTCTGGATGATGCCTGCGCTATTTATTTTGCTGGTTTTAATGCTAATTTACGCCGCGAGTTTCGATGGATTCGGACGTAGCGCAAAATTCTTGCTAGTGCCAGATTTTTCCAAGCTTAATAAAGATAGCGTTCTTTCGGCGCTAGGACTTGCGTTTTTTACGCTCTCGCTTGGCGTTACTACGATTATGACTTATGCCGCGAGCCTGCCTGCGCGAACCAATATCCTAACCTCAAGCATAAATATCGTCTGCATTAATGTCCTAATCGGCGTGATGATGGGACTTATCGTCTTTACCTTTATCTTTGAATTCGGCGGCGATCCCAAAGCGCAAGGTCCGGGGCTAGTGTTTGTCTCACTGGTGGTGCTTTTTTCAAAGCTCGGTGCGATCGGAAACATCCTAGCCTTTTTATTTTTCACCTCGCTATTATTTGCGGCTATTACTTCTGCAATTTCGATGCTGGAGCCTGCGATTTATTATCTCGTAAACTCCCGCAAGCTAAGCCGAAAGCGCGCTTCACTTTTAGTTTTTGCCGTGACGTATGTTTTAGGGATATGCTGCATTTTGGGTTATTACGGGGGCACGAGCGAGTATTTTAGCCTAGGTGGCAAGAGCTTTTTTGACGTGCTTGATTACCTGACCTCAAATATCTTAATGCCTCTTAGCGGTATAATCGTGGCGATTTTCGTAGGGTTCGTGATCAAAAAACGAGCCGTCGAAATTCTACTGCGCCCATATATGGGACGAATGGGCTTTAAGCTGTGGTATTTCGTGCTGCTGCGCTTCGTGGCGCCAGTCGCGATCGTAGTGATAGCGCTCAACCAGCTAAAAATTTTAAATTTTTAAATTTTGCAAAGCGGATGGATAGCATGGAAGTTAAAATTTGGCGCTAAAGTAGTCCAAAAGCAACGCGCCAAATTTCATAGCGAACTTGCCGAGATCCGTTAGCCTTGCAGCGATAGTTTAAAATTTTATGTTTAGATAGAGGAAGGTCAAAGTATGCAGCGGCAATCAGCTTTCGGCGCGACCGGGGCAACCTGCATGGCGATCGGTGCGCGTGGCAAAGACGCCGTAGCGCAGCCGCGTCTGATTGCGCTGCGGAATTTTAAAATTCTAAACCTAAACGGTCGGTGCACAGCCGCCGCGATAGTTTATGACGCGGTCTGTGCAATCTGCCGCAGAAGTGGCGCGTAAAATTTTGTGGTGACCCGCGCGACATCGCGCTTGGAATTTTAAAATTTAGCGCTAAGGCGATCCAAAAGTAGCGAGCCAAATTTCATAGCGAGATGCGGCGATAGTTTGGAATTTTAAAATTCCGTAGCTTTAAAATTTAAAAATCATCGGAGAGAAAATGAACGATAAATTTAGCAAAATCGGCTTCATACTTGCCGTCGCAGGCGGGGCGGTGGGGCTTGGCAACGCATGGAAATTTCCCACCCTCGTGGGTCAAAACGGCGGCAGCGCCTTCGTGCTTTTATACCTCGCGCTCACGCTGGGCGTGGGCTTTAGCATATTCCTAGCCGAGATGGCGCTGGGCAGGCTAAGCGGGAGGGATCTGCCGAGCGCGTACGAGACGCTTGCGCCGCGCGGCGGACGCAAATGGCGCACCGGAGGCGTCTTCATCGCGGGCGGCATGCTGGTACTGTCCTTTTACCTCGTGATCCTCGGCTGGGTGATCCGCTACATATTTTTGGGCTTTTCTCCGCTGCCCGCAACCGCTGAGGAAGCGGGCGCCGTGTTTGACGATCTCATCTCGCATTCGCTAGCCACGAGCCTAGGCTTTTACGCGCTTGCGCTCGTGCTGACGCTTTCCGTCGTCGCGCGCGGCATCAAAAGCGGTATCGAGCGGCTAAACGTCGTGATGATGCCTCTGCTTTTCGTGCTGCTGCTCGCGATGCTTGCGTATGCGTGCACGATGCAGGGCTTCGGCGCGGCGGCGAAATTTCTTTTCTACCCAGACTTCGGCAAAATCACCGTTAGCTCCGTCCTCTCCGCACTCGGGCTCGCGCTCTTTACCCTGTGCGTGGGCGTCGGCTGTATCGCGGCATACGCGGCATCGCTTAGCGAGGGGGTGCGGCTCGTGCGAAGCTCGGTAAACATCGTATTTATCAACATCGCGATCGGGCTGATGATGGGGCTCATCGTCTTTACTTTCATCTTCGAATTCCGCGCCGATCCCGCGCAGGGTGCGGGGCTCGTATTCGTCTCGCTCACTACGATGTTTGCAAAAATGGGGCTAGCAGGGCAGGTGCTTGAAGTCGCGTTTTTCGTCTCGCTCTTTTTCGCGGGGATCACGAGCGCGGTTTCGATGATCGAGCCCTTCGTCTTCTATCTCATCGGCAGGTTTAAAATTTCGCGCCTGCGCGCAGTCTGCATATCTGGGCTTGTCATAGCGGCGCTAGGCGCATGCTCGCTGCTATCGATGCACGCGGATTATGCGAGCAGGTTTAAGCTTTTCGGCGCGAGCTTTTTTGACTGCTTGGACTTCGTAAGCTCAAACGTCATGCTACCTCTGGGCGCGCTAACCTCGGCGATCTTTGTTGGCTTTGTGATGGATGCGCAGCGCCTGCGCGGGCTTTTTGGCGTCGATATGGGCGAGCTTGGATTTAAAATTTGGTACTTTTCGCTGCGCTTCGTAGCGCCCGTCGCGATCGTGATCATAATGGCAAATCTGCTGTTTTTCAGCGGGAAATAAAAGCGAACGGAATAGATAGGAGCGAGCAAAATTTCGCGCGATAAATCGCGCGGCAGATTTGCGCGGCGAAGCGGCACGCGGGGATCGCGAATTTGCGACGTCTAAACTCGGCTCAATCGCGTACTGCGATCCGCGAAGCGCCCGAGCAAAGGGCTTTGCGTAATGAAATTTCATGCGGTAAATCTTGCGCAGTAAAATTAAAGCGTAAAATTTTACGCCTCGTTTCGTAACGAAAAGAGCCCAAATGCGCCCGAATTTAAAATTTACGCGTTGAAATTTCACAATCCGTGCGGCAAAGTCTAAAAGCATTAAAATTTTACTACCCGCCAGCATAGCGAGCGCCGAAATGTACCTCACAAATAAAATTTAGCAACAAAGGCAGAAAGCGATTTGATCGGTCCGAGCCGTTAAATTTTACTCAAAACGCCGTCCGTATGTCTCGGGCATGGCTGGCTTGCGGATCGCCGCAGCAAAGTAGATAAAAAAGCGGCTTGAGCTTTCACAAAACGTATCGATGGAAAATTAAAATTTTGTGTGCGGGCGGCGCATAAATTTAATAGGCACCTTAAATTTGCGCGCAAATACGCTTAATCCATAGCGCGGCTGCGATCGGCTGCGGCGTCCGTCGTAAAACGAAAAGTCTAAGCGCGTTTTTCATACCAAACCAGCATAAGTTATTTTTGGTGCAAGAGCATAGCCGTCCATTCTCCTACCGCGGCAGAGAAAAGCAATATAGCGCATTGAGTGATAACAGAATAAATTTAAGCGGGCGTATTTTGCGCCGCAGTACCACAAAAAAAACGCATGCGCTCTGCACGCAACTCCTACCTGGCGTAGCAAAACAGAATATGTACCCGTAAAAGGGCGGTCAAAATTCTCGCGTCCGTAGCGCGAAATTTAAACCGACAAGCATGCGGCGCAAAGTAGCCGCCGCGGGGGCGCTTGTAGCAAGACGCCTGCTCGGAAGCGTCGCGACGAGTTGCGACACTCGTCGCCTGCAAATTTAAAACGAGCGGGCGAGCAGCAAATTTAATAGAATTTAGCCGTTCATTATCGATAGCAGTTCGGTGTTGTCTTTGGTTTTTAGCATCTTGGCGTATAAAAATTTCAGCGCCTCGACGTCGTCCATCGTCGAGATCGCCGAGCGCAACGCCCAGATCTTTTGCAAATTTTCGCTGCCTTGCAAAAGCTCCTCTTTGCGCGTGCCGGACTTGGTAATGTTGATCGCGGGGTAAATTCTACGGTCCGAGATGTTACGATCGAGGATGATCTCGCTGTTGCCCGTGCCTTTGAACTCCTCGAAGATTACGTCGTCCATACGCGAGCCGGTCTCGATGAGCGCGGTAGCGACGATGGTGAGCGAGCCGCCGTTTTCGATATTTCGCGCCGCACCGAAGAAGCGCTTCGGCTTATGCAGGGCGTTTGCGTCCACGCCGCCACTTAGGACTTTGCCGCTGCTAGGCGTGACGGTGTTGTAGGCGCGCGCAAGGCGGGTGATGCTATCAAGCAGGATGACGACGTCCTTGCCGTTTTCGACGGCGCGTTTTGCCTTTTCGATGACGAGCTCGGCTACGCGGACATGGTTGAATGCGGGCTGATCGAAGGTCGAGCTAAACACCTCGCCACGCACGCTACGCTCCATGTCGGTGACCTCTTCGGGGCGCTCGTCGACTAGAAGAACTAAAAGCTCGACCTCGGGGTGGTTGCGCGTAATGCCGTTGGCAAGCTCCTTCATAAGCTCCGTTTTACCGCTACGCGGAGGCGCCGTGATGAGCCCGCGCTGCCCCTTGCCGATCGGCGTGAAAAGATCGAGCACGCGACCGGTAAGGCGCATAGGATCGTATTCAAGCTTGAGCTTTTCGGTCGGGAAAAGCGGCGTGAGATTGTCAAATAGCGGGCGCTCTCTGGCCTCTTGAATCGATTTGTAATTGATCGCCTCGATCTTTAAGAGCGCGTAGTACTTCTCCTGATCCTTCGGCTCGCGCACCTGACCCGTGACGATATCGCCGACGCGCAGGGCAAATTTGCGGATCTGGCTGAGGCTCACGTAGGCGTCATTAGCGCTGTCGCTTAAATTTGAATCTATACCGCGCAAAAAGCCGTAACCCTCGGCGGTAACCTCCAAAATCCCCGTAAAAAGTATGAAGCCGCCCTGCTTCGTCTGCATGCGTAAAATTTCAAAAACGAGCGCCTGGCGGCGGAATTCGCGTGGGTTCTCGACGCCTAGCTCGTCTGCTATGGCGATGAGATTTTCAAGATCCATCGAGCGGAGCTCCTCGATCTGGTAGCCCTCGACGGGAACGTGCGTTTTAGCGTAAGTTTTTCTGCCGTTTTGATTAGAATTTGAAACGGCGGTCTGAGCGGAATTTTGATTTGTATTTTCCATTTGTCCTCTTAGAGTGTGAAGTTATTAAATTTGGTTTTAAAAAAGTCGCGAAATTTAAAATTTAGTTCTCTTTATAAGCACCGAACCTTAAAATTTTTTGTTGTCTTCTGCTGATGAGCTCATCTATGCTAAGATCGTCTAGCTTGTGCAACTCGGTTAAGACGTAGTTTCCAAGCGCTTTTATCGCGCCGTCTTTATCTCTGTGGGCGCCCGTTTTAGGCTCTTTGATCACGTCATCGATCAAGCCCAGCTCTTTTAGCTCCTCGGCGGTGATCTTTAGCGCTTTCGTAGCGGCCTCGCTCTTGCTTGGATCGTTCCACAAAATCGCAGCACAGCCCTCTGGAGAGATAACCGAAAAAATTGAGTTTTGAAGCATCGCCAACCGATCAGCCACGCCGATAGCCAAAGCTCCACCGCTGCCGCCCTCGCCTATAACTACGGCAATCGTAGGAGTTTTAATATCGCTAAGCTCATATAAATTTCGCGCGATTGCTTCGCTTTGACCGCGTTCCTCCGCACCAAGTCCCGGATATGCGCCCGGAGTGTCGATCAAAAATAGAATCGGAAGGTTAAATTTCTCGGCAAGTTTCGCTACGCGCAGAGCCTTGCGATAGCCCTCCGGATGGGGCATACCGAAATTTCGCTTCAGCTTGTTTTTAGTACCGCGACCCTTCTGCTCGGCGATCACGGCAATTTTGCGGTTACCCATAATGCCCAAATAGCACACGATCGAAGGATCATCTCTAAAGGCGCGATCGCCGTGAAGCTCCCTGGCGTCTTGCAAAAGCGCACGAATATAATCGATCGCGTAAGGGCGATCCGGATGACGCGCAAGCTGAAGTCTTTGGTATTCGTTTAAATTCTTATAAACTTTGGAAATTTCTTTTTCGAGGTTCTTATTTAAAATTTCGACTGCGTCCTCATCGCCGCGAATTTTTGCAGCGGTAATGTCCTCGTCGATCTGCTTTATAGACTTTTCGAAGTCCAGATAGCTCGCCATTAATCTACTCTTTTGAAAATAAGCGACGCGTTTGTGCCGCCAAATCCGAAATTATTGCTCATAACGCAATCGAGTTTGGCCTTCCTAGCGACGTTTGGCACATAATCCAAATCGCAATCTGGATCTTTTGAAATTTGATTTATCGTAGGCGGTATGATGCCGTTTTGCATCGCCAAAAGGCTGATCGCAGCCTCTACCGCTCCGGCAGCGCCTAGGCAATGTCCCAGCTGGCCCTTAGTGGAGCTGACCGCAGGTACTTTGTCCTCGCCGAAAAGCTCTTTTAACGCTGCGGTTTCGTTTTTATCGTTTATCGCAGTGGACGTTCCGTGGGCGTTGATATAATCAATCTTCGGGCGTCCTGCCATCTCGTAGGCCTTTTTCATAGCGCGAATCGGACCGTCTAGGCTAGGTGAAGTGATATGATAAGCATCGCCGCTAGCGCCGAATCCTACGAGCTCGCCGTAAATTTTAGCACCGCGCGCTTTTGCGTCTTCTAGCTCTTCTAAAACTAAAGCCGCCGCGCCTTCGCCCATAACAAAGCCATTTCGCTCCGCATCAAACGGACGTGAAGCGTGTGCAGGATCGTCATTTCTAGCACAAAGCGCCTTCATCGCAGCAAATCCGCCGATACCTACGGGACAAACCGCAGCCTCGGCACCCACTGCAAGCATCTTTTTCGCTTCGCCAATCATGATAACTCTCGCAGCGTCCATAATCGCATGCGCGGAAGCCGCACAAGCCGTAACGCTGGATAAATTCGGACCTTTTAATTTATAATATATTGAAACAAAGCCGCCGAGCATATTTACTAACGCAGAAGGGATAAAAAACGGAGAAATTCGCCTAGGGCCGCGCTGCAAGCAGGTATTGGCATTTATCTCGATATTCGGTAAACCGCCGATACCGCTAGCGGAGCTAACGCCGAATTCGTCGCTATCAAAGCTACTAAATTTAGCGTCATCCATAGCTTCGCCCGCAGCTTTAAGCCCCAGTTGGATAAATCTATCCATCTTTTTTATCTCTTTTCCATCCTCGATTATGCTAGAAGGATCGAAACCTTTTACTTCAGCTGCAATTTGAACCGGGAATTCGCTAGCGTCAAAGAGCGAAATTTTATCAACCCCGGTTTTTCCGTTACAGATATTTTCAAAACTGCTCTGTTTGTCAAGCCCGAGAGAGGTTATCATCCCGATGCCCGTTACTACGACTCGTTTCAAAACCGCTTCCTTAAAATTTTATTTCTTAGGCAAATTTTCTATATAATCTACCACGTCTTTAATGCTTACTAATTTTTCGGACTCGCTATCAGGGATCTCGATACCGAATTTCTCCTCTAAAGCCATTACTAGCTCAACTACGTCAAGAGAGTCCGCGCCCAAATCCTCGATAATTTTAGAGTCAAGTTTAACCTGATCCGGGCTAACGCTTAGTTGTTCTACAACTACGTCTCTTACATCTTCAAATACTGCCATTTTAGCACTCCTTTAAAAAAATACCGCGTAATTCTATAATATTTAACCTTAAATTCCGCTATTTAACGCTACATATAGAGCCCGCCGTTGATTTTAAGCGTCTCGCCTGTAATGTAGCCCGCGCCGTCGCTAAGTAAAAACGCAACTCCTTCGGCGACGTCGCTCGTGCTTCCGAGGCGCTTAAGCGGGATGCTCGCTTCGTAGCTTGCTTTTACGTCGTCGCTTAGCGCATCCGTCATATCAGTAGCGATGAAGCCCGGAGTTATGCAGTTGAAGCGGATGCCGCGCGCTGCGCCCTCCTTTGCAAAGCTCTTGCTCATCGCGATCATTCCGCCCTTGCTCGCGCTGTAATTGACCTGCCCCGCGTTTCCCATTTCGCCGACGATCGAGGCGATGTTTACGACCGCGCCGAAGCGCTTTTTGCTCATTAGCTTTAAAGCTTCGCGGCAGCCGATGAAGGCGCTGCTTAAATTTGCTTCGATCACGCTCGTGAAGTCTTCCAGCTTCATCCTAAGCGCGAGCTTGTCGTTTGTGACGCCCGCGTTATTTACGAGATAGCTTAGCTCGCCGTCGCTTTGCGCGATCAGGGCAATCGCCTCGCTAAATTCCGCCTCGTTCGTCGCGTCAAATTTTATCACCGCGCCCTCTCCGCCGTTTGCGCGGATCTCCTCTAGCAGCGCGTCGGCTATCTCGGGCTTTGAACGATAATTGATCCACACCTTAAGCCCATAGCCAGCCAAAGTCCTTGCGATCTGCGCGCCGATACCGCGGCTTGCGCCCGTGATTAAAACGTTTTTTCCACTAAATTTCATACTTGTCCTTTTATTAAAATTTTAATATCTAGCGTAAATTTATCCAAATTTACCTAAATTTTAGCAGTTTAAATTTGCTCGCGAGCTGCGCCGTTTAAATTTCAAAATAGCGCCTCGTCCATCTCCGCGGGCTTCGATAGCCCCATTAGCTTTAGCACGGTCGCTGCGACGTTGCTAAGCCCAAGTCCGCTCTTTAGTTCACGCACGCCGCGTCCCAGCACGAAGCAAAATACGTCAAAGGTCGTGTGGTTGGTCAAAATTTCGCCGCCCTCGTCTCGCATCGCCTCGCAGTTGCCGTGGTCGCTGATCTGGACGTAGGCGTAATCATGCATCTTCGCCGCGTTTAAAATTTTACCGATGCACTCATCCACCGCCTCGACCGCCTTTACCGCGGCGTCGTAGTTGCCCGTATGACCGACCATATCGCCGTTTGCGAAATTTACGACGATAAAATCGATCCCCGCTTCGATGCCGCGGATCACCGCATCGCACACCGCAGGCGCGCTCATCTGCGGCTGCTCGTCGTAGGTTTTTACTTTAGGACTTGGTATCAGCACGCGAGTTTCGTTCGGCAGTGGCTCCTCGACGCCGCCGTTAAAGAAAAACGTCACGTGGGCGTATTTTTCGGTCTCGGCGGTGTGAAGCTGCGTAAGACCGGCTTCCGCGATCACTTCGCAAAGCGTGTTTTTAAGCACGGGCTTCTCAAATAGCAGTGGAAATTTAAAGCTCGCGTCGTATTCGCTCATCGTGATTAAATTTTGCACGACGAATTTTCGCTCAAATTCGCTAAAGCTCTCATCGCCCAAAGCCGCGCAAAGCTCTCTAGCGCGATCGTTTCTAAAATTTATAAAAATCACTCCGTCATCCGCGCCGATACCGCTAAAGCCGTTAAAGCTCGCAGGCTCGATAAATTCGTCGCTCACGCCGTGCTCGTAGCTTTGCAGTATGTACTCGCTAGGCGAAATTTCAAGCGGAGCCGCTTCGCCCATGAGCACGTCGTAAGAACGCTTCACGCGATCAAAACGCTTGTCGCGATCCATCGCGTAAAAGCGCCCGCACACGCTCGCAACTTTAAATTTAGCCTGTAAATGCTTTAAAAATTCCGCTCCGCTGCTCGGCGAAACATCGCGTCCGTCGGTGATAGCGTGCGCCCATGTCTCGCAACCAGCATTCTGCGCTATCTCACAGATCGCGTCGAAATGGCGTAGATGCGAATGCACGCCGCCGTCGCTGTAAAGCCCTATGACGTGCACTCTGCGGCACTTTGAAAGCAGGCTTTGCAGCGCTTCGTTTTTCTCAAGCGAGCCCTCATCGATCGCGCGATCGATTTTGACTAGGTTTTGATACAAAATTCTACCGCTTCCGATCGTCATATGCCCTACTTCGCTGTTTCCCATCTGCCCCTGCGGCAAACCCACGGCAAGCCCAGAGGTGCGCAGCAGCGTATTGGGCGCGTTTTTAAAAAGATAATCATAGGCGGGCTTTTTCGCGTTTGCAAACGCGTTAAATTTATCGCTAGCGTTAAAGCCGATGCCGTCGGTGATAAGTAAAATCGTCTTTTGCCCCATTTTGGCTCCTAAATTTCGTCTAAATTTCGCCGCACAGGCCTTTTGAAGCAGGTCTGCGGCGCTGTTTTTACGAGCGGCATTATACTTTTTTTTGGCAAATGCGGCAAAATTTCATCCGCCCTAAAAGCTAAATTTTACCTCTTTTATACTAAAATGCGCGTTTTCGTATAAAATTTCATAAAATTTAAAAGGCAAACTTTGTTTTATTATCTTTACCATCTTACGAATATAAATTTCTTCCAATACATCACCGCTCGCGCAGGAATCGCGTTTTTTATCGCTTTTTGTTTTTCGGTCTGGGCTATGCCGCGGTTTATCCGCTGGGCGCAAGCCAGACACGCCGCGCAGCCCATCTACGAGCTCGCGCCGCAAAACCATCAGAAAAAGAGCAAAACTCCAACGATGGGAGGGCTCGTTTTCGTTACCGCCGCGGTGCTCGCAAGCCTACTATGCGCCAAGCTAAACAACATCTTCGTGCTCTGCGGACTGCTTTGTTTGGTAGGCTTCGGCTACATAGGCTTTAAGGATGATATCTCTAAAATTTTAGGCCGCCAAAACCACGCAGGCCTTAGCGCGCGGGCTAAATTTGCACTGCAAAATTTCTTGGCGTTTCTGATCGGGGCGACGCTTTATGCTTTTAGCGATCTGGGCGGGGAATTTTTCGTGCCGTTTTTTAAATACCCTCTGCTAAATTTATGGATCTTCGCGCCGCTGTTTTGGACGATCGTAATAAGCGCGAGCTCAAACGCGGTAAATTTAACCGACGGCCTGGACGGACTAGCAACCATTCCGTCGGTATTTTCGCTCTGCAGCTTGGGCATATTCGCCTATCTTTGCGGGCATGCGATCTACTCGCAGTATCTCTTGCTACCGCGTGTCGCAGGCGCAGGCGAAGTCTGCATCATCGTATCGGCGCTCATCGGCGCGCTGCTTGGGTTTTTGTGGTTTAACTGCTACCCCGCCGAAGTCTTTATGGGCGATAGCGGCAGCCTCAGCGTGGGCGCATTTTTAGGATACTGCGCGGTCATCACGAAAAATGAAATTTTGCTCATAATGATCGGTTTCGTCTTCGTCATCGAAACGCTCAGCGTGATCTTGCAAGTGGGCAGCTTTAAAATTTTCAAACGCAGAATTTTCCTGATGGCGCCGATACACCACCATTTCGAGCTTAAAGGCTGGGTCGAAAATAAAATCATCATCCGCTTTTGGATCATCGCGCTGATCGCAAATATCATAGCGCTGACGTCGCTGAAACTGAGATAAAATGCGAGCGCAGATTGAACCTGATTTCGAAACGGCGCGCGAAAGATACGGCGAAACGGCTGAGCTTAGCGCGGATGAGATAACTCAAATTTTATGGGGCGAAAGGGGAGAAAAATGAAAAAATCGCTATTTGGCTACGGACTTACGACCAAAGCGATCGCCGAGCACTGCCGCGACGAAGGCTGCTGGGAGATCTACGACGATAAATTTGAAATTTCTTCGGGCACGCCTAAGCTGGACGAGTTCGGTAACGCGCTTTTAAACCCGAGCGAGTTCGATCCCGCCGCAAGCGAACTTGAAATCCCAAGTCCAGGCTTTCCGCCGCATCACGAGCTGGTGCGAAAGGCGCAAAATTTAATCAGCGAATATGATTATTTCGACGATTACAAAGGCCTTAAAATTTGGATCAGCGGCACGAACGGCAAGACCACGACGACAAAGATGATGCAGCACCTACTCGAGCGATACGGCTCGCAAATGGGCGGCAACGTGGGCGTTCCGCTTGCAAAGCTTGATAAAAGCGCCAAAATTTGGGTGCTGGAGACGAGCTCGTTTACGCTGCACTACACCAAGCACGCGCGCCCCGACATCTACGTGCTGCTTGCGATCACGCCCGATCATCTCAGCTGGCACGGCGATTTCGCGGAGTATGAGCGTGCCAAACTCTCGCCCCTGATAGCGATGCGCGAAGGCTCCGTGGCGCTGATCCCGCGCGCCTACGAAAGCTCCGCCGCCGCGCAAAACAGCCTAGCCCGCGTGATCTGCTACGAGGACGAAGCGGATCTGGCGCAAAAATTCGGCATCGATTTAGGCGAGATAAAATTCCGCACGCCGTTTTTGATAGACGCGCTTTTGGCGCTGTGCGTGGAGAAAATTTTATTCGACAGATGCGACGCCATGCGACTAAACGACTTCGTGATCGAAGGCAATAAGCTAGAGGAGTTTACCGACGCGCGCGGCAGAGTCTGGGTCAATGACACGAAGGCCACCAACATCGATGCGTGCGCGCAGGCGCTGAAGCGATACGCGGGGCGCAAAATACATCTGATCCTAGGCGGCGACGATAAAGGCGTGGATCTGCACCCGCTTTTTGCAGAGTTTAAAAAATACGATCTGCAAATTTACGCGATCGGCTCAAACACCGATAAAATCATGCTTTTGTGCGACGAATACGGACTTCCTTGCGTGCGCTGTGAAATTTTACAAACGGCGGTGAGCGAAATTTCGAAGCGCTACAGAGGCGCAGATTTTGAAAAAAGCGGCGCAAACAAATTGGAAGTACAAAATTCAAGCACGGATAGCAGGTGTGACGGCGACAGCAAGGCAAAGGAAAGCGCAAAGAACGGCAAAAATACGCTGCGCAAAGGTGGCGGCTCATCTGCCGCAGGCGACGACGCCTCTTCGCCGAAACGCCGCGCAAACGACGGCGAAACTCGGAATTCGCAGAATTCTAAAAATTTCGAAAATTTTAAAAATTCCATAAATTCTGCGAGCGAAATAGCGCTGCTAAGCCCTGCATGTGCGAGCCTGGATCAATTTAAAAGCTACGCGCAACGCGGCGAGCTATTTAAAAAACAAGTCGCACAACTCGGATAGATAAGCATATCAAGTTTAGATAGATCAGGTCGAGCCTTTATTAATACAATTTGTAATCGTATTTTAAAATTTCAACGCTTCTGCTGCGCGGATATCTAAATAAATTCAACCACGAAGTAAACATCCCCATGTCACACTATTAGCTCGAGCACAATGTTTATAAAGATGCTTCGTCAAGTCCAAATTAAAGCCAATTTTCGATGCTAAATTTAACCAATCGCAGCTATCGCCTGTTATATGCGCGCAAATTTGTCTACTTTGCATAGCCTAGAATCAAGCGTATAATTTGCAAAGTCGGCTAAATAGTAAATTTATATCACTTTGCTTTTAGATTGATAGCCCTTTTTGATTATTGCAAATTACTGCGCAAGCAATATTTTTATCACTAAAATTTAGAAAATTCCAACTGAGTAAATTTGGCTGTTTTGGAGCGCAACGTACAAAAATCTAGCGAAAATCAAGGATTTTAACCGAGATTTAAGTATTGCATGGATAAAATTACTTTTCTTTTTTAGGTGGTTGGATAGCTCAGTCGGTAGAGCAGCAGACTGAAAATCTGCGTGTCGGCAGTTCGATTCTGCCTCTAACCACCATTTCTTTATAAATCCCTATTTTATAGATATTTCAAAGCTTTAAGGTTTGGCTAGGTACCATCTTGGGTGCCATATATTATCGTTTTTAAATTTTATTTTCGCACTCCTCAACCAATACAAGAACGACCTTGGACTTTTTTTGTTAAATCTTAAAATGAATTAAGTTTTATAATAGGTGACTAAATCTAATTTCTCTTGTCTGTTCTTCTGCAATCATTAACCACAAATCATATTTTAGGCAAATCAATAAACGCGCAAGAATATTGATTTTTATAAGATAAAAGCAAACAACCAAATGATTATTAATTTTTATCAAGATTAATTGGATTAATTTACCCACAATACAAATATTCTCATCCCACAAATATTACAGATATTACAAATAAAGATTTGTAAAAAACTTGCATCCATATAAAGCAAACACAGTACTCAAGTAATCAAATCTTACATAAATTACAAATAATACAAGTATTTATACGTTACATATTTTACATATTGGACTGATTGCACATAGATTGAGTGGAGCACATGGATAGATTACATGCGGTACTACGGATAATACAGATATGCGTATCCTATACATCCTGCAGATTTGACAAATACAAAAATGCTATAGGTATTTTTGTTTTTCACGTATTACAAATCATACGGATGCACACAGCAACTATTATCAAAAATAAATTTTACGTTTTTACCGGGCGAGCATACTATTTGTACTACGGATTTCACCCGCAATACAAATCATACTCGTTAGGGGGAGCCCCCCCTAAAACCCCTGACTTGGCTAAATTTGATAGCTAAGTGGCAGCTGTCAAATTTGTACGTTTTTGCATCAGCACTATATGCAACATAAGTAGTTTGTGTAATGTATGTACTATTATATAATCATCGCCATCCGTTCTTTGAACAAACTGAGGCATAATTTCATTATTTAGTATATATACGTAAGCACGACCATAGCCCTTAAGTAAATTTATAATCTTACAAATCTTTTTCTTTTGCTAAAAGCATTTTATGTTTTATTATACTACATGCTTATTTCTATGCCTTTTAAAAACAACATCAATAATCTCAATATTATAAGCCGACTTAGTAATTATCGAGCACATCTTTTCCCGCCCTTGCGTGCACATAGTGGCGCCAAATACCCTAAGCATATAGACAGCCTTCGATTACACATAGAAAATCAAACACTAGCCTGTTTGAATATCAAATGTGATCACGGCAAGCTTACTTAAGTTTTTAGTCATTAATTAATACAAAGCTATTTTTGTTCTATCCAGGAAAATATTCCTAAAGCTTTTTTCGTAGAAAATATAACATCATTCATTTGACAGTATTTGAGCGATAAATCCATTAGGTGACGACACAAAGGTGCACTAAAAACACCACTTAAATCCATGCAAGTACGAGTTTCTTGTGTCTATATAGCTTACCGGTTTTATAACTTTTAGGCAGAATTTGCATCTGTCAAATACACATCTGCCGCTAGCTATTAACTTAAAAAAGAGCCTTTACCTATTGATGTAGATTTTTCAGAGATAGGACCAATCATTTTTACTTATTTTCTAAAATTTCACAAAGTAGCCAACCAAACGGCTGTTTATTTATAAGCCAAGCTGTCGTCTCTTCCTCTTGGATAGATGGTTTTTCCCTGCCTCTCATGATTTTTATCCTTCTGGCGCCATCTACCGTAACGGCCTTTGCGCCACTATGCTTACCCACTCGTAATAAAAATTGATTACCGACAGGTTTAAAATTCTCATATTTTTCGATAAATTTATCAGATAGAGCTTCTCGAGTAAATTCGTCCGTTTCATAGCTAAACTGAGAGGCAAATATCGGCATATAGTGAGAGTTGCAAGCTTTTATTAGCTCTTCTATGCCAAATTTATTATTTTTTATCGTAAATGTTGTTTTAAATTCGCTTTTTGAGTTTATCGCCTCGTATCTTACCGGTATGCCTTGACTTACATTTTGATCTCTTGAGGCTCTGTTTCTTTTTATATTTGTAGCAACAGAAGCAAAAGTATGAGACTCTATCACCTCGCTATCAGCTACCAGAAAATCACTAAAATACTCTTTTGTATCATAACTTTTACTCTTTTTTAAAAGCATTTAACCAAAGGCCGTAGCTATAGCACCCTTTAGTGAGCTTCCTGGGATTATAGCTTTTTTTAAATTTGGAGATATAAGCGTCTTTTCGACAACTAGTTGGTTTATGACTTTTTTGCCGCCACCTTCTCTTTGAACGACTTTGCCTATTTTGTCATCATAGTCTTCTGCGATGTTTTTTAGTGCCTGTATTTTATAATAAGACACTTTTCTTGCCAAAGAGCTCTTCTCTTTTATAAATTTTTGCAGCTTCAATATACCATTAACATTAGTGTCTGAGGCTATTTTCATAAATTCATCTTTAGACTTATCGTCAAGTCTTTTAAAAAAATCAAATTCATCAAAAACATACATATAGTATTTATCGTCCAGACCTTTGTCTATGACGTAGTTCATAGGCTCATAGGCCTCACCGGTGCCTATGTGTATCGGACTGAGCGGCTTTAGTTTTATTTTATAGTTTCTGGTTTCATTGTGCATTTTTTATCTCCGTAGCTATTAGTATGCTATATCCTTGGTGCACCGTATTTGCGTTTGTGGAGTGTCCGCTTATGGCCTTTCCTATATATTCTTTCTCGTAAATTTCTTCATATACCACCACGCTACCGCTATCGGCCATTAGGATCGGGTTTTTAAAAGGATTTGTATTTGCAAGTCCTCCGCCATGTTTGCCAAATCTAGTAAAAGGCTCATAGTAAAATTCTTTTAAATTTTCATCATCTATCACGACTGGACTAAGCGTCATAAAGGCATTTGAGTTATTTTTTACGGATACCTTTTCAAACGCGCTATACTCAAACGCTCCTTTGCCTATGCTAGCTCTCTTGCCGTAGCCGCTTTTAGATATAAGCTCAAATGCCGTTTCTAATTCTTTGAGTTCAAATTTATCATCTAGCAAAAAATAAATATCTTGTTTGCCTAATTTTATCTCCATTAAAGCATAAGGCGCGAATTTACCGCTGTCATCTGTTGTAAATGTGAGATAATTTATGGAATTTTTGATCGTAGCTGTCTTTTTAAGCTCGTAGCCGATCTCATAGCTTGTTTTAGCATTTTTGAAATTTCCGCTTTGCAGATCCTCCATGCTAAGCCAAATTTTCTTTCTATTTTCTTTTTTTAGCTCCAAATTTTCGCCCAAAAGATGACTTGGCATGCTGGGCTTTGACACATATCCGCTAGCAAAACCGTCAGATACTATCAAAAATGGCTTTTTGTCGTAGTCACTTAGCAGTTCATTTAACCTATCTTCTCCGAGTCTATATCTGATCGCCCAGCAAATTTGTCCAAACAAAGTATCGCCCTTTAGTGGCGTTGTAAAATTTGACTTGGGCGTTATGGCAGTTTTATAAAGCGTCATTATTCCCACCTTAAATTTGTAAATTCAACCCTTCCGTAACCCCTTGAGCCACTACCGCCTAGATAGTCGTTTTGTATTAGCTTAAGTCCGCTCTCAACCATCTCTTTTAACTCGTTTTCGTTGTCGCTATAAGGCTCTTTTTCATCAAAAACTTTTAGTCTGATAACAAGGTCAAATTTCACTCCAGCTGGCACACGCTCGATCTGGCGAGGATGCTCGGCAGTTCCGCTTTCCCTATTGATCACGTTTTCATATTTTGCTTCGCTTAGTTTTAGCCCTTCGCTCTCTTTAGACAACAAACAATCTCCAACGCTTATTCTAGTAATACCAAATTTATTCTCTTCATCGCCAAAAATTTTTAGTAAATTTTGTGCCACTTTTTTATCTGGCTCTGGTACTTTTTCTAAAATTTTAGAGTTAAAGACCTCTCCTTCGCCATATCCAACTAACCTATTATTCCACTCTAGCAAGCTCCTCATTTTGCCTTTTAGCGAGCTTCCAGGGATGTAAGGCTTATTTGTGTTTATATCTTTTATCACCTGCGAGTCTATGCCGCCTATCTTCATAGTATCATCGCCGCCACCTATATGAAGTCCGCTTAAAAGCTCTATTTGTCCCTTTAAAGTTAAAATTTTCATATTCTCTCCTTATTTTTTAGCAAAGCCTATAACGGCCTCAAAAAAGAGTTTAAACACCCTCAGATCATCTTTTGTCTTTACTTGAGCCACACATTTATTTATCATCTCGACAAATTCATCGCTTGAACATTTTCTTGACTTAGAGTAAGCCGCTTTTGAATTTAGCATCTTTACAAATGGCAAAACTTCGCTAAAGTCCTCGCTATTTGACTTTTGCTCTAGCTCGATTATGTAGTCATAAAATGCTCTTATCTGAGTAGCTTTTGTTCTAGCAGAGACTAGATCAGCGACGCTCTTTGCTGTTTCGTCAAACAAATTTGGATTTTTCTTGTAGTCCAAAACTATCGGCGGTAAAAAGTCAGCTTGCGGTTTATTACCGGCATTATAGTTGCCGCCGCCACTTCTATATCCATTCATCGTTCTCTCCTTTTATATATGTATTCACAAATAGCCATTTTGCTCTCCTTTGGATTGTTTTCTATCACATTGTTTAGCATAAGAAGTAGCTCATTCATCTCGCCGCCACCTTGCATATTTCGAGTAAGCTATAGCTTAGCTTTGACTTCCACATCGTATTTTTTACATCCTCGCATACGTTTTTGCTCATTTCGCAAAGCTCAAGCAGTCTATACAAAAACGCCGTATTGTCTATATTAAATTTAGTAAATTCATCTAAAATTTGACCTCTGACGCTTAAATAGCTATCCCACTTGGCAGTCTCTCCAAAGATACTAATCGCATCTTTTCCCGTCATCTCTTTTGAGCTCTCCAGCCACTTTTCGCTAGTTTGCGCTAGAAAGCTTATCGGCGTGGACGGTTTTGCTAAAACGATGCCAAAAGAGATACTTAGATCCTTTGTTTTTATAAATTTCATAAACTCTTGCCTTACAAAAACAGCAAGCTCTATCATCTGGTCATAGCTACCAACTATCAGTAGGTCGTCTCCGCCTGCAAAGACCGTATAGCTATTTTCAAATTTCTCTTTCATCTTTCTTGGCACATATAAAGAGAAAAGTTATTTATCCCTTTTGAAAATGTGTCAAAATTTGCAAAGCTTTGCGTAACGTCGCTATGTTTTATGAAATTTCCCATATTATCCACGTCAGCTTTTATAACGGCGATCGCATTATCTCCGCGCGATTTTTTAGCCAAATCTTCAAAGTCCACTATGCTGCCCGCATTTTTAGCAACGTATGATCTTATATTTTCGCTTATCTCAAGATCCACGTCCATAAAGTCTATGCCTATATCTTTGCTGTTTATCTTCTTGCCATTGCTAGCCAGCTTTTCACCAAGACGCACAAAAGCGGCACAAATTTCGCATTTATCCTTGTCGTAAGCTATCTTTCTTATATTGCAAATCCTGCAAAGAGTTTGATTTGTTATGCCCTTGTCATAAGATAGCACCGGTTCTTGCTCTTTTAAATTTAACTTTTTAAATTTCTCTAGCTCCACAGCCTTGCTGATCTTGTCCCTTAGCTCTTTATATTGCTGTGGCTCCGTAAAGTCAGCCCTTTTGCACTCCACGCAAGATAGGCTAACACCGCTAACGCCAAAGAAATTTTTTATAAAATAAGCGTTTATAACGCCTTTTATCTCTTCAAAAGTCGCTTCGTCAAATTTAGGCGATAGCATCTCAAATTTACCGGCCGTACACGATAAGATACATTTTTCATCTATGCCCAGTTTTTGGCAGACAAATTTAGCCAAGACCATCATGAAAAGCTCGCAGAACGCAGACTTTGCCCTTAGCACCTTAGCCGCGTTTTTTGAGCCTAGGTTGTCAAATATAAATTTTTGTATCCCGTAAAAGTCTCCGCCCATTAAAAACATCCTATCTTGCAATATCTCATCTATACTCTTAGGGTCTTGCTCCAAATTCGCGAAATCATCGTTAAAATAACTGCTAAATTTGTTCATTCATATCCTCCGTTTTTATTTTCCCTAGTCCAAAAACAGTCTGCTTGCCTACGCCTATTATCTCACCTAGCTTTAGTAGCTCCATACACTCTTTGCTAACGCCTCTTATCTCCAAAGACCCCACCAAGCCGCCAAAATTCATAGTAGTGTTTTGTCTGTTGCTGCGCCTAGTTAGCTCCACGTATTTTAGGTCTTTTTTAGTTATCTCGCCTTTTATCTCGCACGCTAACGCCTCATGACCTTGCCCAAAGAGACCAAGCCTTCTTTGGTAGATGGAGTTTAGTATCTCTTTTAGACTTATATTGTCATTTTTTAAAAAAACATTATCTTTTTTTATCCTAAGCGGAGTTATAAATTTGACCCTGACATCGCCTCCGTCACCATCAAAGCTAAATTCTCTCACGTACTCTTTAGGTAGACTTATTTTATCCTCCGCCAAGCACGCCTCACCATTTACAAACATATCAAATTTCTCATACCTAACCCTATCTTTGCCAAGACCATATCTCTCTAGCATCATATAGGCCGCAGAGGCGATATATGGTAGTTTTTCGCACGCGCTCTCTAGCAAAACTATACCAAAGTCATACTCTTTGGCCCCTAGCTCAAAGTCCAGCCTATATCTATGGTAGCTATTTTTCTTTTCATAAAAGTCGAAATACAGACAGCTCTCACTTGCAAAGCACTCGTCGCACTTATGCATGTGATTTATACAGCTCACGCTTTTTAGCGCATATCCAAAGGCTCCTCTCACCTGCGAACCGATAAAAAATGGCAGCTTTTGTGATGGTTCAAATTTTACTCTAAGCTCGGTGTATCTCATCTACACCACCTATTTTCACACAGTCAAAAAGCTCGCCCGCCATGATCTCTTTTACGCCTTTTTTGCATTTGTTTTTATGAAATTTTTAAGATTGGATATAAATTTATCGAGATTCTGTAGTTCTAACGGCACGCCAAGACTATCCCTTGCAGCCCTTAGCTCGCGAGAAAATATCAAAATCATACTAGTTTCATTATTCACTTTACCGCTCGATTTTTAATTTCTGTTATTATACATAAATTAAAAATAAATGTTTATGATTTTTAAGTTTTCTGCTTAAAAATTATTATTTTTTATGTACGCTCATATCTATTCTATTTAAATTTTAGATTTGCGAGATTTATTAGCTGAAATTTGAGCTTTTTTGGTTAAAATCTCTCAGAGCAAGTTTATGAACTTACAAAAAAGATTTATAAACTTATCTAAAATGATAAATGCCTATTAAACAAATTTGAGCCGATCTAGGGGACTATAATGCTATAATGACAGCAAAAGGTGCAAACGGCAAAAATACCGATCAACCCGATAAGCATTGAAAGTAAAAATTGCAGATAAGACGTAGCCGATCATGAAGTCGGCGCCAAATTAGAAATTTATCGCTAGAGCCTTATAAGAATACTTAGGAATTGATAGATTATTCTTAGCGGGAATGCAAAAATCAATTTGGAAAGAGCTGTTATGAGACTTTTTAGCAGGGATAAAAGGATGGCTTTAGGCACACATGAAACAAAAAGAAAATAACAACCTAGCAAAGTTTACCACACATATAGATAATAGAAAAACTCTATCTATTTAAAGGCGGGCATCAATATGTTCATGAAAACCTTAGAACAGATATTTACCAAAAATGCTTTAAGCTTTGCTTTTGACGAAATTTCCGCAAGCTCTTCGGGGTTAGATGATATCTCATACGCAGATTTTAAGAAAAACTTTGACGAAAATACAAATCATATTATACGCTCACTGACAAACGGCACCTACGCGCCCGAACCGCTAAGAAAGATCAACATCCCCAAAGAAAATCGTAGCGGAGTAAGACCCATAGGCATATCCTCCATAAAAGATAAGTTGGTTCAAAGGGTTTTATACTCGGAGTTAAGTCCATATTTTGACGAGACGTTTTTATCAAATTCATATGCCTACCGCCCGCATAAATCAACCTACAAAGCCATAAACAGAGCTAGTAATTTCATAAACGAGGGCGACTGCTGGATACTCAAAGCCGACGTAAAAGACTTTTTCGAGTCGATAGACCACTCAAAGCTACTGCAAATTTTACAAAAACATATAAAAGACGCAAAGATCATAAGCCCAATATCGCTCTTTTTAAAAACCGGCGGATTTTTAAAGCATGACTTTAAAGAACACAAAAATCGGCGTCAATCAGGGCGATATACTATCTCCCATGCTGTCAAATATCTACCTTGATTTAATGGATAGATTTATAAACAAAACCACGGATAGATTTGTTAGATATGCAGACGATTTTATCGTGTGCTTTGGAGAAAAAGACGAAGCGACGGATTTTGAGCAAAAGCTAGATGGATTTTTAAAACTACTAAATTTATCCCTCAACAAAGAAAAAACTAAAGTTGTAAACATAAACGATGGATTTGTCTTACTGGGTGTTCGTTTCTTTGGAAAAAACCGCTGCGTGGATAATGACAAAATTCAAAAGATCATCTCAAATTTGCACTCCGCAAGTAAGGAAAAAACAAATTTCATCGACTATATCGACGAGATAAATGCTATTTTGCTTACGCTTAAAAACTACTATCTAAAAATAATACCGCCAAACTCACCGCAAATAGCGCAGATAAAAGAGCATCTCATAGAGTCCCTGTCGCAAAAGATCGCTCTGCATAAGCAAAACAAAAGCATAAACTCTAAAAAAGAATTTACGCTCTACCTCGAAAAGATCGATTTTTTGGTATTGTTTAACCAAAACGAGATAAAAGACAAAATAGCCCTAGCTGTGACAAAAGGATATGAAAAATACCTATCCAAAAAGACTTACGAAAACGACTCCCGCAAGATAAATCAAAAGCGAAATTTCTACGCCTTCAAAATAGCCTCCGACTCGACGCTTCATATCAATCAGATCGGAGTCCATCTAGGCCTTAGCAAAAATAAATTTACCATAAAACAATACGGTAAAATTTACAAAGAATTTCCTATTTCTAAAATTTCACGCATCATTGTCGATAGCGAACACATCTCCTTATCTTCTGCAGTGATCTGGCGCTGCACAAGAGAAAAAATCCATATCGATTTTATAAACAAGCACTACGTCCCATACGCCACTTTACTGGCTTACAACAGCGTTTCTACACAGATGGCGCATAAGCAAGCCATGCTCCTAAATACGCCGACGCAACTATATCTTGCCACCTCTTTGGTCGAATCAAAGATAAAAAACCAAACCAACTACCTCAAGTACTTAAATAAATACCATAAATTTCTAACTCCAAATATCCAAAAACTAGAAATATCCTAGCAAGAAAGCTAAAATACGCCAAAAATACAAATGAACTCATGGGCTTTGAGGGCTCGGCTGCTGCTATTTACTGGGACGGCATAAAAAGCATATTGCCGGTAGAATTTGAAAAACGCATAACATTTGGCGCCAAAGACATCGTAAATTCATCGCTAAACTACGCCTACGCTATACTTTACTCCAAGGTTCAAGAGTGCCTATATGTCGCAGGGCTTAGCCTGCATATCTCATTTTTGCATGCGCTTGATAGCACAAAGCCGACCCTAGTCTTTGATATGATAGAGCAGTTTAGGACATTTATGGTAGATAGAGTCATCGTCTCGATGCTAAATAAAGACGAACCTATCTCGCTAAACAAAGACGGGCTTCTCACCGACGCCTCTAAAAAGCTCATAGCCCAAAATATGAAAGAAAAACTCGACAGCTACACTATGTGGAAAAAAGAGTCATGCAAATGCGAAAACATAATCATGCAAGAGTGCTACGGACCTAGCTCGCTTTATAAACGGCGAGAGCAAAAGTTATAAACCTTTTGTGGGAAAATTCTAATGAAATTTGTAATAGCCTATGACATACAAAGCAATAAAAATCGCAAAAAACTCTCCGACATCCTAGAAGGCATCGGATACCGCGTAAATTTTAGCGTCTTTGAGTGCGAGCTAAACGAAACCAAGCTAAAAAAACTCATCAAAACCGCCAAACCTCTCCTAAACGTCAAAACCGATAGCCTTAGATTTTATAGACTATGCGAAAACTGCGTGGATAAAAGCTTTGAGCTTTGCGACAAACCAGCCATCTTTGAAACACAAGAGCTCTTTGTTTAGCTTATGTCATTCTTAAATCTCTCTTTGATTTTAGATTTGCGAACTTTTTTAGCTTAAATTTGAGCTTTTTTGGTTAAAATTTCGCAAAATAAGTTCGCAAATGTCTATATTTTAAAATATACTCTTTTGCATTTGCGAACTTTTAGTTATGTCTAAGCTTAGGATAGCCTATTTTAGGGGATTGCGAAACTTATATATCGCTTAAAGTTCGCAAACCTATAAAATTTGAAAATTTTAAAGGAGATTTGCGAACTTTTTTAAAATGATAAATGCCTGAATTTAGGGGTTCTTTAACTTATCGTTGTTAATTTTACGGAGTTGGTATTTTTAAATATCTATACATTTGCGAACTTTTTTTGAGATTTCTGCGAATTTTAGGTGTTTTAAAAGATGTTTTCTTAAATAAATTTATTAGTTTTTCTATTGCGAGAGTAGTCTTTTAGGCTATTTAAACAAATTTGACCCGATCTAGGGGATTAAGCAAAATTAAGTTTGCTTGAAAAAAGAGTTAAAGATGAACGTAAAGCCAAGAGATACGGCTATAGTAGTGTTAGTTAAAGAAGTATAAGTTTGCACTCAAGAGTCATAAGCCCAAAAAGGCTTGCGTCAGAAGACAAGAAAGCATCAAAATGATACAAAATGACAGCCAAAACAAAAAAGAGTTTTAGAAAATTTCACCATATTAGGCTGGCTACGCTTTTTAATATTTTCAAAAAGATTTTATGCGGTTGACTTAAAACACAATATGGCTGGATTTACCGCTCAAAGAAATTATCGATTAAAGTTACATTGCTCTCCTTATCTCCAAGCCTTAACCCATTTTCTAGCTCCCTGCCTATACTCTCACTATTTATTTTTTCTATGCATTCTGCACCTTTGCCCTTATCTAGCTTTGACTTTTCTTCTGTTGCGCCAATAAGTCCGGCAACAGCTCGGACGACTTTGTCAAATTTGCCTGCAAATTCTCCAAAGGTTCGGTAAAGCTCTTTAACGTTTCGTCCAAATCGCTTAAAGAGCTCTCTAGTGCTTGAGGTAATGTCGATAGTTTTTTCATTTGCATCGATAGCGTCACCAAGCTCTTTGATATCAGCTCGTCTGACGATAAGATTTGATTGTTTAGATGCTCTATACTTTCGTTTTCTTTCGAGATCCGAGATAAGAGATCTGATATCTGCTTGTTTTGACAAAATTCTATTTTGGATAGTTTTAATATTATATACGACAGCTCCTCTAAACTCATTTTCGCCAAGTCCATCTCGTTTAATGTCTCCACTTCCTCCAAACCTATCTCTTCCAAATTCGTGTTCATATCTATCATTTATATTCTCCTTTATTATGGTCTCTTCGTTTTTGTTAGCCGACACAAAACTCACCCTATCATCAATTTGGTCAAAACCTATCTTTGCTTCTGTCGTGCTACCGGCTTCTAATTCAAATTTAGGCCCGGCGGCTCCATACCTCTTTTCTCCCAAGGATAAAAGATTTTTTATCTCACTATTTCTATAGTTTTTAGCTTCTTTTAACCTATGAGCCAATATGGCTATATTTAGGTCTTTTCTTGAAATTTACTCTCTAAATTTGTACCGAATACTTTGGCCTCCATCTTGTCTACCAAACGCTCTAAATAGGCTAACCTTTTGGAGTATTTGATTAGCAGGCAAATTATCTCTTGCATCCTTATACGCTCTTGCTCTTTCTCTAGCTTTGCTTGAGGGCTCTCCCAAATCTTTAAGACTTCTAAATTTTTCATGAAAAATTTCTCCTTTAAAACGTTTTGATTTTTTGCTACCTGGTAGCTTTACGGACACATAGTCTTTTCCTATCCTAGTAACTTCTATGTCGCTATCCTTTAAAGACTTTAAAATATCGTCTCTACAGCGGTATTTACCCTTTATCAGGTTATCTACTATAATCTTTTCAAGCTCTTCACAATTTTTGCTATCCTTTACATCCTTTTTAGATCCTTGCATTATTTGTTGGTTTTTTGGATCGCAAGGATCAGTTAAACAATATTTTAAGTTGATAAAATTTTTCCAGGTATTTATCATAGAAAAATCCTTCTTGTGATAGTAAGGATTAAAGCTTCTAAAATTTAAAAGCTCGACTTTTGGGATACAAAAATTTAGCTCCAAGTTATTCTTATCGCTGTGTTCTACCCAAGAATATTAAAATTTGTGCCAAAGCCTCCAAAGATCATTTCTTCAAATGATCTTATTATCTTTAGCTTGGTTTCTTCATTTATATCAAGTTCGTTAAATGAAAGACACCCCATGCTAAGCTTTTGCTTTTTACTTATCATGGATATTATACTTCTAGTTATAGCCTCGGATCCCGATACTACCCTGGCGCTACCAAGACCGACTCTTTCGTTTAATAAATAATCTATACCTCGCGACGAGCCTCCGAACCGATTTTTAAAAAACTTAACTATCATCTAGACTTGCTTTTATTTTTACGTATCTTTTATTGTCGCGTCCAAATTTAGTTGCACCGCAGAGTACGTTAGATCCGAGCAAAATTGTATATTATCTTTATCCTGGCAAGATACAGAAGATACTGTATCAACATTGTTATCTATATCACTAGAATTTTCTTCGTCTAAAAACTCGTCCAACGATGCATCTTCCTGAACTGCATTATCAGCATAAGAACTCTGTGATCCATTTGCACTTTGGCCCACAAAGTTATTAGAAATTTTAGTAATAGGCTTGCTGCGTTTCTTCAAATACACAATTTACCAAAATATCCATAGATGCTCTTATCTGTTCAATCTTAGTAAGAGCGTTGGAATCTAAATTATCGTCAGAATTTAGCTTTGCCGCTATTTGATTTAGCAAATTACCAAATTTATTAATTTGCCTTACAGCCTCTTTATCTATACGATGAATCGGAGTCTTACTGCCACATATAAGGCTTTTAACATACTCGGATTCGGTTTGCCCGGCAAGATTGGCATTCATTATTAGCCTATCCAATTGCTCTTCATTAAGTCTAATTGTTACGGATTTCGGAAAGTCAACTGCCTTCATACCAACTCCTCATTTTTAACGACAGCATGCTTTTCAAGCCACCTGTCCAACTCTAGCCTATCGTATCTCACATTAGAGTTAATCTTGGTAAAAGGTATAATTCGTTGCATACGGTATTTTGCTTGAGTATTTACCGATAATCCATACTCTTTTGCTACATCTTTTGGTGTTAGCCATCTTTTTTCCGAAAAAATATTGCTCATAGTATTCTCCTAAAAAATTTAGGAAATTGTATTAAAAAAGTAGAATTTATTTCCGCATTTTTTGTATAAAAACAATAAATTTTGCGGTTTTTAAATAAGAACAAAAGTAGTTTTATAGTTTAGGTCGTAGGTTATGGTTTTTATGGCGGTATTTATTGCTGAGACAAACTCATTGCGTTTTGTTCTCTCATCAATTTTTAGATTTTTATACCTATTCATTTCCCTCAAAGTATTTTGTATGTCTTTTTCATACTTATAATATCTACAATCCGCTATAGTTTCATAATCATATAGAAGATAAAATTCTGCAGACATAAGATTGTTAAAAGAATTAATAACATCCCTATATCCTTTATGTTTTTGACAAATCAAAGAATTAGTTTTGGCTACCATATAAATAAACAAACAATATCCAAGATCATACAGATCGACATCTAGATATTTGCTAGTTTCGGCTATATAGTCTATATTATCTTGGATGCATCCTTTTCTTTTTTTACTTTTTTCTACCAACTTCAAATAGCTCTCGTCATAATCATATGCACCCGTAAGTCTATCATAAGTAAAATGATCTTCATAGCTTCGAAAGCTGTATTTATCGGCATCAGCAAACATATAATTCTCAAAAAAAGGCAATATTAGTTCCCTCGCAAACTCGATTATACTCGGAACCGAAGAAACAGCCAATATATTTTGATTATTACAAGAGTTTTTCTCAACTAAGCTTACAGCTATTGCTTTTAATAAATCCAATGCTCGGCAAGGATCTGACTTTAATATCAAACCGTCTATTTCAATATCTTTGCTCATATTTTCTACATCCCACATTTAATATTATCTAACATCTCAAGAACCTTACAGCTATTTATATAGGTATCGTAAGTTATGTAATTTTTATATGTAACACCATCTCTTTTGTGAGTTAAATGATCTTTAATAATGTCACTATTCGCACCAAGTTCTTCGAGTGCCGAACCGCTTATGTGTGTCTAGTGCCGTGTAGCTTAAAATCATCAAAACCCACAAATTTATCGAGTTTCATCTTTTGTCTATCCGTATTTTTAATAGACTCGCCGGTTTTTGGACTTGCAAATACTAGACCGCATCTATCGGTCGGTATTTGCGTTATGGCTTCTTTTACGAGTAAAGGAAGCGGCTTTTTATAGTCGTTTTCGTTTTTTGTATCTATTAAGTAATATACGTCGTTTTCCAAGTCGATGTTTTCCCATTTTAGGCTGGCTACTTCTCCTTTTCGCCTACCATACAGGCAAAATAATAAAAATCCTCTCCAAAACGGATCGTCTTTATAAAGCTCCAAGATAGCCATTTTTAACTTGTAAAATTTACCAACAGCATCTTTTACTATCGTTTTTCTAGTCGTTTTAGCTATTTTAGTTAGCAGAGTGCAAGGATTTACTACTATTAGCTGATTGCGAAGCGCTATGTCAAACATCTCACCTAAAATTCGTCTTGTATTATCATATGCCGTACGCTTTGACAATACCTGCACTTTTCCTATTATTTTATTAAATTTTCCATCGCGCATTAGATTATGGATAATATCGTCTATTTGGGCAGCTATAACGTCTACTACGATCTCTTTGCCAATACTGTCTTGCAAATAGGTCTCATAAAATGCAATGTCGCTAGCTACCGACTTTTGCCGATATCCTTTTTGCCTTTCCACAGTTCAAACAGATCATTAACCTTAGTAGTATCTTTAAATTTGAGCCCCTTTGCCTGCTTGCTTACGCCCTCTAGCCACTTTAGAAGCTCTTTTTTGGCTTCGTTTTTGTATTCTCTCTTGCTCCATCCGCTACGAGTATCTAGCGTAAGCACTTTTGTGAAGTATTTACTGCCAATAACCTTTCTTAGCAAAAAGACGTTTGGTTTTATTTTGTGTACAAATAGGCAAGTTTCAACCTTTCTATAATCAAGTTTATTAATCGCCATTTTAACGCCTAATACAACAATCCAAGCAGCCAAAGCGGTATTTTATTACCGCTTCCTGCCTCTATTTCATCGGCAGCTATATATGAGTCTGAGATACCTTTTATCTGTTCAAAGCTCTTATTTTTTCCACCCACTTCAAATATAAATTTATCATCTACAATAAAGTCGCCTTGTTTTGGGATATTTAGCCTATGTTTTACCCTTAGCTGATTAGCAAAAAAAGTCTCTCTTATGGTGCCCGCCTTGCAATCATCGCCGTAAGCGTAAATCAAATTTGTATTATTCATATATATTTTTGCCGGCCTTACTAGCTTACTAAGTCCCCTACTTTGCTCATCTATCATATTTACTAGCCTTGCATCTTTTAAATAGGCGATATAATCATATAGTTTAGCTCTACTTATCTCGGCAAGAGCTGCGATTTTAGTATAATTCACCTCAAACGGCTCGCTTTGGCAAACTACTTCAAGCAGTTTTTTAAGCTTATATGTGTATTTTTGCTCAACTAACCCGAGAGACGTTAGATCTACGTCTATACTTAGATTAATCGTGTTTAGCAAGCTTTCGTAGTATGAGCTTTGCTTATTAAAGTAAAATGGATAGTAGCCAAATTTGAGATATTTTTTAAATTGACTTAGCTTTATTTTTAGGTCGTTTGCTATTGCCTGATGGTTTTTTAGTATCGTCTCTAGGCTAAATTTATCTATCGTCACACCGTTTTCAAGCTCTAAAAACTCTCTAAAACTAAGCCCCTCTAGGCTAAATACGCTAACCCTACGCGATAAATCGCTTTTTGCGTTTAGTATACTTACCGCCGATGAACCGGTAAAAATTACATTTAAAGGACTCATATCGTATATAGTTTTTAAGTGTGCGGCAAAATCTTCGTATTTATGCACTTCATCTAGCAACAGATATTCGCCGCCGTTATCTACAAATTCAAAGGCAAGTTCGCTAAGACTAGCAGAGCCTAAAAACGGGTAATCAAGACTTACGTATAGAGCCTTTTTGTTTTGAGCTTTTAATTCAATCAGCTTTTGAAATAGCATTGTAGTCTTACCTGTGCCGCGGGCTCCTACTATGCCGATAAGCTTCTCGCTAAAATTTATTTCATTGTATAAATAACGCTTGTATGTCGTATTAAAATTTTTAAGAAATCTTTCTTGATACTGCTCTATTAAATTTAACATTTTTATCCCTTTATGTAATTGTCTATAAACGTAGACAATATTAAGACATATTAGCATGAAATTTTTAAATTGTCAACGTCTATAAACGATTATACTGTCATGTAGCATTTTATTTAAATTTTTATCTTCGTAATTTTAGTTTTACCAAAGTCGTTTGTGGCGTATCATATACTTATTTAACCAGTCTTTACAACTAGCTAAGTTAATATAAAACATACGTATTTTCTATAACAATAAGCCTTTGAGAATATTCTATAAAATTCCTTGAGTCGTTCTTAACAGGCTTGCATATAGTATCTTAGAAATTTATGCAGTTTGGTAAACGTGAGTTTAAACGACAATTGTTTTGTCTGTCAGCTTATTAGAGTCACTATTAAACTTTAAATATACTTCTTTCTCTGTCATTATCTACGGGTTTATTTTAAATACTTGTATTATAATCCTTGAATATTTAGGATTATAATAGAATATTCTTATATTTGTGAATTTATTTGATATGCTGATTGGTGCTAATAAAAAGTAAAATCTTATTTGGTCTTACTTTTCTACAATAAAGCCATCTTGCTTGTGAGATGCGAAAAAACCGTAATGAAAAATCAGCTTAAATCAATATCTCTGGGCAAATAGTTAGAAAAAATTTTAACTACCGTATTTTTATCTTCTCTCTCCAGGAAGCGCAACACTTGATTGCAGTATTCTTTATTTTTTAAATTGAAATAATGCCCTACGCTTTCTACAATTCCTTTTTCATTGAAAATTTTTAATATTTCTACATAGTCTTTAGCATTATCATATATTGTTAATTTTTCTTTTTGTATATCATCTATTTTAATTTTTGTACGTATGTCTTCGTATATTGTTTGCAAATCACATATTTCTAGCGTAGATAGTTGATATTTTAATTCCGAAATCACTGCATTATTGATCTGTTGCTGTTTTTGTTTTAAAAATCTATCTCTAATTTGTCTTTCTAATTCTATAAAGTCAAATTTATCGCATGCCATTTTGTTTGACATAAATTCTATAAGCTCTTTCGCTATAAACAAGTTCTCAACTTCCGCAACTTCTATTGCAAATACATTATCTTTTTTATATTTAGATATCTCGTATTCTGACCTAAAATCTCTATCTATTAAACCAAACGCCTCATTATCGTGCATATTCTTTATGGCATTAAAAGCTTTTGTGTATTCAATAACCTTTTCACAACTTCCGCAAGGTATTATTTTGTAATTATTGTAGATTAATGCATACAAACGCATGTCTAAACTATTACCATTTCCTTCTACAAAAATTATTCTTTTTCTGCTTCCTAATATATCAAAAAGCATATCCTCGGGAAATATATCATCATTTATGTACTCATATTTCCACATACCACTATTATATTCTTTTACCCAGACAATGTCTGATCCTGAGTGATTGGCTGCAAATTTTGTGTCGTGAGTTATGTATATAAACAAACAATCGTTTCTAATTTTTTCCAACTCACTCCAAAGCTTATTCATTATTGAACCATGCAAGTGTAACTCTGGTTCATCTATTATTATAGTTTTATTTTCCGGTATGCATAAAACCTGTGCCGCCAAATACAATACCGAACGTTCACCATCGCTCATCTGTGTTGCAGAATATTTTTCGCTATTGCAATTGCAGATAGCATAAAATTTGCTATCCTCTTCCATAATGGCTCTATGCGGAAAAATGGCACTCCAAATAGACTTTAATTTATCTAGCGAATTAAGTGGAACATTTGGTTTTTCTTTGCCTTCGCATTCAGCCTTTTTACAGTTTTCGACAAACTTTGAATTAGTAGTATTTTTATTGGCCAATAAAGCAGATAATACATAATCAAAATCATCAATAAGTTTTGTCACATATTCTTTACCGTCCGACCAACGATAATTTTTATTTAACGAATAGCTATTGGATGCATCTTCATTTGCATACATGAAACCATTAACCGAAGCCTTTTCACTTTTTAAAGGGATCTCCTCATGAAAATTTAATTTTCTTTGACCGCCTATTCTGTGAATTTTATCTAGATCCTGCAGCTCCATCCATGCTCCAAGCCTACTTTTACCAGAACCATTGGCACCTATAATTATTACACTATTATTTTTTGTTGATCTTAAATCAAGTCCACCATCTTCTTTTGGCATTTTATATTCAAACACAACATACTCCTAGTTTTAAATTATTAATACAAAAACCCAAACAGCCATAATGGGATTTTACTACCAAATCCTACTTCAATATCATCTGCCGCTATATATGAGCTTGGTATATCCTTGATCTGCTCAAAGTTCTTTTTAGCTTCGCCTATTTCAAAGGTAAATTTATTACCAATCATAAAGTCGCCAGCTTTGCCAGAGTAAATTTCAGTGATATTTCCAAGCTGATTTGCAAAGAAAGTTTCTCTTACATTTCCTATATCTGAGCTGTTTATATACATTAAATTTGTATTTTCAAGGTAAATCTTATCCGCCTTATCCATATTTTTTATAGCTAGCTCATTTTTCATTAAAAGCCTTATAAGCCCTGCGCTATCAAGCATAGCAAGATACTCTTTTAGGGGGTTCTATTGTCTCTTATATCAACAAGCGATTTTAGGCTTGAATAGTTTGGTTGATACGAGACGCTTGTACTTATGGCATGGGTTAGGATTTTTAGCTTTCTTGCGGTGTTGCCGTTTAAATTTGGATATATGCTTAAAAGATCGCTATCTATCGTAGCTTCTATACTTTGTCTTAGAGTCTGATAAAAGGCAGTATCATTTGGCATATCATTATAGTATGGGTAGTAGCCTACCTTTAGATACTCTCTAAAAAGCTTAATAACTGCTAAATCTTTTTGCTTTAAGGCATTATTGATATTAATAGCTATCTCCTGATGGTTTGCAAGTAAATTTGTAAGCTCAATAGCTTTTAAATTTATGCCATACCTTAGCCCTAGATACTCTCTAAAACTCATTCCGCTCATCTTATATACGATCGCTCTTCTGCTTAGATCATGAGAGCTTCTTAGTACTTCAAGAGCAGATGAGCCAGTAGTTACTATATTTAACTCTTTAAAGTTATCATAGGCAAATTTTAATACAGCAGATATATCTTTGCTTTTATGAATTTCATCTAGGTATAGACATTTACCGCCGTTTAGCACAAACTCTCTTATGATCGAGGTTATATCGTTTGATGTCTCTATGTCATCTAAGCTTAGGTAAAGACTATCTTTGTTTTTACTAGCTAGCTGAGCCAATGTAGTTGTTTTACCTATCCCTCTTTGCCCAAGAACAACGATAAGTCTATAAGATAAGTCCTTGGAGTCTATAAAGTATCTTTTAAATTTATGATTGTTTAACCTTATAAGGTCATTGCTTTTTAAAAAAGTTGATCTAACATGGCTTATTCCTAAATTATGTAATACAATACAATTATAGCATAAAAATACATGGAATAAAATACATGCAAGATTATTTTTTAAATAAAAGCGTGTATTATTGTAAATGACTATATACATTTCATCCAATACTATATCCACAATGGCAATCTAAACCCTTTTGACTTATACTATCTTTTTGATCATTGAGATATCGGCATCAAATTCGTTGCGCAAATTCCTACTTTTGTTGTCCAGCCGATCTTATTTTGCTTTATGATTAATATCAAGTTGTTGTAGGACATAAGTCCGCACCTTAAAGTTTACACTATTACCACACTACTAGATGCAACCTTTATTTTAATTGTCATAAATTTATAAAAATAAACAATATATAACTTAAAATATATTAATCCAAAAAGATAAACATACAGATTTAAAATCTGCATGTCGAAATAAAACACGCAGATCTTTAATTTTTAAATGGGTACCATATTGGGTGCCATCTATTTAGACATTTTTAGCAATTATAATAAACTTATATAAAACTTAGAGTACCGTATTTTAGGGCTTTATAAATCAAAATAAATCTTAAGGAATGATTAGTAGTTCGATTCTGCCTCTAACCACCACTTAATCCATTTTATTCTTTAATCACTCCTTTCACTTTCTTTTTGTTGATATGGCAGTACTTATCTTAAGTAGTGAACTGCGCGAAATAATAAAATTTACGTTACATCTGTTTGCTCGCGCGAACTTGTTTAAATTTTACCCCCGAAGTAACCTATAAATTTAAAGCCGAATAAATCAAATACGAAATAAAACAAAATCAAAGCCGAAAAAAGTACAAAAGTAAATTTCAAAGTCTACAAAATTTATAATAAAAAAAGAGATAGAAAAAATAAGAGCTATAAAATTTGTAAATTTACAATAGCAATGATTAGAAAAGAATAGAGCTATATAAAACTATAAAGTTTATAAAACAAAGGAGAAGCTCGATTTACGCTCCCCTTTATTTTATATATTCTTTCTTATTACTCTCCCTTACCCTTCTTACCCCTCTTACCTTTAACCTTAGACGATCCCTC
>CAUQWV010000002.1:0-189068 GCA_963522285.1 uncultured Campylobacter sp.
CTCAAGCTTTTTATTCTTTTCCGCTTGATTCCACTTTTCTATCTCAGCATAATCTTGCAGCTCGCCTCCGCACTTAGGGCAAACGCTCCTATCTTTAACGCCCGAGAAATTATAAAATTTACTTCTCATATTTTTAAAATTTTACCGTAATTTTCCTGTAAAATTTTACTTAAATTTGGCTTCAGTCGTTTAAAATTTTATCTCTTTGAAATTTAAATTTCAACCATTGTCCGGCGTTTTAAATTTCTCTATTTTTAAAACGCACGCTGCAAACGCCGTTTTAAAATTTACGCAAGCGCGAGAGACCAGAAGCCGTTGCGATAAATTTAAAGTCAAATTTTATTTCTAGCCATCTTTTAATTTGTTTCTTATCTTTGGTGTATTAAAATCCCGCTTCGTTTTATTCGTAAATTTGAAACGTATCTTAAAAACAAGGAAAGCCGATGAGCGAAAGAAATTTGCAAATTTTAGGTTGGGCGGGCACATGTCTGTCGGTCATCATGTACGTATCCTATGTGCCGAACATAATGGCAAATTTAGACGGCAACAAAGTCCCGTTTCTCCAGCCGCTCGCAGCCGCGATAAACTGCACGATATGGGTTAGCTACGGTCTTTTAAAGCCTAAAAAGGACTATCCGCTCGCCGCAGCAAATTTCCCAGGGATCATCTTTGGGCTACTAACCGCAATAACGGCGCTTTAAACCGCGCTTTTAGCGGCTTGATAAATTTCAAAATCGCCCGCGCCGTATCTTGCCTGCCGCGTCCGCAACGCTTTTTAGCCGCCCACTATGCTATTACGTTGCAACTGCTCGTTAGCTGCCGTACCACGCCCGAGCTAGCTTATCGCAAGCGCGCCCGTACCTTACAAATCCATTACGACGCGGCTTTAAAATTTCACAAAATCGCCCGCGCTGCATTCAAATCTGTCGAATTTAAATAACTTTTATACAAAATTTGATAAGCTTATTTTGATTAAAATTTTATCTTTAAAAGGACGAAAAATGAAAAAGGTCATCACTTGCGTCGATCAAAATGCGCTTGCCCCGGCGGTTAGAGATTATGGAATTTATGTCGCTAAAACCTTGGGTGCCGAGCTCGTGTTTATTCACGTGGTTGAAATTCCGGAGCTTGGCGAGAATTTTTATGGGCTAGCCGCAGGCGGAATCGTCCTAGGAGAGAATGATATCCTTGCAAATAGCTACGGAAGTCCCACACTAGGCGGCGTGGATGCGGAGAAAGACCACGAAGAAGCCGAAGCGATGCTGGATGAATATATCTGCGCTGCGACTACTGCGGGCGTAAAGGCGAGTAAGATCATCAAAGATGGCGATTTCATCGACGTTATCGCTGAGTACAAGGAGGAAGCTGAAATTTTTGTACTCGGTATCAAGGGCTCGAATAACGAGGACGTAGGCTTTAACGCAAGCGTGCTAATAAAGGAGCTTCACGTGCCGTCGCTGCTCGTGAATAAGGAATTTTCACCTATTAACTCCGCGCTCATTGCGTTTGACGGCACTGACGCGGCGAAACGCACGCTTGAGTTTATAAAGAGCTCAAAGCTTCTTGCGAGCGCACATAAGCATGTCTTGCACATCAATCTCGATGCCGCAGAGGGTGAGCGGATGCTGGATCTAGCGCGCGAAATTTTAGGCACTCAAAACGCCACCTTCAAATACATCCAAGCGGAAGTGCCCGCCGATGAGATCATCAAATATCGCCGCGCTAATAACCTCGATCTGATCGCTACTGGCGCCTTTACGAAGGGATTTTTCAAAAAGCTCTTTTTAGGCAGCGTCTCCGAGGATATCTTGCACAATGCACTTGTACCGGTGCTAGTGCTATCCTAGTCGCAAGACCAAACGCCGATAAACGCTAAATTCCGTCGCTTACGTTATTTTAAAGCGGCGGAATTTTAGAATTTTAAATTTTTCAATCCTTCGTTTTTCAAATTCATATACTTTTTAAAATTCATAGAAATTTTGCTTAAAAATTCGTCAATAGATCTTATTAAATTCCATTAAATTAGTAATTGCATATAAAATTTTATGATTTAGTTTATTAAAAATTTTATTATTATTTAAGAAGAATTGTAAGATAATCCCGCCAATAAATTGATATAGATTATAAAATCTAAAAAGGATTTTTATGAAAAAGGGTAAAATCTTACTTTCTTTTGCGCTACTTTGCTCGCCGTTTTGGCTTACTGCGGCGCAAAATAGCGGCGCTTCTCAAAACTCATCCGCCGCAAGCTCCACCTCTAAAATTTCGTCGTCGCAAAGCTCGCGCGCAGCCACCGCACCGCGGATTTCCACGCCGTCTGCTTCGAATTTAGCATCTAATAGTGCGGCTCCGCAAAGTGGTAGCGCGACAAATTCTACGCTGCAAGGTTTGGACGACGATAATCTCGGCACCATAAACGTCACGGGCAAGGCCGATCTGTCCACTACCGAGGGTACGGGCTCTTATACGACGGGCAATATGAGCACTGCGACGGGGCTAAATTTAAGCATAAGAGAAACGCCGCAGTCTATAAGCGTCATCTCCAATCAGCTTTTAAAAGATCTGAGCCTGCACAACGCCGAAGAGGCTCTTTCAAAATACGCCACCGGCATTTCGCTAAATAACGACGCAGGCGGCAATCGCATCGTCTCCCGCGGCTTTTATGTCGATAATATCCAAGAAGACGGCATCGCAAGCTCGGTTTCTAGCTCCGTGTTCGGGCCGCTGGGCTCATCGAAGGAATTTACCGATTTGGAATTCTACGATCGCGTTGAGGTTCTGCGCGGCGTAGCGGGCCTTACGCAAAGCAACGGCGAGCCCGGCGGCACGATAAATTTAATCCGAAAGCGCCCGAGCGATCAGTTCGGCTTTAACACAAGTCTAAGCGGCGGTAGCTGGGATAATTATCGCGGTATGATCGACGTAACGGACGCGGTAAATCAAAGCGGTACGGCACGCGCGCGGTTGATCGGAATTTTAAGTAAAACGGGCTCGTTTAAGGACTATCCGCGCAACGGCTATCGCGAAGGCGTCGGCGTTTCGACGGAATTTGACGTGGCCGATAAGACGCTTCTTAGCGCGGGATTTTTGTGGCAAAAAACCGTCGGCGTATATGATATTTACGGCGTGCCCGTCTTGGATAATCAAAAAAATTTATTAAATTTACCGCGCAGAAGCTATTTCGGTTCGGATTGGGATAAGAGCGAATATGAAAAATTTAACGTCTACAGCGAACTTTCGCACGAATTTAGCGATGATCTGAAAGCCTATGCGAGGCTCAATTATACCGATAGCGACAGCATGTTAAAATTCGGAGCGCTCGGCGGGGCAAATCCTTACAACGGCTCTACGTCGCATACGGTGCGATATAGGATTTACGATAACGACTCCAAAGAGATCGGGTTTCAAACGGGGCTAGACGGCAAATTTGAAGCATTCGGGCAGAAGCACGACTTTTTCTTAAACGGCTCGCTTAGCAATGAAAAGCTTAATTGGCGCGAGACTAGGACGAGAGATTCATCTCTGGCGTCGCTTGGGATGAATATTTATAACTGGGACCGCTCAAGGATTGCCCAGCCCGATTGGAGCAGTGCGGCTAGCTTTAAAGACCGAAGCTCCACTACCATAAAGCAGCGCGCGATCTCGCTCGGGACTAGATTAAACTTAACCGACGATTTTCACTTTTTGCTCGGCGGGCGCTTTTCGAAGGTAACTTACAGCAGGTATTATTATAATATTTTGCGCGGCACGGCTTCGCATAGCGCAAGCCCGAGCAAATCGGATTTCACGCCGTATGCGGGGGTAGTCTGGGACTTTGCGGATAATTTTTCGTGGTACGCAAGCTATGCCGAAATTTTTAAGCCGCAAGCCGCGCGCGATAAAGACGGTAAAATTTTAGATCCCGTCGTCGGCTATAATTTAGAAACCGGCGTGAAGGGAGAATTTTTTGACGGCGCGCTTAATACGAATGTCGCGCTATTTCAGATCATTCAGAAAAATAGGGCGATGAGCGACCCTCTTAATACAAACTACTCCATCGCCGAGGGCAAGGTGCGAAGCCGCGGCGTAGATGCCGAGCTACAAGGCTCGCTTACTGAGAATTGGAAATTATTCGCAGGATATACTTTCAACCGCAGCGTCTATTTAAAGACGGAAAGAGCTTCCGCAGCGGTCGATTATAGCAAGGGCGCAAACGCCAAACGCTACATTCCGAAGCATCTGTTTAAGCTCTATACGAACTATGAAATTCCGCTCGGCGAAAATCGTAAGGTTACTTTGGGCGCCGGCATGCGCTATCAGAGCAAAACCGCTTCGATATATCGCGAAAACGTTGCGTACTACGCCGCGCCGCAGAAGGCTTACGCGCTGTGGGACGCGAACGTCGGCTATCATTTCGACAAACACTTTAGCGTAAATTTTGCGGTCAAAAATATCACGGATAAGAAGTATTTTCAAAATACGCAAAATCGCGTCGCTGGGCATAACAACTACTACGGCGAGCCGCGGAATTTTATGCTGACGCTAAATTATACGTATTGAGCGCGGATGAAATTTGCGCTTATGCGAACTCGGACCGACCGAGCTCGCACGCGGCCTTGGATAAATTCCGCGCTTCATAAGGGCGCGGATGAGGCAGGCGGGCGCAGAGGCGAGAGGGCTAAGCTTTGTCGCAAGCAGCACGTGGCGAGGCGGGTAAAATTTGAACGAAGCCGCGGGATTAAAATTTAACTCGCGATTTGGTCGATTAGCGATTGATTGGTGCGGGCGATCGCAGGTGATGCGGGCAGGGGCGATAAATTTGATCCCGCGGAATTTCGAGCGAATTAAACGCGCAGACTTGCGAGCATAAAATCCGCTCGCGAGCCTGCGGGATCAAATTTAATCCCGCGATCTCGCTGCAACCGGCGCTAAATTTTAAAATTTAAAGAGAAAATTTGAAAACGCTAAAGCAATTTTTTGAAATTCTATGTCCGCACTGGTTCGGCAAAGGCGCGGCGAAGCTGTGGGCGCTGCTGCTGCTCGCGCTTGGTTTTAGTCTCGCTATCATCAAAATCAGCGTGCTGATGAACGCGTGGGACAAGCGCTTTTACGATGCGCTAAGCGAGCTTAAAGGCGAGCTCATTCCCGCGCTCGTGGGAGAGTTTTTGCTCTACACGGCGCTCATCGTGCTTTTCATCGTCTGCGGCAGCTGGCTTCGCAAACTGCTCGTGATCGTCTGGCGCGAGCGGCTAAGCGCGATGATGGAGCGCAAATGGCTACATAACGCAAACTTCTACCGCACGAGCCTTGAGGGAAATTTTAGCGTCAGGGGCGGATCAAATTTAGAAAAACCTGGCGACGTAAATTTAAACGAGCGCGCAGAGTATTCCGCAGCCGAGGCGGACAGCGCGGCTTTACATAAAGACGCAAAGGGGTTTGAAATTTTACCGAGCACAGCGGAGCAAAATGTAGCAGGACAAAGCGGCGCAAGCGAGAATGAAATTTCATCCAAAACTCGCGCAGATCGTGAAATTTCAAAAACGATTGCAAAGCTAGACAACCCCGATCAGCGTATCGCCGAGGACAGCTTGCTGCTCGTGCAAAAAAGCGTCGATCTCGTAAAATCGCTCGTCTATAATCTTGCCAAGCTCATCGCCTTCGTCGCGATCTTGTGGCAGGTCTCGAAGGTATTGAAATTTGAAATTTTCGGCATGCACTTTGAGATCGAGGGCTTTTTGCTCTACGTCGCGCTCCTTTATACGCTAATTTGCTCGCTGATTACGCATCTCATCGGGCGCAGGCTTAGGGGGCTAAATTTTGCTAAGCAGCGCGCCGAAGCCGACTACCGCTCGGATCTGCTGCTCGTGCGCGAAAATGCAGAAGCCGTAGCGTTTATGCGCGGAGAGGATGCCGAGCGCGGCCGCTTCCGCGCGAGCTTCGGCGAGATCATGAGAAACTGGCGCAGCATCATGAATACGGAATTTCGCCTCGAATGCTTTTCGGCAAGCTACCTAAAAATCACTAATTTAATCCCGATCTTTGCCTGCTTGCCGCTGTATTTGTCGCGCGCGATGAGCTTTGGCGACATGATGCAGGCGCGCTCGGCGTTTTACAGCGTGCAGGACGGATTTGCGTGGTTTATGGACTATTACAAGCAGATCATGGAGTGGGCGGCGAGCGTGCAGAGGATTTATGAGTTCATCTCGCGCATGGACGGCGAGAGTGCAAATCTGCGTGCTTGCGTCATACAAAGCGACGAAAATTCCGCTCGGTGTGAGGGCTTGTCGGTCTTCACGCCTGCGGGCGAGCCGCTGATTGAGGATCTACGCTTCGAGCTTGCGCCCGCGCAGTTTATAATGCTGCGAGGCAAGAGCGGCGCGGGCAAAAGTACGGCTCTGCGCTACGCGGCGGGTCTTTGGAGATACGGTCGCGGCGAGATCGGTCTGCCGCGCACGGGCGTGATGTTTATCCCGCAAAAACCCTATCTAGCGCCGCTTAGCCTAAAAGAGCTCATTTCCTATCCGCAGCCGCCGCGCGCAGACGACGCGGAATTTTTAGAAATTTTACGCCGCGTAGGGCTTAAGAAATTTGCTCGCATGCTAAACTCGCGCGCCGATTACGTTAAAATTTTAAGCGGCGGGGAGGCGCAGCGGCTTAGTTTCGCACGTATTCATTACCACAAGCCGAGCTTTGTTTTCGTAGACGAGATCACCTCCGCGCTCGATCCCACTTCGGCGCGCGAGCTACTACTTGGTCTGCGCGCGGATCTGCCAAACCTCGGCATGCTAGCGATCGTGCATCAAACGGGGCTTGAGGACATATTTGAGCGGACGATAGAGCTTTAAATTCGGCCGTTGAAATTTCACGCGGCAGGGATTTCGCCTCTAAATTCATATCTTTTTAAATCCAGATTTATTAAAATTACTCGTTTATATTAAGCGGCGATAAAATTTAGCCGAGGCGATCGGTGCCTGTGCGCATGAGTAATTAGTGCTCGCTACATAGGCGCAGAGGCTCGCATCCGTATGTGCTCGGACATACATGCAGTCGTCAGCACGGCGGCGCCATGGGCCATACGACTACGCGGCGGCGAGCGGCTTGGAGGTCGGTAGCCGGCGCGCGATCGCGATTTTGCGCGAAATTAAGTCGGTAAAATTTAAACGCAAAATGATCCGCCGAGGAGATGTCGCCTAGATAAAATTTTAAACCGAGCCGCGATCGGTAGCGTAATGGCGTGCTAAATGAGCGGGCTGCGGCAGCGGCGCGATGCACGGGCGTCGCGATAAGTCGGTAGCGCGTCGAATGGTGCGTAACACATCGGCGGCACGGGCGGCATGCCGTAGTCGAGAAGCGGAGCGGCGATATGTAGCTACTCGGCGCCGTATGACATAACTTTCGCTCGCGCAAATCATCATCGTAACGGCGCGATGATCGAAGCGAGCAGCGCTGCCGTGACGGCGAATCGACAGCACAAAGCGGCGCGACGTAATTACGGCGACGACAGCATAAAATGCCGCAATATGACAACCGCGATCGACAGGATGTGTATGTAGGTAAAGCGCAGTGCAAGTAGCACAAACGTCGCGATACGACGATGGCGACCCGCGGAGCATATAAGTGAAGCAGCGGTGCGGGCGGCGCAACAACGCCACGGAGATACGATAGCGGCGATCGGCGAGGTGTACGGTGCGGCAGTATAGCGCTTTGCGGGCGCTATGCCCAAGCCGCTAAATTTTAAAAACGAGACAAGGAGATTTGATGCTTAAGGCGGGGATTGTTTATAAATTTGCGCTCATCGTGCTGCTAGGCTGTGCGCTTTGTATTTTAGGCTTTTCGGGCATTAATTTCGCGCGCGGCGAATATGACGATACGTGGATGAGCCTGCATAAGATCGCAGGATTGGGCCTGCTTTGCGTCGCGATCTTGCATATAATCACGAGGCGAAAGAAGCTCATAAAGCTCTGGGGCGAGTTTTTGGACGTGGTTTTGAGCCGCAAAAATCCCGGCTTCTGCAATATGGACCGCATCATAGGCGCGATCGAGCGCTATAATATCAGAGAAATCGCTGATAAAATGAGCTTTGAGCCGGACGAGCTCGCTGAGATTTTGAAATCAAACGGCATCAAGCTCATAAGCGCAGATCAAGACCTGCGCGAGCTTGCGAAGCTAAACGATGAAAAAATTTTCTTCATCTTGGTACTTTTGATCGAGGCAAAATTTGGTAAAGCAGGCGGGTGTAAAGTCTAAATTTAAAAGGCTAATAGCCCGCGTTTGCGATCGCTTCGGCTTGAGAGTGCGCTATGAGCGGGTCGATGATCTCGTCGAACAAACCGCCTGCCATGATCGCATCCAGTCGGTAGAGAGTTAAATTTATGCGGTGGTCGCTGATGCGATTTTGCGGATA
The DNA here is from genome assembly GCA_963522285.1 of uncultured Campylobacter sp. GTDB lineage: Bacteria > Campylobacterota > Campylobacteria > Campylobacterales > Campylobacteraceae > Campylobacter_B. The sequence continues at coordinate 8,384 of CAUQWV010000002.1, forward strand.
GTTGTAGGTACGAATTCGCCCCGAGCGGTCGCCGGTACCCACCTGATCCTTGCGATCTTTGCGCTCTTTCTCTAAGCGCTCCTGCTCCTGCATATCGTAAAGGCGCGCCTTTAGCACCTTCATCGCCGCCTCTTTGTTTTTGTGCTGATCCTTACCGTCTTGGTTGGTGACGACTAAACCGGTCGGGATGTGAGTGATGCGAACGGCGCTATCGGTGGTATTTACGGACTGCCCGCCGTGGCCGGAGCTGCGCATAACGTCGATGCGAAGGTCGTTCGGATTGATCTGTATCTCGCTATCCTCGATCTCGGGCATGACGGCGACGGTGATCGCGGAGGTATGCACCCTGCCCTGGCTCTCCGTTTCAGGGACGCGCTGCACGCGGTGGGTGCCGCCTTCAAATTTTAGCCGCGAATACGCTCCCGCGCCCTTTACGAGCAAGATCGCTTCTTTGTAGCCGCCGACGCTGCCTTCGCTAGTGCTTACGATCTCGCATTTATATCCGCGAAGATCGGCGTAGCGCAGATACGCGCCGAGCAGATCACCCGCAAATAGCGCCGCTTCGTCGCCGCCTGTACCGGCGCGGATCTCAAGAAAGATATTTTTATCGTCGTTGGGGTCTTTCGGAAGCAGTAAAATTTTGATTTTTTCTTCAAGCTGCGGCTTTTGCGTCTCTAAGTTTTTAAGCTCCTCTTTGGCTAGCTCGCCTAGATCGGCATCGCTTAGCAAGGCTTTGTTTTCTTCGATCTGATTTAAAATTTTAAGATACTCGCTAGCCGCCTCTTTGATCGGCTCGATATTGCGCTGCTCCTTAGATAGCGCCGTCATATTAGCGATATCTGCGGTAACTGCGGGATCGCTAAGCATGCGCGAAAGCTCGTCGTAGCGATCCAAAAAAGGCTTTAATTTATCGGCTAGCATTTAAATTTTATGCGTAAGTGGCGCTTACGCGGCGGTTTTTAAAGAATTTACGAGTTTGGCTAGGCGGCTTACTTTTCTGCTCGCGGTCTGTTTTTTCAAAAAGCCCCTGCTTACGAAGCTGTGAAAGCTTTCATTAGCCCTTTTTAGAGCCTGAGTCGCTGCGTCTAGATCCTTGCTCTCGACCGCCTCTCTTACGGCTTTTGTGATATTTTTTACTCTGGTGCGATAAAATCTATTTCGCTCCGTTCTTTTTATGGTTTGTCTCGCGCGTTTTTCGGCGGATTTGTGATTTGCCATAACGTTCCTTTTCGGTTAAATTTGAACCTGCGATTATACGTAAAAAATATTTAATCGACGCTTAATTTAAGTAAAATTTAAATATAGTTTAAATTTATTAAGATTAAACTTTTTCTGGTAGAATTTCCCAATTTTTATACAAGGATTTGATAATGAAACTTTTCGGAACGGACGGCGTACGAGGCAAAGCGGGAGAATTTCTAACTGCCGAGCTTGCTATGCGCGTAGCGATGGCAGCGGGAATTTATTTTAGGAAAAATTCCGTTACGAATATGATTTTAGTCGGCAAAGATACCCGCAGAAGCGGCTATATGATAGAAACAGCGATCGTTGCGGGTCTTACCTCGGTGGGCTACAACGTCCGCCAGATCGGACCGATGCCTACTCCTGCGATTGCTTTTCTTACGGAAGATATGCGCTGCGACGCGGGCATCATGATAAGCGCGAGCCACAATCCATACTACGACAACGGCATTAAATTTTTCAACAGCGAGGGCTTCAAACTAGACGAAAAAGAGGAAGCGCAGATCGAAAAAATTTATTTCAGCGACGAGCTCATCTCTGAAGCGCGCACCAAAATGATGCAAATCGGCGCCGCAAAGCGCGTGGACGACGTCATCGGCAGATACATCGTGCACATTAAAAATTCCTTCCCTAAGCAAAAGACGCTACACGGGCTTCGTGTGGTACTTGATTGCGCAAACGGAGCAAGCTACAGGGTCGCACCTACCGTATTTAATGAACTGGGAGCCGAAACGATCGTCATCGGCGACGAGCCTAACGGAAAAAATATAAATGATGCTTGCGGCGCGCTAAGCCCGCAAAATTTAGCCTCGGAAGTCAAAAGATTACGCGCCGATGTGGGGTTTGCCTTCGACGGGGACGCCGACAGACTCGTAGTCGTGGACGAAAACGGCGAGATCATCCACGGCGACGCGCTACTTGGAATTTTAGCAATCTATTTGAAAGGAAAAAATCGCTTAGCAGGCAATAAAATGGTAGCCACAGTGATGAGTAATTCTGCGCTGGAGGATTTTTTAGCTAAACACGACATCGCGCTTCATCGCTGCAATGTAGGCGATAAATTTGTACTTGAGACAATGCACGAACTAGGCGCAAATTTTGGCGGCGAGCAGAGCGGGCACGTGATCTTTGGCGATTACGCCAAAACGGGCGACGGCATCGCAAGCGCGCTGCAATTCGCCGCTTGCATGCTGGATATGAAAAAGAAGGCAAGCGAATTTTCGGGGATGATTAAGCCCTATCCACAAATTTTAAAGAATTTAAAAATTTCGGATAAAAAGCCGCTTGAAAAATTAAAAGGGCTAAAGGAACTTGAAGCAAGCCTCAAAGCCGACAATATCCGCTCGCTCTTTCGCTACTCCGGCACCGAAAACGTCATCCGCCTCTTAATCGAGGGCAAAAACGAAAAATTGCTACAAAAGCGAATGAACGAGGTCGAAAAATTTTTTACTAAAGTCCTAAATGAGTAGCGATTTTATAAAATTTTACAGCGCGACAAGCTACCAGCTCCACATGAAAAGCATAGGCAAAAAACGCAGGCTTTATATATTTAAATTTGGATTGCAAGATGGCTAAGACCTGTATTAAATTTATCCTGCTTTTCGCGGTGATCTTTGCGATCGATCAAACGATCAAGCTCGCGTTTTTAAACGGCTTTTCGTGGCAGGGGGAGTTTTTTTCGCTAGAGCTTACACTTAATCGCGGCGTTGCGTTTTCGATGTTTGCGTTTTTGGGCGAAAATTTAAAATTTATCCAGATCGTTCTGATCTCAGCGCTTGCAGGATACGTGTTTTATCACAAGAAATTCTTTTGTGAGCACTGTGCACCGTTTGCACTGATGCTCGCAGGAGGCTGCTCGAACCTGCTCGATCGCTTTATTCGCGGCGGCGTGGTCGATTATGTCGCATGGCATAAGTGGTTTGAGTTTGCGGTGTTTAATTTTGCCGACGTGATGATCGATCTAGCCGTGGTGATTTTTATTTTTCAGGGCTTACGCACCGCAAAAAAGGAGAAAAATGAAGAGAAATAATTACATCGCTTACGCGCTTTGGTTTTTAGGTGCGTTTTCGTGGATCGCAGCTATGCCGATCGGCGGCGGACTGCATAGAATTTATTGCGGCAAATTTATCAGCGGATTTGCTCAAATCGCGCTATTTTGGCTAGGGAGCTTTACACTATGGTTTTTAGTGGGCTTTTTATTTTGGGCTATTTGGGGAATTTGGATTTTGCTGGATATATTTTTCGTAGGAATTTGGGTGGAAGATTTAAATGCTTTTACAAGCGAGACCGAGGAGGACGACTACGAAGGACGTCTAAAAAAAGTCGATGCGCTCTTTGAGCTGTATCAAAAAGGCGCGATTTCTAAAGAGGAATTCGAGGCACGAAAAGAAATTTTAATGAGAGATTAAGGAGAAAAAATGAGTTACTATTGGTTTAAATTTGTCCATTTTGCGGGCTTTATTTCATGGATGGCGATGCTATTTTATATGCCGCGTCTGTATGTTTATCACGCTGAAAATTTAGACAAGCCGGATTTCGTAAAGGTCGTTAAAAAAATGGAGCGGATGCTCTATCACGCGATCGGCTGGATAGCGATGGCGGTGACGGTTTTTAGCGGCGTGATGCTTATCGTTTTAAATCCGGGGCTTATGAAAATGGGGTATTTTCATATAAAATTACTAGCCGGAGTTTTGCTAATCTGTTATCATTTGTGGCTGTATTATTATATGTATAAATTTGAAAAAAACGAGTGTCACAGGAGCGGAAAATACTTCCGTGCGATCAATGAAGGCCCTACGATCATAATGTTTATAATACTTTATGCAATGCTAATAATGCCGAATTTACCGAGTAACTAGTCCATTTTGATCAAAATTTAATTAAAATTTGCATAAAATTAGAGCAAAATTTTAAAGGAAGCATGTGCAACATATCATTAAGAAAATTTTATCAAGCGAAAGTAGCGCCGGCGTTATATTACTTCTATCCGCGGTTTTTGCGATCGTCGCTCAAAACGTAGAATTTTTATCAAAATATTACGAAGCGTTTTTGCATTTAAGTTTTACCATAGGTGTGGGTTCTGCGAAACTTGACGAATCGATGCATTTTTTAGTAAACGATGTGCTTATGGCGATATTTTTCTTTGCCATCGGACTTGAGCTTAAGCGCGAAAAGATTGAAGGGCAGCTGCGCCATTTTTCTCAAATTTTACTTCCTAGCTTCGCGGCTCTGGGAGGAGTAATGATGCCTGCGATCATATTTTCGATCATCAACTGGGGCGATGCCGTCGCGATGAAGGGCTGGGCAATCCCTACGGCGACCGATATAGCCTTTGCTGTGGGCGTTATGGCACTTTTGGGCAAAAAAATCCCGGCTAGCCTTAAAATTTTCGTTTTGACACTTGCAATAATGGACGATCTGTGTGCAATTTTAATCATCGCTTTGTTTTATTCCTCTACCATAAACGCAATCTATCTAGGCGGCGCGGCTGCCTGTGTCGCAATAATGCTAGCGATGAGCAGACTTGGCGTTGATAAAAAGCTTCCGTTTATCATCGTGGCCGTTGTGCTGTGGGTAATGGTACTAAACTCCGGCATCCACGCGACCATCGCAGGAGTACTGGCGGGCTTTTGCATCCCGCTTAAGACCCGCTCGGGCTCTATGCTAAAGGATATGGAGCACGGACTAGCTTACCCAGTAAATTTCTTCATCTTGCCGATCTTTGCCTTTACAAACGCAGGCGTTTCGCTAGCTGGCATCAGTCCTAGCTTCCTTTTCGGTCCGGTGCCTATGGGTATCATGCTAGGGCTATTTTTCGGTAAACAGATCGGAATTTTTACCTTTAGCTGGATCTTAATCAAAGCTAAAATCGCCTACATGCCGGAAAACGCAGGCTGGCCGCAGCTTTACGCAGTAGCAATTATCTGTGGTATCGGCTTTACGATGGCGCTTTTCGTAGACGGCCTCGCATACGGCGGCAGCAATATGTATCATTACACAGACAAGCTCGCGGTATTTTTAGGCTCAATAATTTCCGGAGTAGTGGGATTTTTAGTCGCAAAAGCAGTTGCGGTAAAACAAAGCTAAAATCCATAAAGGGTTAGAGTCTGAAAATTCTACGAGCAACACAAAATTTTAAAATTCTACCGCTCAAAAAATTCCAAAATTTTAAGAGCAGCTCTAGATTTTAAAAATTTATACGCTACAAAATTTAGCTTAAAATTCTGTTTGATTCAAGCGTAGCTTAAATCACCAAAATCCCCGCATTTTGCATTAAGCTTAGCGCGCATTCGTCGTAGTAGCCGCGCTCATGGTTCGGCGCATCGTAGGTAGCTACCGCATCACGCGGAACGATGACGTCCTTATCAGCACCAATTTCGTTGAGATAGGTGCGCAGGCTAAGCGCAAACTGCATCACGCAGATATCGGTGCAACAGCCCGTAATCACAAAGCGATCGAAGCCGTCCAGAATTTTCTTATCCAAATTATGAAAGCCGTTCGTACTGCGCTTAAAAGTGACGTTTTGCTCGCTTACGTAGGGCGCAAGCTCTTCGATCACCTCCGCTTCGGGCGAGCCAACTAGACAGTGGATCGGATAGCGCTTCATCTCCAAATCCCGCTCGGCGTGAGCGTCGCAGATGAAATGCACGTTTTTCGCCGTTTCTATCTGTTTAAGCACCGCAGGAGCGATCTTTGCGATGTTAGGATCGGCCATCGCGCCGAATTTTACGAAGCCGTTTAGCATATCGATCACAAATACTAAAGTTTTCATCAAAACTCCTTGTAAATTTCAGGTTTAAGATCTTTTAAAACGTTTATTTTAGCGCGAAATTTTAAAATTTCGTCTAAATTTATATCCACGACTTTCACGGCCTCTTTTTTACCTAGGCGCGCGACAATCTCACCGCCCGGATTTATCAGCATAGAATTTCCGCCGAAACTCTCGCCCTGCCCCGTATCGCCGCAGCCGTTTACCGCACAGATAAAAATTTGATTTTCGATTGCGCGGGCCTTAGCGAGCGTGATAAAATGCTCTATGCGGCTCTGCGCAAACTGCGCGATCACAAAAACTATCTGCGCGCCGCGAAGCGCTAAAGCGCGAAAAATTTCACAAAAGCGCAGATCGTAGCAGACCGCGACGCCAATTTTGACCGCGCTATTTTGAAATTTTATCTCGCAAATGCCTAGCTTATCGCCGCCGCTTACGATCTCGTCTTCACGAGCGAGCGAGAAGGCGTGGATCTTGTCGTAGCGTAAAATTTCGGCTCCGTTTTGATAGACGAAAGCTAAATTATAAATTTTATCTCGCTCGGAGTTTATCGATCCGCCTATTAAAACAGCGCCGCAGTTTTGCGAAATTTCGCTTAAAAATCCCTTCGTTCGCGCAGCTCCCGCGTCGGCTAAACGCTTGAAATTTTGTACGCAAAAGCCCATGTTAAAGGCCTCAGGCAGCACCGCTACGTCCGCGCCGCGTTTTAACGCGCGATCGATCAGCCCGCGCGCGCGGATAAAATTTTGCTCGCAATCCGCGGCAGTAGAGGCGAGCTTCACGTTCATTTGTAAGATTGCGATTTTCAACTCTTTCTCCTATCTAGGCGCCCGGCGCATCGCGTGAGCGTGCGTGAGAGCAACGGCGATGGCGTCGGTAACGTCGAGCGGTTTGATCTCTTGATTGATCCCTAAAATCCGCTTTACCATGAACGCAACCTGCTCCTTCGCCGCCTTTGCCTTTCCGGTGACCGATTTTTTTATCTGAAGCGGCGTGTATTCGGCAAAATTACCAAAAATTTGTAAAATTTTAAGGGCCAGCGCGCCGCGAAACTGAGCGAGCTTTAAAACAGACTGCGGATTATAGGCGTAAAACATCGATTCTATCGCGACCTCATCGATCTTATGAGCGCTAAAAATTTGATCGATCGCCTCGCTCATCTGCGTCATTTGAAATTGCACGTTTTCGGCCTTCATTTTCACAAGTCCCGCCTCTATGAGAGTGATTTTATTCACATCTTTTTCCAAAATCGCATAGCCTAAATTTCTAGTTCCTGGATCAATTCCTAAAATTTTCATAACAACCTTTCACACTTATTCACAGTTTAATCACCGGTGAATAAACTAAAATTTACCGCAAATTTAGTGAAATTTAGCTAAAATGGCGGCTTAATTTATAAGGGAATTCAATGGCGACGTCGCAAGCACAAGAAATTTTATCGAATTTAGAGAAGGAAATTTTACCTACTGAATACTCTAGATACATTAAAAATTTGAAATTTAACGATAAAAACTCGACACCAGGGTTTTTCATATACAACGCAACTAACGAGTTTATCGCTAAATACGCTCAGACAAAATACGGCACTAAGATAAAAGAGCTTATCAAAAAACAGTTTGGACTCAACGACGTAATCGTCAAAATTACCTCAAAAGCTAAAATTTCACCGAAAGAAAAGGTAAAAATCATCTCGGAAAAGCCAAAGAGCACGATTCTAAGCGAAAATTATAATTTTGAAAATTTCATCATCGGCGACTCAAATAAATTTGCCTTCGAGTGTTCGGTCTCCGTCGCAAAAGAACCCGGAATCCGCTTTAATCCACTCTTTATCTATGGACCTAGCGGACTTGGCAAAACCCATCTGCTCCAATCAATCGGAAATTACTGCATCAAAAAGGGAAAGACCGTCATTTGCGTCACCAGCGAGCAGTTTGCTAATGATTTCGTCTTTAATCTCAAAAACAACTCGATCGATAAATTTAAGCAAAAATACCGCAACTGCGACGTTTTACTCATCGACGACATTCAGTTTTTGATCGGGCGCGATAAAGCTCAAGAGGAGCTTTTTTATACGTTTAACGAGCTGAAAGATAAAAACTGCCAAATCGTGCTAACCAACGACCTGCCGCCAAAATTTCTAAAAGGCTTTGAAAGTCGCCTAACAACGCGATTCGAAAGCGGCATAATAGCAAACATCACCCCGCCGGATCTAGAAACTAAAATCGCCATCATCAATAAAAAGAGTGAAGAAAATCGCGTTAGAATTCCACACGATGTCGTAGAATATATTGCTGCAAATATGGGCGACAATATCCGCGAGATCGAAGGCGCGATTAACAAACTAAATGCCTATTCCTCAATACTTCGCACAAAGATTACGCTGGAATTTACCAAAAGTACACTACAAGATCAAATTCACCAAAAATATTCAAGCGTGAGCCTTGAACACGTCATAGAGGTGATTTCAAAAGAACTGAACGTAAAACCTAGCGAGCTAAAGAGTAAAACGCGAGCTAAAAACGTCGTAGAAGCGCGCCAAATTTGCATATATCTAACCAAACAGTTAACTCAAAACTCAATGCCTAAAATCGCCGCATTTTTTAATCTAAAAGATCACAGCGCTATCAGCAAAAATATCAAAAAAATCAACGAACTCATACAAACCGACGAGATGTTAAAGATAAAAATCGAAGAGCTGAAAAACAAAATAACCAAAAAGGACAAGAATGAAATTTAGACTTTATGAAAATAAAGCAAAAAAGGTGAATGAAAGTGAATAAAACAAAGCTACTTACTCACTGGATAAACTACCTAAAGACAAGCTTTAGGATAAGTTTTTCACAAAAACTGCATACCAACTACTACAACGATAAAAATTTAAAAGGATAAAAATATGAAAGTGTTAATCACTAAAAAACTTCTAGAAGAGATAGTTTCAAATACTAGCTCCTATCTTGATAAAAAAGATCTAAGCTCAATAACTTCGCATCTTTTAATGAGTGCTAAAGATGGAATTTTTAGTATAAAAGCTACCGATCACGAAATCGGACTAAGCTATAATCTACAAAATATCTCAATAGAAATGGAAGGAGAAGCTACGGCAAACGGAGGCAAGCTCCTTAGCGTCATTAAAGGCTTAAGCGACGATAGCGTTACTTTAGAAACCGTCAACGGAGCGCTATTCGTAAAGCAAAAAAAATCCAAGTACAAGCTTCCAATGTTTGAGACAAGGGATTTTCCAAACTTCCCTACGATAGATGGTAAAAACAGTTTTGACGTAAATGCTGGAATTTTAGGCAGAAGCCTTAAAAAGATCTATCCGTCGATCGATACAAACAATCCAAAATATGAGCTAAACGGCGCTTTAATCGACGTAAAAGAGGGCTTTTTAAATTTAGTCGGAACCGATACGAAGCGACTTAGCGTTTATAAGCTGATCACTCAATCAAAAGCGGGCGAGCTCGATACTAAAATTTTAATCCCTAAAAAGGCAATAGGCGAAATTCAAAAGTTATTTTCTGATAAAATTAAAATTTACTACGACGAAAACGTGTTGCTGGCGGTGAGTGAAAATTTTGAGTTTTTTACGAAGCTTATTAACGGTAAATTTCCAAACTACGAGCGTGTGATCCCAAACGATACGGCATATAAAATTTTAATTCCGCGCGATAAGATGGTAAGCGGCGTACGAGCAATAAACGCAATGTGCGAGGAGATGAAGGTTACCATTAAAAAGGACGGAATGGTTTTTGAGAGCATTAATGAGGACAATTCTGAGGCAAAGACCGAAATTGAAGCGACGATCGAGATAAACGGCGAGATAGTTTTTGGCGTGAAAAACCGCTTTCTGCTTGATTTTTTAAGTAATATCGAGAGTGAAATTTTTGAGCTTGATTTTAACAGCTCCGATACGGCGTTCGTGCTTAGCGCGGATGGTTTAAAAACGGTCGTCATGCCGATAAATAATATTTAAAGGAAAATTATGAAGCAAAATTACGGCGCTAGTAATATTAAAGTTTTAAAAGGTCTTGAAGCCGTTAGAAAGCGTCCCGGAATGTATATCGGAGACACCAATATCGGCGGACTTCACCATATGATCTACGAGGTAGTGGATAACTCGATCGACGAGGCGATGGCAGGTTACTGCGACACAATCGATGTCGAAATTACAAACGAGGGAAGTTGTATCGTTAGTGATAACGGTCGTGGAATCCCCGTCGATATACATCCTACTGAAAAAATTCCTGCCGCGACGGTAGTTTTAACCGTGCTTCATGCAGGCGGTAAATTTGACAAAGACACTTATAAAGTCTCCGGTGGTCTGCACGGCGTGGGTGTTAGCGTCGTAAATGCGCTCTCAAAAAAGCTAGTCGCTACGATCAAACGTGATGGAAATATTTATAGACAAGAATTTGCTAAAGGAATTCCTACTACCGAGCTTGAAAAGATAAAAACTACTAACCGCACGGGCACTACGATCGAGTTTTGGCCCGACGGCGAAATTTTTGAAATTTTAGAATTTGACGATGAAATTTTATCAAAAAGATTTCGCGAGCTAGCGTATCTAAATCCAAAAATTACGATAAATTTTAAAGATAACCGCACGGGTAGGGACGAGCACTTTCACTTCGAAGGCGGCTTAGAAAGCTTCGTAAACGATATGAATAAAGCCGCTCCTATATCCAAAGCCGTATCATTTAGCGATAGCGCGGATGATGTTATGGTGGATTTTGCGCTGATGTATAACGAAAGATATGAGGAAAAACTGCTAAGCTTCGTAAATAATATCAAAACTCCGGACGGCGGTACGCACGAGGCGGGTTTTAGAGCAGGTCTTACTCGCGCGATAACAAATTACGTCGCGGCAAATGCGGCTGCGCGCGAAAAGGACACAAAAATCACCGGCGATGACGTTCGCGAAGGGCTTATTGCGGTAATTAGTGTTAAGGTTCCCGAACCGCAGTTTGAGGGACAAACTAAAGGTAAGCTGGGCTCCAGCTACGTTAAGCCGATCGTGCAAAAGATGGCGTTTGAGGTGCTTAGCAAGTATTTTGAAGAAAATCCGATCGAAGCGCGCGCCATTATGAATAAGGCTCTTTTAGCTGCGCGCGGTCGCGAAGCGGCAAAAAAAGCGCGCGATCTAACGCGCAAAAAAGACAATATAAATTCCGTTGGCACCCTTCCTGGAAAGTTAGCCGATTGCCAAAGCAAGGATGCGAGTATTAGCGAAATTTATCTAGTCGAGGGTGATAGCGCTGGCGGTTCGGCGAAACAGGGAAGAGATCGCGTGTTTCAAGCGATCCTGCCGCTTAGAGGTAAAATTTTAAACGTAGAAAAAGCGCGCCTGGATAGAATTTTACAATCCGAAGAGATTAAAAATATGATCACGGCCTTTGGCTGCGGCATCGGCGAAGAATTTAACGAAGAAAAGCTCCGCTATCACAAAATCATCATTATGACTGATGCGGACGTTGACGGTAGCCACATCCAGACGCTGCTTCTAACATTTTTCTTTAGGTTTTTGCGCCCTATCGTGGAAAATGGCTATGTTTATCTGGCACAGCCGCCACTTTTTAGATATAAAAAGGGCAAAAAAGAGATTTATCTGAAAGACGAAAAGGCGCTTAGCGAGTTTTTGATCGAAACTGGCATTGATATGGGCGAGTTTGAAGGCATCGGTAACGAAGATCTAATTGATTATCTAAAAATCGTCTCAAACTACCGTTCGCTTCTAAATGAGCTTAAAAAGCGCTTCAGCGTGCTTAGCGCGATCAGATTTTTGATAGAAAATGACGAAGCGCGAAGCCTTGGCTACGAGGAGTTATTTGAAATTTTAAAACCGCGTTTAGAAAGCGAAGGATTTAATATCTTAAATTCCTACGTAAATGATGAAGGCATTAGAATTTATGTCCAAACTCCGAGCGGCTTGGAACAGCTTGTGATAGATGAAAATTTATTTGGCAATTATATCTTTGAAGAGGCGATTAGAATTTATTCAAAGATCAAAGAGCGAGATGTAAGCTTCGGTAAGGATTTTATTAAAATTTTAGATGAAATAGAAAAAAGCTCGAAAAAAGGCGCTTATATTCAGCGCTATAAAGGTCTTGGAGAGATGAATCCGGAGCAGCTTTGGGAAACCACTATGAGCCCTGAAAATCGAAGATTACTAAAGATAAATATCGCCGATGCACAGAGCGCTAGCGATACCTTTAATCTTTTCATGGGCGACGAGGTTGAACCGCGTAGGAACTACATCCAAGATCATGCAAAAGACGTTAAACACTTGGATATATAATGTCTGTTCTATTTAGTGAGACCAAAGAGCGCGAAAACCGCTTCATAACGGCGCTTAAAATTTCGGTGCCGTTTACGTGCGTTTTGATTGTTTTCGGAATTATTTTGTTCCGAAATGGTGAGTTTAAATTTGATGACGTAATTTTATTTTCGATACTTTTAATCTGCTATGTTTATTATGTTATCTATCAAATTTACTTCGGCTTTCAAAAGACGCTGATCGATCCCGTTACTCACGTATTCGTGCGCGAGGAGATCGAGAAAATTTTAAGTAATGATCTAGCCAAAAATCGTCAAATAAATATTGTTCTTTTGCGAATTAAAAATATCATCGACATAAACGATCGATACGGCTATAAAAACGGCGATGAAATTTTATATGAGTATTGTAAAGAACTTTCAAATTTTATGGCGGATCAGGGTTTTAAGGACCTTCCGATCGGGCGCTTTATAAACGGCTACTTTGTATTCGGCGTAGAATCAAAAGCTACAAATTTAAGCCATATTTTGCGAATGTTTGAGCATAAAATTTCAAATCAAACGATTAAAAATGTAGAGATAAAAAGTGAATTTACAATGCTTCCAAGTTCATATGATCGAAATCTAAATAATATCGTAAATGCTCTATTTTATAAGATAAATCACCTGGACGACGAAGAGCACGGCGAGAAAGCGATCGACGTTGAAAAGGTACTAATCGACGTGTTTTCCGCCGACGTAATGGAAGCGATCGATAGCGAAAATTTTAGTTTTAAATATCAGCGCGTTGCAGATAAAAACGGCGTGAAATTGCATATAAATTTGATCCCGAAGCTTGATCTAAGAAGCGGCGAAAAGATTACAAAAAGTAGAATTTTAGATATTTTGCTACTAAATCATTACGATATTAAATACGATATTTCGATGATGAGGCAGATTTCTAGGATCATCTATTTTAAAGATATTGACGCTAAAATTTTTATCGAGGTCATGCCTCAGACGCTGCGAAATAACGAGTTTCGCAATGAAATTTTAAAGCTCATCGACAATAATCTGATCGATCCGAAAAAGATCGTGTTTGAGTTTAACGAAAAGCTCATTTACCCGGAGATCAAGCGGTTTGATGAAATTTTAATTAAATTCCGCGAACTCGGTTTTAGCTTCGCGCTGTCGCAGTTCGGCGGCTCGAACGCGAGCTTTGAGTATTTAAAATTTCTAAACGTCGATTTTATAGTTTATGATATAGAATTTAACAAAAATTTAGACGATGAAAAGATTAAAAATATATTTATTGGCATCAACGAAGCCTGCGCTAAATCGGGCGTCAAAACCGTAATGCGTTTCGTTGACAAAGAGGAATTTCAAATGCAACTTTATAAAATGGGTATCGATTATATTCAGGGATTTTGCGTCGAAAAGCCGAACGATATATCTAATTTAAGGAGATCATAGTGAGATACGGCGAAGAGGAAATTGAGAAATTTGACATAGAAAAGATGGAAGTTTGGCCCAATAAACAGGAGCGTGATTATCTGATAAAAATCACCCTGCCCGAGTTTTGCTGCCGCTGCCCACGCTCTGGCTATCCAGACTTTGCGACGATCTATTTGGAATATATCCCTGATGAACTCGTAGTCGAACTTAAGGCGATTAAAATTTACATAAATTCCTTTATGGATCGCTACATCAGTCACGAAGATAGCATAAATGAAATTTACGGCGCGCTGCAAAGCAAGCTAAAGCCTAAATTTATGAAAATCACTGGCGATTTTAATCCGCGCGGCAACGTCCACACGGTAATCGAAATAAACTCGGATCAAATTTACAGATGATAAGCTCAAATTTAGTCGAACAAATTTTTAAATCCGCAAGCATTAGCCGTTGGAACGATTACCCAAAGATGGTGAGTTTAGTCGAGCTAGACAAGCAGGCGCATAAATTTATAATCGCTTATTTTATCGCTAGCTTTGAGCGCGATGTGGATATCAACTATGTGATAGAAGCTGGGATCTTTGAGTTTTTAGCGCGCATCGTCGTGACCGATATCCGTCCGGACGTCTTTCATCAGATACAAAAAACCAAGAAAAAAAAGATCAACGAATGGGTTTTAAGTGTCCTGGAAAGTGATCTTTTGCCTATTCAAAACGGCGCTTTTTTCGAGCGATTTAAAAAATATCTAAATTCCAAGGATCATAAGAAAGAAGCGGTGATCTTAAAGGCGGCGAGCTACCTTTCTACGCGGTGGGAATTTAACATCGTCTATCAGACGAGTCAGTTTTTAAACGACATCGAGGAGCTAAGAGCCAAGGTCGAGGAGGAGCTCGAGGATTATTACGAGCTCATCGGCGTGCGAAAGATCGTGATGAACAAAAAACTTGCCCGCATAGTCGATCTTAGCGGTAGGCTTCGTTTTCAAAAGCGCTGGGCGCAGACTCCGCGCATCCCTGAGACATCGGTGCTAGGACACATGTTGGTAGTCGCGATTTTAAGCTACTTTTTCTCGCTTGAAGTTGGTGCGTGCCGCTCGCGCACGGCGTATAATTTTTTCTGCGCGCTATTTCACGATCTACCCGAAAGCCTCACTCGCGACATCATTAGCCCCGTAAAATACGGCGTCAAGGGCCTTAGCGACATCATCGGCGAATATGAGATGCGACTAATAGACGATAAAATTTTACCTTTCGTGCCGGAACATATGAGAGATGATTTTAGCTATATTTTGGGTATCCGCAAAGAGGGCGTTAAATTTATAAAAGACGAGTTTGAAAACCGCACCTTCGAGCTAGGTAAGGAGCCTAAATTTGCAGAAGGCAGCCTAAAAATGTTTAACGAAGATAAATTTCGCGCAATCGACGGCAAGGCGCTTAAGTATTGCGATAAACTAGCGGCGTTTTTCGAGGCTGGAATTTCGATCAGCTACGGCGTGAAAAGCAAGGAGCTGCTTAGCGGGTATAATTCGATGCTTGAATTTTTCAAATCAAAGCCGAAAATTGAAGGCGTCGATTTTCAGAGTGTTTGCGAGGATTTTAAAGAGCATTTCGGGCTTAATAGGATCGATTTATAAAACCCCTTCCCAGATGGCTGCGGCACATGCGAGATCTAAGTGCTCTGCTGTATTCCTACCCTGAAGCGGTGCCTAAAAAAAGCATTGCACAGGTCTAAGAAAGGGCAATCGGGATTATATGGAAATGTTTCTTAAAGTAAGGTTATAAATGAATTTCAAAAATCATCTTTTATCCGTATTTCGCGAGGTTTTTATTCCTCACCATCGCTCTATCGAGTTTAGAGCCAAAATTTTTGCCGCAATGCTGCTTGCCAAAAAGAAGCAGACCGACGAGGATTACGACGCGATCAAAAATATAGCGGGCGAAATTTATCCGGGCGACGAGCAGCGCATCGGCGTGCTGGTCTCCATCGTAAAAGAGTATATCTTAAAGGCGAAAACCTATAAAAGCTTAAATTTAGATTCGCTTTTAAAAGAGATCGACAGAGATATCAAAAATAATAAAAAATATATCAAAAAAATCGATTTTTCGCATCTGCGTCGTCTGATCGGAGATGATGATGACGATGCACTAATCCAACAGCGCGTGTATGAGTTTTTTGTCTGCGAAGTCAAAGAGTATTCGTAAATTTTTATCTTAAGAATTTTTTTAGTATAATCATCAGCTTTTGAAATTATAAACGGAGAGAAATTTGGAAAATATCAGAAATATCGCGGTTATCGCGCACGTTGATCACGGCAAGACCACTATCGTAGATGAGCTTTTAAAACAGTCCGGTACCTTTGGTAATCACCAAGAGGTCGGAGAGCGCGTGATGGACAGCAACGACATAGAGCGAGAGCGCGGCATTACGATATTATCTAAAAATACCGCCATCCACTACGGCGGCGTTAAAATCAACATCATCGATACTCCGGGCCACGCCGATTTTGGCGGCGAGGTCGAGCGCGTGCTAAAGATGGTAGACGGCGTGCTCTTGCTCGTCGATGCACAAGAAGGCGTTATGCCTCAGACAAAATTTGTCGTGAAAAAAGCGCTATCTTTGGGACTTAGACCGATCGTAGTCGTAAATAAGATCGACAAGCCTGCAGCCGATCCGGATCGCGTGGTAAATGAAATTTTCGATCTTTTCGTAGCGCTTGACGCAAACGACGAGCAACTCGAGTTTCCCGTCATCTACGCCGCGGCCAAAAACGGCTACGCGAAATACGATCTAAGCGATGAGAGCACCGATATGAAGCCGCTTTTTGAGACGATCATCTCTCACGTCCCTACTCCTAGCGGCAGCGACGATAA
Source organism: uncultured Campylobacter sp. (assembly GCA_963522285.1). Classification (GTDB taxonomy): domain Bacteria; phylum Campylobacterota; class Campylobacteria; order Campylobacterales; family Campylobacteraceae; genus Campylobacter_B. Next base: position 24,968 of record CAUQWV010000002.1, read on the forward strand.
TCCTTTGCAGCTGCAGGTTTTCACGCTCGATTATGATAACTACGTCGGTAAGATCGGCATCGCTAGAATTTTCAACGGCACGATAAACAAAAATCAAAGCGTTATGCTAGCCAAAGCCGACGGCACGCATATCAACGGCAGAATTTCAAAGCTGATCGGTTTTAACGGACTTGAGCGCACCGACATTGATACGGCGGGCACCGGCGACATTGTAGCGATTGCGGGCTTTGATGCGCTTGACGTAGGCGATAGCATCGTCGATCCCAATAATCCTATCCCGCTTGATGCGCTGCATATCGAAGAGCCGACCCTTAGCGTAATTTTTAGCGTGAATGACGGACCGCTAGCCGGCACGGAGGGCAAATTCGTAACCTCAAACAAGATCGATGAGCGCTTGGAAGCGGAGATGAAAACCAACATCGCGATGCGCTATGAAAATGCGGGCGAGGGTAAATTTAAAGTAAGCGGTCGCGGCGAGCTGCAGATTACGATTTTGGCTGAAAATATGCGCCGCGAGGGCTTTGAGTTTTGCCTCGGGCGCCCGGAAGTTATCATCAAAGAGATCGACGGCATCAAATGCGAGCCCTTCGAGCATCTAGTCATCGACGCGCCCGATGATTGTACTGGTACCGTCATCGAAAAGCTCGGTCGCAAAAAGGCCGAGATGAAGGTGATGAATCCTACCGGCGATGGCCAGACGCGCATGGAGTTTGAGATCCCCGCGCGCGGTCTTATCGGCTTTCGCTCACAGTTTTTGACTGATACTCGCGGCGAAGGGGTGATGAATCATAGCTTTTTAGAATTCCGCCCCTTCATCGGTGCGGTCGAGAAGCGACAAAACGGCGCGCTCGTGAGCATGGAAAACGGAGTGGCGCTAGGATACAGCCTATGGAACCTGCAAGATCGCGGCGTGCTTTTTATCGCTCCGCAGGCGAAGGTCTATCTGGGCATGATCATCGGCGAGCACAGCCGCCCGAACGATCTGGACGTCAATCCTATCAAGGGTAAAAATTTAACTAACGTCCGCGCCAGCGGCAGCGATGATGCGATCAAGCTCGTGCCGCCGCGAGCATTAAATTTAGAGCGCGCGCTGGAGTGGATCGAGGAGGACGAGCTTGTGGAGGTTACGCCCGTAAATATCCGCGTGCGCAAGCGATACCTAGATCCTACGACGCGCAGACGAATGGCGAAAAAATAGAATTTTTGGATGAAATTTTAAAATTTGGCGTGAAATTTAGCTTTTAAATTTCACGCCTTTTTTATAGGCAAATTTTAAATTTGCGCTGCTAAAATTTTGCTAGGAGAGGCAATGAATCTTGTTTTATTCGACTTTGACGGCACGATCACGCGCGATGATTCGCTGCTCGAGTTCGTCGCCTACGTAGTCGGATTTAAGAAATTTTTTCGCGGGATTTTGGTGCTATCTCCCATTTTAGCGGCGTATAAATTAGGCCTTGCGAGCAATAATTTTACGCGCAGAAAGCTCTTGGGCTACTTTTTTGCGGGCATGAGCGCCGATAAATTCGATAAAATTTGCAAAAAATACTCCACCACTCACATCGAAGATATCCTAAAACAAAGCGCGATGGACAAGATCGCAAGCTACAAAGCCGCGGGCGATAGGGTAGTTATCGTCACCGCCTCGCTCGAAGACTGGCTGCGTCCGTGGTGCGACGCGCAGGGCTTGGAGCTTTTAGGCACTAAAATACGGCGCAAAGGCGGCATCATCACGGGCGAGATCGAGGGGCAGAACTGCTACGGCGCGCAAAAGGTCGCTCGCGTGCGCGCGGCATACGACGTGCAGGCTTTCGATCGCGTTATCGCTTACGGCGACAGCAGGGGCGATCGTGAGATGCTCGAATTCGCCGATGAGGCTCACTATAAGGCGTTTGAGTAAAATTTAACGACTGAAAGCTGAATAATAGCATCTGTGGCGACTGCGCTTTTGGTTAGAGCTAGATTTTGCCTCACGCGGAATTTTATCCTTTTAAATTTATCGCGCTTATCTGTGGGATTCTACACCGTACGATAAATTTTCATATTTTATCGCAGTGCAAAAGCCCTGAACTACGAAATTGTGTTGCAGCACGGGATTAAAATTCTATCGTAGCGTGAAATTTTGCTCCGAATGGAATAGATATTTTGAAACCTAGCGTGAGATAAAATTTGGAATTTTAGAATTTACAGATCGCAGAATCCCACTCGCCGCGTGCGAAGCGGAATTTTAAAATTTCAAAATTCCGCGCCTTATAATTATAAAGTCTAAAGCATGTTGTAAATTCCGTCTAAAAGGAAGTATTTTTTATCCGCAGTGCCGCGGTAAAACGGCTCGAAAGTGTCCTCATAAGCCTTTTTGAAAAATCCCTCTTTGCTTAGTTTGATTAGATCAGCATTGATGAAATCAAGCAGGCTTTGATTGCCTTTTTGCACGCCTACGCCTAAGAATTCCGCCGCGCCTAGGTTTTTAAACGGCACTTCGAGCGTATCGTCCACGACGGCATAGGCTAGGACGATGATGTTGTCATTGGCGTAGCCGTCGGCTCTGCCGTCCTTCATCATCGCGTAGCACTCGGAGGTATTTTTGCAATAGACCAAGTTGCTAAATTTCTCTTTGCGCAAATAACGCTCGGTCATCGAGCCGTTTGGATTTTTTTCGATCGAAATTCTCATATCGCGAACTTGCGCGAAGTCCTTCACTTGATCCTCTTTACGCGTTACAATGCCAAGATTTACTGATAGATACGGCAGTGAGAAATCCACCTGCTTCTTACGCTCTTGCGTAATCATAAAGGTGCCGATAACCATATCGACCTTGTTATTTTTCAAAAACGGGATTCTCTCGCCCGCGGTTACGGCTACGAACTGCACTTCGCCCTTTTTATCGCCGAAAATGTCTTTGGCGATCGAGCTAGCAAGCTCGATTTCAAAGCCCTCAAACTTGCCGTTATTAGACTCGCTTAGCGGCGGACGACCTTCGCGCACGCCCACTCTGATAACCCCTGTCTGCCTGATTTCATCTAGTGTATTTGCAAAAATGCTAGCGCACAATAAGGCTAAAATAAAAAGTAATCTCATAAAAAGCCCCCTACTTTTTAGTTTTGAAATAATTATAGCACTATATATTTTAGAGAAAATAAATGCAAGCGGTTTAAAATTTAATTACCGCACGTATGCAAGCTTGAAATTTAGAGGCAAAGCTGGGATTTAAAATTTCGCAAATTCGCTAAATTTTAAATCCCAAGATTTTAGTTATGCAAGATGCCTTCGATAAATTTATATTTTAATTACTAGTTCTACGCTTTTATAGCAAATCATAAATTCCATCTAGCAGGAAGTATTTTTTATCCGCCGTACCGCGGTAAAAAGGCTCGAAGGTATTCTGATAAGCCTTTTTGAAAAAGCCCTCTTTGCTTAGCTTGACAAGCTCTGCGTTGATGAAATCAAGTAGCTCTTTGTTGCCCTTTTGCACGCCAATACCGATGAAATCGGGCTTGCCGAAGTTTTGAAACGGCACTTCGAGTGTATCGTCCACGACGGCGTAGGCTAGCACCGTGATATTTAAATTGATGTATCCATCAGCCTTACCGTCTCGGATCATCGCGTAGCACTCGCTTGTGCTTTTGCAGTAGCTTACGTTGGTAAATTTCTCTTTTTTGAGGTAATTATCTACGGTCGTACCCTCTTCGGTTATGAGCCTCATATCACGCAAACGCGATATATCTTTGATGGCGTCTGCTTTGCGAGTTAGTACGCCGAGATTGGTTGAAAAATATGGCATCGAGAAGTCTACGTGATTTTTGCGTGCCGAATCGATGACGAAGGTAGATGCGACCATATCGACTTTATTATTGACTAGATATGAGACGCGATCGGCGGCGCTTAGGGAGACAAACTGCACTTCGCCTTGTTTGGCGCCGAAAATCGCCTTTGCGATCGCATTGGCAAGTTCGATCTCAAAGCCTTCAAATTTACCACCGCTAATCTCGCTAAAAGGCGGCCTGCCGTCTCTGACGCCTACTCTGATGACGCCGCTATTTCTGATCTCTTGCAGCGTGTTTGCAAAAAGCCCCGCACAAAGCAAGATCAAAGTAAAAAGTAGTTTCATTTGCTGCTCCTTTGTTTAGGTTATTTACGGCTAATTCTAGCGAAATTAAAATCAAAAGGCGCTTTTTTTAGGCTAAATTTATTTGCCGTTTGTTTTTTATGAAATTTCAAAGCAGCGTTAAATTTAGCCTTAGATTTGATATAATCGCGCAAAATTTAAACGAGGGCGATATGAAAAATTTTATCTTTTTGTGGCTTTTACTTGCGGCCTGTGCTTTCAGCGCTGCTAAGGATGACGCGAGAGTTTCTGCTTTACAGCAAGCAGAGTCAAATTTATCACAGCCAAATTTTGAAATTTTTTACGATGAAAATGCTAGCGATGCGCAGATCGATGCGGGCTTGGACGCGCTTTTAGCCTTCGCGGCGCAAAACAGGGGCAGGATCGACGAGGATTTCGGAGAGTTTAAAGATAGAATTTTCACCGCTTTCATTTTTAATCCGAAGGTGCTGCGAAATTCAAAATTCGACTTCGAGCGGATAGAAAAAATCCTTAAATTTAAACCAAATCTCAATTACGGCGGAGATGGCGGTTATTTCTCGCCGCTAAAGCTCGCGATCTTTTTCGGCTCGAAATTTAGCGGCGAGATGGCGAAGCTTTATCACTTTGATAGCGCCGATGCGTTGCGACTTTTAGAGCTTTTGGTACAAAACGGCGCGGACGTCAAGGCTAGCGGGCTGCTGCGAGATGCTACGGCAAACGATAATTTCGAGGCATTTAAGTTTTTGATCGCAAACGGCGCGCGAGATACAAAAGACGTGGTCGGCTCGGTTGCAGGCAGCGAATTAATATTTTTAAGCGACAACAACGTTTCCATTCTCGGATATAAAGAGGCGCTGCCGCTTGCTGCGAGGGAGTTTACCGCGGGAGCCAAATTTAAAGAATTCCGTGACGGGAGATTACGCTATTTGGACGAAATTTTAAAATTCCAAAGCTTTGCGAGCATCGATAAAAAGGAGATCGAAACGCTTATCAAAGTAGCTGTGGTGCTGGATGACGAGATGACGGCGGAGTTTTTACTCGCTCACGGCCTTTGCGAGCAAAAGGAGCTTTGCGAGTTTCTAAAAGCGCAGGCGAAAACTTACGACGCTGCAAAAATTTCTAAAATTTTAATCCGCAAAGAGAAGTAAATTTTAAAATTTGAGTGGCTATGGTGGTGCAAAGCGGATAAAATCGCTATTATAATTGCGCCAGTCGCAGCCGCCCTACTTTGTCATTTAACGCGAGCGAAAAAGCAAAATTTGTTCCGCCTAACCTACCCTCCTTCGCTTATCAAACAGCTCGCTATTAAGTTCATTCGAGATAAATTTTAATGTATTTGCCAGACAGCGCGGCGGCAGAGGTAAATTTTAAAATTTAATCAATATAAAGGATAAATTTAAGTGCCATTGTTATATAATTTATCTTATTTTTTAAAAAGGAGTTTGAGATGACTTTTATAGAGTCTGTTCGCACTTGTCTCAAAGAGAATTATTGCAATTTTGAGGGGCGTGCACCACGTTCAGAGTACTGGTGGTTTGCATTATTTGCGGCACTTTTAGGAATCGTAACGTTAGTATTGGACGGCTTTTTAGGCACCTATGCCGTTATGAGTTCCGGTAGAATGATCGGTTTCATTAACTCAATCTTTTTATTGGCAATACTTTTACCTTCTATCGCCGTAGCGGTAAGGCGTCTGCATGATACCGATAGAAGCGGCTGGTTTTATCTGTTAATTTTTGTCCCGATAATAGGCCCAGTAGTATTGATCGTGTTTTTTATCCAGCAAGGCACTAACGGAGGCAACCGCTTTGGAGACGATCCGTTGCGACCCGCAAGCAGAGGCTCGATTTTTTAAACGCAGCTTTGTAGCACACATAAGCTTTGCAAATAAGCTAAATTTAGGGCTAATTCCATTTTGGTTTTAGCCCTTTTTACTAGGCGGTTTTGCTTAAAACAGCCTTTTGCTTTTAAATTTAGATCTCTTGCGTAGATTCAAACTATAAAATTTTAATTCTATTGCCTTTTAATTTTACGATCTTTTTGTCATTTACTAACTTCGTAATCGCCTGGGAGACGTTTTGGCGAGGCGCACCGAGTAGGCTTGCCAGTGTCATTATGTTAAAGGGAAGCTCCACGATCTTATCTGCGTTTGCAATGCGATTTAGAAAATTTAAAATCCGCGTCTGGATTTTCGTAAAGACGATCTCTTTAATTAAAATCCGTTGTGAGTAGATATTTTTGATAAGCGCGTTTATGATCGAGCTTGCAAACTCGTCTCCAAGCAGCTCGAAAAGCTCCGAGATATTGATCTGCAGCGTCTCGCAGTCGCTTAAAATTTCAAGGCTCGTGTTTTTATCCAAGCAGACGTAGGCGCCGCTTTTTACGAAGCTAAAGATAAATTCCTTGCCGTTTTCGTAGCAGTTTAGCTTCGCCCTGCCGCGCAGCAGAATGATAAATTTAAACTTCTGCGCGTAGATCACGTCGCCGCGAGCGTAGCTTTCGCGCCTAAATTTAGCAATCCGCTCTTTACTTAAAAAGTCGAATTTCTCGCTGTAATCGTTATTTAATCTATCTATCATAGCAGCTCTTTGCATAAAATTTCACGTAAATTTTACATAAAAAGGATAAATTCGTCGCAATCGCGACAAATTTAAATTTATCTTTTATTTATAATTCGCTTTAAAGACAACCTAGAAAGGATACTTTATGAGGAAAATTTTTATCTCATTTATCTGTGCGTGTTCGCTTTTTGGCGGCGAGGTAATCTCTAAAACCGCTACGATCTCGCAAGACGGCAAAGCAATCGGCGAGGCTGAAATTTTAACGCCGATCGAGGTGATATCCAGCGAGGGTAACGTTACCAAGATTAAAATTAAAGGCGTCGTGAGCGAAAATTATCAGCTTCAGATCCAAAAAAATATGAAAGAGGCTGAAATTTATGCGATTTTTACGAACGAAGCCGAAGCAAATTTTAAAAAGGGCAAAAAGCTCGAGGACGATTACGGCGAGATCTGGTACGAAGCCGAGGGGATTTATGAGATCAGTTCGGATGCCGTAGCTAAGGACGCTAAGGTGCTTTATGCGGAGGCAAAGACAAACTACGAGCAGATCTGCTCGGCGTGTCACCGCTTGCATAAGCCAAAGAGCTTCACGGCAAATCAGTGGCCTGCAAATTTACAAGAGATGATCAATGCAAACTACGTAGCGCTCGAGGGCGATGATTTAAATTCGATCGTAAAATACCTACAACACAACGCAAAAAAACCTGAATGATAAAGGAGATCAGATGAAAAGGCGAGACTTTTTAAAGGCAGGGATTTTAGGCGCAAGCGCGGCAAGCGCTAGCAGGATCGAGGGGGTCACGCAGACGATTTTTGATAACAAAAAGGTATTCGGCGCGAACAGATTCGGTACTTTTTGGGTAAATTTGAACTCGTCGCAGATCGTTTCGGTAAGCGAATTTGAGGGCGATAAATTTCCAAACACGATGAACTACAGCTTGCCCGATAATATCCAAAACGAAAACCGCGTGCTTTATCCGATGGTGCGCAAAAGCTATCTAAAGGCTAAAGGCGCGGCAAAGAGCGAACTGCGCGGCAAAGAGGAGTTCGTGCGCGTTAGCTGGGACGTCGCGCTTGATCTAGCGGCGAAGGCTTTGAAAGAAAATTTCGACAAATACGGCGCCGAGGCGATCTACGGCGAGTGCTACTGGTGGGGCGGTAGCGGTAAGATCGGCTGGGGACGCACCGTAGCGCACCGAATGCTTAAAATTTTAGGCGGCTACGTAGAGGAAAGCGGCGATTATTCGACCGGCGCGGGGCTCGTCATCATGCCTCACGTGTTGGGCTCAAGCGCCGTTTACGACGCGCCTACTACGTGGAAAGCGATCGTCAAAAACGCTAAAAACGTCGTATTTTGGGCGACCGATCCTGCGGTAACCAATCAAATTTCATCCATTCCGCCTACGCACGACGGCTACATCGGCATGCAAGAGCTTAAAAAATCGGGCATCAAAACTTATAGCGTAAACGTGATGAGAAACGACACCGCGCGCTACTTTGGCAGCGAAGATATCATCGTGCGCCCAAACACCGACACTGCGCTCATCATCGGTATGTGCCATTATCTGTTTACGAATAACCTCTACGACGAGGAATTTATCAAAAAATACACCGTCGGATTTAATAAATTTAAAGCGTATTTTCTAGGCGAGAGCGATAAAATCGTAAAGGACGCAGCTTGGGCGAGCAAAATTTGCGGGCTTAGCGAGGAGGCTATTGCGAAATTTGCTACGGCGCTTGCAAAGGAGCCGAGCACGATTTTAATCGGTCGCGGTTTGCAGCGCGCCGATCACGGCGAGCAGCCTTTCTGGGCGCTCGTGGCGCTTAATGCGATGCTAGGGCATATCGGCAAGGAGGGGCTCGGCTTTGAATTTAGCCTAGGCTACGACTCTGCGGGCGCTACGAATAAGGTAGCTCCGATTTTAAAGGGGCTTAGCACTCGTATAGATGAAAAATACGAAAACACGGGCTCTGCGCCTTGGAAAAGTGCGAAAAACATTACCATCCCGTCCTCTCGCAGCATCGAGGCGCTGGAGCATCCGGGCAAGCAGATCGATTACGACGGCACTAAAATCAAGCTGCCGCATATGAGAGTCGCATATATGGCGTGCGGATCGATGTTTACGCGCCACCAAGATGTGAATAATATTGTGAGGCAGTGGCGTAAGCTCGACACCGTTATCACCGCTGAGCCTTACTGGACGAGCACGGCGAAGCTTAGTGATATCGTGCTTCCCGTCGCCGTCGAGGTCGAGAGAAACGACATCAACCAAACCGGCGCTACGGGCGAATATATAGTCGCTTACAGGCCCGCAATCGAGCCGATGGGCGAGAGCAAGAGCGACTTTTGGATCTGCGAGCAGATCTGCAAGCGCTGGGGATACGGCGAGGTCTTTAGCGAGGGCAAGGATGAGCTAGGATGGATGAAGGAATTCTACGCCGATGCCGTAGAGCAAGCTAAAGATCTAAATATAACGATGCCTAGCTTTGAGGAATTTTACGACAAGGGCTTCGTGCGCTTTGAAAAGGACGACGAGAGCAGCGCGCTATACACGCGCCTCGCGGCATTCCGCGAAAATCCCGCCAAAAATCGTCTCGGTACGCCATCCGGCAAGATCGAGCTTTACTCGCCCGTAATCGCTAAGATGGGCTATGCCGACTGCCCGCCGATGCCTACTTGGATTGAACCTAAAGAGTGGCTAGGGGATGCGAAAAAGACGGCGAAATACCCGATTCATATCGTAAGCCCGCACTCTCGCTACCGCCTGCACAGCCAGCTAAACAACTCGATCATCAGAAATTTCGCCGAGGTTAGCGGCAGAGAGCCGGTGCTTATCAATCCAAAAGACGCCGAAGCTCGCGGGCTTGCGAACGGCGACATCGTGCGCGTTTTCAATGACCGTGGCGAAATTTTAGCGGGCGTGCTCGTTACCGACATCGTGCCCGAGCGCGTCGCAGCTATCTGCGAAGGTGCGTGGTACGATCCCGAGGTTTGGGGCGAAAAGAGCCTCTGCCAGCACGGCTGTGTAAATGTGCTTACGTTTGATAAAGGCACGTCAAGTCTCGCGCAAAGCAACTCGGCTCACACCGTGCTTGCCCAAATCGAGAAATTTAAGGGAGAGATTAAACCTATAACAGCGTTTTCAAAACCTAAAATCTTACAATCTTTGTAGAATTTAACGCGTCGTCTCGCGAGTGCTTTTGAGAGAGATTTGAAATTTTAAGTCTGCGGCAGACTACTTGTCTAGCCTTGACTTAAAATTTCTGCACAACTCTCAAAATCATCTCGCGATACTTCCGCTTGTGTTTTTGCACTCAAATTTAATTCACCAAATTTGATCGTAAATTTTGTGCGGATTAAAAACTCTGCTAAAATTCGCTCAAATTTAAATCAAAGACCTTGCCGTGCAAATCCCCAATTTAATCCAAAATTTTATCCGCAAGCGTATCGTTTCAGAGTGCATTTTACTGCCTTCTCTCTAGCCCGACGAGGGCGAGTTTGAGAGTTTTCAGGAGGGATATAGGCTCGTTGGCCGCAAAACGGGCGAGGAGCTAGCAAACGACGCACCAGGGCAGTGGCGCAAGAGCTGGCAGGTCATCGCGCGTAACGGCATGGACGATCCGTTTTTCGTAGATTTTGCTCTTGAGGATGCCTCGCCCGTTTACTTCGCCTATCACGGCGCGGGCTCGTGGAAGCCGATTAAAGTCGCGGGCGATATCGTTAAATTTGAAGAAATTTTAACCGTCCTCGCCGCGCTTAAAAAGCCCTGCTCGCTTGAAGCGATCGCGCCGCTTACGGATTTAAACAACGAATTTTACCGCGAGCTAGCGGACGACTACACGCAGGAAGATGAAGCGTGCGAGGAGCCGGGATATAAATATTTCAGCGTTTTCATCGAGGATCTGGGGGCAGACAAGGTAAAAACGCTCGTATTTTTAAAGAAATTTTTTGAAGACGAGAGCTTTGCAGCGACCAAAGAGAGGGCGCAAAATTTGCCGCTTTGCGTATTTAGCGGCATAGAGGAGCTAGCGCTGCCGCTGCAGGACAAACTCGCCTCGCTCGGGGTGAAATTTTACGCGCAGAAGATCTCTTTTAGCGAATTTATCGCGCGGAGTAGTTAAGCGGGCAAATTTTAAAATTTCAACTCTCGCTGCTGCTAAATTTTAAATTTAGCAGCAGGCTATCCTATAAATTTCGTGCTCGTTCGCTTGCTATTGCTGCTGTGCGCTAACAGCTTTGCGTACGCTAGAGCGCAAATTAAAGCATAAAATCAAAATGTAAAATTGAAGTAGAATTTTAAGCGCCCTACTTCGTTTTTTACTTGCAGTAGGGCGAATTTGCTTAAAGTAGTGAACTAAAGCGAGGCGAAAATTATCCAAACCTTGGATCTATTATCTTGCTCAGTTAGAGCAGCTGTTGCGAGCGACGAGCTCTGCAAAATCTAGGGCTGCGTCGTAGTCGGGCTCAGAGGCTATGTCGCTTACGAGCTCTTTATAAACCACAACGCCTGCGGTATCTATGACGAAGATCGCTCTGGCGCTAAGACCTGCTAATGCACCGCTGGCGATTAGGGTGCCGTAGCGGCGACAAAATTCCTTATCGCGGAAATCGCTTGCAACGCGTAGATTTTTTATCCCCTCAGTCGTACAAAACCTTCCCATCGCAAATGGTAAATCCATCGAAACGACGATTACTTCGGTGTTAGGAAGCGATGCGGCGCGCTCGTTGAACTTACGTGCCTCCGTCGCGCAGACGGGCGTATCTAGCGACGGCACGGCGACGATGATTTGCACGTGCTTGCCGCTAGCGATCTCGATTTCGCTTAGATCTTGAGCTACTAAGCGCACTTGCGGCGCGCGATCGCCTAGATTTATCTCTTGCCCGCTTAACTCTACGGGCTTTCCTTGGAATGTTACTGTTGACATTTTTGTCCTTTGCTTTGAATTTGTAGTGGCGAATATACAAAAATTCCTTAAATTTCAGGTAAAATTGCTTTAAAAATCAAGGAGAGCAGATGGGCGAAGATATTTGGGACGGCAGCAGCAATCCTGCGTCGCTAGCCAGTATAAGACGTAAAAGTGGCGAAGAAAAAAAGCCCCTGGATGAGAAACCACAGGAGCAATCTGAGAATTTAGATTTAGCGCAAGAAGAACTTGCGGCGGATGATACTAGCGAGCAAAATTCTACTTTTACAAAACAGAATTTCACACCACAGAATTCTGCGGAGCAAAATTTAGCTTTTGCAGCTCAAGGCTTGGATGAAGAAAATTCTATTTTGCGAGATTCTGCCGCGACAGGCTCTAGCGAGCAAGACTCTAACGCCAAAGGCTTGAATTCTACCGAAAATGCTGCGAACTCGCAGAATTTTACAGAGCAGAATTCCACTTGGCAAAATTCAGCTTCCTTAAATTCCGATAGAATTAATTCTACGCAAAGCTCAGCTAAGGCTTACGATCTAAATAAAGCCTACGTATTTTATATGTTCCTCGGACCTTTCGGCGCGCATAGATTTTATCTTGGGCGTATAATCTCTGCGATTTTTCAGCTTTTAGGCGGGCTGCCATTTCTCATCTGGCTTTTTTTAGTAGTGGTTGCTGTCATGTGGACGAGTATAGAAGGTAACGATTTGCTGGCGCTTGTAAACTCGTCTCGTCCGGATTTAGGCGTGCAAGCATCAGACCTAAAGGATATAGAGCAGGGCTTTTTTCATTTTATGGTTATTTTCTCGGTGCCTAATGTTTTGTTTTTGATCTGGCTTATTAGCGACTTTTTTAGGTTGCCTGATATGGTGCGAAAGCTAAATGTATCCGTAGGTGTGGGAGCAATTCTGTATGTTTATACGGATGATGCTAAAGAGCAGAGCGAGAATCTATCTACTGCCAAAACTACCCTTTATATAGCGTTTGGGCTTGAGGCGTTAAATGCGGTAGGCAGATATATCAAGAATGTAGATAAAGTGGGCGCGTTGGAGGGTGTCGGACTTATATCGATGATATGCCTAGCTGTGGGGCTATATTTTTTAGCGCGCGCTATACGCAGCACGGATCTACTATCAAACGCCGTGTTAGTCGGGGTTTCCTCGGCTATAAGCGCAGTAAGCACTATATTTGTAGGATTTGAATTGTTTAAACCATCAGTTTTTATGATAAGCATTTATTGCGTATGCACAGCGGTATATCTGATCTATCAGCTGCTAGTTAGTAAAGAGCTTTACGATTGCAGCGGAGAGAAAAACTATCTAAGAGCGTTTTATGTTATTGCAGCTACGGAGATAGTAACTCTAGTCTTGATAGCGCTTGACTCACAGCTTTTCGCCTTAGTATTTGCCATAGGGTGGTTAGCTTCGGTAATTCTAAATGTTTCGGCGGTTTATGGCACTAGGGAGATTACTGCCTCAAAAGGTGGCTACAATCTAGCGAATCTAGCGTATCACGTAAGGCAGATGAATGGGCGGGAGTTTTAGGTATTTAAATTTAAAGGGCGATTAGTATAATCCTAGATTATTTTTAAAAAAGGAGTTTTAAATGACTTTTATGGAGTCTGTGCAAACTTGCGTAAAGCAAAAATACGCCGCATTTAGCGGGCGAGCATCGAGGTCGGAGTATTGGTGGTTTTTTCTATTTACCGTGCTTGGCGGGATTGTTTTGAGCTTGATAGATGGCGTTTTAGGCACTACAATAGGGTACAATCAAATAATAGCCGGCAGGATCGTTCATCAAGAAATCGGCATTATAGATGCGCTTTTTCAACTAGCTATGCTCGTGCCAGCCATCGCTGTATCAGTTAGGCGACTACATGACACCGATAGAAGCGGCTGGTTTTTTCTGCTTATTCTAACGCCGATAGTAGGTGCTTTTTTCGGCGATATCGGACTTTTAGTATCATTTGTGGGTTGGATAGTGCTGCTTGTATTTTTCGTGCAGCGTGGCGATAGCGGGTCCAATCGCTTCGGATACGATCCGCTATGATACAGCTCTAAACTTTGCGGAATTTTAGAATTCTAAAATTCCGTGCAGATAAAATTCTTTGTATTATCACTTAAAATTCTATGCATAAGCACTTTGCAGCGCTAAATTTTTCTTAAAATAAGCTTCGAAAATTCGCTATAATTGATTGCCGTTATCTGTAACTTAGAATTTTTATATTATAATGGCTCTTAAAATTTTATTTCAGAAAGGATGAAAGTGAAAGAGAGAATCGAGGCGCTGTTTGCGCAAAATCCTAAAATTTCGATCGCGCAGATCTGCAAGGAGCTGGGCGCGAAGGAGATCGACGTGCTGCTAAACCTGCCCGAGCGCTTCGGTAAAAGCGCGGGCGGCGATAAATTCTGCGAGGTCATTAGGGAGCTTGAGGGCTGGGGCGAGGTGCTTTTCGTAAAAAATACGCCCAGCTTCATCATCGAGTTTAAAACCAAGATCCCAAGCGGCAAGAGCGCGCGCGGATATTATAATTTCGGCATGGGCGCAAACGGCGATGAGGCGCACGGGCTGGGCATTTTAGCAGGTCATCTAAAGACGGATGAGATCGATAAGATCATCCTCGTGACGCAGACTTTCATGGGGATGCTCTCGAAATTCGTGGGCTTTTACGACAAAGCGGGCGAGAATATCTTTAAAATTTACGTCTCGCGCGATGAGAAAGGACAGCTTCTAGCCGAGCAAGACGCGAAATTTGAGGCACTAAAAGCTGCGATTTAGCATTTGCGCGAGATTAATTTTGCCCTACTCGTGCATCGCCTGCTTGAGCTTTAAAATTCTACGGGGCGCCAACCAAGGCGCTTTAAGCTCGCCAATAAGACTTTAGTTAGGCAAAATTTTAAATTATCGTTGATGATGAAATTCCAAACTCGCCTCGTCGCTATTTTGCATATTAAGGGCGTTTGGAATTTCACGGGCTCGGCTAACGTCCGCCTTATCTGAAGCGGAATTTTACCGCTTCAGATAGATAGCCCTTTCAAATTTTCTTTCAACAATCTACTGCTAAATTTTCAAAAATTTGATCTATATTATCTTTGTACCGCTTATCGTCAAACTCCAAATTATTATTCGCAATTTTCCGCCCGGTAATATCTCCAAGCTCCATAAGATACCGCTTGAGCTTTTCTAAAAATTTATCTACGTTCGCCTTTTTATCGGAGCCCCACTCGTCTGAGCTAAAATGAATATACGCAATAATTTTTTTGCTTTTAAGATAATATTTCGGTTGATAAATTCCGGATTTCGGAAAATATCTCGATACTTCCCTGCTCAAACAAAGGCAAATATCGATCTTTTGTAGAGACTCCATTTCAAAATCGCTAAAAACCCTTTTAATCTCTTGCCTTGCCGCTCTTATAATATCCGGCATATAGATCGGCACATCATCCGCCCCGCCGATAACGGCATTTATGTTAAATTTCACACGGCACCTCGTCCTTAAATTATAAAGTGATATTATTCAAAATTTCGGCTCATTATATTATCTTCATAATATTTATTGAGCGTCGGAGTTGCCCGGGTTTTGAAATCGGTATATTTTTCCTCAAAACAGATCCCGACAAAGATAAAATTTTATAAAATCTACCATTTTAATTTCATATCTCAAAAACGTTTTGCCGTTACGCAAGGAGCGTCAAATTTTAAAATTGAAATTTTATACGTGAAGCTTAAAGTGTATAAAACTCCGATATTTAGGGCAATGTAGACATGAATTTTTTATCTTTTACTGCTATAATTCTCTCATAAATTTAAATCTTAAGATTAAAAAGTATTCTTAAGAATTTTATAAGACGGAGGAGATCTTGAATAGATTGATCTTAAAGATTTACGCGTGGCAAAATACCGCTACGCCGTGGTTTTGGCTCTTTGTGATAAGCGCAGGGTATCTTGCGGTATCGTATTTTTTCTTTCAGCGCTACCTTTTTATGTCGCCTACGCAGACGAGCGCCCTCGTGCGTCTGGGCTTTGCCATAGCGGGCGTGGGCGCGCTTATCGGCTTGCTGCTGCCATTTGGCTTCATAACAAGGCTCGTTGCCTACGCGCTCGGATTTGCGGGCGCGATATACGGGTTTATGCAAAGCTCCGCGCCGCACCCCGCCGCGGATACCGCAAATTGCCTCGCAGCGCCCGTATTTCCTTTTGCGGCGCCGCTTGATAGCCTGCTGCCGGAGCTATTTCGCCCCGCAAGCTGCACGGGCACCCCGTCCTTTCCCGCAGGCACCGCGCTTAGCGATGTACAGAGCTTTTTCGGCGGATTTTACGGCGAGGGGTTTTATCTGGTGCCGAGCATTAAATTTGCAGACGCGGTGCAGTGCGCGCAGGTAGCGTTTGCGGCATTCGTGGCTGTTTTAATCGTGATGTTTGTGGGCTTTTTATACGGCAGATTTACGAGAAGTTTTTAAAATTTTAAGAAAGGATAAGCATGAAGTTTTTAAATTCTATTGCGGCTGCGGCGGCTCTTGCGGCTGTGATCGCAAGCTGTGCAAACGCCGAGGTTAAGGCGGGCGAGACGCTTTACGGCACGGTGCTAAAGCAGGTAAGCGTAAGTGGCGATTTGTCGCACAAGGACGGCAGGCTGCTGCCCACAAACGCCATAGAGGTCTTGGAGGTTAAGGACGGAGTAGTGAAATTTTCGCTCACAGGCTATCAAAATCCAAAGGCGCCCAATGTTATTTATTTCACGCCTAAAGCGCGCATAATCGCGGTGGCGTTTTCGAAGCAGGCTAAATTTCAAAGCGAGAGCTTGGGCGAAGAGGACGGCTTTAATAAGGTTAAAATAACCGCCTATACCGACGAGGGCGCGCTAAGCGGCGACGTGGATAAAATTTTCGCGGGCGCTAAGGAGAAATTTGAAGCCTCGTGTAGCGTCTGTCACGCTCTGCACCAGCCCGCAAGCTACGAAGCAAACAGATGGCCGGGCTACATCAAATCGATGCTTTCGCGTACGCCTATTAGCAAAGACGAGAGCTGGACGGTGGTGCAGTATCTGCAAAAGCACTCCAAGGACGTAAATTTAAATGAAAAGACGAAATTTTTTAAAGCTCGGCGCGGCGGTCTCGGCGCTTCCGCTCATCCCAAGCTCGATGCTCGCGGCGGATAAACTCACCGCGCTTAAGAAAAACGGCGAAATTTTAACCGCGGCGCGGTGGGGAATTTTAAAAGCGAGCGTCAAAAACGGCAAGATCGTAAAATCCGCGCCGTGGAAGATCACCTCTAAAATTCCAAATACGCTTCAAAATACGATGGCGGATCTCGTTTATAACACGCGCATCAAGGCGCCGATGGTGCGAAAATCATACCTCGCCGATCCTGATAATCCTAAGCCGGAGCTTCGCGGACTTGACGAATGGGTAGAGGTAAAATATGAAGACGCGATCAAACTCGTCGCGCGCGAGCTTAAAAAGACGCGCGAGCAAAAGGGCGCGGACTCAGTGTTTGCGGGCAGCTATGGCTGGCAGAGCACAGGCAACGTGCATGTCTCAAGGACGCTGCTTCATAGATTTATGAACTTAAGCGGCGGCTTTACGGGCGTCACGGGCGATTACTCTACGGGCGCGGCGCAGGTCATCATGCCGCACGTAACGGGCTCAAATCAGGTCTATGAGCAGCAAACCTCGTGGCCCGTGGTGCTTGAAAATTCCAAAGTAGTGGTCTTTTGGGGGCTTAATCCGATCTCTACGCTTCGCGTGGCGTGGACGAGCTCGGACGAGCAGGGATTTAAGTATTTCGAGCAGCTAAAAAACAGCGACAAAGAGATCATCATCATCGATCCGATTAAAACCGTAAGCGGTAAGTATTTCGAAGGCAAGGCGCGATGGATCGCCCCTCGCCCTAACACCGACGTAGCGATGATGTTAGGCATGGCGCAGCACCTCTACTCGCAGGGCAAGTACGATAAGGAATTTTTGCAAAACTACACCGTGGGCTTTGAAAAATTCGTGCCGTACCTCACGGGGCAGAGCGACGGCGTGGCTAAGACGCCCGAGTGGGCCAGTGAAATTTGCGGCATTAGCGCGGACGTGATTAAAGAGCTTGCGATAAAATTTTACGAAAACCGCACGATGATAATGGCGGGCTGGGGTATCCAGCGCGCTCATCACGGCGAGCAGGCGCACTGGATGATCGTAACTTTGTGCGCGATGCTAGGACAGATCGGACTTGCAGGAGGAGGCTTCGGCTTTAGCTACCACTATGCTAACGGCGGCGCGCCTACCTGCGCGGGCGGCGTGATCGGCGGAATGAACGCGGCGAGCGTCGGCGTCGTTAAGGACGGCAAATTTTTAGGGCTTGCGCAGGATCAGAAGCAAGGTGGCGAAGCTACTCAAGCGTGGCTGGTAAATACGGCGAAAGTCGCTTTCCCTCTAGCTCGTATCGCGGACGCGCTGCTAAATCCGGGCAAGACGATCGACGCGAATGGCGCAAAGATCACTTATCCGCAGATCGACTTCATCTACTGGGTCGGCGGAAATCCTATCGTGCACCATCAAGACACCAACACCAACATAAAGGCTTGGCGCAAGCCGCGCACCATCGTAGTGAATGAAATTTACTGGACGCCGACTGCTAAGATGGCAGACATCGTGTTTCCGACTACGACGGAGTATGAGCGCAACGACATTACGATGAGCGGGGACTACTCCAACATGCACATCATTCCTATGAAGCAGGTCGTCGCCAAGCAGCACGGCGCGAAGGACGATTATCAAATTTTTACCGACCTTTGCAAGGCTTACGCAGACGGGCTTGCCGAAGTCTATACGGACGGCGGTAAAACGGAGATGGATTGGATCAGGGAATTTTACGAAGGGGCGGCGAGCGCCGTGAACGCAAACACCGCTTTAGGCATACAGATGCCGGGCTTTGAGCAGTGGTGGGAGAAAAATGAGCCGACGGAATTTTACGAAACGCCCGAGAATGCCGCCTACGTTACATTTGAAGATTTTAGAAATGATCCCGTTTTGGAGGCCTTGGGAACGCCTAGCGGGCTAATTGAAATTTACTCCGATACGATTGCTGCAATGAACTACAAAGACTGCGGCGCGCATCCGATGTGGTTTGAGCCCGTCGAGTGGCTCGGGATGAAGGATAAGCCTGCGAAATTTCACCTGCTCAGCCTGCATCCGCTCGATCGCTTACATTCGCAGCAGAGCAACACTTCAAATCGCAAGAGATACGCCGTTGCGGATCGAGAGCCGGTACTAATAAATACCGAGGACGCTAAGGAGCTCGGCATCAAGCAGGGCGATCTGGTGCGCGTTTATAACGCTCGCGGCGAAATTTTGGCGGGAGCCAACGTAAGCGACGACATAATGCGCGGCGTGGTGCAGATATTCGAAGGCGCGTGGTACGATCCTAACGCCGAGGGGCTTTGCAAAAACGGAAATCCGAACGTACTTACGATCGATCTTCCTACGAGCGAGCTTGCCAACGGCAACATCTCCCACACGGCGTTAGTAGATATTGAGCTTTATAAACACAAGGCGGGCGAGGATATCAAACTAACCGCGTTTATGCCGCCTAAAGGGGCGAAGTAGGGATTGGGAGCGGTCTGGGGTTTAAGACTGGCTCATTGCTGGCTTGGACTAGATACGCCGATCCTCTACAGGCTTTAGCCAAACTCGCCGTGGTTTTGCTACGGCGAGACATATCGATTTCGACTTGCCGCGGCTTTACGGCTGTGACAGGCTGGGGGGTTAAATTCTGAATTGTCCAAAGCTTTTCTATCTTGGCGACGAGCTGAGTGAATTTTACCCGCCATAGCTTTGTGAATGCGGCAAGCCAGAGGAGCGGCGAGCGAGTATTTGCCTCGCCACCCTACTCTCTATTTGCTCGTGAAATTCTCGCTAAATTTAAGAACTTGCTGTTTGGACTAAAATTTCAATCCAAACTAAAAAATCGCTTAAGTCTCCATTTAAAATTTTTCTTCGGAATTTGCGTATCGCTAAAATCGTCGCTGTAAATTTCGTTTTTATCGGTGAAATAGCCGCTATTTTGAGCCTGCGGTATAAAGTCGGTCCGATCTTCTATTTTTACGTTTAGCGCCTTGAAATATTGCAGCAGCTCATAATACTCTTTTGTAGATACGGCATTTATTAAAAAGTAATTTCTGTTGTTAAATTTAACGACAAAATTTCTTTTTAACAGCCAAAGGGGCTCCGAGCTCTTTTTGAGCTTGTAAATTTTATACGGCAGAGCAAATATTAAATATAGGATTAGATGCTTTATATAAAGAACAAGTTTGCCTATATGAACGCCTATACTTGAATATCTATATAACTCATACGAGCTTAAATAATGAAACCTGCCGTAGGAGGTTTCTAATTCGCATACTACGCAGAAATGAACGCTAGATATATTTGCGGACGGAGCTGGGGCTATCTTAGTTTCGGAGATTATACTATTTTTTATCTTCATATTTCCGTTATAGCGGATCAGGCTGTTTGAAAAATAAAAATAGCTCGGATTTTTGGAAAAATTTTGCTCTGCCGAAATCCTAAATCGTATGAAAGTATATGTCGCGAAAATTAAAGAAATGATACCGAAAGCGCTAAATTTTCCCGTAGTGCCAGTCGTAATCAGATCATAAGCTAAAAGCGAAAAACCCAATATGCAAGTAAATATACTCCAGGAAAATACATGATAGACGGTGTAATCGTTTATGATCAATGGCTCTTTGTCGTAGTCTCGCATAAATCCCCTATTTTGTAAAATTTTGGCACATTATAACGCTTTATTCTCATAACGTATTAAAATTTAAAGTCGTTTTGGCCATTTAAATTTTTAAGTTCGTTATTAGGTAGAATTTTAAAATTCTATCCCGCTTCGCCTTCTTTGCCGTATCTTGCCAGTCGTTGCATTTATGCCAATGTGGCGATGAGCTAAAACGAAATATGCATACTAAGCGCGATTATGCATAAAAGTAGTGCCAGCGGGACATAGACAAAGCGCCCGATATCATACCAGAGCTTGCCGCGAGCCCTCTCTGCGCCCAGATTGATCTCATCTAAAATTTCATTCCGTTTAATTACCCAAAACCACGATATCGCGCCGATTACCGCTCCAATCGGAATGATATAAATCGATACGAAATCCATCCACGGCCCCCATGAGCTTATCGCTTCCATACCAAGGCCCGCGCCCAGGCAGATCGCGCACAATAACGCAAGCGTGAAGGCACGGCTTAGCCTTGGAAACTTATGCATTAGCGATTCGGCGACTACTTCGAACATATTTTGAAGCGATGAAATTCCACCAAAAATCACGGCGGTAAATAAAATCACCGCAAAAATTCTACCACCTGCCATATCTTGTAAAATTTTAGGCAGAGTTACGAAAAGTAGCTTCGGACCCGCCGCAGGATCCATTCCATAAGCAAATACTGCAGGGATCATCACTAGCGCAGCTACCATCGCGGCTAGCGTGTCAAATAGCGCGGTATTTTTCGCCGCAGATACGACGTCTTCGTCCTTGGATAGATACGCGCCATAGACGATCATACCTGAGCCCGTAATCGATAGCGAGAAAAATGCCTGTCCCATCGCAGAAATCCAAACCATCGGATCTGCTAGCTTAGTAAAATCGGCGCCGAAAAGAAAGGCATATCCGCCCGCAGCGCCTTGCAGCGTCGCAACCCTAACCGCCAAAATTGCAAATAGCACGAAAAATAGCGGCATCATAATTTTATTCGTTTTTTCGATGCTTTTGGCGCCGAAAAATAGCGTCAGCAACGTGCCTGCAACGATTATGCAGTGATAGGGCACCACGGAGTAGGGCGTCAGGGCAAAAGAGTTGAACCACGTATCGGTATTTTCGCTCATTAGCGAGCCGTCTATGGCTTGAACTAGCGCCTTTAAAACGTAGGCGATGATGACGGCATAGCCTACTGCGATACACATCGAACCGGCAAGCGGTAGCCAGCCGATAACCTTACCGATAGCGCCCAGTCCGCGGCTTTTCCACGCGTATTCGTATGAGCCTAGCGTGCCTGTTTTGGCGCGGCGACCGATCGCGTATTCGGCGCTTAGGCCTACGTATGAAAACAGTGCTACGAAAAAAACGTAAATTAGCAAAAATGCGCCACCGCCGTTCGTGCCGAGTTTATAAGGGAAGCCCCAGACATTTGCCATACCTACAGCAGAGCCCACGCAAGCGATGATAAAAGCCCAACGCGATGAGAATTTGTGTTTTGTCATAAAGCCATCCGTGCGAAAAATTTTCGTTATGGTAGCAAAAAGGAATTTAAGATTTATTTATGCGGAATTTTAAGGCGTGCCGACTTGATTACTTAGGAATTTTTAGAATTTAAAATCACGAAGTTTTAAAGTAAGATTGGTGAAATTTTATGATCAAAATCGATAGAGTTAATTCTGCGATACTGCGCGGCAAAATTTTATCTTTATAATTTTAGAAAATTTTGCGCTTAAGCTTTGGCTTTAAAATTCGCTTAGCCTGGGCTTGTAGCAGGGCTTGCTATTTAAGTTAGGCGAGAAATTTAGATCAATTAGAATTTTAAAATTCCGCAAAATTTTGAAATTTTTAAAATCTACGATCTCGCAAAATTTGAAAATAGGATCATCGAGAAATTCTATCTAACGCCGCTCTGGCAGAATTTTCGCGGTAGAATTTCGCCTTTCGTTTACAGCGCGCAGAAGGTTTATAGATAGCACTTTTGTAAACCCTACAGGGCGCGGGCATTCCTGTGCTCGCTATTAGGGCATCTATGTGGGAGCGGTGAATAAATTTTTACCCTAGAAGGGAATTGGGAGCGTCGCAAGCGGCAGCGCGCTTGAAATTTCCGGCGCACAGCATCACAGAGCGAAATTTATTAACTCACACTTTGGCTTAGTTATTTTTCTCCGCTTCTTCGTTTTCTTGCGACTGCGCGACTGCTTTTTTGATCGCTTTTACGAGCGAAACTCTTGTGCCATCCATTCGCAGCACTTCATAGTCGCAGTTTTCATCGCTTATTTTATCGCCTATTTCAGGTAGGCTGCCGAAAAGATTAAAGACGTAGCCGCCGATCGTTAGCTGTTCGGTCTCCTCATCAAAGTCGATGCCCATCACCTCCTCGACGCCTTCGATCTCGAAGCGGCCTCTAAACTCAAAGGTATTCTCGTCGATACGTTTGAAATTTTGCGCATTCGCGTCGTGTTCATCGTTGATGTCGCCAAAAATTTCTTCTATGATGTCTTCCATCGTCAAAAATCCCGCCGTGCCGCCGTATTCGTCGATGACGAGCGCGGCGAAAATGCGCTGCTTATTCATCATCGGTAAAATTTTAGAGATCGGGCTGTTTTCAGGCACGATGATGAGTTTGCGCACGATTTTATCGAAGCTTTTATCTCCCTTTTGCTGGATGATGTCGCGGATATGGATGAGGCCTAGGACGTTGTCTTTGCTGCCGTCGATATATGGAAAGCGCGTAAATTTCGACTGCAGTACGGTTGCGTAGTTTTCATCGTAGCTTTTTTGCTTATTTAGGCATATGAGATCGCGCCTCGGCGTCATTATCTCTTTGGCGACCGTGTCGCTAAAATCGACGGCATTTTTGATGATCTCGGTCTCTAGGCTATCGAGCACACCGCCCTTTAGGCTCTCGCTTGCGATGATTTTGATCTCTTCATCCGAAAGCGCAAGCTCGCTCTCTTTGGCGGGCTTTACACCTATGATTTTAAGCGAGACGGCGGCGATGAAGTCAAACGCCTTGATGATCGGAAAAAACATAATCCAAAAAATATGAAGCGGCCTAGAGATGAAAAGCACGATCTTTTCGGTTTTGGCAATAGCGATGGATTTTGGCACTAGCTCGCCAAGTACGACGTGAAATAGCGTAACGAGCGTAAAAGATATGACGAAGGCGATCGTGTGCGCCGCCGCTCCGCTGCCTATGCCGATGGATCTTAGTGGCAGCTCGATCAGTCTTGATACCGCGGGCTCACCGATCCAGCCGAGGGCGAGCGAGCTTATCGTAATGCCTAGCTGAGTGGCGCTGAGGTAGGTGTCAAGGGAGTTTGAAATTTTAAAAGCGAGCTTTGCGTTTGGAATTTTATCCTTGATAAGCTCTTCGAGGCGAGACTTTCTTACTTTGACGATTGAGAATTCCGAAAGAACAAAAAAAGCATTCATAAAGATGAATACAAAAGCTAAAACTAACATTAAAACCGAACTGTCCGTGTCCAAATTTTTTATCCTTTGAAATTTAAAAATAAATATTTATGATTATATCTAAAAACGCTTTAAAATCCAAAAGGTGCGGAAAATACCTCGCGCCCGTGCGTAGAATTTTACGGAGTTGAAATTTTACTTCTTTTATCGCGTAAAATTTCATCTGCCCGCGCGAAACCTCTCGCTACGCAAAATAGCGCTAAAATCTGCCGCCCAGTCGAATAAATTTTATTTTCATACCTGACTGCAGCTGCAAAATTTTGCTTGCATACGACCATAGCGAAATTCTATCTGCGTCCAAAGGAGTAGAATTTCGCTCTAAATTTAATCGTGCTTAAAATCGTAAAATTTCGCGCCACGGCAGGCCTTTGTCGCGGCGAGATTCTATCGCGATAGAGATTGCTCGCGGCGGCGGATAATCCTAGCGCCGCACGCAAGCTCATTAAGAAATTTAAATGCGACGATAAAACCTTCTACTTAAAAAACCTCAGCGCGCAAACCCTTGCGAAATTTTAAATCGCAAGACTATCTATTTCTTGTGGCAGCCTCGTAAAGCGGCAAGACTTTCGGCATCACCTCTTTTAGATCGGCGATGCGATCGTCGTTTGAAGGGTGCGTGGACATAAATTTAAGTGGATGGCTCTCATTTAGCTTATTCATCTTCTCCCAGACGTTTATCGCGGCCCTCGGATCGTATCCTGCGCGCGCCATCAGCTCGACGCCCATCAGATCGGCCTCCGTCTCATGCGTGCGCGAAAAAGGCAGCGTGAATGTGTATTGAGCCGCCATGTTCAAAGCCGCTGAGCCCAGATCTCCAAGCCCCGCTGCAGAGCTTGCTACGGCGATACCGACGTCTTTCATCTGTTCAGTCGAGGCTCGCTCTCGGCTGTGTTCGCGCAGTGCGTGCGACATCTCGTGCCCCAAAATAGCAGCCAGCTCGGCATCGGTAAGCTTAAGCTTTTCGATGATGCCCGTATATACGACGATGCGACCGCCAGGCATACACCAAGCATTGATCGTAGGGTCGTTGATGACATTTACCTGCCAGTTCCATTTCAGTGCGTCTTTGCGAAATGCGCCAACTTGAGCGATTAGGCGCCTCGAGATGCCTCTAACGCGATCAGTTAGCTTTTTATCGGTATTTAGGACATGCTTGGCGTTTGCTTGGGCGGTAATCTGCCTGTAGGCAAGCGCGGCACTTTGATCCATTTCAGCTTCGCTTACGGTGATGAATTGCGAGCGGTCGATGCCTACGGCGCCGCCTTGCGTGGTGCTTGCGCAGCCGGTAAAAATCATCATCGCAGCAAAGGATATTAAAAGAGCTAATTTTTTCATCTTTTCTCCTTGGAATTTTGCGGCGATTTTAGCGAAATTTGATTAAATTTTTAGAATTTTATTTTGGATTGCCGGATTTTGCAGGCGCGATCTATTTGGAATTTGCCGTAAAATTTAAGGACGGCCGTCGCCTTCAAAATAAAATTAGGCTTTGTAATTTAGGGATAAAATTTAGCGGTGATTTCGCAGAATTTTATCGCGGCGTAAACGAGGCATTGCTGTGTGAAAGTAGTGATTTTATCTAAGCGCGGCGCTGCATAAACAAAGCACCTCTGCGCCTAAATAGAGCGGGGGCGCGGTTTTAAATTTACGCAACGATAAATCCGGTAGAATTTTATTTACACCAGGCACTCGACCCGGGCGCAGCAAGATCGGTTTAAAATTTATGCGATCAAATCGTGCGATAAAATGGGTTCGGATGTCGCTATGATTCGAGATGAGCCGCGCTAATCTTTGCAATGCAAAATTCTAATTGTTAGCTTGGTGGTAGCTCCTCACATCGCATCTTACGCTGTAGTGGAATCGCGTTTTATTAGAATTGAAATGATCGCAGAAATGTCAAACGCCGTAGGTGCTTTTTCGTAGAATTTATCTCGCGAAATTTCATTTGCGCGCGTCGGGATAAAATTTCAAACCGCAAATCGTGCTATATCACTTTAGGGCGGAATTTTAAATTTTATGCGTTTATAATTTTAAAATTCGGCTACGTAAATTTGTACGATGAAATTTTAAGCTTAAAAATCCGCGCCGTTTTTGGAATTTTATATATACTCTGACAGCTATAAAATTTTACACTTAGAATTTTATAGCTGCGGCAAGGTTTGGTTGGATTAGAATCCCGTATAGCCGTAAAATTCTTTAATGGTGCGCAATTTTGTAGTGCATATCTAAACTCAGCTATACAAAATTCGTAAATTCTTTATTGGCACGAAATTCTGCTGTGCCAATAAAGCGCATAAAGAATTCTGCGCAGGCCTCGCAAACTCTAACGAAAGTTCATTTCTTTTAGGGCACGCGAGCTTTAAGGCATGTGAGTAAATTTTACGGCGAAAGCCGTAGCCGCCATACTTGACGCTAGGGTTTCGCGCCCGCAGCGCCCATTTAGTCCTTTTTTGACTTTAGCTTGGCGATCGTCTCTTTTGCGGCCTCGTAAGCCTTAGCGCTCATCTCACGCGCCCTTTCGCTTACGTTTTTGGCGACGTCGGAGCTTTTTAGCTCAGCAAATTTTTGGCTCATCTTCTTTTCAAACTCGCTAAGCTCTTTTTTGATTGCGTCCAGTTTCTCGTCCAGATCGAGGTTTTCGATGATTTTGGCGCTTTTTTGACTCAGCTCTTGAGTGATTTCGCGTGCCTTGGCGCTTGCCTTTTTCGCGCGCTCGCCAAGCTCGATTTCGCCGATTTTGGCGCTTAGCTGATCGAGTAGATCGCTTGAAATTTTTCTAAATTTAGCCAGGTAGCCGCCGAATTCTTCATCGGCGATCTTGGCGATCTCGCTTTTAGCGGGCTCCTCCGAGCTTGCGACCGCGTCGCTTAAAACCGCGCTAAATAGCTCGCTCATCTGCGAAATTTGAAGCCTTTCGTTCTCTAGGCTCTGTGCGTCGCTTGCTGGCGAGAAACTTAGCTCGTCGCGGTATCTTTCGGCGGCTTTGTTTATGCCGTCGTAGCAGCCTAAAATCGCGCCTCTAATCAGCGCAGAGGCGGTATTTTTGCTCTCGTTTGCGACGAAAATCGCGCGATTTATGATGATTTTTGAAATTTCTTTAGTGCGGAATTTCGTAAATTCTCCGTCGCCGATAGCCGAAAATGCGATGTTTTTCGCCGTCTCGTGCGCGGTATCCTCGATGTCGGTGCCGCTTTCTAGCACGCTTATGAAGGCCAGTTCGCTTGCTTCTTTAAGCACGTCCGCAAGCGGAAGTTTGCTAGCGATCGCTCGCTGTAGCGCCGAGCCTATGCGCTCTTTTAGCTCCGCTTCGCTTACGTTTTGCAGCGCGGTATCCAGATTGTCGTAGCTGCGCAAAACAAGGGTTTTAATCGCCTTTTGCTTACAAGCGATCTTTTTGCGCAGATCGTCGTAGTCATAGATGAACTTGTAAAGCCCCTGCTCATCCTCGTCGCACAACGCCTTTTTAACGCCGTTAAGTAGGGCTTCTGCCGTCTTATCGCTAAGCGCGCCCGCGTCTTTTAACTCGGCTGCGAAGTCTAGGATTAATTGCGTGCTTTTGGCGCTTTTACTCTCGTCGTCAAGCTCACACAAAGCTTTCGTGGCTTCTTGCAAGGCGAGCTCTTGCACATATGAGGCTAGCTCGGCTTGTGAAATTTGCGCGAGATCGGCGCCGAATTTTTTGATTATTGCTTCTTTCATTTCATCTCCTGTCACAATACATATTTAAAGTGGGCTTTTAAGCGCTCGAAAATTTCGTTTCGATGCAAGTCGTCTTTAACGAAAACGCTTACGTTAAAGCTCATATATTTGCCGCCGTTTGAAAAGCGCGAAAAGTCTATTTTGTAATTTTCGCCCTTTAAAATTTCATCGATCTGCTCGCGCTTTTGGGTAGTCGCGTCTAGGACCGCTTTGTATTCCCAAAAGAGTGGATAGTCGATTTTTGGCTTTTCAGCTCCTAATATACACGCCACTCTTGCCCCCCTCTTTGCGCTGTAGCACGATGCCTGTGATCTGCATCGATTTATCTATCGCTTTTAGCATATCATAAATCGTCAGCAACCCCACGCTCACGCCCGTTAGCGCTTCCATCTCTACGCCCGTTTTGCCCGTGATTTTTACAGTTACGAAAAGCTTAAATGCGCACTCGCTCGCAAGCTCCTCAATATCCGTTTTAATCGAAGTAATCGTAAGCGGATGGGTCATTGGTATTAGTTCGCTCGTCTTTTTAGCGCCCATTATCGCGGCAACTACGGCGGTTTGAAGTACGGGGCCTTTTTTCGCCGTGTTTTGCTTGACGGCGGCAAACGCCTCTGCGCTCATTCGTATGATGCCGCTAGCGGTGGCTACGCGCTCGCTATCATCCTTAGCGCCGACATCTACCATGCGCGGCATATTATTTTCGTCGATATGTGTAAGCATAAAATTTCCTTGCAGTTTTTGGCGGAATTATAGCAGAATTTCGGGCATAAAAAAAGCCCGAGCTTTTAAACTCGGGCTTCATACAAAAAGGAGGTTTTATCTTGTCGGACGAGAACGATTATACTACCTAAACAGTAAATAGAAATAAAATATATCCTTTTTAGGCAAACTCTTTCGCACTTAATTTATAGCCGTTTTTAAAATTTTGATGAAATTTGACGATACGCTATGGCGCGCTACGTGGGAATTTGAATGGGTACCGAAATGAAACGGAGCCAAAAAGCGACTAAATTTAAAGCGGACATTAAAGAGCAAAGATAAAATTTAAAGCAGAGTTTGTGGTTATTTTGGCTCAATATGGGCGATCAAAAGAGCAGAGCAGAGCGCTATGTCGCGGCAGCATAAATAAAATGCTACAAAGAAGCGGCTTAAATTTAATGCCGTCTAGTTATAAATTTAAGCTCGTTTTGCTTAAACTCAAGGGCTCGCGCGCAATGCAGTATAAATTTAAACCTTCCACGCGAGCGCTGTAGTGCGCAGGCGCGGATTAAAATAGCGCGCGTAAATTTAAACATTCGCGCAAAATCCGGTCTGCGTTTTAAATTTAGCCTCGTTTAAATTTTAAACGTTTTTAGCAGGCTGCCTAAATTTAACTCCTTGTCTTCGCCGTTTGCGCCGCCTCCTAAAAGATCGCCCAAAAAGCTACTTGCGTCGTTGATATCGATTTTACCGTCGCCGTTAAGGTCGAGCTTGGCGCTTGCGATTTTGCCGATCAGCGCGCTAAAATCCACGCCTTTGCTATCGACGGCATTTGCTTGCACGTCCTCGCCGCCGCCCAAAAGTCCACCCAGCATCGAGCCTAGCGAGCTAGATCCGCCGCTTTCGTTTTTGCTTAAAAAATTTGAGCTGATGCCCGCAATTATCGCATTTATCTGGTCGTCGGGCAGGTCCACGCCTAGAAATTTTTCGATAAAAGCGACAGGGCCGCTTTGAAATTCTCTTAAATTTTTATCGTCGTTTTTGAGTGCAGAGACCATATTTACAAGTCCGTTTATGTCCATTTACGCCTCCTTGATCTTGGCTTTCGCAGCCTGTTTGACGATAAGCTCTATTACTTTTAGAGCGTCCGCTTTGGCTTCAAAATCTTTACTAACGGCGATGATCTGTCCGTTGCTGGCCGTTAGGCGGAAGCGAACCTTGCCAGCTTTATCGGTGTAAAGCTCAAATTTTGGATTATTTAGCTTTTCTCCGCCCGCGATTTGATCCTCGATCTTATTTAGTGCGGCGTTTTTTGCGACGCTTTCGATGCCGTTTTTGCAAGCGGCCTTGCTCGTGTAAACCTCGGAGGTGCACAGTACGTGCCCGTCATAAAGTAGATCGAATTTGCAGCCGTCCTTGGCGTCTTTGATTAAAAACTCAGCCATTTTCATCCTTTCGTAGAAGATATTGTTATTTTAGCTAAAATTTTAATAAATATTTTTAATAGGCGCGGAATTTTCTGCTAAAATTGCGCACAAATTTCATTTACAAAGGATCATAATGATAAAGGCTCTACGTTTTAGCTTGATTCTCGCCGCTACTTTAGGATTTGGCGCGGATGAGAGCGATGCATTATTTAAGGATATAAGGACGCGTCTGGGCTGCAATCTAGCCGCACAGGACTGCGAGACTAACGCTGGCGGGCAGAAGGCGCTCTTTAGCGTAGCGCGCCATCCGATCGAAGCGGGAGCAAACGAGCTAAAAATAAGCGGAATTTCGCGTGAGCTGAAAAATCCGAGCATTAAAATTTCGGGCGTGAGTATGAATATGGGCAATGCGGAATTCCCGCTAAAGCGCAGCGTAGACGGCTATGAAGCGACGCTTGACGTTGCGGTGTGCACGCACGCCGTAATGCGCTACAAGCTTGAAATTTACGAGGATGGCGAGCCTAGCGGGCTTTTTGTGTATTTTGATCTGCGAAAGCGCGCTACGGATCGAGACCGCGGCGAAGACGCGCACTCGCACCACCACGAGCACTAGACGCGCCCCGTTTGTGCGCGGGGTAAAATTTACGCTTCTTTGAGACGTCTGCTAAAATTTACACGTTGCTCGGAGAAAATTTTATAAATTTTATAAAACGCCGCTTGCGATAAATTTTTATGTATCTTTCGAGCGACACGCGTCGTGGGCAGATACGGGTGCCTAAACGAATACGCGAATAGTCGTAGTGATCTAGGCGCGCTTCATTAGGGCGTTTACAAAAACGCCTTTATAAGCGCGCGGCTATTTGCTACGCATTCGCCGCATGTGTTTCGTAACCACTACCGAGGCGCGTCAAATTTAGCCCTTCGCCGTCTTTAAATTTTAAAATTTTTAAAATTCGCTTGCGTTTCATACGCCCAAGCTACGCGGAATTTTGAAATTCCTTGTATAATCTGAAGCAAATTTTAAAATCTAAGGAAAGCCATGCAAATATTAAGACAAAAGCACTTTAGCGGCGAGCGCGCGCTATTCGGCGCAAAGGATCTGCGGATCGAAAATTCCGTCTTCGGCGAGGGTGAGTCGCCGCTAAAACACAGCGCAAATATCGTCGCGCAAAACTGTAAATTTGAGTGGAAATATCCGTTTTGGTATGCCGAAAACATTCGCGCGCAGGATTGTTTATTCGACGAGGTTGCGCGCGCAGGGATCTGGTATAGCCACGGCGTGGTGCTAAAAGATTGCCTCTACGGCGCGCCTAAAGGGCTTCGCCGCGTAAAAGACGCCGCGTTGCAAAACGTGGAATTCCACGATGCGCAAGAGACCTTGTGGCACTGCAGCGACGTCACGCTAAAAAATGTCACCGCAAAGGGCGCGTATTTCGGGCTTGATTGCGAAAACTTAAGCATCGAAAATCTATCGCTCTTCGGGGATTACTGCTTCGACGGCTGCAGAAACGTAACGATCAAAAACTCCAAACTCCTATCCAAGGACGCGTTTTGGAACTGCGAAAATATCGTAGTCGAGGACTGCTTCATCGCAGGCGAATACTTCGGCTGGAATTCCAAAAACGTGACGCTGCGAAACTGCAAGATTGAGAGCCTGCAGGGCTTTTGCTATATGCAAAATTTGCGCTTGCAAGACTGCGAGCTGATAAATACGACGCTAGCGTTTGAATACAGCGATGTCCGTGCCGAGGTAAAAGGCGCGATCGATAGCGTCAAAAATCCAAGTAGCGGGCTGATCCGCGCGGCAAGCATCGGCGAGCTGATCCTAGACGGCGCAACGGACGCGTCTAAAACTGAAATTATTACTGAATTAAGGGCGTAAGATGGGACTTTTTGATTTTATAAGCGGCAAGGAGAAATACGACTTCGATACCCTACCGAACCGCCGCGGCACGAAGTCGCTTAAATGGGATGTGGGCGAGAGCGAGCTTCCGATGTGGGTCGCGGATATGGACTTTGCCGTAGCGCCCGAGATCATCGAGGCTCTGCAAAAGCGGCTAAATGAGCGGGTTTTGGGCTATTCGATTATCGATGATGAGTGGCGCAGCGCGTATCAAGGCTGGTGGCTTTCGCGCCACGATTATGAAATCCAAAAGGAGTGGCTGATCTATGCCGGCGGCACGCTGCCTGCGATCGATTCGATCATCCGTAAGCTCACCTCGCCCGCCGAAAACGTGCTGCTGATGAGCCCCGTTTATAATTGCTTTTACTACTGCATCAAAAACGTCGCCCGCGTGCCTATAGAAAACGAGCTTGCCTACGCTAACGGCGATTATAGCATCGATTGGGCGGATTTGGAGGCTAAACTCGCCGATCCGCAGACGACGCTTTTTATCCTTTGCAACCCGCACAATCCGGTCGGCCGCACCTTTAGTAGAGACGATCTTGCCCGTATCGGCGAGCTGTGTGAAAAGCACGGCGTGACAGTGCTTAGCGATGAGGTGCATTGTGATCTGACCGAGCCGGGCGTGCGTTACACGCCATTTGCCGCGGCAAGCAAGACCTGCGAGAGGATCTCAGCCAGCATAATTGCGCCTACGAAGGCGTTTAACATCGCGGGGCTGCAAAGCGCGGCAGTTTTTGCCGCGGATAAGCGCTTGCGTCATAAAATTTCAAAGGCGCTAAATTCCGACGACATCGCCGAGCCGAATTTTTTCGGCGTCCAAGGAGCGATCGCCGCATTTACGAAGGGCGCGGCGTGGCTGGATGCTCTGCGCGAATACCTCAGCGAAAATCGTAAATTCGCGACGGAATTTATCGCGCGTGAGCTTCCGCAGGTGCATGTCGTGCCGCAAGACGCGACCTATCTGATGTGGCTTGATGCGGGCGCTTACACGCAGGATAGCGCGGAGCTTGCGCGCTTCATCCGCGAAAAAACGGGGCTGTATCTCTCCTGCGGCGCGCAATACGGCAAGGGCGGCGAGAAATTTTTGCGCCTAAATATCGCGACCTCTAGGGCGCTACTAAAAGACGGGCTAGGGCGGCTGAAAGAGGCGCTAAAGATTTGCCCGCATTAAACGAACTGCGGCGCGGCAAGGACGAAATTTAAAATTTTATGGTGGCTAAATTTAAAGCGGCGGAGCAAATTTTAAAATTTTGCAGCAGAGCGCGAGCTTTACGCTAAATTTAGCGGAGATCAGGTGGCGGCGCGCGAATGTTTAAATTTACGCGCGACAAATAAACCGGCGCTTAAATGCGTTACAAAAGGCAGAGTATGGATAGAAACGGCGATCTGGAAGAGCTTTACCTGCTTGAAAAACGGCGCGAAAGGCTCGCGCGCATTAGCAAGCTCGTCTCATTTTTGATAACCCTGCTGCTAGTCGGGTTTTACCTGTTTTTAAACACGAGGGCTGAGCCTGTCTCGTTTGATACGAATTGGCTCATAGTCGCGCTTTTCATCATCTTCCCGGTTTTAAACGGACTGCTCTACCGTCTATTTTGCGGCTTAAGCTCTAGCAAAAACGGTGACGCGCAGCGCACAAATTTTGATAAATTTAGCGGCTTTGATACGGCGCAAGATACGGGCGCGCTAGGGCAGGGCGCGGCGCAAAACGGGCAAATTTTAAGAGCCGATGCGAAAGAGGAGCAGGTATTAAAAGCCGAAGCGGGCGAGGGCGGTATCTCCAAAAGTAGTGATAGCCGCGCGAGCGCTACTTACGGGAGGTTTGAGCCCAAAGCCGCCGAAGGTGAGGGCGGGAGCAAAAAAGACGGCGCAACCCAGTCAAAATTTAACTTTTTGGCCGATCTACAGAGCCTGGAGGATGAGCGCGCGGCGCTGCAAAAATCGGTGAAAAAGGCCGGTCTAATCGCCGCTGTCGTAGGGACCGGCGTGGGCGCACTGGTGGCGCGCTTTTGGGACGAAGTGGCGGCCGGCGTATTTTTCGGCGTAGCTGTTTACGGCGTCGTGAGCGCTCTTTTGACGGCGAGCAAAAGACGGAATTTCAGATCAAATTTTAAAAACAGGGTCGTCACGAGCATCGCAAAAAGCTTCGGGCTTAGCTACGATGAAAGTGACGGGCTTACAGCAGATGAGTTTTTTGAAATTTACGACTGCTACATAAACGAGCAATCGAGCGAGGATATGATGAGCGGGGAGGTGCAGGGCGTACGCGTGAGATTTAGCGACTTTTACGCCGCCGAAAAGGTGCGCACCAAAAACGGCACTCGCGCCGACGTAAAATTTCAAGGAGTGCTTTTCGTCGCGGACTTTCACAAAAGGCTTAACTGCGAGGTGCGGGTGTGTCACAAAAACTCGCGAAATCTGCGCAAATACGGGCAGCGAGCGAATATGGACGATGTGAAATTTGAGGAGTTTTTCGACGTCTATACGACCGATCAGGTGGGTGCCAGATACGCGCTGACGCCGCTTTTGATGCAGCGGCTAACGGAGGTTTATCTAAGGCTGGGCTCGCAGATAAACGCTGTGCTAAGGGAGGATAAAATTTACGTGGCGATCGAGACTTGGCGCGATAATTTTGAGCCTAGAATCGACTGCTCGCTAAAGCAGGACGCTACGATAGAGCTTTACGTAGATGAGATCGGCGCGCTTGTGGGTATCGTGAGCGAGCTAAATTTGAACCGCAAAATTTGGAGTGAATGAGGCGGGCGGCGGCGGCGGGCTGCATACGGCTCAGGCGACACACAGATATGCAGACAACGTGCGCGGGATCGTAGGTTTAGCGATACAGATGCGCTGTGTAGCTGGGCGTGGAAATAAATGCGTTGTGCGGTTTATACGTTTGACTCTTAAATCGATACGGAAAATTTAGCCCGCGCAGAATTTACGAGTCGCCTTGAGCCGATAAAATTTTATAAATTCCCGCTCCGTTTAACGAGCGAGCGCTCGCGATTTATCATTGCTCGCACGGCAAAATTTTTACCGCACGAGCAGTTTGCATTAGAATTCTACTATCGCTTGAAATTTTACGCCGCCGCGCGCGACTTAAATTTTACCGCGACGACGGGCGCTAGGCTGCGTTTCGGCTCGGCTAAAATTTACTCGGCGGCTAAATTTGTCGTGCGGAAGTAAAACTTTGCCGCTAGATCGATAAATTTAGCTAGCTTATAAAAGCGCTGGTCGCCTATGGGCGTTTATGGACGCCGTTTTGGTAAAGCTACGGCGCCAGCGTCGCTGCGAGCTTGCGGGGCTTAGTAAAATCGCTCCGCTAAACTAGACGGCAAATCTAAATTTATAACTTCCCGCCCTCGATTACGACGTCGTCGGCTTTGATATCGTCGCCGTATACCGGCGCTAGCGTCGCGTCGTAGTCGGCGTGGAAAAATTTCTCACCCGCGAGTTTTACGATTAGATCGTCAAGCCATTTGCGAAGCTCGTCGTTGCCCTTTTTGACCGCAGGCGCGATGACGTCCTGATCGCCCAGCGAGCGGATACCTACCTTAAAGCCAGGGTTTGACTTCGTCCATGCAAACAAAAGCGTATTATCGTGCGCGATCGCATCGCCTCTGTGGTCCAGCATCGCACCGAAAGTCTCGGTATTTTGGTCAAATTTTAAAAGCTTGATCTCGGGATGGTTTTTCGTAAAATACAGATCTGCGGTCGTGCCCTTGTTGATTAAAAGCGTTTTATCCTTAAGCTGCGAAACATCGGTGATATCGCCATTCAGGCTTGCGACGCCGAGGGCTACCTTCATATACGGCAGCGCGAAATCCACGACCTCTTTGCGCTCCGGCGTGACGGTAAAATTTGCAAGCGTGATATCGACCTTATCCGACGCCAAAAATTCCGCGCGATTGGCGGCCTCTACGAGCACGAACTGAACCTTGCTCTCATCGCCTAAAAGCTCCTTTGCGATACGTTTTGCAAAATACACGTCATATCCCGCGTTTTTACCCGTCTCGTCGATATAACCAAACGGCGGCTTGTCGCCGAAAACCGCGATCCTTACTACGCCGCGCTTTTTAATCCCGTCGATATAACTTTGCGACGCGACGGAGCCTTGCGCGGAATTTGAGGAGCCTTTGCCCTCGTCGTTGCAGCCTGCGAAAAATAACGCACCTAAGATAAAAAGCGTGCTTAGCGTTTTTTTCATCTTTTCTCCTTTATTAAAATTTATTTTTTAAATTCGAACATATTTAGAAATTTCTTCGCGCGCTCGCTCTTCGGAGCGGTAAAGAACGCCTCCGGCTCATTAATCTCTACGATGCTTCCCTCATCCATAAAAACTATGCGATCGGCTACGGCGCGCGCAAAGCCCATCTCGTGCGTTACGATTAGCATCGTCTGCCCCTCTTTGGCGAGATTTAGCATTACGTCTAGCACCTCGCGCACGATCTCGGGATCAAGCGCCGCGGTAACCTCGTCAAAAAGCATGATCTTGGGCTTCATCACAAGGCTTCGTACGATCGCGATACGCTGCTTCTGCCCGCCGCTAAGCTCTTTGGGGTAGGCTCGCTCTTTATTTTCTAGTCCTACGACTTTGAGCCAATGCCTGGCTAGCTCTACAGCTTGCTCGCGCGATACGCCTTGAACTTTCACGGGACCTAGGATGATGTTATTTAATACATTTAAGTGATCGAAGAGCTCGTAGCTTTGAAATACCATGCCGATCTTTTGCCTGATCCTGCGCCACTCTTTGAAATTTTGATCGATCTGCTCGCCCTCGATTATAAAATTTCCGCTTTGTACCGGCTCTAACCCATTGATTGTGCGAAGTAGGGTGCTTTTGCCGCAGCCGCTAGGGCCTAGGATCACTACTACTTCTCCCTGCGCGACGCTAAGGCTGACGTCCTTTAGAGCGTGCAGTTCGCCGTAAAATTTATTGACTTTGTCGATTTTTAAAATTTCCATCAGCTCCACCTGTTTTCTAGTTTTTTCGAAAGCGCCGAGATCGGATAGCAGATCAAAAAATATACGAAAAATATCGCTCCGTAGATGATTAGCGGCGCGTAATTGTCGCGGAAGACATTCACTTCGATTATCTGCTGTCCGACCTTGACGAGCTCGATGACGCCGATGAGTACGGCGATCGAGGTTGTTTTTATCATCCTGCTGAATAAATTTATCGTTGCGGGCACTAGGCGCCTCATTGCAAGCGGCAGGATCACGTAGAGATAAATTTGAGATCTGCTAAATGCGAGCGCTTCGGCGCTTTCGAACTGATGCTTAGGGATGCTAAGCACGGCGCCGCGCACCAGATCCATCATCTCAAAAACGCCCCAGACGCTAAAGACGATGATCGAAGCCGCGATATTTGAGATGTGGATGCCAAATGCCTTGCTCGCGCCGAAATATACGATAAATAGCCAAACGATGGGCGGCATTATGCGCACGATCTCTAGGCAAATTTTAAGCGGGATGTATAATGCTCTGCGCCCGGAGGCCATTAAAATCCCAAGCACCAAGCCTAGAGCGAGCGAAACCGCGATCGAGATGAGCGCGATTTGCAGCGTGACTCCGAGCCCGCCAAGAAGCCTGATTAAATTTTCGCCGCTTAAGAGTTCCATCGCTAGCCTCTCATATACGCAAGGCGCTTTTCAAGCATCGTAAGCGCTAGTGAAAGCGGCAGGATTATGATTAGATACGAAACGCTTAACATAAACAGCGCCTCGTTCGTCTTATAATACAGCCCGATCACGTCCTTTGCGGCATAAACGAGATCGGCGAGTGCTACGATGCTAACGATCGAGGTTTCTTTAAGCAGAAAGATTATGTTTGCGCTGATAGAGGGCAGGGCGATCGCAAAGGCGCGCGGCAGCACGACGTAAAACACTATCTGAGCCTCACTAAGACCGAGGCTCATCGCGCTTTCGATCTGGGATTTTTTTATCGCCTCAAAACCGAGCCTAAAGCTCTCGCTCATATAGCTTCCACCTAAAAATGCAAGACCTACGATCGCGCAAGTAAAGCCCGAAATTTGAACGCCCAGCTTCGGCAGGCCGTAGTATAGAAAAAATAGCTGAATTAAAAGCGGAGTATTGCGCGATAGCTCGATATATGCGTTCACAAACTGGCTTAACAGCGGCAATCTTTTATATTTTATCAGTGTGCAGATAAAACCGATGATGATGGATAGTAAAATCCCGTAAAATGCGAGCTTCAGCGTTAAAATTCCCGCCTTTACGAACATCGGGCTAAATTTAGCTATAAAATCAAAATCCATAAATTCTTCTTTCCATAAAATATGCGTATTATACAGATAACTGATTAAAATAGTATTAAATCAGAATTTTTTTATAAAAATTCCGAAAATTTAGGAGTTTAAAAATATATCTTATAAATATATTTAGTCCGAGCAGATACCCGGACTATAGAATTTTGACGGAATTTTACGAGTAAAAAATATACGCGTACCCCGAAACCAAAAACGCGGAGAAGATCGCTAGAATTCCGCCACTCCGCACCATTTCCGCCTGGCGAATGCGTCCCGTGCCGAAAACCAAAGCATTCGGCGGCGTCGCTACCGGCATTATGAAAGCGCAGCTTGCGCCCACACCAATTACTATAGTAAGAGTTTCTTTTGGTAGTCCCATCTGAGCCGCTACTCCCGCAAATACTGGCACTAAAAGTGCAGCAGAGGCGGTATTGCTCGTAAATTCCGTAAGGCAGATGATGAAAACCGCTGTTACTAAAAGTACGATGTAAGTAGGCGCTCCACCGAAAGTGTGCGCGACTAGATCGCCAAGCACCTTAGAAGCTCCGGAATCGCCTAAAACCGCACTTAGCGTAAGTCCGCCGCCAAAAAGCAGCAGCACGCCCCATTCGGTGTTTTCGGCGATGTCGTGCCATTTGGCAAGCCCTAGTATGACGATTACGACTGCCGAGCAGATCGCTACATAGGCGTCGTCCACCTTAAAGCCCACAAGGGCTGAAATTTGTTTCGAAAATATCCAGCCAAGCGCTGTTAAGGCAAATACGACGATCGTAATAATGCGTTCGCGCGTCCAAGGGATATGCTCCAGATCCATCTCTATTTTATGGCTTAAATTCGGCTTGAAAATTATATAAAGCACCAAAAGCATTATCGGCAGCATCATGCACATTAGAGGCAAACCTACCTTTATCCAGTCTGCGAAGCTGTAGTGCAAGGCTTGAGCCACGATTAAATTTGGCGGAGATCCCACGAGCGTGCCCAGACCTCCGATGCTTGCAGAATACGCGATGCCTAAAAGCAAAAACACGAGCGTGCCGCGATCTTTGCTCTCGTCCATATTAGCACAAATTCCAAGCGCGATTGGAAGCATCATCGCAGCAGTTGCGGTGTTTGAAACCCACATCGAAAGGATCGCCGTAGCAAGGCAGATCAAAATCGCAGCTACACCCAAGCGACCGCCTGCGCGGGCGATTAGCCACATCGCGATCTTTTTGTCTAGCTTTTGCATATGCAGAGCCGTTGCCAGAGCAAAACCGCCGAAAAAGGTAAAGATCGTAGGGTTTGCAAAATTTGCAAGCGTGCTTTTGATGGTGGCAGCCGTGAAAGTGCCATCTTTAGCGAATTTGCCAAGTCCGATAGCTACCGCAAGCACCGGCACCATAAGCGCGGTTACCGTGATATGCACGGCCTCTGTAAGCCACATAATCGCGATGAAAGCAAGCAGCGCAAGACCTTTTTTGACATTAGGCTCAAATGGTAACGCGGCATATAGCGCAAAGCCCACTGCAGCGGCAATCGCCATAATGATGACGCCGCGCTTAGGAAACGGCACGGTGTCGGTGAGCCTGTCTAAACCCAGCTCGTCTACGTCTGAGTCCAGTGGTCCTTGCAAGCGGGAGTTGCGTAACTCCACTTTGTGTTCTTCCATAGATACTCCTTTTTTGGATTTGGCTTATGATACAAAAATGAGGCGGGAATTTTATAAATTCCAAATCAAATCGTCTTAAATTTTTAAAAGTGCAGTTACTATCGGTAACACGGCACTTATCTCGTGTGTAAATTTTAAATTATACATAAAAACGAACAACTAAATAGGCGATTTAAATTTCATCACAGATTATTTTTTAATGGTGTCCGGTGTTTAAATTTGCTAGCCGTTCACGGGGCGGCGACGTAGAATTTCGTCGAATTCCGTGCTGGCAATCGAGATAGAATTCCGTCCTTAGCAAGCGGGATAAAATTTTATCCAAGGCGAGTGAGATAAAATCCCAAGTCTTGTCGTGAAATTCATCGAAATTTCAAAAAAAGGATATTATAATCGGCAAATTTTAAATGCGCTTGTAAGCGAGCTTGGCTGAAGATGCTTAAAGATAGCAAGCGGTAAAATGGCAAAGCGGCGGCGGCGGAAAGCCCGAAATTATAAATTGTAAGGAGAAAATGTGAAAAATAAAATTTTAATCGCGGCGTTTACCGCTGCGGTGTGCGCGAGCTCAAGCTTCGGCGAGGGGATATTTTTAGGTATCGAGGGAGATTATTCTTTTAAATCCAGCATCACTACTAAATGGTCTGACGAGGAAGATTCTGGCACGAATAAAGATAATAAGGGGCAGGCTGCGCTCGGCTTTAAAGGCGGCTATGATTTTGGTATAGCTAGGGCGTACGGCGAGTACTTGTATGATTTCAAAGCTTCGAAAACGGGCAGTGACGAGGGCATCACATTTAAACACGAGTGGAACAAGCATAGCTTGCTAGTAGGCGGGGATTTTACGCCTGAGATTACGAGCGACTTTAAACTCGTAGCGGGCGCATATACGGGAGTTTCATTTTTGAAATATAAAGTTTATTCTTATGATGACCTTGACGGAAGCAGCGATTCGCTTTCAAAGACGGTGCCGGGCTGGGTAATCGGCGCAAGACTGGGCGGGCTATATAGCTTTGACGAGTATAACGAGATCGAGTTTGGCTACAAAGCGGACTACACGAGGTACAAGGCCAGTAAACTCGGAGAGGACGTAGACAAGGTATATGAGACCAACCATGGGCTCTATCTAGGGTATAACTTTAAATTCTAAAAATTCTAACGTACTGGCGCGGATGGGGCGAACGAACTCCTGCCCCATCCGTTTTAAATTCCAAATAATTATTAGATGTCAAATCGCAGGATTGTTTAATCCGAAATTTGCTAGCAATCCAGACGTAATTATATGATAATCAAAGGGTGCTGTCGGTACTAAACATCAAATTTTACCCGCTTGCGCGTATAAAATTTTAAAATTTTTAAAAATATCATTACGCAAGCTTAATTTCCTATTTTTAGCGCTATCTGCTAAGCACTTAAATTGATGAAATTTATGAAATTTTGCTCAATTCGCTTTTTTCTAAGAATCGTTATAATTTCAAGTTGAAAAAGCGGAATTTTATCAATGTCTCCATTTACCACTTTAAATTTGTTTCATAATTGCTTCGGATATCTCACGATCCCTAGTTCGAGTACGACGCAGAAATGCCATTTTACTTGATGGAAATCTCGCATTTACATCTTCGGGATTAGCACTTAAATTTTGCGGTAAAATTCTAAAAACTACTACACCTAAGAATTTTACCGTTTTAAAGCATTAAATTTTACGATTTTAAGATTTATCCGCAAGCGCTACGCTTTTACTAAAATTTTATCTTTATCAAAATTTTAAAATTTCAATCGCTGTTTTTAAAGCGCTTTAGCGCAAACATAAATTTCTAGCCGCCTCGCTATATTTTATAGGCTTGCTCGGAGCTTCAAAATAGCAAGCCGCGTGTCTGCTATTTGCCAAAAACCCTAGCGAAAATCGCGTCCACATTTTTGGTGTAATATCCGTAGTCGAAGCACTCTTTGATCTCGCTTTCGCTTAGCTCTTCTCGTAGCTTTGTATCTGCGAGCAGATTTTGCAAAAACAGGCTATGCCCTTGCTCATCTATAGCTTTTTTGCCCTCTTGCAGATCCGCCCAGACCTTCATTGCATTACGTTGCACGATCTTATAGGCATCCTCTCTGCTAACTCCTCGTTTAGGCAGTTCTAGCAGCACGCGCTGCGAAAATACGAGCCCACCGGTTAAATTTAGATTTCTCATCATATTTTCGGGATATACGAGCAGTTTTTCGATCAAACTTGTCAAGCGATTTAGCATAAAATCGGCGGTTATAAAGCCGTCGGGGAGGATAAATCGCTCGACTGAGCTATGGCTGATGTCGCGTTCGTGCCATAGAGCTACGTCCTCCATCGCGGGTATTGCAAAGCTACGGATCATACGGCATAGTCCCGTTACGTTTTCGCTAAGCACAGGATTTCGTTTGTGCGGCATCGCAGAGCTGCCCTTTTGACCTGGGCTAAAAAATTCCTCCGCCTCATAAACCTCGGTGCGTTGATAGTGACGGATTGCGATGGCGATCTTTTCGCAGCTGGAAGCTAGGATCGCAAGTGCGCTCATTACCTGCGCGTAGCGATCGCGCTGGATGACTTGATTGGACGCGGGAGCGGGCTTTAGCCCCAGATATTCGCACACTAGCTCTTCCAGCTCTAGTGGAGCGTGGGCGAAATTCCCCATCGCACCGCTTATTTTGCCGTAGCTGATGACGCTTTTTGCATGTTGCAAAAGCTCTAGCGCGCGATTTATCTCATCATACCAGACCGCAAGCACGAGTCCGAAAGTGATCGGCTCGCCGTGGATACCGTGGCTGCGTCCGACCATCAGCGTCATTTTATGCTTCATGGCTTGAGATTTTATCGCGGCTTTTAAATTTTGCACATCCTCAATGATGAGCTCCATGCTTTCTTTGATTTGTAGCGCGACGGCGGTATCGATGCAGTCACTGCTAGTCATTCCGTAATGCACGAAGCGGCTCTCCTGCCCAAGGCTCTCACTCACGCTCGTTAGAAACGCAATGACGTCGTGCTTGGTCGTCTTTTCGATCTCATCTATCCGCTCGATCCTAAAGCTTGCGTTTTGTAGAATTTTATCTTTATCGCAGTCACTTATTAGACCTAGCTTATTCCACGCCTTAACCGCTGCGAGCTCGACTTTTAGCCACGCGTCGTATTTGGCTTGCAAGCTCCATTTTTCAGACATCTCTTTTCTTGCGTATCTTTCGACCATTTTAGTAGCCTTTCGGTTAGAATTTCTTGTATAATGATGGCAAAAATTATATAAAAATGGGGCTGAAAGTTTAATATGGGTTATGAGAAAAGAAGCTTGGGAAGCTTTGAGGGACGCAAAATTTACGAAATTCTGCTTAGCCTCGGATACGATATGAAATCCGCGCAGCGCATCTGTGACAAGCATCGCGTAACCGATGCGGAAGATCAAAATTTGCATAAAAATTCCGTTGCTCGCGGAGAAATTTTTTTGATCGATTACAAATGCGAGCCGCGCGGACTGAAGCCGATCTTTGAGTGCGATGCGTTTGCGGTATTTGACAAGCCGAGTGGAATTTTAAGCCACCCGAGCGGGCGCAACTCGCCTTATAATATGTATGACGAGATCTGGTCGCTATACGGGCAGGACGCGTGCGTGGCGCACAGGCTCGATCTCGAAACCAGCGGAATTCTTATCGTCGCTAAGGATAAAGACGCGGCGCGCGAGCTTAAAGAGTGCTTCGAACAACGTAGAGTGATGAAAAGCTATCTAGCGCTCGTGCGAGGGGATTTACGGCGCGGATTGCGCGGGCGTTTGCAGAACGTGGCGCGCGATGCTGTGAGTTTAACAGGTAGCGTATCGGATCTGCGCGATACGCTAGCTCTAAAAGGGGCAGGCGATAAATTTGGATTTAATATCTTGTCTAATGGTGCGAGTAGGGGATTATGGTGCGATGCTCTATCTGACGGCGCACGGGCTAAATTTAATTCTGGCGCTCCTACTGGC
Source organism: uncultured Campylobacter sp. (assembly GCA_963522285.1). Taxonomy (GTDB): domain Bacteria; phylum Campylobacterota; class Campylobacteria; order Campylobacterales; family Campylobacteraceae; genus Campylobacter_B. The sequence goes on from CAUQWV010000002.1 coordinate 68,364, forward strand.
GATGTTGGCAGCGGATCTGAATTTGATGCCTTATCCTGCGGCGTGGGTGATAAGCTTAAACCCGCTATCGCGATGAGTAGCCCGGATAACGGACATAAACCTTGCGCCTTACCTGCGGCTAAATCTTTGCTGACTACTTCTACGGGCTGCGTAAATTTTAAAAAATTTGAGCCTGCAAAATACGCAAAATTTAGCGAAAAACTGAAATTTTTAAAGGATTTTGAGGGATTTGTGATTGATGCTCCGATCGCTCCTAGCGACGAGTTTGCCGATCTTAAAATTCGTATGAAAATATCGCGCGACGGAAAAGAGGCGATCACGCTGATACGCCCGCTACGATATTTCTCGGACATGGACGCTAGTCTTATTGAGTGCTATCCGTTGACGGGCAGGCAGCATCAAATTAGGCTGCATCTATTCGCCGCGGGCGCACCGATATTGGGAGAGCCGCTGTATGGGCTTTCACGCGAGCAAGCGGAGCAGATATTGGATAAAAAAATGGATGAGACGGAGCGGATCAGAACGACAGGGGCGCCGAGATTGTTGCTGCACGCGAATGTGATTTGCTTCGAACTAGGCGGCGAACGATACGAGATAAAAACCGAATTCGATGCCGCAAGAGAGTTTTATAATCTCGCGAAAATCGGTAAAATTTAAGTAACTCAATAAAATTTTGAAGCGGCGATGATTATTTTTATGACGAGGATTTTGCTTTTGCCGGTTTTTATAAAATTTTGTGATTGCAACGGCATTTAATTTATTAATTTCTCATCTGTAGTTATTTGAAAATTTTAAGACGATTTTATTTTGCGATGGCTATAATTCATAATTAGAATATTAGTAATTTTTAATAAAGGATGAAAATGTTGTGGTGGGAAAAAACAGTAGAGTATTATTTTGTAAAGCAGTGTTTGTTGGACATCGATATAGCTCCACTTGATGGTGATGTAGAAAAAATAGGTGATGCCTTAACACATAACAATGGGAAGTTTTTACTTATAGAGTTTAAAAGGGCATTCGAGAATTTATCCTCAGAAAAGAGAAAATATGCAGATTGGGAAAAAAGCGCTAAGGCCATAAAAGCATATAATTCAACTTGGCTAGACAGCGGGTTTCATATATTTATTTTCGGTAGCGAAAATTACGGTAAATTTGAGCTCAGAGCGCATAAATATTGGATGCTTCAAGATAAGTTGGGCGGCAGCATAAAAGATTTTAAATCCGATGTGGATTCTTTTAAAAAATATAATCAAGAACATGGAATATTTAAAAGAGAATTTGACAAATACGCCAATTTTCTATTTAAGCAAAAGGGCGGGGCGGGAAGCTTTGTTAATTTAGAAAGCTCGGCATTGATAGCAAGCATGGGGAGCAAAACGGTAGTTGCTTCTTTTGGGGAATATTGCAAGAGGGTACTTGGTTTGAGTCGTAGCATAGAACAAAAACAAACAATAGAAATATCGCAAGATATTGGCATGGGACTTGGATTGTAATTGTTAATTTCTATGAAAATTCGAAATGTTAAGGGTAGATTAGAAAGAATTTGTGGATAATTTCCGCCTTTGTAATCTTGGATTTTTTAAGCAGCGATCTGTCTAAGAAGACGCCGATCTCATCCATTATTTTTTGCGCGTTCATTGCTACTCCGTTATAAATTTTTTGCCGATCTGCCTTACGGTCTGAAAATAATCGCCGAATTTTTCCTCTACTTGTTCGAAATTTTATCGGTACCAATACTGTTCTGAGCCGGAATTTTATTTTTCTCATTTCTTTGCTTGAGCTGTCCGCACGCCGCACTGATATCTAGCCCTTTGCTCTGGCGGATCGTGCAAGTAATGCCGTGCGCGCAGAGATAGTCTTGGAATTTCACCATATTTTCAGGGCTTGGTCTGCCAAAGCTTGAGCCTTCGTGCGGATTAAAATAGATCAGATTTACTTTTGCGCGGATGCCGTGCAGAAGCTTCACTAGCGTTTTGGCATCGCTTGGGCGGTCGTTTACGCCATCGATCATTAGGTATTCAAACATCACGCGCTTTCGCAGATCGATCGGGAACTCACGCACCGCTTGCATGATCGATGCGATATTGTAGGCGCGATTTATCGGCATTAGTTTTTCACGCAGTTCGTCATCCACTGCATGCAGCGAGATCGCGAGTAGCACGCCAAGATCCATTTCGCCAAGCTTTTTTATCTGCGTAGAAAGTCCGCTCGTACTTATCGTTTGGCGACGCGGCGCTATGGCGAGTCCGTCGTTTTCTTTTAAAATTTGCACGGCTTTGGCAACGTTGTCTAGGTTATTAAGCGGTTCGCCCATCCCCATATATACGATATTGACGCGGCGCTCGTACGGGATCGCGTTCATTTTCTTGATGAGCCAAATTTGAGCCACGATTTCGCCTGGAGTTAAATTTCGTACGAAGCCACCTTTTGCTGTCAGGCAAAAGCTGCAGCCAATTTTGCAACCCACTTGCGAACTTACGCAGATTGAGTAGCGCGCGTGTCTTATAATTTTTTCGTTTTCATCTCGCAGCTCATCCTTCATCGGCAGCAGGACACTTTCGATCGTCTTGCCGTCTTTGAGAGCGAAAAGGTATTTGATACTGCCATCGCTACTTGTTTCGGATCTGATACATTTAAGCGGGTCTAAATAAAAATTTTGAGCTAAGCTTTGACGGATCTCTTTTGGTAGATTTAGCATTTGTGCGAAGTCGTCCACATTATTTTTGTAAATCCATTCGTAAATTTGCTTGGCTCTAAATTTTGGTTCGACGAAATTTTCAAGCTCTTTCATTGTAAAATCAAAGATATTTTTCAAATTAATGCCTTAGTTTTTAGATATTTAGTTAAATTTTCTTTTGCGGCGGCGTGGTTTTTTAAAAAATCCGTGTGAGCATTTGAATCACAAAAATTCGTCGCACAAAAAATTCCGTAAGCGGGAATCTGAAATTTTTGTGCTACCTTGAGAACCGCAAAAAATTCCATATTCTCTAAAAAATAACCTCGCTCAAAAAATTTTAGCGCAGATTTTTTATCGGTCGTGATAAAATTTGAGCTATTAGTTATTGTTTCATATGAAACATCGGCAGAATTCCTAGATATAATTTCATAGCTAATCGGAGAGTATGAAAGCTCATAAAGCGCCGATATCTCGCAGTTTACAGCCGATCTGCTTTCATAAATTTTTAGAATTTTACCTTCTTTATATAGCCCTGCAGAACCCACGAAAATGATCTCACTCGGTAAGTTTTGCCTATTTTCGCATAAAAATTTAGTCAAATTTATACTCATATCCGCTAGCCCTACGCCCATGGGCAGGGCAAAATCAAAAATTTCATTTCGTCCGGCAGAGATTATCATTTATGGATTCACGCTTTCGTCATTTTTCTCTAATCATAGCAAAATGACGATAAATTTAAGGCTAAATTTTGAAATTTTATCGCGGTAAATTATCTGATAAAATTAAAATTAATTTAAGCAAATATCTATGAGAGCTATGTCATTACCTTTCATAACGATAGTAGTGCAGGTGGCGGGTAGAAGATGGAAAAGTATCATAAAAAAGCTTATAATTTAGCTAAAACGAAGAAATTTTATCTAAGCAAAAACGATGCTTGCAAAAAACTTGCAAGATAATAAAGGCTGAAATAAAATTAATTATTTGGTCGCTTTGGCGGCTAAGTTTCAACCCCCCGCGGTATAAACCTGGCTAAATTTACAGTCTCACTTCGATATCTTGCTCCTGCAGATACGCTTTTAGTGCCTTAATTTCGATCTCTCTGAAGTGAAAGATCGATGCTGCCAAGCATGCATCCGCGCCTGCTAAAAACGCGTCCTTAAAGTGCTCAATTTTGCCCGCGCCGCCGCTTGCGATCACAGGGATATCAAGCGCACTAAAAATCCGCGTCAAATTTAACTCAAAGCCGTTTTTAACGCCGTCGCAGTCCATCGACGTGAGTAAAATTTCGCCCGCACCGCGCTCCTGCGCCTCTTTTGCCCAGGCGAGTGCATCTTTGCCGGTATCTAGCCTACCGCCGTTTATAAAAACGCTATAGCCGCAAGGCTCGCCGTTCCCAGCTAAAATTTCATCCTGCGAGCTGCGTGAAGTCTCTCTAAAATTCTGTGCTTCGTTGCGTAAATTTGCGTTCAAATTCCGTGTCGCGCCGCATAAATTACCGCTTGAAATTTCGTTCGAATTTCGTTTCGCGTCGATCGCGACCACGACGCACTGCGAGCCGAATTTATTCGCCGCTTCGTCTATCAAATTCGGATTTTTTATCGCGGCGGAGTTGAGGCTTATTTTGTCGCAGCCGACATTTAGCAGGCGCGAGATATCGTCAATCGTGCGTATGCCGCCGCCCACGGTTAGCGGGATAAAAAGCTCGCGCGCGACCCGCTCTACGACGTCAACGATCGTATCGCGCTCAAGGTGCGACGCCGTGATATCGAGGAAGCATAGCTCGTCCGCGCCCTCCTCGTTGTAGCGTTTGGCGACTTGCACCGGATCGCCCGCATCCACGAGATCTACGAAATTTACGCCCTTTACTATTCGTCCGTCTTTGACGTCTAGGCATGGGATTATGCGTTTTGCGAATCTATTCAAAGCAGCCCTTCGGAATAAAATTTTTTATGATTTTAGCCAAATTTTACTTAACATAATGACTTTATAAGTAAAATTTAGCTAGACTCTCGCGATGATTAGGGCGAAAAAAGAGTTCGGGCAAAACTTTTTAAAAGACGAAGCCGTTTTAAGCAGGATCATCCAAGCGATTCCCGAGAATGTACAGAATGTCGTTGAGATCGGGGCTGGCTTAGGTGATTTAACTCGCAAGCTTTTGGAATTTTACAGATTAAAAAGTTTCGAGATAGATGAAGATTTATATCAAATTTTAAGCGCTAAATTTGCGCAGCAGATCGCTAGCGGCGAGCTTGAGCTCGTTTTGGGCGATGCTTTGCGGATTTGGCAGCAGCGGGGACTTGAGCGCGGCGAATATTTTTTGGTCGCAAATTTGCCCTACTACGTCGCTACAAAGATGATTTTGCAGGCGATCGACGATGAGCTATGCGGCGGATTTTTGGTGATGATCCAAAAGGAGGTCGCTTTAAAATTCTGCGCTAGAGCAGGGCAGAGTGATTTTAGCGCCCTTTCGATTCTGGCCGATTTTGCGGGCGGCTGCGAGCTTCTGTTTGATGTTGAGCCCGGCTGCTTCGAGCCCGCACCGAATGTAACCTCATCAGTGATTAGGCTCGTAAAAGGCAAAAATTTTAAGCCAGGCACCGAGATAAACGCAGATGATCTCGGCGTAAAAAGTTGCGCCCGCTTCCAAAATCTCGATGAATACGAGAAGTTTAAAAGCTTTTTACGCGTATCTTTTAGCGCGCCGCGAAAGACGCTTATTAAAAATTTAAGCGCAAAATTTGATAGAGGCTTAGCCGAAGAGATCTTTTTAAATTTGCAAATTCCGCCCACAGTTCGGGCGCACGAGTTAAATTCCACCCTTTTTTTAGAAATTTTTAAAAATTTAAAGGTAAAAGATGGAAGAAAACAGAAATGAAAATAGCGTCGAGCGACTCAAAAAAAGCAATCGCTACAAAAAACGCAAGGAAAATCTAAAAAAATCTATCGCGAGCGAAGGCTCTGCGGGCGGCGCAGAATTCGGCGGCGAGCACGAAAACGGCTCTCGCAAAAATAAAGGCGCGAAAAACGGGCAAAATTCCGCTCGTTCAAAGGGTTCAAAAAATGGCCCTCGCAACGGATCAAATTCTGCGAGCGGTTCGTCAAACGGCAATTCGAACGGCGCGAGTGGTGCGCATTTCGGCGGTGCATATCCAAAAAGCAACGAAAACGGCGCGGGCGGTTCAAATTTAAACCGAGACGGCCGTGCGAAACCAAGCGCTAATAGCACAAAAGGCGCAAATTCTAGCGCCGCAGACGATGTAAGCTCCATGGACGCTCAGAAAAAGAAAAAGCACAAAAAGCGCTCAAATATGCCAAAGAGCCTTACCGGCAACGAGCCGTGGCAAAAGGCGATGGAAGAGGCGATCGCGGAAAATAAGCTGATCCACGAAGAGCGCCTGCATCCGCTTAAAAACGCTAACCGCAGCGATGAGACGGTGCGTATCACGCCGCTTGGCGGACTGGGTGAGATAGGCGCGAATATGACCGTTTTTGAGACCAATACGAGCGCAATCATCGTGGACGTGGGTATGAGTTTTCCAGAGGAGAGCATGCTAGGCGTGGACATTTTAATCCCCGACTTCGATTATGTTCGCAAGATAAAAAACAAGATCAAGGGCATCATTATCACGCACGCGCACGAGGATCATATCGGCGCGATGCCATATTTTTTCAAAGAATTTCAATTCCCGATCTACGCTACGCCGCTTCCTTTGGGGATGATAAGCAATAAATTTGAAGAGCACGGCCTTAAAGCCGAGCGTAGCTACTTCCGTCCCGTGCAGAAGCGCCAGTCTTATCAGATCGGCGATTTTGAGATCGAGTTCATTCACATAACGCACTCCATTATCGATGCAAGCGCGCTTGCGATCACGACGAAGGCGGGCACGATTATCCATACGGGCGATTTTAAGATCGATCACACGCCGATCGACGGCTATCCGACCGATCTGAACCGCCTAGCTTATTACGGCGATCGCGGGGTTATGCTTTTGATGAGCGATAGCACAAACTCACACAAAGAGGGGATCACAAAGTCTGAAAGCTCGGTAGGCAAGACCTTTGATACGATATTTTCAAGCTGTAAAGGGCGCGTGATAATGAGCACCTTCAGCTCAAACATCCACCGCGTCTATCAGGCTATAGAGCGCGGTGTAAAATACGGCCGCAAGGTTTGCGTCATCGGACGAAGCATGGAGCGGAATTTATTTACCGCGATGGAACTTGGATATGTAAATTTAGACAAAAAGATCTTCGTCGATGCCGATCAGGTTTCAAAATATCCCGATAATGAGGTTTTGATCGTAACCACCGGCTCGCAGGGCGAGACGATGAGCGCGCTGTACCGCATGGCGACGGATGAGCACAAATACATTAAAATCAAATCCACCGATCAGGTAATCATCAGCGCCAAAGCGATCCCCGGCAACGAAAGCAGCGTCTCGACCGTACTTAATTACCTGCTAAAAAGCGGTGCAAAGGTCGCGTATCAGGACTTCAGCGAGATACACGTAAGCGGACACGCCTCAATCGAGGAGCAAAAGCTCATGCTGCGCCTAATAAAGCCGAAATTTTTCCTACCCGTGCACGGCGAGTACAACCACATCGTAAAGCACAAAGAGACCGCGATGGAGTGCGGCATAGAGGAGAAAAATATCTATCTGATGAATGACGGCGATCAGATGGAGGTTTGCGAAAAATATCTAAAGCGCGTCAAGACCGTCAAGACGGGCAAGGTGTTCATCGATAATCAGATCAACAAGCAGATCTCCGACGAGATCGTCAAGCACCGCCAAAATTTAGCCGATGCTGGCGTCGCGGTCATCATCGCGCAGATCGACAAAAACGAAAAGAGGCTCATCCAGACGCGCGTCATCACCTACGGGCTTGTCGCCGATAACCAAACGGCGCACTTTACCAAGGAGATGCAGGGCATCATCGAGCAGTTTTTGGCAAATTTAAAAGATGAGTTTTTGCTCGATCACTGGGCACTGGAGGGTAAGATCCGCCAGGCCGTGCGCAAGCACATCTTTAGAAAAATCAAAAAATATCCGACCATCGTGCCGGTGATTTATTTGATGTAAGCGCGGCTAAATTTAGCGCGCAGGGGCGGCTTTGATCTGCGGCGTGCAAGTGAAATTTTATGGCGTCGGTTAGCGCTCGGGCGTGAAATTTTGCGATGAGAGTGAGTTTTGCAGCGTTGGAATTTCAAAGCGGCATTAGCAGGTCTTGCAGCGCGAAATTTTAAAGCGGCGAGTAAAATTTTAGCACAGAATTTCGGCGTAAAGCAAAATTTAAAGATCATCTAGCAAGCCCGCAGCTATACGAACGAAGCGGCACAGAATTTCGCGGATTAAAATTTTATGGCGTAAATTTCAAAGGCGTGAAATTTTAGCTAGCACAAATTTAGGCACGGCGCAAAGAGGCGTAAAATGAAAGCAAATTTTAAAAAGAAGGTTTAATGAGTGAAATTTTAGATACGGCACGAGAGGTGCTGAGGCTCGAAGGAGCGGAGCTTTTGCGGCATGCGGATCTTATCGGCGGCGAAATTGAGCGAGCCGTAAACTTGATCCTAGCTTGCAAAGGCAAAGTAATTGTCACCGGCGTGGGTAAGAGCGGTCACATAGGCGTTAAGATCGCCGCGACGCTTGCCAGTACCGGTACGCCGTCGTTTTTCGTCCACCCTACCGAGGCGCTGCACGGTGATCTGGGTATGATCGGCAAAGACGACATGGTGCTTGCGATCAGCTTTAGCGGCGAGAGCGAGGAGCTAGTTAGAATTCTACCTCATCTCAAACGCTTCGGCGTGAAGATCATCGCGATGGCGCGTGATAAAAACAGCTCGCTCGGTAAGGTTAGCGATGAGTTCATAAGCCTAAATATCGTCAAAGAGGCCTGCCCGCTAGGCGCCGCGCCGACGGTTTCTACGACACTAACACTTGCGTTAGGAGATGCGTTAGCGATCTGTTTGATGAGGCAGCGCAGATTCGGCAAGGAGGATTTCGCAAATTTTCATCCCGGCGGCAGCCTCGGCAAGCGGCTTTTCGTCAAAGTAAAAGATGTGATGCAAAGTAAAAATTTGCCCGTCGTAAACCGTAACGCCAGCTTAAAACAAGCTATCGACGTTATGACGCATGGAAAGCTTGGCACTGTTTTGTTAGTGGACGAAAAAGGCGCGCTCGAGGCGATCTTAAGCGACGGTGATCTGCGCCGAGCGCTGATGCGAGATGATTTTGACATCAATGATGGCGCGCTAAAATATGCCACCAAAAATCCTAAAATGCTGGACGATAAAAATATGCTCGCAATAGATGCGCTAAATTTGATCGAACAATTTAAAATTCAAGTCCTGCCCGTAGTCGAAAACGGCGTGCCCGTGGGGATCTTGCATATTCATGATCTAACGAGCTTGGGGCTAAAATAATGCAAAAGATGCGTCTGAATAAATTTATCTCCCATAACACTGCCTACTCACGCCGTGAGGCTGACGAGCTAATCAAGCAGGGTAAGGTTAGCATTAACGGTCGCGTCGTTAGCGATTTTATAGAGGTTAGCGGCGAAGAGAAGATCCGCATCGGCTCGCGCCTCATTAAGCCCAAGACGGAATTTACGATGATTGTTTATAACAAACGCAAAGGCGAGTTAGTTACTAAAAAGGACGATCGCGGCAGGCGGACGATTTACGATAGCTTGCCTGAGGGCTTTAGTAGATTTGTTAGCGTAGGGCGTTTGGATTTCGCAAGCGAGGGGCTTTTGCTGCTAACCGATGCCCCCGCAATTGCTACGGCGCTGATGAACAGCGACATCGAGCGAGAGTACTATCTAAAAGTAAAAGGCGAGGTGGGGGATGAGGTGGTAACGGCGATCCGCGAGGGTTTTTTCGCCGCAGATGCGAGCAAGGGCGCACACGCCAAAAGTAAGATCAAATCGATGGAATTTAAACCATTTTTGGGCTATCGCATAATGCCTAGCAGTGGCGGTTATACGAAGATAAAGGCGATCATTAACGAGGGGCAAAACCGCGAGCTGCGTAGATTTTTTGGCTATTTCGATCTGGACGTCGTGGAGCTTAAGCGCACGGCATTCGGTAGAATGACGCTTGGGATGTTAAAACCCGGCAAATGGCGCTATTTCGATCAGAGCGAATACGAAGATCTGCGCGATTTTTTGAAAGAGAACAAAATCCGCTATTAAATTTAAGGAGGCGAAATGAGTTCAAAGACGAACGCCGCGCGCGTACTGGACGGTCTGAAAATCCCCTACGAGATCAAAGAATATGCGGTGGATCCTTTAAATTTAGACGCGGTGCACGTGGCAAACAGCGTAAACGAGCCGATCGAACGGGTCTATAAAACGATAGTTTGCACAGCGGATCACGAATACGTCGTAGCCTGCCTGCAAGGCGATCTAAATCTCGATCTAAAGGCGCTCGCGCACATCTGCGGCGCGAAGCGTTGCGAGCTGATGGATTTGAAGGATTTGCAAAAGGTCACGGGCTACGTCAGGGGCGGCTGCTCGCCGCTTGGGATGAAAAAGCACTTCCGCACCTTCATCGATGAAAAGGCGCTAACGCAGGAGAAAATTTACGTTAGCGCGGGCGTACGCGGAAAACAGATCGCTCTTGCACCGAAGGACCTCGCAACTGCCACTGAAGCGCAAATTTGCAAAATTACTCACGACTAACGCGGTGTTGCTTTTGCTGCCGCTTCCGTAAGTAACTCTGGCGGCAAACTAGTCAAAATTTGCACTGCGAAATTTTTACTTTTAAAATTTTGCGTTACGCCGTTTATTAAAACGAGCTCCTGCGCAGCAAGAAAATACAAATCAAATTAATTTCGTAAAATTTTATTGTTAAAATTCTAAGTACCGCATGCCGCAAAATATCTCAAACGAGATGACGAGTACGCGGGGCGCGGCAAGTCTCTTTTAAGAACGCGCTCTTTGCGCGTAATCCGTTTTATTCACTATAAATTTAGACTCACGGCGTTTGGAGTCGTTTGCGATGAAATTTTAAAATTTCATCGCAAATTTTCTACGCCTCGCGCCTATTTTTTGAAAAGCTCAGAGACGTTCGGGGCTTGCTTTTCTTGCTCGCTAGCGGCGAAAAATTCCGCTTTAGCGAAGTTGAAAACGCTGGCAATGATGTTAGTAGGAAACATCTCGCAGGCGTTATTATAAACCGTAACGGCGCCGTTATAAGCGCGGCGTGCGGCACTGATCTGCTCCTCGCACTCGCCTAACGCGTTTTGCAGCTTAGCAAACGATTCGTTAGCTTTGAGGTTTGGATACGCCTCTACCGCGATGCGGATCTGTCCTAAAAGAGCCGAAATTTCGCTATTTAGCTTAAATTTGTCCGCGTTAGAAGCCGCATTGATCGCTTGCGAACGAAGTTCGCTAACGCGCGTTAGCACGGAGTTTTCGTGGCTCATGTATTCGCGCGTGGCGCTAACTAAATTCGGGATGAGATCGTAGCGCTTTTTAAGTTGCGTATCGACGGTGGAAGCGATATTTCGTACCTGGTTGCGCTTGGCGATGAACGAGTTATAAGCGCCCACTAACGCCAAAACTAACAAAACTATGACGACTAATAAAATTAAAGCCGCATTCATTTTCTCTCCTTTTAAAGTATTTCAATTAAAAATAAGAATATTTAGCTATACTTGCCATTTCTTTTTGCGTGTCAAGGTAGCTCAGCTGGTTAGAGCGCTGGTCTCATAAGCCGGAGGTCGAGAGTTCAAGTCTCTCTCTTGACACCATCTTCAAATTACCTTTAAGAGCGCAACGGCGCCTCAAAAAAGTTCGAGATTATATCTTACTTATACTTGAAAAATAATGAAAATTAGCAAAAGTATAAAATCATATAAAATTATCTTATTGGCGTGTCTTTATGCAACCTAAATTTAAATGCTTGCCGAGATAAAATTCGCTCTTAATTGCCGGCAATTAGGTGAGCGTCTTGGCTAGTCTAAAACACAAAAACTCATTTTATAGTATAATTTTCTCAAAAATACAAAAGGTCATTCATGCTTAAATATTTAGAGCTAGGCGTTTGCGGCACGGATTTGAAGCCCTCGCATCCTTTTATCGGCTCGGCGATCAGGGGCGCTTTCGGATACGCTCTTAGAAAGGCGAGCTGCCCTTTCGTAAGCGCAAACTGCGAGAAGTGCGATATCCCCGGCAAATGTGCATATAATGAATTTTTTGAAAATGTATCCGATACGCCAAATTTTAGGCTGGATATTAATCTTAATCAAAAGAGCTTTGATTTTAAAATTTTACTTTTTGAGCACGCCGCGTGCTACCTGCCTCACGTCGCTATTGCTATTGTAAATATGCAAGAAATCGGGCTTGAGGCGAGCAGGCGCAAGTTTAAATTTTCAAATTTTACTCTAAACGGTGAAATCGTAGAGCCTAAATCTCTACTTTCAAATAAGCCTGAGCCGCTAAATTTCACGCCCGATTTTGCTGCGGGCGATTATGAAATTTCGTTTCTTACCCCGCTTCGTATGAAGCAAAAAAATGTCCTCGTCCGCCGCGAGATCGACTTTAAGTCCTTTATTCGCCAAATCGCTATGAGATTTGAGAACATAACGGGCGATGCTATAGATAAATTCGAGGTAAAGTTCCGCCGCTTCGAGCAGGATTTGCACTTTTACGACATCAATCGCTACTCAAACCGCCAGCACACTAAAATGCAATTTGGCGGCGTGATCGGACAGATGCGAGTTTTTGGGCTTGATGAGCGCTCGGTAAAGCTTTTGCAACTCGCTCAAATTACCGGAGTCGGCAAAAGCACGGTTTTCGGACTAGGCAAGATAAAGGCAGAGCGGATTTAAATTTCGCCGTGGATTGCGATGTGGAATTGAAATTGTGTCGCGAGTCAAGGAGCGGATAAATTTCGCCGTGGGTTACGGTATCGGCGCGTTTTGCTCGATATTTACTAGCTAAATGCAATGACGAGGAGGCGTTATGTTTGATCTAAGTTTAGAGGATATTTTTACCGCAGGCGCCTTTGAATACGCGCTAAAAAGGCTAAAGCGCACGGCTTTGGGGCTTGATGGACTTAGCGCTGATGATATTTGCACGGACGTATTTTATGCCGAGCTAAAGGACGAAATTTTTAATCTTTCATATTCGCCTCAGCCCCTAAAACGAGCCTTTATCCCAAAAGAAGCCAAAGACGAGCTTCGCAAGCTCGCCGTGCCCTCGCTAAAAGATAAATTTGCGCAAAATATCCTCACTCGCGAGCTTTCAGGCTATTTTGATAAAAGCTTTTCAAACCGCTCTTATGCTTATCGAAACGGTAAATCCTACGCCAATGCAATTTATCGCGCCCGTGATTTTTTTAAAATTTACGACTTCGCCGTCAAAACCGACATCAAAGATTTCTTTGAAAATATCGATCACGAAAAATTGCTTGAAATTTTACGCGCAAATATCCGCGACGCTCGTATCATTAGGCTCATCGAGCTTTGGATCAAAAACGGAATTTTTGAGCGCTTTGATTACCGCGCTCATGCAAAAGGCGTTCATCAAGGTGACGTCCTAAGCCCGCTTCTTTCGAATATCTACCTAAATCAAATGGATAAATTTTTAGAGCAAAGCGGCACCGAGTTCGTCCGATATGCCGATGATTTCGTTATGTTTTTTGTTTCATATGAAGCCGCCGAGAGAGGGCTCGCGCGCCTGAAAGATTTTTTAAAAATGATAAGCCTGTCATTAAACGAAGCCAAAACCTCCATCCACGGCAAAGATAGCGAATTTGTCTTTTTGGGCGTAAGCTTTAAGGGTGCGAATTTAAGCATCGGTGAGGAAAAATTTAAGCGCATTCTAGCCAAACTCGCAAGCTCTGCCAAAAAGCAGGCGATAAGCCAAAGCGTAGAAAATTTAAACGCCTACATATATCATCTAAAAGCCATTTCGCTCAAGCTTTTCTCGCCTTCGCAAAAGGATAGGTTTTGCTTGCATTTTGGTGAGGTCGTAACGAGCCTAATACGCAGATTTCTAAAAACCGCAGACAAGCGGACGCTAGCAGAAGCCTTAATCAACCTAAACTTCCCTTACGAGCTAGGCAAAACGGCTAAAAAGGCTAAAATTCTAACCTATTTTAAAAACGCCAAGCGTCCCGCCGTCAAATCCATCCAAAACGCCCTTGAGGCTAAAAAGCGTGAATACCTAAAAACCTTCTCGCAAAGCTCCGTTATCCACATTACGACGCCTTTTTACTTCCTCACTCTGTCGCAAGGAAAGCTCGTGCTAAAAAGCAAAGGCGCTATCAAGCACAAATTCCCCATAAATCAAATCAGCCAGATCATCATAAACGCTCAAATTTCGCTTAGCTCCGCCGTCATCAAAGAGTGCGCCAAAAAGAAAATTTCCATAAATTTTATCGACGAAAAGACAAATCTCAGCTACGCCACGCTCATTAGCGCAAATTCCGCCATACCCAAAACCACCGCTTCGCAAATTTCGCTGCTAACGACTAAAAAATCGCTCCGCATCGCCCAGCAGTTCATCATCGGCAAGCTAAAAAATCAGATCAACTATCTAAAATATCTAGGCAAATACCATAAAAATCTAGGCGCCGAAATTAAAGCGATGCAAGAAATTTTAAAGCTTCGCGTCCCTGGCGCCGCAAGCGTAAGCGAGCTTATGGGCTTTGAAGGAAGCGCCGCAAACTCCTACTGGCAGGCTATCGCAAAGGCGATCGACTACGAGTTTGGCTTTAGTGCGCGAGTGACGCAGGGCGCTACCGACGTCGTAAATTCCGCCCTAAACTACGGCTACGCGATCCTTTATTCAAAAATTTTAAAATCCATCGCCGCCGCAGGTCTGTCGCCGCATGTATCCTATCTGCACGCGCTTGATGAGCAAAAGCCCACTCTCGCCTTCGATCTCATCGAGGAATTTCGAGCCTTCATCGTCGATCGCGCCGTAATCTCGATGGTCAATAAAAACGAGCCCTTTGAGATAAAAGATGGGCTCCTATCTGTCGCAACCAGGCAAAATATCGCCAAAAACGTAAATGAAAAGCTTTTTGCTTGCACGCAGTACAGAGGCGAACAGCTAAAAGCGCAGGATATCATAGATAGGCAAGCCTACGCCCTAAAACGCGCCGTAACCCAAAACGAAAAATATAAGCCTTTCATCGGGAGATTTCAATGAATTTAATCATCTGCTACGACGTTTGCAAAACTAAGCGTCGCAATAAGCTTGCCGCTTTGCTGGAAGGCTACGGGCTGCGGGCGAACTACTCGGTATTCGAGCTAGACGTCTCCGAGCGGATTTATGCCGAGCTAAAACAGCGCATTGCGCGCATAATCGAGCTCAAAACCGACAAAGTCCTTTTCTACCGCATCTGCAAAACCTGTATGGCTAAGAGCGAGAGCCTAGGCGAAGGCGAGATCTTTCGTTCCCCTGGCACCTACGTCTAAGCCCCATTTTTAGGGATTTGATTTTCGGACTTTTCTTAAATTTAAAACCCCGAATTTAGCGCACTTTTATATTCTATTAAGCTTTAAAATGTCCGCAAAGCTCAAATTTCGCTCGCACCAAAAACCCTTTCTCGGACTTCTACTATTTCGTCTATTCATAAAGCCCCGCTTTTAGGGCTTTTTACGTTCGCGGAATTTAGTAGAAATTCGAAAAAGCCTAAAATTTTAATTTTTGCGTTTAGATTTTCGGACTTTTGCGCTTGCGCAAAGACGCTTAAATCCACACTTTTAAGCCCGCCCCAAGCAAAACCTCGAAATTTGAAATTAATTTTTCGCCTCTTTCTCGGACTTTTTCGCGTTTTGTGATATAATGGCGCTCGCAAATAGTTCTTTAAAAACTCATTGTCAATTTTAATGCGGGTTTTGGGCTATTTGATTAGAATTTCCCCGATCTAGGGGATTGAAACTCACCGGTTGGGAGCAAGTGGATGAACATCACACCATTTGATTAGAATTTCCCCGATCTAGGGGATTGAAACAATGGATACGATTTCCATCGCTCCTTCTTTTAGCGGGATATAATTTGATTAGAATTTCCCCGATCTAGGGGATTGAAACATCTAAATTTAAAAATTTGTTGTTTTCGGCAGCGCAGTAAGCATTTGATTAGAATTTCCCCGATCTAGGGGATTGAAACGCTATGTCAATAGCTCTATAGGTAGCACCCAATATACCATTTGATTAGAATTTCCCCGATCTAGGGGATTGAAACTTTGCTATGCCGTTATAAGGAGTCGTAAATTTTATTTCCATTTGATTAGAATTTCCCCGATCTAGGGGATTGAAACGATATATAACCCGCCCTTGATCGGCAAAAATTGATTATTGCATTTGATTAGAATTTCCCCGATCTAGGGGATTGAAACGTATCATAGTATGAGGCTATTGCTAGCCCAACTAATACAAAAGAATTTGATTAGAATTTCCCCGATCTAGGGGATTGAAACAATAGGCTCATTTCTGAGCAACTTTTTTAGATTTGATTTGATTAGAATTTCCCCGATCTAGGGGATTGAAACCTTTTACCTAGGACTTTTTGTTAGCATATTTCTTTGAATTTGATTAGAATTTCCCCGATCTAGGGGATTGAAACACGGCTTCATCAAGCGAATTAAAAGCAACTCTAGAACAAATTTGATTAGAATTTCCCCGATCTAGGGGATTGAAACACGTCAGCAGCGGTGAATGATTGGAAGGCGTTCCTTACCCGATTTGATTAGAATTTCCCCGATCTAGGGGATTGAACGAGAATACTCTCTACGGGCTTTCTCGTAGCTAATTAATTTGATTAGAATTTCCCCGATCTAGGGGATTGAAACACTAGACCTAGCCTGTAGAGTGTTAGCTTTATGTCCTAGAAATTTGATTAGAATTTCCCCGATCTAGGGGATTGAAACTTTGGATCGATATTCGGGAGAATAACGATCAACAAAGAGCATAATTTGATTAGAATTTCCCCGATTTAGGGGATTGAGACAAACGGGGGCCTCGTGATGCTGTGTGATCACGCTGATTTGATTAAATTTCAAGATATACGACTAAAATTTAATGGATTTTTTAAAAGCACTCCATAAATTGACAGAATTTGACAACTAAACTCCCTATAATCACGCCCAAAGTTGATATGGCGGGTTTGAATTCTATGAATAATTTTATTATTTTTCGAAAAAGAATTTTAAAACAAAGGAGAAAGTATGAAAATTTTGTTTAAAGTGTTTTTGCTTGGTTTGATCGGAGTTGTGTTTTCCGGTTGTTTTATAGTAATGCCGCCCGATAAAGAAACGGTAATGGCTCAGCAGCTAGATGTTTGGTGTATCCTTAGAGAGAATAAGGATAAGGAAAGATATGAGGAATCTATACGTAAAGCAAAGTCGTTCCTTGATAAAGATAAGTATGGAGATAGAGTTCAAATAGCTCCGAGAGGAGAGTATAGTGTTTCGCTATTAGATAGAGCTTTTAGTGGTGACAATCACCCGGGACTATACTGGCGCGAATATGGTTTAGTGTATAAGCCGATAACTTGCGACAGAGAAAATAAAAAGCTTAATATGGTTGTAGAGATTACACCTCATAAAGTTAAAGCTCAGAATGAGAAAGATGGAAAAAACGAAGACGCTTATACCTTTATTAACTTTTTAAAAGAGCGAACGGCTCAATTGCTTTATTCTTCTAAGGAAATCGGAGAGCTAATGGAGTTAGGCTCATCACTCGATTTAATTTTTATCGATTATGAAACAAGGAAAGAGATCGATAAAAGTACTTATGATTTTGCGGGTTACAAAGCGTATAATGAAAAGTAAGTATAAGTTCAACTACCTGACAATTGATTATCGAGTATTCGCCATGAGAGTTAAATAAGATAGCTAATTTTTGCTTTGCTTCAATTGGAAGGCGATGCAACATAGAATAACCGGCTTTTCAAATTGCCCGATTGTTTATAAATTTAAAGGAAGGAAAATGTTATGAGAACACTGTTTTTAGTATTGATTGCACTATTTTTGGCGAGTTGCATAGAACCGGACCCGGAAAGTTACTATGGAAGGATTAACAGAAAAGATGAGTTTACGACTAACTTTCAGAGCAGAAGGCTAGCCAATGAGCTAATCGTCTTATTTGATATGGGTGAAAAATCTCAATATGGAAACGATTACTTTGATAATTCGCTTAAGATAGCCGATTACGAAAACGATGTAAAGCTTTCGGAAGTTAAAAGCTTTTTAGCTTCAAAAGGAGCTGCGCCGTTACGCGTTTATGAGCGCGCAGTTAAGAGTAGCGGTAAAAATAAGTTTAAGAGGTATTCGGGTAGGCTGAATGCCGAAGTTGTTGCCCTCGTTCCTTTCGACACTCAGTTTCGAAAAGCGCAAAAGAACTGTTTTGATGGCACTTCCCTATGCTTATTTAACGAATTTCCTTTGCTAACCGAAACGGACGTGGAAGGAGATATGGCTTCAATGATGATAAATTTTGTTGAAGTAAAATCGGCTTTCAACAACTATAAAGATGGCTTTACGCCAGTAAAGATCATCATCCATACTGCAACTTACACTGGAGCGAAGCTCAACGCTATCTTAAGTAAAATTCCGAAAAAAGCATTTGAAAATAATGAGTTAAACTAAATAAAAGAGTCGGATGAATGAGGTAGAATGGATCAATAAATATGGCTTTTGCTGGGAATAGTTTTAGGCGGCGAGGGATTCGGTTAGAATTTCCCCGATCTAGGGGTTTGGTTCCCCTTTACCCCTAAAATTTTCAATCTATCCTTCTGATTTAATTAAAATTTCCCTCTCATTTTTCAAAGTTTCCCCTTGGCTGACAGAATCTGACACTATGGCTCACTACAATTGCGTTCAAAGTCGGAGGTAAAACGCCGACGAGATCAATTAAAGGAGTTGTAATGAAAAAGATTGTGTTGTCGCTAGCAGCGGCTGGAGCTATGAGTGGTGTTTCGGCGCAAGAGGTGCCGAATTTGGCCAATATCGCATCGAGCAATTACGGCTCGTACGTTCCTACGCTCGATTTTTATGCCAAAGGCAAGGATATAACGGACAATATGTCTTTTGTGGTAGGACTAGACAATAAATTCGGTCTAGCTCGAGGCGTCGCTTCGGCTAGTTCGTTTTGCGTAATTTTTCAAAAAATAATTTAAGTTTAGTTGCGATAAAATTTCAAAAATACAACACGAAGGAGGCAAGATGGCTAAATACCTTTACGGCGCGAGTATCCAGGGTATACAAGAGTATATTTACGCCACGAATAAGCTGCAAGAGATCATAGGTGCCAGCGAAATAATAGACTCGCTCGGACAAAAATTTAATGACAAGCAAGAGAGCAAGGGCGCGATATTTGGCGTCTTCGACGAACTAAGGGCGAACGGCTTAGTAGAGCAAATTTTGCTTAATGCCGCGGGAAATTTTAGAGCGATCGTAGATGGCGAGGAAAATTTAAAAAAGATCGTCAGGGATCTGCCTAAAAAGATAATGCAAAATGCTTACGGCATTACCATCTCTCAGGCTACCGCTCCTTATAACGGCAACGACTACGGAACGGCATCGAAAGAGCTCGAACGAAAGCTAAAAACTCAGCGCAACCGCCCGAGCTTGCCGCTTGATATGAGTATAAATTTTATGGCTCTTGCGCCTAAAACCGCAAGAGCCGTTTGCAAAATAGAAAACAAAAACAACAAAAAAATTTTATTGGATATTGCATCTGTTCAAAAAATAGAAGCGCGCGCAAGATTGTTAACAAGGCAATGTGAAAAAGATAATAACCACGAAGAGCCGGAACAATTCAGCGATATTTCAAATAAGAAAAATAAACTAGCCGTTATCCACGCAGATGGCAACGGGCTTGGTGTACTGGTTAAAAATCTAACGGACGAAGTAAAAAATACGGGCAAATTAGACGTGATAGCTAATTTTTCAAAAGCGCTTGATAATGCTACGAAAGATGCTTACGAAAATGCCATAGCAAAAACCGAGGAAGTTTTCGGCAAAGAAAATTTAAAGATAAAAGCACTAATTTTAAGCGGCGATGATATGACGGCGGTTTGCGATGCGGACATAGCGTTAGAATTTACTAAAAATTTCATCGAGGGATTTGAAAAGGAAACGGACAAGAAAAAGCCCGATATAAGGGAAAAGCTCACGATGTGCGCGGGGATTGCCTACTGCAACGAAAAATTCCCGTTTCATCATGCGGCAGCTCTAGCCGAGGAGCTTTGTGGTGCAGCGAAAAAGCATAGCAAGGATCGCTATGTAAAAGATGCCGAAAAAGACATAGCACCAAGCTGTTTAATTTTTCATAACGTCCAAAGCTCGAATTTCCAAAGCTGGGATAAATTTATAAAAGATGAACTGACGATCGGGGGCGAAAAAGAAGGGCGCGCTATCGGGAGTAAAAAAGAGGGGGGCACGGCCGATGGCAAAAACGCTAGCGAAATCAGATGTGATTTCGGACCTTATTATTTAGGCGATACTACCAAATCAAAAAACGAGCCAAAGGTAGAAAATTTTATAAATTTGGCTGAAATGTATCGCAGCGAAAACAGCCCCAAAGGCAAACTGCGAGAGTGGATAAAGGAGCTTGGCATAAACGATAGATTAGCCAAAGTTATGCTAGATAGGATAAATGAGGTGTTAGAAAATAGGGGTGAATTTAATGAGGTCCTGAAGGCTCTTTATGGCGGGCTATCGTGCGTAAATTTGATTTTAGAAAAGGACGGAGCGCAAAAGACGCCGATTTATGACGTATTGCAATTTCTCTCCGTTACTTCGGGCGCGGAAGATAAAAAAGTGGAGGGCAAAAATGACGATAAATTACGAGCTTAAATTTTTCGACTATTGGCATGTTAGTAGCGGCCTTAGCGGTGGAGCGGCGCTTGATAGCTATGTGGTAAAAAACTCCGCAGGGCTTCCGTATGTGCCGGGCAAAACCATAAAAGGGCTTGTGCGCGAGGCAGCGGAGCTATTTTGGGATGTGAATGATATAGATAAGTGCTTTGGCTCACGAGGCAGCAAAAATAAGCAAAATAATGGTGATGAGCAAAACGAAAACGACGATACTACGCAGGCGCAGTGCTATTTTAGCAGCGCTACGATAGATGAAAAAATAGCTGCCGAAATTACGTCAAACAACCTACAGCGCAATCTTTTTGAAATCATTTCAGCTACCAAAATCAGCGACAACGGCGTCGCGGTAGATAATTCGCTAAGAGATATAGAAGTCGTTTTGCCTATAAGTTTAAAAGGCGAGATCCAAAATGTAAGCGGCGAGATCGCTCAAAATTTAAAACGCGCGCTAGAGATGATAAAGCGAATAGGATTAAACCGTAACCGAGGCCTCGGCAGATGCGAATTTAAAGTTAAGGAGCTACGATGAGAGAGCTTAGATTTGAGATAACTTTTAAAAGTCCCGTTATTTTGCAGGCAAGTTCTAACACGCAGGGCAAGATGAGCTCGCTTGATTTTATCCCAGGAAGTACATTTTTGGGTATGGTAGCTAGCAGATACAAAGAATTTAGCGATCATTTTAAAATTTTTCATAGCGGTGCTGTGAAATTTTGCGATGCTGCGCCGATCAAAGATGGCAAAGAATTTTTTAAAATCCCGCTTTCCTATTTTCACGAAAAGCTTGATGGCAGCAAAATTTACAATCATCACTTGCTAAGCCGCGAAGAATCTGAAAAATTTACCCAGCTAAAACAGATGCGAAGTGGCTACATAAATGACGAAAAAAAGCGGCTTAGCCTAAAATATGAATATTCTCAAAAAAGTGCCTACGATAAAGAGAAAAGACGCTCTATGGATAGTCAGATGTATGGCTACGAGGCGTTTAGGGCCGGAATGAAATGGCGATTTGGCGTTAAATTTGAGCCTAGCGTAAGCGAAGGCGACATAAGTCGTGTAAAAGAAACGCTAGAGCGCTCAACTAGACTCGGCAAATCAAAAAGCGCCGAGTATGGGGCGGTAGAGGTTAAATTTATCGGCGAAAATACGGATAAAATCCAAAGCTTTATGCCGCCTGAGGGATATACTTTTATTTACGCCAAATCTCGCCTTGCGCTTATTGATGAAAACGGCAATCCAAGCTATGACGTTAAATACATTTTGCCAAGCTTGGACGCGAATAATGTCGCTTATGAAAAGACGCAGATTAGAATTTCAAATTTTACACCTTATAACGGCGCTAGAGCGACCAAAGACTATGAGCGTGCATGCATAAACAAAGGCAGTGTCATCGCTTTAAAAAATTTAAGCGCCGAGCAAATAAGCGCGCTAAAAAACGGCGTCGGAGCGTATTTAAGCGAAGGTTTTGGCGAAGTGCTGATAAATCCGTGGTTTTTAGACGGCGGTGACGCGAAGAATAACCCGATAGAATTCCAAAAAGAAGCGCAGACTGAACGCTTGATTAAAGAAATACCGATGCAAAGTGATTTGGCTAAATTTTTAAAACAAAAGCAGACCATGAAAGACCAAGCTCTTGAAATAGCCGAGAGGGTGGCTGATTTTATAAAAAGCCATAAAGATAAATTTAGCAAAATTTCAAAATCACAATGGGGCGCAATAAGATCAATATGCAAGGAGGTTGCCGTTAGTGATAAGGTGATCGAGGAAAAAGATGTCAACGGTAAAACGCAAATCGAAGAGATTAAAAATGAAAGCGTCGCAGAGAAAAACAACAATATAGCAGGTCAAATATCCAAATTTATGCGAAATGGCGTAAGAAGCGCAAATTGGGACTGCGAAAAAAGAAACGATGAAAGCGTCCTAGTAAAAGGTGGGTGCGGCGATACGCTCGTAAAAGAAGTAGCAGGCGATCCTTGCTCGCTTAAATTTGCTCTACTTTTATCAATGCAAATGCCAAAAATCACAGGAGAAAAGCAATGAAAAGATTTTTAGCGCACGTCATCATAGAAGCCAAAACTCCGTTAAAAGTCGGCGGCGGCAAAAATGATCTATTTTTGGATGCACCGGTGCAAAGAGATTGGAACGGCTTGCCGATGATCTTAGGCACTTCGGTTGCAGGGATTTTGCGTAGGGCGTTTGAAGATCGCAAGGGCGAAGATGATACAAATGAAATTTTCGGTACGAAAGACGAACAAGATCCAAATAAACAAAAAGGCTCAAGACTAATTATCTCAAGCGCTCTGTTGCTCGTCGATAAGAATAACAAGGTTTGCGAAGAGTTGCTTTTAGAAAAGAGCGAGTTTTTGCGACTTTTTGATAATTTACCGATTAGAGATCATGTCGCCATAGGCGCGAACGGCGCGGCAAAAGATGCCGGTAAATTTGACGAGGAAGTCGTATTTAAAGGCACTAGATTTAAATTTTCACTTGAGCTTGACGGAGGCGAGGATAAATTTAAGAAAATTTTAAATCTGCTTTGTGATCCTACGCTAAGGCTTGGCGGCGGAAGCTCGAAAGGCTTTGGCTCGCTTAGAATTTTAGAGATAAAATGGGGCGAGTTTGAGCCGGACAGATACTCTAGCAGTTTAAATTTTAGCTCCGATGAGTTTGTGAAATTTATGCCCGATAGCGCAGTGGACGGTAATTTGAAAAGACATATTAGATACGAACTTAAAATTTCACCCGATGATTTCTTTATGTTTGGAAGCGGATTTGGCGATAAGGATGCGGATCAAACGCCTGCACTTGAGAGTGTGATCGACTATGAAAACAAGTGCCTTAGTAAGCGTAAAATTTTAATTCCGGCAAGCTCGGTAAAGGGCGCATTATCGCACCGAACGGCGTTTTATTTTAATAAAATCAATAAACAATTCGGCGAAAAAGCCAAAGTCGGCAGTGAAAACGAAGCCGTAAGAGAAATTTTTGGCTACGAAAAGAATAAAAACAATAAAGGCGCCAAAGGCAAAATTTTAATCAGTGATTGCTTTTTGGATTACGACGAAGCAAAAGATATGAAGGTCTTCGAACACGTTAGCATCGACCGCTTCACGGGCGGCGCGATAGACAGCGCCTTATTTCAAGAAAAGGCAGTCGCAAAAAGAGACGAATTTATAATAGAAATTTTGCTTAGAAACGACGTGTGCGGTGACAAAGAGAAAGAAAAAACTTTTAATAATGCATTAGAGGCTTTTGAAGCGACTTTAGACGACGTAGTCGAAGGGCGCTTGTCGCTTGGTGGAGCAACCACAAAAGGGTATGGATTTTTCAAAGGCAAGGCCTTAAAATACAACGAAGGACGGATCGAAAATGAAAAAGAATAAAGACGAAATTTTAAAATACGTGAATGAAAATTTAAAAGGCTACGAGGGCTACATCCAGCTAATGGGTGAAAAAATCGACGAGAAGCACCTGTTTTTAGCGGGCGAGCGAACTCCTAGTCTAGGCGAAGACGAGCCAATCTATGAGGCGCATTTTTTTGATGAGAAGTCCAAAAAGAGCATTTCTATCCGCCAGATAAACGACGCCTGGTTTGTCGATGAGACGGAGTTAAACAAAGTAGCGCTAGAGGAAAGTGACATAAAAACGTTTTATCCTAAATTTGGTAATTTTAAAATAAAAATGGCTCAAATTTGGCAAGATGAAAAAGACGAGTTTTGCGAAGTGTCTCAAGGTAATGGAACTCTTGAGGGTTTGCCAGTATTGAAACTTCAAAAGATAGTATTTGCAGGCTTTGTAAAAGATGAAAAGGATAAAAAATGATAACCGCTCCATATAATTTTGTGCCACTAAACGATAAAATTTTCTACCCGCCTTGGGCTAGCGAGGATGCTCTTAAAAACATCCACGATGTGCCGTTTGAAGACGGCGAAAGCGGCGTAATCGAGCTAGAGGTAACCGCCAAAAGCCCTATTTTTATAAAGGATGGCAAAAATCCGAGCGAGTTTTGCCATTTCATAAACGAAAACGGAGGCAAAGAGTATTATATCCCCGCAACTAGCATCAAGGGCATGATAAGAAACGTGCTTGAGATAATGAGCTTTAGTAAAATTCGCATAGATGAAAGTAAGCATAAAAAGTATCTTAGCGTCAGGGACATGACGTATAAGAAAAACTCAGCTAATGACATGACAAAATTAGTCGGAAAAGCCGATAACTGTGGATTTTTAATTAAAAACGGCGATAGCTATATAATAGAGAAATGCGCAGATATTAGAACAATATGTCTGCTCAAAAATACGAACTACGAAGAAATAGGAAAGCTCGAAACAGCCAAGGAAAAATATAAAAAATTTGGCTTGTTAAAAGAGATAAATTTTACTCCTTATGATGAAAAATCAAAAACTAAAACGGGACAAGAAATAACAATTAAACGAGCTAAATTTGATAAGCAAGGACGGAAAGGCATCTTAGTTTTTACGGGTAATATAGATAAGAAAAGACATGAATTCGTCTTTGCCAAAGACGGCAAGAAAATTCAGTTAGATAAAAATGTCTTTGAAGACTTTAAAAAGGTTTATTTTGATAATGAAGACTCGATAGACGGGCAATATTGGAAAGAACAGTTTAATAAAGGCATGCCAGTTCCTATTTTTTATATGGGAAATGATATTAAAATAACCGCTATCGGATTAACTCAACTTTTTAAATTGGCTTACAAAAAAACGATTTTTGAAGCAGCAAAGCAAGTAGGCGACGAAACAAAATTTGATTTAGCCGAAACAATTTTCGGAACCGTTAGAGGCGATAAAGCCCTAAAAGGACGAGTGTATTTTTCGCATCTGAAATCGAGTTTTGAGCGATTTGAAGCTCCGAAGGAAGGGGTATTCGGTACGCCTAATCCTAGTTATTATCCAAATTATTTAGAGCAGCGACTAAATGGTCCGTATATAACGCTTATGAGCAAGGATGCCAAAATAAGAGGGTATAAGCGATATCCGCTGCATTCTAGCGCGGAGCAATTAAGTGTCGGAAATGATAACGAAAAGATGAAAGTTAAATTTGAACCGCTTTCTGTAAATAGCATTTTTAAGGGCAAAATCGTATTTCATAATCTTAAAAAAGTTGAAATTGGCGCACTATTAAGCGCAATAACTTTTCACGGCAGAAGCGATAAATTTATGCATAATATCGGCTTTGCTAAGCCTTACGGTTACGGAAAAATAGATATAGAGCTTACACTACAAGGATTAAAATATAGTCAAGACGAATATCTAAAGGAATTTGAAAAGCAAATGAATGAGTTTATACCGAATTGGCTTAATACCAAGCAATTAACAGAACTTTGCGCGATGGCAAGCGTGAGGTATAAATATAAAAAATTATTGCAGTATCAGCAGCTAGAGAATGAGAATTCCAAATACTTTAAAGGAAAAAATAACCATCAAGAAAGGAATGAATTTTCGGGAGCCAAAAGCTACAATGAGCGTTTAAGCTCATACTCCGAAATGGTTGTGTATTCAGAGCCACAAAAACCACTACAAGACCCTAATAAGCGAAATTACAGCAACAATAGAAACAATCGAGGATTTAAAAAATGACGCATTATGAAAAAAGAAATTTTCAAAAAATAGTCGTTTCGCTTTTAGGAAGCTCTCTTTTAGAGCATAAGGCGTTTTTTATCATCGCCAGCGTATTGCTGTTTTTCGCTTGGTTGCCGGACGGAATGTCGTCGCTACTAGATAAAATTTTCGGCGGCGAAATTTTAAAATGGAGCGCCAAAGACGGCACTATGGCGGTTCAAATTTTAGGTTCTATAGCGATTTTTGGGGTAATCAAACGAATAATTCCTAAAGACATTCCTAATGTCGATATATGTATAAATGATAGACCCAAAAGAGCTAAAGTTCTGGTGTTATTTTTAAGCGAAAATAATAGCGGAATAGAAGAAATTTTAAAATTTAAAACTATCGATGAGTATGGAAGAAATAATTATAGAATGCCGTTAAAAGCGATAGATTATCACAAACAAAGGCTTAAAAAGATTGTAATCGCTTGTTCTGAAAAATCTCACGGAGATAGAGAGAAATTTTTAAAATGCGTGCAAAATCTCTTTGACAAGGAGCTTGCGGATATGACAAATGTACGATGTATAAAGAATTTCGAAGACGCAAAAAGCGTCTATAAATTTTTAGAAAGCGCATATAGCCAGCTTGGGCAAGAGGGCTTTACGGAAGACGACATTGTATTTGATGTCACGGGAGGGCAAAAGGCGATAAGTATAGCCGGAGCGATGTTTGCGATACCCAATGACAGGCATTTGCAGTACGTCTCCACTAGCGATTATACTGTCAAACACTACGATTTAACTTATATGCAAAATGAGGAGTAAAATATGGCTAAAATTTTAATAAGTTCATTGGGAATGGGCGATAGGGTAAAAGGATATCAAAAAGCTGACTATGCTATAGACGATAAAATTTATAGGGATAGAACCTTCATATCTAGTGTCTTATGCGAACATATCGGTATAGATAAGTTGTTTCTAGTTGGCACCAAGGATTCTATTTGGGAGTCGGTTTATGAAGAATTTGGCGGCGATAGCGAAACTGCGGAAAGAATTTATACCGATAAAGAAACTAGAAGCGATACAGATCTTTTACTACCCGTGGAGCAACAGATAGAAACAAAGCTAGGCTCAAAGGGCTCAAAATGTTTTATTATAAAATACGGATTAAATGAAGACGAGCTTTGGTTAAACTTTGACAAATATTTGCAAATTATGAGTAAAATTTCAAAAGATGATGAGGTATATCTCGATATAACGCATTCGTTTAGATCGCTTTCTTTAATGAGCTTCGTGATGAGTGAATTCTACGCAAATACACGCGATTACAATCTAAATATAAAAGGTGTGTATTATGGAATGTTTGAAGCCTCAAGAAAAAACGATGGAACGAAAATTCCCGCTCCAATAGTAGATTTAAAAATGCTTTTTGAAATTTTAGAGTGGTCAAGAGCTATAAAAAATCTAAAATTCTATGGAAACGGCTATGAGTTGATGGCCCTTATAGATAAGTCGGATCAACCCAAAAATATAAAAAATAGTTATGAGGATTTTTCTTACGCCTTAAGTATGTCCGATATCGGTGCAATACAAAAAGCGTGAAATCTTTAAGCAAAGAAATTTTCGACTTTAGCGATCCGAAGGCTCATATCTTAAAAATTATAGCTAAAGATATAAAAGAATTTATCGATATTTTTAAGATTGACAAACTTTCAGATTTACAAATAGAGTTAACCTCATGGTATGCCAAAAATAAAAATTTTGCTATGGCATATATGACTTTAGCGGAGGCGGTTCCTAGCTTAATATGCGAACAAAATGGCATGGATCCTACAGATAGAGATGCGAGAGAAGATGCTAAAGATACTTTAAACAAATATAGAGGAGGCAAAAATTACAATCCCGAGCATAAGAAAGCAGCGGAAGTATATTTTAAAATTAATAATATTAGGATTAATATCGCTCATAAGCTTCTTGAAGGAAATCGAAGGTCGAATTCCAACCCAAGAAATAGCGTAAATAATATACAAGAATATATAGAAAAGGTTAAAGCAATGAGAAAAATACATTTTAAATTACAAAAGAGACCGCCAAAAAAATGAAAACCCTCTTTACACTAATAAACCACACCTTGACGTCGGAGCAAGAAGAAGATGCGAGGAGGAATTTAAATGTCGATAAATTCGTAAATATAGCCGATGCGAGGTGGAGCGATATTGACCCGTCCGAAAAAAGCATAATAAAATTCGTTGAAGTGTATAAAGATAAACTTAAAAAGCAAGCAAAAGCGGGCGATGTATTGCTAGTGCAGGGTGATTTCGGAGCGACTTATAATATGATAAAGTTTGCTAAAAATATGGGTCTGATAGCCGTGTATGCGACTACTAACCGCATCGTAAGTGAGCAGGTAGAAAACGGCAAAGTCGTGATTAAACGAGAATTTAAACACGCAAGATTTAGAGAATACGAGGAGTTATAATGTCATCAGATGCAGACAATAAAACGATAGTTATCTTTGAAATTTTAAAAAAGTTAGTTGCAAAGCAAGAAATTTATCTTACCGATACAGAGCTTTTAGATGAGTTAAGGATTAAGGAAAGAACGCTTAGAAGGTATATGGGCGAAATCGACAAGTTATTTCCGTATGCTTTTAGGATAGAAAGCAAACTCATAGGGCATGGCAAGAGACCGGTAAAAGTATTAAGAGTATATGATAAAAACAAAGATATAATCGGCGTTTTAAAATGTCTTTTAGAATATGGCAATGATCTAGGCTGGCTAATTAGTTTATTAAACGACAATGATCCTAGGTTGTTTAACGATTTAGATAAACATGAAAAAGAGAAAGTATCTGAACAATTAAAAGAGGATTCGGACATATTTTTATTTAGAACCAATCCTTTGGAGGTTTTGCAAGACGAGCTAAGTAAAAGATATTTGAGCGAGCTTCGAAATGCCGTTAAAAATAAAGAATGCCGAAATATCAAGTATAAATATATCGGTGAAATGGAGAATTTAATCGATGCAAAATGCCTAAAAATAGTTTTTACAGATAGTAATTGGTATTTGGCTATCGAGGATGCCGATAGAAATTTTAGGCTTTTAAGAGTGGCTTTTATCGTATCGCTTAGTAAAAGCTCAAAAAAATACGAAGAAAAGATCTTGAAGGAATACAAAACGTATTTTAATAAAATACAAAATGCTATGAGCTTGCCCTCCAAGCCGACGCGAATAGCGCTATTAAAAGCTTCTCCGAAAGTGGCTATATATTTTAAGGAGGGCATGAAACTATTTTTCCCAACTCAAAAATTTAAAAAGAAGCTAGCGGATGGCAGCATTATTTTTAGCATAGATTTTACTCAGGATATGGAGATATTGCCGTTTATAAAAAAGTGGCTTCCCGATATAGAAATTTTAGAGCCAAAAGATCTAAGAGAAACATTTAAAGAGCAATTAAAAGCCGCTCTTGATATATTAAGCTAGTAGAAAAGACACGTATTGCCGCGCTAATAGCGAAACAAAATTTGCTCTGAGTCTATTCACGTGCTACGAAGCGGTAAAATTTTAGAGTGTTTTGATGAAATTTGAGGTGCATAAAGCCTCGTCGCAATCTCATATAAAGATCGTGTGCCGTAAGCGGCAGTGGCAAGATTATAATGCTATACAGAATGGATTTGCACGGGCATAAATTTATAGGCGAGTGATAAAATATAATTAAAATTTAACGCGAAATCTCATAAAAATTTCATTCGGCAGATTTTTGCAAATAACGTGTCATCATTAATGCTTAGTATTGTCTTGGACGAAAGCGGAGCTGAAAAACTTCTAGGCGCAGGTGATATGCTAGTAAAACTAAGTGGCTCGCAGCCGCAGCATATATTTGCGCCGTATTTAAGCAAGGGCGATATTAAACGGCTTTTAGAGCTAAAATAGATCGCTGATTTTGTCACAATATGCTAGGGCGAAATAGCCAAAAGCCGCAAAAATCCTATGTCGCAAAATTTGCGTCGCCACAACAATCCTATAAATTCCATGGTTTAAATGCGCCGTGGAATTTCAGGCGGAATTTTATCGCAGCGATTGCGGCGTAGTAGCGCGTAAATTTAAAGCAAAATTTCAAAATTTCGCGGCGATCTATACCTTAAATCGGAGCTTTAATTTAATCTTGCCAGATATTTTCGTTTAATTTCAGACTTTTTACGATGGACAGAAAGAATAGAAGCTCGTGCTTGATAGACGCGGCGGGATCAAAGCCAAATACGCTGCGATCCACGCTAGGCTCGAAACTATCGTATCCCGTACGGATGAAAATATAGACGTTTCTACCCGAAAAGCTTAAACTGATCGGTCCACCGGCACCGCTTCTAAAGCGAAGCAGGCGCCGCATAAAGGCGGGCGTGAGGGCATACATTGCAGACACCGCATCGGCGCTATATACGCTAAATGCGGAGCTAAACTCGCTATCGTCCATCGCGATCTTCTTAAGTCCGCCAAGTGTTGGCCTCGCGCTGAGCGAAGGCAGGATCACGGCCACCGAGTTTACGCGCTTTTTAAATTCCGCGTAGAAAAAGATCCCCCTGCTGTTATATTGTTCGTCAGTGTGGGTCACGCAGACATCGGCAAAGCTAAAAAATACTCCGTCATAAATGCCGGAAATTTTATCTTCGCAATCAAAATAGCTTATGCCGTCCACAAATAGACCGCTCGCGCGCAGATACGCCGGCCTAAACGAGCCTGAAATTTCATAGCGGTAGCCTAGGCTTGCGATATAAGGCGCGATATATTGTTGTTTAAAGGCGCGGACGAATTTTTTGGATCTATTATATTTGATCCGCTCTAGCACGGTGCCCGCGATATTAAACAACGAAAGGCAGATGGTTACGAGTGCGATGACGAAGCGCAAGGTATCATTCTCGCATATTTCTACGCCTTTGGCAAGTATCCACAGCAAGATGCAAAAGATAAATACGCGCACTATATTTGCATCTTTATTTACTACTCTATAAGAGATGCTGCCGCAGCTAAATATCACTATGATCCAGCAGAGGCCCATTGCTGCATTTTGATCTCTAAAATTGAAAAATAGCCACAGCGCCGAGGCTAGCACCGCTAGTACTATTATCGAAAACGCCATGCCTTTGTGCTGCTCCGCCTCATCTAGGATGCCGAGTCTTAGTTTTTCCAGTTCGTTTGCGGTCATCTTTCTCTTTCTAAATTTATCGAAGCAAATTTTAAAGCTTAGCCTCGAACCGCTCCTAAATTTAAAGGACTAAGCTTTAAAATTTACAAAATTCCGCGGAACTTCGCTCTTTAAATTTAGCGCGAATTTCCGCGCTAAATTTAGCTTTGGCACAAAATTTCTATGATCACCTGCGGCAATAGCTCATGTTCGATCTCATGGATTTTGGCCTCATAAGCTTCAAGGCTCATTCCTGCGCTCTTTTCAAACGTGCGCTGAGCTATGATCGCGCCGCCGTCAAGCTCCTCGCTAACCCAGTGCACGCTCACGCCGCCCACCTTCATATCGCTCTCAAAGCTCTCTTTTATCGCGTGCGCGCCCTTAAAAAGCGGCAACAGCGACGGGTGCAAATTTATCGCGCGAATCCTGCTCGTAAAAACAGGCGTGAGAATGCGCATAAAGCCCGCAAGCACCGTAAGCTCCGCGCCGCTTTTTTCGATCTCGCGCACGAGTGCGGTGTCGAATTCCTCGCGGCTAGCGAAGTCTTTGTGATTTAGGATCACGCTTTGAAGTCCGAATTTCGCGGCCTTTGCGATACCGCCGGCGTCAGCTTTGTTGCTTAGCGTTAGCACGACTTCGATTTTAGTACCCCCAAAAACCTTGCCGTGCAGTTTCTGCAAAATCGCCTCTAAATTTGAGCCACCGCCGCTAAAAAGCACGGCGAGCTTTTTCACAACCATTTTACCTCCTCGACGAGATCGAGCGGATTTAGCGCGTAGGAGTTTTTGGCGAAGGCTCGCGCGGCGAGTGCGTGGGCTAGGACGCCGCAGATTGAGGCTTGCAGAGGTGAGTAGTTTTGTGCGAGCAACCCGCCGATGAGCCCTGCGAGTACGTCGCCGCTGCCGCCCTTTGCGAGCGCGGCGCTACCCTTGTCGCAGACGTAGATGATGCCAGCTTGGGCGATGAGCGTGTTTGCGCCCTTTAGCACGAGCACGCCGCTAAATTTCTCGCTCCACGCCCGCGCAAGCTCGAAGCGCCGCTCTTGCAGCTCGCTCACGCTAAGATCTGCGATGCCCGCGATCTTTAAAAGCGAGCAAAACTCCTTCGGATGGGGCGTTACGATTAAATTTGAATTGGCATTTAGCAGGCTTAAAATTTCGCGTTCGTAGCACAGATCGGCGTCGATGACGCAGCTTTTGCCCCGCAGCGCGGCAAGATCGATCTTTCGCTCCCCGAGGCCGCAGCCACAGACTACGACCCGCGCGGCATCGAATGAGCTTTTTTGCATCAAAATCGGGCTTAAATTTAACGGCCCCTCGCTAACGACGCTAACGAGCCCGCTGCCGATTGCGTGAGCCGCTAAGGCCGCCATCTGCGCCGCTCCGCTCATCTGCCCGCTTACGACGTAGGTGTGCCCGAAGTCGCCCTTGTTGGTGTTTTGCTTCCTGCGCAGCGGCAGCTTCAGATCGCTTTTTTGAAGCAGAAAATATTCGCTCCCCCTTTCAAAATTTGAGCGCGAAATTCCAAGATTTGCGATTTTGATCTGCCCTACATAATCCTTCGCTGCGTCCGAAAACAGCGCGAGTTTAAGCGCGCCCATCGCGATCGTCAAATCCGCGCAAAATGCACCGCCTAAAATGCGCCCGAACTTGTCGATGCCGCTTGGGATATCGACTGCGATTTTTAGGGATTTTGAGCTATTTACGAGAGATAAAATTTCACAAATTTCAGAGCTTAAGGCTTTGTTTAAACCGCTACCGAAAATTCCGTCGATTATGCAGTCTGCGTTTGTAATCTCATCGTGCAGGACGCTCGGCTTGCCGCATTCGCTGCCTAGATCACTGCATTCGTCGCCGCACGCCACGATCTCAAATTTAGCGCCCGCAAATTTCGTGCTTAATTTATCGTCTCCGCCTGAAATGTCCGTGCCGTTTAGACTTTCGCGCTCGCCCCGCGGCTCGCTCGCGCCCTTTAAAGAGGAGCCGCCTACGCTTTCATGCGCGCAGGCATCCTTGCTAGACGCGCCCTCTACGTGCCCGCAATCGTCTTTTGCGCTCGCAATGTCGATAAGCTTAACGCCTGCAGCCTGCGCCGCATCCGCTTGAAATTTGCCCGCCGCGCTTCTATTTTCCAGCACGCAAAGTGCCGTGCAGCTAAAATCCCCGCTTAATTTTCGCAGTGCCGCCATAGCGTCCGCGCCGTTGTTTCCGCCGCCGCAAAGTGCTAAAATGCGCGAGCCCTTTTTGAGCCGCTTTCTGATCTCGCCCTCGATCTTGCAAGCGGCGTTTTCCATTAAAATTTGCTCGCCAAGTCCAAATTTCGCGCTCGCCCTGGCGTCGAGCTCCTCGGTGCTAAAGAAAATTTTTTTCAAATTTCGCTCCTTATGCGAAAGCTAAGAGCCTCCAAAATATGCGCCTTGGCGATGATTTCGGCGCCTGCTAGATCGGCGATCGTGCGCGCGAGCTTTAGCGTCTTATTTACGCCGCGCTGCGAAAGATCGTAGCGGGTGATCGCCGTTTGCAAAATATCCCGCGCCGCGCTTTCGCAGACGCAAAATTTTTTGGTCTCCTCGTCGCGCAGCTTTGCGTTTAGCTCGCTCTGTCCCCGAGCCTTTTGTGCGCGAAACGCCTGCAACACCGCATCAGCCATCTCCTCGCTGCAAACGTCGCTTCTGTCGTCCGCGCCGGTCTCGTCCATCGCGACATATATATCGATGCGATCGAGCAGTGGCGCGGAGATCGTATTTTTGTAGCGCCTGATGTCGTTTAGCGAGCAGGTGCAGGTGAGGTTTTTGGAGAATAAATTTCCGCACGGGCAGGGGTTTTGCGCTGCGACGAAGATAAATTTCGTTTGGTATTCGACCTTGGAATTTACGCGCGAAATCAAAATTCTATTATCCTCCAGCGGCTCGCGCAGGCTCTCTAAAATTTGCTTGCCGAAGTGCGGCAGCTCGTCGAAAAACAGCTCGCCGCCGTTTGCAAGCGCGACCTCGCCGATCTTTGCGCCGCTACTGCCGCCGCCGAAAATCGAGCTGCGCGTGCTGGTGTGGTGCGGCGAGCGGAAGGGGCGCAGCGCGCTAAAATCGACGTCTTTGTTATTTAGCGACTCATAGGCGCACGAGAGCAGTACTTCGCCTAGGCTCTGCGGAGGCAGAATTCTGGCTATCCGCTTTGCGCACATGCTTTTGCCGCAGCCCGGGCTGCCCTCAAAGAGGATGTTGTGCATGCCGCACGCGGCGATCAGGCTCGCGCGCTTGGCGCGCTTTTGTCCTTTTACGTCTTTGAAATCAAGCGAAAAATCGCGGTTGGGAACGTAAGCTTGCCCGTCAATCTCCACGACGTTTTTAAAAAGCGGATGGGTTTCTCGCATGAGCCTGCTTGCGGCGAACTCTTCATCTAAAAAAAATCTGACCGCATCGCTTAGGCTGTCCACGGCATAAACGTCGTAGTTTGGGATCGTGCAGGCCTTTAGAGCAATGCTTTGCGGCACTAAAATTTTAGCGCGCTTCACCTTCGTGCTTAAAAAAAGCAGGATCGAAAAGAGGCTCGCCGTGCTCTTTAGGCTGCCGTCTAAGCCGAGCTCGCCGAAGACGAAGAAATCGCCGTCGATGCGCTCTTTTTGCAGCGCGATGAGAAGCGCGATCGCAAGATCGAAGTGTGAGCCGTTTTTGGGCGTGTCGGAGGGGGAGAGATTTATGATGATTTTGGACGCGGGAAATTTAAAATTTAAGCTCATAAGCGCGGCTTTTACGCGGCTCTCACTCTCTTTGATCGTAGCGCCCGCAAGACCGACGATATTAAATCCCGGCAGCCCCCGCACGAATGTCGACTCGACCTCTACGGGGATCAGAGCATCCGTGAAGGCAGCGCATTTTAGGGATTTCATTTCGATTTTTCTTTTAGGCTTTTTTTGAATTCTTTATCAAATTTTTTGCGTTTGTTGTATCCGATACGCTCGATGAAAAGATGTCCGTCGAGGTGGTCCATCTCGTGCTGGATACAGACGGCTAGCAGCTCGCTAGCGTCCATTTCGTGGGTATTGCCGGCGCGGTCTTGAAATTGCACCGTGATAAACTCGGCGCGCGTGACGTCCTCGTAAAAGCCGGGCACCGACAGGCAGCCCTCCTGAAATATGACCTCGCCTTCCTTTTTTAAAATTTGCGGATTGATGATCTCGATGAGGTCCTTTTTGTCTTGGATTTTTTCCTCATTGGCTAAATTTATGATCAAAGCGCGCACGGGCCTGCCTACCTGGATGGCGGCAAGGCCTATGCCATTTTTTGCGATCATCGTCTCATACATATCGTCTAAAAGCTCGCCCAGCGCCGCGTCGAATTTCACGACTTCGATCGATCTTTGATATAGCTTTTTATTCGGATAGGTAAGGACGTCCAGGATCATCTATTTAAAGCTCTTTTGAAGTACTTGATCGATCAGTCCGTATTGCACGGCATCCTCGGCGCTCATGAAAAAGTCGCGATCGGTGTCCTTTTCGACCTGCGCGAGATCTTTGCCGGAATTTTGCGAAAGGATGCCATTTAAAATTTCTTTCATTCGTAAAATTTCTTTGGCTTGGATCTCGATGTCGGTGGCCTGACCCTGCGCGCCGCCGAGGGGCTGGTGGATCATTATGCGCGAGTTTGGAAGCGCGTAGCGTTTGCCTTTGGCGCCGCAGCTTAGCAAAAACGCTCCCATCGATGCCGCTTGCCCGATACAGATCGTGCTTACGTCGGGTTTGATGTAATTCATCGTGTCATAAATGCTAAATCCACTCGTAACTACGCCGCCAGGGGAGTTGATGTATAGATAGATATCCTTATCGGGGTCCTCCGCCTCCAAAAACAGAAGCTGCGCGACGATCGAGCTTGCCACTGTGTCGTCGATCTCGCCGCTAAGCATTACGATACGGTCTTTTAGCAGCCTCGAGTAGATGTCGTAGCTGCGCTCTCCGCGACTAGTTTGTTCGATAACGTAAGGAATCACCATCTATTCGCCCTTCTCTTCTTTTTTGCCCTGTTTGGAGAAAATATCGTTAAATAGCTTCTCCTCGATTAGCGCCATTTTAACGGCCGGCAGCATGCCGTTGTTGCGGTATCTATTTAGATGCTCCTTCGGATCGGCGCCGTAGGTGTAGGCCTCCATATAGACCGCTTGGACGAGCTCCTGATCGCTCACGTCGATATTGCGTTTTTTGGCTAGCTCGTCGATTAAGAATGTAAGTTTGACGCTGTTTTCGGCAGCCTTTCTAAACTCTTCGCGCTTTTTATCTAGGGCGTCTTTGTTGTTTTTAAATTCCTCGATCTGCTCTTTTGAAAAGCCGCTCCAGGCGTTGTTAAATTGCAAATTAATCTCCTGCTCGACGATCGCTTTTGGAAGCGCGAAGTTAAATTTCTCGGCGAGCGCGTCGGCAAATTTAGGCTTTAGATCCTCGTTTATTAGCTTTTGAAGCTTATCGTTTTTGATGCGCTCTTTGATGCGCGTTTCAAATTTCTCCTTGCTCGGCTCTTTCTCGCCTGGAAGCGCTTGCTTTAACTCCTCTTCACCGAGCTCCTTGGCAGGTTTTTTAGCCTGAATTTCGTGAAGCTTGACTTTAAAGATCGCGTCCTTGCCGGCTAAATTTTTTGCGCCGTAATTCTGCGGAAATTTAACCGCTACGTCGCGCTCCTCGCCCACTCTAAGTCCGATCATACCGTCTTCAAAGCCAGGGATAAATTGATTTGAGCCGATTTGAAGTACGTAGTCCTCGGCCTTGCCGCCGTCGAATGGCTTGCCGTCCACGAAGCCTTCGAAATCAAATTTTGCAAAATCGTCTTTGGCTAGAATTTTTTTGTTGGTTTTAGAAAGCGGCGCGATCATCTGCAAAAATTCCGCCACTTTCTCGTCGATCTCTTTTTGAGTAACGCGCGGACTGCTAAATTTCGGGATCAGCTCCTCGTAGCCCTCGACGCTAACTTCGGGTCTGAAAGAAATTTCGATCTCAACGTCAATGTCGCCTTTGTTTTCGTCAAATTTAGAAAAGACCGGCTCGGATAAAATTTCATCTTGTTTTTTCTTTAAAATTTTAAGAGACCGATCGATCATATCTTTAAGAAGCTCCTGTTTTGCGTCGCCCTCAAGCTGCTTGCCGTATCGCTTCAAAACCACCGCGGTAGGCACTTTGCCCTGTCTGAATCCGTCGATTCTTAGTTGCTTGGAGGCCTTTTTGGCTAGCTCTTCTACTTTGGCTGCGATCTGCTTTGCTTCGATCTTGCTCGCAGCGATCGCATTCGCGGCGTCTTTCATTTTTGCTTTTACTTCCATAAAATTCCTTTAGAAAATTTAAAAATAGCTCGTAATATATCAAAAAATTTCTTATTTAAAGTATAAATTCCTAAAATTTACCGAGCTAAGCGGCTCGCGGCTTTTAAATTTTAAAATTTTTAAGAGCCCGCCTTGAAATTTAAAGCGGGCTTGAGGCTAAAATTTTACCGATACGTTAAACATAAACTGCCGCGCGTAGCCCATTTGAATAGGTATCACGCTCGTAGTCGTGCCGGTTGAGGATGAGGTGTAGTATTTTTTGTCGGTCAAATTTTTGACGTTAAACGAAAAATTCGTATCATAGCCCGAAATTTTAGTATCGTAGCTCACGAAGGCGTCATAAACTACGGCGTGAGGCGGCTTAAACGCCGTTCCTGCGGGCACGTTCGGTAGGTTCGTGCGCATATAGTAAGTGTACCACGAGCCGAAATATCGCGCGCCGCCGCCCAGCCTAAGCCCCTTTGCGCCTAGATGCGCGAAATCGTAGTTGGCAAATAGGCTTGCTTGGTGCTTCGGCGTCGCTTCCAGCGGTTTGCCGATTAGCACCGCAAAAGTGCCGTCGTCCTCGCGCACCCTAGTTTTGGTGTATGCGTAGCTTGCCGACATGCTAAGTCCCTGCGTCACACGCCCGTTTATATCGAGCTCAAATCCTCGCGAGCGAGCCTTGCCGATCGTCTCACTTATATTATTTACCGTTCGCAGGATGTTTCTTTTATCGATATTAAACACCGCCGCACCCGCAGTGACTCGATCGTTTTGAAATTTAGTGCCGAGCTCCACGGATTTGCCTTCCTCCGGCTTTAGATCGCCGCCTATCGCCTCGCCTATGGACATCTGCGGCGTGAAGCTTTGCGCGTAGTTAGTATATACTGACCACTGTGGGCTTAACAGGTACAAAAGCCCGCCCTGATAGGTCGTAGCAGCCTTTTTCTGATCGGTGCTGTTCGGCCCTTGCCAGCTTTGCTTGGCTACTTGATCGTAAAATTCCCTACGCACGCCCAAAGAAAGTATCAACTCGTCGGTTAAATTTATATTATCTTGCGTGTAAAGCCCGATCGTTCTTAGTTTTTGATATTGTATTTTTGGCTCTCTATCGTTCGTTAAGACGGCGCCCGAAGCGGTCTGCCCGGTAAGCATATTGATGCGTCCTGCGGTGCCTTTTAGCGCGCCCGGACGGTATCTGTAGTAGTTTTTGTAATCCGTGCCGAAAAGGACGTCGTGCTTAAGCGGGCCCGTTTCAAATTTACCGTTTAGCGTGACGCTTGCTGCGTGCGTGCGGTGTATGAAATTATCGTAGTAGTTATACGATCGCGTCGTGCCGGTAAGGCCTTGGGGCGTGAATGGATTGTTCGGACGGACGTAGCCCGTATTCGTGCTTGCTGCGCGAGAAAGCGTAGGCGCCTTTCAATATCCAATCCTCGTTAAATTCCTTCTCAAAGCCGAAATCAACCGTATCGAGCTTGCTTTGTAGTTTATTTACCGGCTCGTCGAAGCGGACTTTGCCGCTGCCGTAAATTTGACCCGTACTCGGCACCAAAAATGCGCCGCGATCCACAGGATCGGTAGAGCGGCTATGGGTGTAGCCTAAGTTTATCGAATAATCGTCTCCTTGATACGCAAGCGACGGCGCAAAGAGCGTGTTTTTTATACCGCCGAAATTTCTCCAATAATCCTTCGCGTAGTAATCGAATATAAATCTATACGCAAAGCCGCTATCTGCGATCGGTCCCGTAGTATCAAATCCCGCGTCCCAATAGTTGCGGTTGCCCAGCCCGCCCCAAAGCTCATTTATAAACTCATACTGCGGCTTTTTGGTTACCATGTTTATGACGCCGCCCGGTTGCTGCGCACCGTAGAGCATACTTGCGGGCCCTTTTAGAACCTCGACGCTTTGAATGGTTTCATTGTAATTGTGCATCACGGCGCCCGGTACGCCGTTGCGCATAATCGAGCCGTCGCGACCCTCGCCGAAGCCGCGCTTGATGATCGCATCAAAAATATTTCCCGTCGTATTTGCATAGCTTATGCCGCTTATGTTTTGCAGCGATTCGGCTAGAGTTTCTGGCTTTTTGTCCTTTAGATGCTGCTGCGTTACGACGTTTACGGTTTGCGGAATTTCTAAAATTCGCTTAGTCGTCTTGCCGATCTCGCTGCGTACGGCGCGGTAACCGTCGTCGTTATTCGCCCATTCTACGACCTCGATATCGCCTAGGTTTTCGCCCGAGGCGGAGTTTGCTGCGGCGTTTTGTTCGGCGCAAGCAAAGGAAAAAAGCGCCAAAGCCGCGCCGAAACTCATCTTAAATTTCATTACCGAACTCCTTATAGATAAAGCTTATCGAAACGGCGGATTTTAAACAAAAATTTCTTAAATTTAAATATATTATCATTAACATAATGAGATTGATAAAATTTCGCTCGGAATTTTAAAATTTATCAGCGTTATAAAAGGCGTTTTTGAGTAATATCGCGCATCGATATTTTAAGGAATTGCTAAAAATGGACGAAAAGAGCCGAGTAAAATTTGAAAACTGCGTGTCGCAGATGCTTGAAATTTTAGGTGAGGATCCGAAGCGCGACGGGCTTGCAAAGACGCCGGGGCGCGTAGCTAAAGCCTATGAGTTTCTAACTAGCGGCTACGAGCTGGATCCAAAAGAAATTTTAAACGACGCGCTGTTTGAGAGCAGCAACAACGAGATGGTTTTGATAAAAGATATAGAATTTTATAGCCTCTGCGAGCACCATCTGCTGCCTATCATCGGGCGTGCGCACGTCGCGTACATACCGAATAAAAAGGTCGTAGGGCTTAGCAAAATTCCGCGCATGGTAAATATTTTCGCGCGCAGGCTGCAGATACAAGAGCAGCTTACCGAGCAGATCGCAGGCGCCATCGAGGAGGTGATCCATCCGCTCGGCGTGGGCGTGGTGCTGCAGGCGCGACACATGTGCATGGAGATGCGCGGCGTGCAAAAGATCAACTCGACTACGACTACGTCGGCACTGCGGGGGCTTTTTATCAGCCGAAACGACACGCGCAAGGAATTTTTCGATCTAATAAATTCTCCGAAAACTTTCGGTTTTTAAAACGGCAAGCGTTAAAGAAAAATTTAGCAATTATGTTATATTATCGTGCGAAATTGATAAAAGAGCGAAATTGTCTGATTAAATTTCAGGCAAATTTTAGAAAGGAATTTTATGCAGCGCGTTTATTTGGATAATAACGCCACTACGATGGTCGATCCCGAAGTTTTTGAGGAGATGAAGCCGTTTTTTTGCGATAAATACGGCAACCCAAACTCCCTTCATAGCTTCGGTAGCGAGACTCACCCCGCGCTAAGAACTGCGATGGATAGGCTATATGCGGGACTAGGCGCTGCGGATGCGGACGATATCGTCATTACGAGCTGTGCGACCGAAAGCAATAACTGGGTTTTAAAAGGAATTTACTACGATAAAATTCTAACCGGCGAGAAAGATAATATCGTCATAAGCTCCGTCGAGCACCCCGCAATCAGCGCGACCTGTGCTTTTTTAGAAAAAATTTGCGGCGTAAAGATCACTCGCCTGGGCGTCGATAAAAACGGCTTGATCGATCTTGACGAGCTTAGCGAAAAGATCAACGACAAAACCGCGCTCGTTAGCGTGATGTGGGCAAATAACGAAACCGGCACGATCTTCCCCGTAAAAAAAATCGCACAAATCGCACACGAGCGCGGTGCGCTGTATCACGCCGACGCGGTGCAAGCGATAGGCAAGATAAAGGTAAACGTGCGCGATGCGAACGTGGATTTTTTAAGCCTTTCCGGGCATAAATTTCACGCTCCAAAGGGGGCCGGTGCGCTTTATATCAAAGATAGCAAGCCGCTTACTAGCCTGCTTCACGGCGGCGAGCAGATGGGCGGGCGCCGCAGCGGCACGCTAAACGTCGCGGGCATCGTGGGGCTCGGTAAGGCTTTAGAGCTAGCGAATAAATTTATGGATTTTGAGCGCACGCAAGTAAGTAGACTGCGCGATAAGCTGGAAGATGCGCTTTTACAAATTCCAAACGTAAGCGTCGTGGGCGATCGCAGCATTCGCGTGCCAAACACCATCCTTGCCTCAATCCAAGGCGTCGAGGGAGAGGCGATGCTGTGGGATCTGAATAAAGCGGGTATCGCTGCTTCTACCGGCTCTGCGTGTGCAAGCGAGGCGCTCGAGAATAACCCGATAATGGAAGCGATTGGCGCAGATAAGGAGCTGGCGCATACGGCGCTAAGACTTTCGCTGTCGCGCTTTACGACGGAGGCGGAGATCGATTACGCGATCGAGCATATAGGCAAAGCTATCGCCCGTCTGCGCGGGATTTCAAGCACGTTTGCTTACGCGCCGCAAGGTTATGAGAAAAATAAAGGATAAAAAATGGCAAAAAACAGTTTAATAAACGGCTCGATCTGGGAGCAATACTCGCAAAAAGTGCAGGATCGCATGAATAATCCTCGCTATATGGGCGAGATCACCGAGGAGGAAGCGAAGGCTAGGGGTGGCAAGCTAGTGGTCGCGGACTTCGGCGCCGAGAGTTGCGGCGATGCGGTGCGGTTGTATTGGTTGATCGATCCTAAGACTGATAGAATTTTAGACGCTAAATTTAAAAGCTTCGGCTGCGGTACGGCGATTGCGAGTTCGGATACGATGGCTGAGCTTTGTATCGGAAAGACCGTCGATCAAGCGGTAAAGATTACAAATTTAGACGTAGAGCACGCGATGCGCGATACCCCAGATGAGCCCGCCGTGCCACCGCAAAAGATGCACTGCTCGGTCATGGCATACGATGTCATCAAGCAGGCTGCAGCGAATTATAAGGGCGTCGATCCCGCGCATTTTGAGGATGAAATCATCGTGTGCGACTGCGCGCGCGTAAGCCTCGGCACGATCAAAGAGGTGATCCGCCTAAACGACCTTCACACGGTCGAGGAGATCACGCAATACACCAAAGCGGGCGCATTTTGCAAATCCTGCGTGCGCCCGGGCGGACACGAAGAGAAGGACTACTATCTGGTCGATATTTTAAAGCAAACCAGAGAGGAGATGGAGCGAGAGAGACTTCAAGCTCAAGCCGACGCGAGTGCCGCTAATAACGTGAAAGCGGGAGCGGAGATGAGCTTTGAGCAGCTAAATTTGATCGGTAAATTTAAAGCGGTCGAAGGAGTGCTTGACGAGGATATCCGTCCGATGCTTCAGATGGACGGCGGCAATCTCGACGTCATAGACATCAGACCTGCAGACGACGGCAAAACAGATATCTATATCCGCTACCTAGGTGCTTGCAGCGGCTGCGCCAGTGGTGCGAGCGGCACATTATACGCGATCGAAAATGTTTTGCAAGAAAACCTTAGCCCAAACATCCGCGTGATGCCGATCTAGGGCT
The DNA here is from genome assembly GCA_963522285.1 of uncultured Campylobacter sp. Lineage (GTDB taxonomy): Bacteria > Campylobacterota > Campylobacteria > Campylobacterales > Campylobacteraceae > Campylobacter_B. Next base: position 111,319 of record CAUQWV010000002.1, read on the forward strand.
ATTACTGCTACGGTTTGCATTTTGGCATAGTTTTTAGCGAAATTTTAAGAGCTTGGGCTTCTGCACAACAGCGTAGCTAAATTCCGCTCCTTAGCTAAATCTGCGTAGAATTTCGGTGTTTGTTTTTAAGAATATCGTAAATTTAGCTAAGGTTTTTTAGCGTGAAATTCATCTATAAAATTTTATCTATAAATTTAATTAAAAACTCCTTATTTTGCTTGCATGAGGTTTTTTAGAGGATTTCGTTTGTAAATTGGATATAGAATTTTCTCCATGAATTTCATCTTTTCATAAATTTAGACGAAAATGCGCCATAAATCGCAGAATTTTAGCTGGCTATAATTTCTTTTTATTATAATTGCGCCTTATTTCAACTAAAAGGGGAGCAAATGAAAGTATTTGTTTTGGCGGCTCTGCTACTTGGTTTTCTATCTGCAAATTCTTTGGATCAGATCAAAAAAGATAGGCTCGTTCGCATCGGTGTATATAACGATCAGCCGCCGTTTAGTGCGCTCGTAGACGGCAAATATAGGGGATTTGAGATTGCTCTTGGCGAGAAGCTCGGTAAGGAGATTTTCGGCGATAATCCTGGCAAGGTAAAATTTATCCCGATCACGGCTTCAAGACGCATTAGCGCTTTACAGCGCAATGAAGTGGATATGGTGATTGCGACCTTTACTCCTACGCCCACGCGAGCTAAGAAGGTGGATTTTTCAGAGCCTTATTTTAAAGTGCAGGTAGGTGTGCTAGCCAAAAAAGATGAAAATATCACGAGCTTCGATCAACTCCGCAAAAAGAGGATTTTCGTCATCAAACATTCTCCTATTCACAATTTCTTACGCAAAGCTGGCCTTAGAAAGAATTTAAACTTTTGCGCCAGTTCGGCTAAATGCTACCGCGCTTTCAAGAGGGCGAAAAATGCCGTGCATGTCGATGATAATCTAATCTTGCATGCATACGCGATCATCGATAATAAAACGCAGGTTGCTTTGGATGGTCTAGGCAAACAAACTTACAATGCAATCGCCGTACAGAAGGGCAATAATGCGCTGCTAGGGCTAATCAATACATCTTTAGCGGGATTAAAAAAAGACGGATTTTTGGATAAGATCTTTGATGATACGCTCGGGATTTTTTATCATGGTACGATCGATAAGAAGGAATTCTTGGTTGAATAAAATTTCGTGCAGAATTTAATTCGTGCGCTTGATTCCCGCGTAAAATTCAGTTTATTGTAATGATGGAGCGAGAAATACGTTGCGGGCTTAATTTGCTTTTAGAATTCGGTCTTGATTTTGCTTGCCTCTCCTAAAGTGCAAATTTTATCGGGATTTGTGAGGTTATTTAAAACGCGCGCACCGTTCGGCGCAAAATTCCATTTTCGGAAGTAAAATTTTTAAGCGATTCGGCTATATTTAAAATTTACGCAACTTTTATAGAGCTCGTTTTAATTTTACGTTCCGTAAAATCCGCGCTAACTTATAAAATTCTATTTTTAGCTCTAAATACTTGCTTTTCTGCTACAACTTTATGATTTAAATTTTAAAAATTCCTCTAAAAGGAGTTAAACTCCCAAGCGCTATTGCCGCCTCGGTATGGGGGAGCCAAAATTTCGCTTTGTATCAAAGGTAAATCATATGCAAAGTGCACGCTAAATGAGCAGGCGGAGCAAATAATTTCAAATTTAGCGGCGCCTGTCTTATCGGATGCCGCGAAGCTGCATATTACAAAGACGCGGCAAATACAAAAAATGGTCGTGAAATTTTACTTCAAGAGCCAATCTCGATTTATTTTACTAGCTCGTAATTATACTCTTTCGTGCCGTCGAGTAGATTCGTGACGTCATATCCTCGTTCGTTTAGGGCTTTGGCGAGCTTGGCGCTGCGGTTGCCGCTGTAGCAGTGCGTGATTATCTTTTTGTCTTTGTTGGCCTCAAGCACATCCTTGTAGTTTTCTAAAGGCTCGCCGTATGGGATATTTATCGCGCCTTTCATATGCCCCGCGTCGTAGTCCTGCTTCTGCCTGGCGTCGATGATCAGCACGTTCGGATCGTTTGCTATTTTCAAAAACCCCTCCGCGTTTATGCTGCCGACCTTATACAGCTCATAGTCATACTGCTTCACGCCGGGCGCGTTCATAAGCATGCTAAAGCCCTTTTGTTTAAGCAGATCAAGTGCCTTTCCGCTGCGATTGCCCGTATTGCAATAAAGCACGACGTTTTTATCCTTGTAGGCGTTTATCTCGTCCAGCCTGCTTTCAAGCTCTCCAAGCGGGATGTTGATCGCATGCTTCACGTGGCCCGCGGTGTACTCATCCGCGCTTCTGACGTCAATGACTAGATAATTTTCTTTTGCTCTATTGTCCTCCTCTATCGCTGATAGCGCTGCGCCGCTTATGGCGTAGCCGCTAGGCTGCTGCGTCTCGGCGCAGCAAGTCGCAAAAGATCCCAATGCCGCTAGCAAAACTGCGCTTTTTAAAATTTTGTGAGAAATAAATTTCATATGTTTCCTTTGAATTTTTAGCTTTTAAAGCGGGGGATTATATCAAAATTTTATCTAAATAGTGTGAATTTGCGCCGTTAGCAGATGCGAGCGATCAAATAGGCGATTTGCTTGCAAAAGCAAAAGAGTGATAAAATTTAAAAGCTCGGTCAAGCGCCCGAGCAATACCAAAAGATAGGGGTTAAAATATATAGACCGCCACAATAAACGCTCTTAGGCAAAAGCCGCCCGCAAGCACGCCGTATTCGTTATAAACACAGCTTTTTACCTCCTCGCCGCCGTGTGCGTGGTTACTCACTCTTTACGCTCTTTACGCTTGCTCGCTGTCTTAGCCTGCGAAGCCCGCGCTTGAACTATAAAATTTTAACCTCTAGCTCGAGCGCGACGCCGAAGCGCTGCAAAACCCGCTCGCGAGCAAGCTCTATCAGGCTCATCACGTCTTCAAAGCTCGCGCCGCCGAAATTTATGATGAAATTGGCATGCTGCTCGCTAAATTTCGCTCCGCCGATCGCGTGGCCTTTAAGGCCAACCGCTTCGATCAGCCTGCCCGCGGCGTCATTCGGCGGGTTTTTAAAGCAGCTTCCAAAGCTAGCCCCCTTTGGCTGGTTGGCGCGTTTGGCGGCGAAATCCGCGGCGAGTTCGGCATCAAAGCCGCGCGAAATTTTAAACTCGGCGCCCAAAATCGGCTCTTCGATCCCGCTTCTTCGGTAGCCGAAGCTTATCCGCTCACGCTCCACCCAGCCGCGAGCCAGGCGCACGGCAAGCAGGCTATCGCTGATGCTCGCGCCGCTAAGCCCTGCGTTCATTTTGATTAGCCCGCCGAGCTGACCCGGGATGTTGCGCAAAAACTCAAAACCGCCGATGTTTTGCTTTTTGGCGAAGTTGTAAATTTTACCCGACTTCATCGCAGCCCCGATACTAAGGACATCGCCGCTTAAGCTTATGCGATCGAACTCCTCGCTTAGCATCGCAAGGTGCGGCGGCGCGGGCGAGATGAGCAGATTATTGCCGCCGCCGATGATCGCGCGCTCGCGGATACTCTCAAACTCCGCAAAATCGGCCTCGTCCTTTAAAATTTGCACCGCAAAGCTCCCGCCGATACGCACGGAGGTGTATTTGCTAAAATCTATCTGCTTTGTTTTCAAAATTTTGCCTTTTAAATTTCATTTCTAAATTTCGCGCTTGCTGCTCGCCGCGTATCGTTTTAAAATTTAGCGATACCGCCGCACGGTGCAAAACGCGAACGCTATTTCAAAATTTAACGCTGCTGCTGCGATTAAATTTAATTCGCTTTCGATACTTTTTCAGCGGTGCGCTACGTCGCACGCGCAGTTCGCACCCTGCGGCACAAAATACAGCCGCACAATGTACCTCCGCGCGTAAAATTTCGTCGCCGCGTAGCCGTAAATTTGAGGCGGAACATCGCACCGCGACAATGGCGCCACAGCGCGGTCGATTGGCGCAGTTTGGCGGCGATCCGAGGCAAGCTAGGCGTTAAATTTGCACGCAAATTTAAATCCACGTCGCCCTCTACGGCTAAATTTCAAAAGCGGATTACCGCACGGCAAAAACGAGATAAAATTCTACCGCGCGTCTGCTTTTACGCCGAAGTAAAATTTTAGCCGAGGCGCAAACCCCTTAACGCCTAGAAATTTAGCCGAAACGAAGGGGCCGTGTTCCGAGCAAAATCAGCCGAAGCAAGGCTCAAATTTCAGCTAAATTCTAACCTCGCCCGGCCCTACATTGGGTTTTGCCCGCCACAGTCCGCAAAGCGGATCTCGTTATATTCGCGCGGGATAAAATTCTCCTGCGCGCTAAGCGGCGCAGGGTAAAATCCGCGCTCGTAGCCAAGCTCAAACAGCCTATCCACCGCGCGGATCTGCGCCTGCGAAAGCTCGATCGAGGCCTCGTTAGCATAAAGGCTCAGATATTTTTCGAGCTTTGCGTCGTCCACGCGGATGAGATTTCGCTCGAGAAGCATGTGCGACAAAAACGGCTTATGCGCGGTGGCGATACGCACGCCCTCCGTTAGCACGCGCTCGCATTCGATGGCGTCGGTTATCGGCAGGCTGCGGCGAACTGCCATGCCTCCTAGCGGCAGCGGCAGATTTTCGCCCGCTAGCTCGCTCCAGATATCCCAGATCTCGCGCTCCACGCAAAGCTCGTCCGAAAAGTCAAGAATGCTTTCATGTATCAGCACGCCAGCGTCCACCTCGCCGCTTAAGACCGCGCCCTCGATTTCTAGGAAATTTTTATAAACTATGCGCGCCTGCGGGTACGCCATGCGAAAAAGCAGGGCATTGGTCGTGTGTTTGCCGCTGAGCGCGACTTTGAAATTTCGCTTTAAAACCGCGCCCTTTTTCTTAACTAGCTTTGGCCCATAACCCTCGCCGAAGCTCACCGCCGTGCGCAAAAGCGCGTATTCGTCGCAGATCAGCGGATATAGCGCGAAGCTAATCGCCGTGGCCTCATAGGTGCCCTTTAGCGCCTCGTCGTTTAGCGTCTGGATATCAAGCGCCGTTGCGCTAAATTTTAGATTTTTGGAGCTTACCCAACCGAAATCAATCGCCTTATACATAAAAATATCGTCGGCGTCGGGCGAGTGAGCGACGTTTATATGCTTAAAAATCTTCAAATTTAATCCTTTTTGCTCCGCTTTAAATTTCGCGCGCGGCTAAATTGCGAAATTATAGTAAATTTTTGCTACAGCCCTCATAAAAATGCGGAATTTCTAAAGAAAAACGTGAAAAATTAGGCCCGTTTAAAAGGCTAAATTTAATGCTCTCCGTTTGCCGCGCAGAGCTTTTACGCTCCTTAAAAATTTCAAATTCCGATGCCGCGCCGAATTTGGGCGAATAATCAAAAATTCATTTCAAATTTGGTAAAATCAGATGAATTTATTTTTAAGGAAAAACATGGACGAGGGAAAGAAAAAGACGCTGGATGCGGCGCTAAAATCGATCGACAAGGCTTTCGGCAAGGGCACGCTCGTGCGGCTGGGCGATAAGCAGGTCGAGCCGATAGACGCCATCTCTACGGGCTCTGTGGGGCTTGACATCGCGCTTGGCATCGGCGGCGTGCCGAAAGGGCGTATCATCGAGGTTTACGGGCCGGAGAGCTCGGGCAAGACGACGCTCACGCTTCACATCATCGCCGAGTGCCAAAAGGCGGGCGGAATTTGCGCATTCGTGGACGCCGAGCACGCGCTGGACGTCAAATACGCTTCAAATTTAGGCGTCGATACCGACAATCTCTACGTCTCTCAGCCCGATTTCGGCGAGCAGGCGCTTGACATCGTAGAAACCCTAGCAAAAAGCGGCGCGATCGATCTTATCGTCGTAGATAGCGTCGCCGCGCTTACGCCGAAAAACGAGATCGAGGGCGATATGGGCGATCAGCACGTGGGGCTTCAGGCGCGACTTATGAGCCAAGCGCTACGCAAGCTCGCGGGCGTCGTGCATAAGATGAATACGACGGTGATCTTTATTAATCAAATCCGTATGAAGATCGGCGCGATGGGCTACGGCACACCTGAGACGACGACCGGCGGAAATGCGCTTAAATTTTACGCTTCGGTGCGCATCGATATACGCAAGATTGCTACTTTGAAACAAAACGAAGAGAGCATCGGCAACCGCGCCAAGGTCAAAGTCGTGAAAAACAAGGTAGCGCCGCCGTTTAAGATCGCGGAATTTGACATAATGTTCGGCAAGGGCATCAGCAAAGTGGGCGAGCTGATCGATTACGGCGTCAAGCTCGACATCGTCGATAAAAGCGGCGCATGGTTCAGCTACGGCGACACTAAGCTGGGTCAAGGGCGCGAAAATGCTAAAATTTATCTAGAGAATAACCCTGCTGTCGCTGAAGAGATCACTGCAAAGATCCGCGAGCAGATGGGTAGCGTAAATTTCAGCGCAGACGCGGACGATGAAGAAAATTTACAAAGTGGAGATGAATGATGATTTATATCGAAGATGTTTATGCGATAGAGGTGTTAGATAGCCGCGGCAACCCGACCGTGAAAGCGACCGTGGCTCTAAGCGACGGCACCGTAGCAAGCGCGATAGTGCCAAGCGGCGCAAGCACGGGCAAACGCGAGGCGCTGGAGCTTCGCGATGGGGGCGATAGATACTGCGGCAAGGGCGTGCTAAAGGCGGTAGAAAACGTAAATTCGCAGATTGCCGAAGCCGTGATCGGGCTGGATGCTTTCGATCAAAAGGCGCTTGACGATGAGATGCGCGAGCTTGACGGCACCGATAACTACTCAAATTTGGGCGCAAATGCGGTGCTTGGCGTATCTATGGCAGTAGCGCGCGCGGCGGCTAAAAGCCTTGACGTGCCTTTGTATCGCTACCTGGGCGGCGCAAACGCTAGCGTACTGCCGGTGCCGATGTTTAATATCATCAACGGCGGCGCGCACGCGAACAACAGCGTGGATTTTCAAGAATTTATGATTATGCCGTTTGGATTTGATAAATTTAGCGACGCGCTGCGAGCAGCGAGCGAAATTTACCACACGCTAAAAGGCCTTCTAAACGCAGCCGGCCACAGTACGGCAGTGGGCGACGAGGGTGGATTTGCGCCGAATTTAAACGATAACGAAGAGCCGATCAAGCTAATTATGCAAGCTATCGAAAAAGCAGGCTACAAAGCAGGCGAGCAGATAAAACTAGCCCTTGACGTCGCTGCTAGCGAGCTATACGAAAACGGCAAATATAAACTAGAAGGCAAGGAATTTTCAAGCGAAGAGCTGATCGAGAGATACGCGCAACTTTGCGAGAAGTATCCGATATTTTCGATCGAAGACGGCCTAAGCGAGGACGACTGGGCGGGCTGGGCGAAGTTAACGAGTAAGCTTGGCTCTAAAGTGCAGCTCGTAGGCGACGATCTATTTGTAACGAACGAGAAAATTTTACGCGAAGGCATCGCCAAAGGCGTAGGCAACGCAATCCTAATAAAACCGAATCAAATCGGCACCGTCAGCCAAACTATGCAGACGATCCGCCTAGCTCAGCGCAAAGGCTACCGCTGCGTGATGAGCCACAGAAGCGGCGAGAGCGAGGATAGCTTTATCGCGGACTTCGCCGTCGCGATGAATACGGGCCAAATCAAAACGGGCGCGACCTCAAGAAGCGAACGCAACGCCAAATACAACCGCCTGCTTGAAATCGAGCGCGAGACGGACGAGTTTTTGGGAAACCGAATTTAAAATGTTTTTTAAAAAAAAGTCCAAGCGGGGCTTAAAAGGTAGCGCGCAGCGCACCTATGCGGACGGAGCGGATTATACGGACACGCAAGGCAGATATTCAGACGCAGACTTTGACGAGGACGATTTTTTTGACGATGATGAATTTTATAGCGATGAAAATTTTGGCGGAGGCTTTAGCGCGGTAGGGGCTGGCTTCCGCCAAAATCGCAGTGGAGCTTCGCGCGGTATAGACGAAGCAGGTTCTGCCTCTGATGCCACAGACAGCAACTCTAATTTAAGCGGCAAAAGCTCCGCTGCAAGCGGAAACTACGAAGGCAGCGCGCAAGCAGACGCGGGCTTTTACAGCGCGGAATTTATTGGGGGCGGCGATTTAAAGAATGCAGAATTATACGCGAAAGAAAACCACTTCCCAAACGACGCGGGTTTTGCGGCTCAAAGTGTAGACTATAGCTCTCAAGGCACGGGCTTTGCGGCACAAGACATAAATTCTGCCACGCAAGGATTTTCTTTTGCGCCGCAAAACGCAGCCCCTGTCGCTAAAAAAGCTTTAAAGAAGCGTAAAAATTTAAAAGAACGGCTGAATTTTATCAATCCGTTTTCGCCGCTTAAGCAGATTTTTGCAGCTCTTGCGCTGATTGTCTGCGTCGTTTTTGCGGGTATCTTTGTGGGTGATGTGCTATTTGGCAAGCGATCGTTTGAGGTGCTGCGCCAGCTGCAAAAAGAAAAGGCGTTTTTATTCACCGATGTTGAGCGATTGAAAGAGGAAAACGCTGAGCTGCAAAAGCTTTATTTAGAGCGTCTCTCGCTCGATCCGGACCTTAAAAAATGAAAAAAATTTCTTTGCTAATTTTAGGTCTTTGCGCTTTTTTAAACGCAGAGAATTTAAATAGCGCAAATTCAAACGCTACGAAACCAAACATCACCGCGGCAAAGGAGCAAAATTCTACCGATTTGACGATTAGAGAGCCAAAGACAGGTGCGCAAAGCCCAAATGCTAAAAAGCAAGCTATAATGAAACCTGAAACATCTAAAAGCCCTACCGCAGCAATGCAAAAAAGCGCCGTAGAAGCGAATTCCAGCATTAAAGCAAGCGTCGCTAAAAAAGTCGTGAGCGCACAGCTCTCGCAGACCGAAAAAAAAGCTCCTGGCCCCAAAACGGGCATCGGCGCTCCTTTGCAGGTCATTAAAACGGAGCTGAACTCTTCTGCGCAGCATTCAGCTACGACGCTTCCGCCTCCTGATGAGTTACCGATTGCGCCGGAAGTAAGCGAGTTAAATTCTACGGTAGCGCAAAATTTTAAGGCGGCACAGAATTCTATAGCTCAAAATTCTACGGTGCAAAACTCTACTATGCAGCAAAACGCGCAATCTGCTCCGCAAAATTCCAATCCGGCGCAAAGCTCCGCCGCCACGCCACAAAATACGCCCGCGCCTAAAAATTTCACGCAGCAAACCTTTGCGCTTCCTTCAGACGCTCTTACGATCGAAAGCCTTATCGTGCGATATAGGGACGACGACGGGGCTCTGCACGAAAAGATCGTTGATATCAATCGCTCAATTGATTGGCACGATGATTTCGTGCTAAGCGCTAGCGCCAAACCTGCGCTACATAGGGCACTGGACGTTTCGGTTACTTCGACCGATCCAAATTTACAAAAGCAGGTCTCGCAAAGTGGCATCACACCTAGCTTCGCGCCGCGCCTGGAGCTGCCGTTAGAGACGCTTAAATTTGACGACGGACTAAAATTCGTCATTCGCAAAGACAGCGTGCAGCTCATCACCGCAGACGATTTCAAAAGCTCTGACGCAAATGCTTCGGGCGCGCTTGAAGCTGAGTTTTGGCGCCAAGAGATCCCGCTTAGCGGCGCGAGCTTTGCTGTAAATATCGGCGGCTTTAGCGACATTAATGTCACTAAAGAGGACGGCTACTACCGCATCGGCGTGCGCTCGCATGAGGGTAACCTCAGCATCAGACGCAAAGATGGCGGGTATTTGATTTACAAAAATTCTAATTAAGGAGAGACTATGACACATTTAGAGATTATGAAATTTCGCCATGCGTGCAAAATTTTCGACGAGAACAAAAAGGTAAGTAAAGCCGATTTTGACGCCATTTTGCAGGCAGGCATCTTAGCACCTAGTTCTACGGGGCTAGAGCAATGGGACTTTTTGGTTGTGCAAAACAAGGCGCTGCGCGAGCAGATCCGCGAAAAATCGTGGAATCAGCCGCAGATCACCTCTTGCTCACATCTGGTCGTGATTTTAGCAAAGATCAAGGACATAAAGCTAGGAAGTGATTATATCGAGCGAATGATTACGCGTAAAAAAGATGAAGCGCCTAAATATATCGGCGACAGGCATAAATTTTATCAAGATTTTTTAAGCGGTTATTTTCACAACGACGATGAGGAGCTATTTAATTGGTCGCACGCGCAGTGCATGTTCCCAGCACTTGCGATGATGAACGAGGCTGCAAGCCGCGGCATCGACAGCTGCCCTATGGAGGGCTTTGATCGCGCGGCGCTAAATGAAATTTTAGGCATTGATTGGAACGATCGCCGCGTGGCGCTGCTAGTGCCTTTCGGCTACCGCGTAAATCCACAGCCGCAAAAGATCCGCCGCAGCATGGATGACGTAGTAAAGTGGATCGAATAGGTCAAAAGTGGTTTTAGAGTATTAAATTTACAGCGCGTAAAAGTCCAAAGCTGGTGTGCGAAGCAACACACGCATTTTTTAGAAATTTACCGCGTTTTAGCCTTTTTCTCGCCCGCAAATCTTGTGCGGCGAGATTTAAAATTTTATAAAATCACCGAAAATTTAAACGAAGGAGCGAGCGTGAAAAAAATGTGGGAGGGGCGCTTTAGCGAGCCGAGCTCGGCGCTTTTGGAGGAGTTTAACGCCTCGATCGGCTTTGATAGGGCGCTTTGGCAGGAGGATATCGCAGGCAGCAAGGCGCACGCAAGAATGCTTGGCGTCTGCGGGATTTTAAAGGCTGACGAGAGCGAAAAGATCGTCGCAGGGCTTGACGCCGTATTTGAAGAGATAAAAAGCGGTAAATTTGAGTTTAAAACCGCCGACGAGGACATCCATATGGCGGTCGAAAAGCGCCTAAGCGAGCTCATCGGAAGTGATCTTGGCGGCAGGCTGCACACCGCGCGCAGCAGAAACGATCAGGTCGCGCTTGATTTTCGCCTATACGTACTTAAAAGCGGTGCCGCAATCGCCGAAAAAACCCGCGAGCTGATAGCCGCGCTGCGAGATATAGCTAGCGAGCACGCGGACACGCTAATGCCCGGCTACACGCATCTTCAGCACGCCCAGCCAGTGAGCCTTGCCTATCATTTGCTAGCTTATGCGTTTATGTTTCGCCGCGACTACGAGCGCTTTGCCAGCTCGCGCGAGCGAAATAATCTCTGTCCGCTGGGCTCCGCCGCGCTTGCGGGCACGCCGCATCCGATAAACCGCGAGCTCGTCGCGCGAGAGCTAGGCTTTGCGGGGGTGACGCCAAATGCGATGGATAGCGTCAGCGACCGCGATTTCGCGCTGGAGATTTTGTTTAACGTAAGCGTGCTGATGACGCATGCGTCGCGCCTATGCGAGGAGCTAATCTTGTGGAGTTCGCAGGAGTTCGGCTTTGTGACGATCAGTGATGCTTATAGCACGGGCAGCTCGATCATGCCGCAGAAGAAAAACCCTGACGTCGCCGAGCTAATCCGCGGCAAAACGGGGCGCGTAAACGGCAATCTCGTTGCGCTACTAACGGTGATGAAGGGCTTGCCGCTAGCCTACAACAAGGACATGCAGGAGGACAAGGAGGGCGTTTTTGATAGCGTTTCCACCGCGCTTGCGAGCCTTGAAATTTTAAAACAGATGCTAAAAACGGCTAAATTTAACGAGCAAAATATGCTAGCGATGACGAAGCGCGGGCACCTCACGGCGACCGATCTAGCGGACTATCTCGTGCGGGAGAAAAGCGTGCCGTTTCGCAAGGCGCACTTCATCACGGGCAAGGCCGTGGCGTATGCGGAAAATTTAGGCTTAGATTTGAGCGAGCTAAACGCGCAGCAGCTTGCTAGCGTGGATGAAAGCTTGGGCGCGGGTGCGGTTAAATTTCTTGATCTAAACGCTTCTAAGGAGGCGCGCAAGTCGCAAGGAGGCACGGCAAATGAGAGCGTAGCAGCGCAGATTGAAAATTTAAACGAGTGGTTGAAGGGATAAATTTAAGGAGCTAAGTACCGCACGGATGCTCGGACGAATTTTAGTGCTAAGTTTGGGCGAGGTCGCGCTGATTGAGACCTGCGAAATAGAAGGATAGGGCCCGATATCGAAATTTGAGGGCTAAGGTGGCAAAATTTTAGAATTTTGCAGTCGTGTCTTTAAATTTGAAACTTCGGCGGTCTGTGTGGATACATGCACGGGCTGGGCGGGATTAGCGAGCGGCGGCGCGTTAGCTGTGTGCGGAGCGCGCCTCGCGGCAGTGTTTTAAGTGTTCGCCGCGGGTGATTACTGCGCAAATTTAAAAATGATAGTGCGTCCTAAGCTGGCTTTAGAGTGGGCGCTTGAGGTTATAAAGTTAAATTTAAAATACCGAGTCGGCGCAAAGTGGAGTGCTTGGTTATAAATTTAGGCGTGAGATAAAATTTTAAAAAAGCGTGCCGCCGCTAGGTTGCTTGAGTGCGGATGAAAAGGTGTGAGCGGGCTTTGTGGGCGAGTTTTAACTGGTGTCGAAGGCGGCGCGGAGTAGAATTGAATTTAAATTCAAACATTAATGACGGCGGATCGGATTTTTAGAGAGCGGAATTTAATCGAAGCAAATTTAAGCATTAAGCGGCATGCACGTAATCGATAGGGCGCGAACGGAATTTAATCAAAGCAAATGAAGCGGCATTTTTTCGTTTCTACGCGTCGTGAAGGCAGGGGCGAGGCTCAAGCAAATTTAAACATGGAGGGCGTTTTGATATATTTGGTGTCTAATACGAGATTTGATCATCCGCAGGTGAGGCAGCTTGCGGTCTGCAAGATAGAATTTCTCAAATTTAGCCTGCCTGCGCATACGGGCGCACTAACCTTTACCTCCAAAAATGCGGTGGCGGCGATAAAATTTAATGAAATTTCACTTGATTTAGATACGCCCGTTTACGCTATCGGCGAGCCGTGCGCTGCGGCTGCGCGCGAGTTTGGATTTCGCGATATCTACACGGCGCTACACGGGCACGGAAATGAGTTTGCCGCGGAGATCGCGCCGCTCTTGCAAGGCGCAGACGCGCTGTATCTGCGCGCTCGCGAAACGGCGTCGAATCTGGAGCAGATCCTGCTTGACGCAGGCGTGCGGCTGCAAAGCGTGATCGCCTACGAAAATTGCATCCTTAGCCTGCCTGCCGCCGCAAAGCCGCCGCGGGGCAGCACGCTGATTTTTACCTCGCCTAAAAACGTCCGCGGCTTTACCGTAAATTTCGGCTGGGACGGGAGCTACAAGGCGATCTGTATCGGCAAGACGACGGCGAGCGTTTTGAGCGAGTTTTGCGAGCCGATAATCTGCGAAAGAATGTCGATAAAATCCTGCGTCGATCTGGCGCTTTTGCCATAGTTTAAGCAAATTTTGACTATAATTTTGCCCAAGCCTGGGTGAAGCGAGAGCGTTTTATATGAGGGTTCAACATATTTGTATAAGCGACGACGTGAGAGGTCCGTGTGACGCGGCTCGGCTCGAGCTTTTTTTTAAAAGTTACGGGTTGCGACCTAGAGATTTTTCCTAGTTGCAAGATTGGCTTTGTTTGAGCCGATTCTTTTTACGCAACGCTCACTTGGGTTTTTTACGTTACGGAGGCTTCATTGAATATCCTAATAATCGGCGGCGGCGGTAGAGAATACGCGATCGGGCTAAGACTTCGCGAGGATAAAAACGTTTTAAATCTGTATTTTGCTCCGGGAAACGGCGCTACAAAGGCGCTCGGTAAAAATTTAGATTTAAAAGATTTTAATGAACTCGCGCTCTTTGCCAAAAATAACGACGTAGCTCTTACCGTCGTAGGCGCCGAAGAGCCGCTTACAAAAGGCATCGTGGATATTTTCAAAACGCAAGGTCTTGCGATATTTGGCCCCAGCGCCGCTGCGGCGAAGCTTGAGGGCTCTAAAGCCTATATGAAGGACTTTCTGGCGCGAAATCATATCAAAACTGCAAAATTTCTAAGCAGCGACGATCTATCCGAAATTTCAAAATTTATCGATACTCTAAACGGCCGCGTAGTGGTCAAAGCGGACGGTCTGTGTGCGGGCAAGGGCGTCATCATCGCAAATTCCAAAGATGAAGCTAAAAAAGCCGCTGCGAATATGCTAAGCGGCGAAAGCTTCGGCGAAGCAGGCAAGCGCGTCGTCGTGGAGGAGTTTTTAGAGGGCTTCGAGCTGAGCTTTTTTGCGATCTGCGACGGGGAAAATTTTGTAAGCCTGCCCGTAGCGCAGGATCACAAAAAATTGCTTGACGGCGATCTTGGCCCAAACACCGGCGGTATGGGAGCTTATGCGCCAAGCCCGCTAGCGGATGCCGCGCTGATAAAAAGAGTAGAAAGCGAGATCGTCGCGCCCACGCTAAAAGGGATGAGGCAGCAGAGTGCGCCCTTTTGCGGCGTGCTGTTCGTGGGGCTTATGATCGTGGGCGGCGAGCCTTACGTACTGGAGTACAATGTCCGCTTCGGCGATCCGGAGTGCGAGGTTTTGATGCCGCTAATTGACGGAAATTTGAGCGAAATTTTATACAACGCCGCCGTAGGCAAGCTAAGTAGCATAAGCTTAAAAGAGCGATTTGCGGTGGGCGTCGTAATGGCTAGCGAGCGCTACCCTTACGGCTCTTCGCAGCCTGCTTTGATCGAGGTCGGCGAAATTCCCGCGGGAGCCCATATCTGCTATGCAGGCGTGAGTGAGCGAGAGGGGCAAATTTACGCTAGCGGCGGGCGCGTTTTGGTAAGCGTGGGCGTCGCACAGAGCCTAAAGCAGGCGCGCGATGCGGCTTACGCGCTTTGCGAAAATATAAAATTTAGCGGCGCGCAGTATAGGCGCGATATCGCGTATCAAGCCTTAAGAGATAAAATTTGAGCATCGCTCCGCTTGGCAAGCGCGTAATCGCATTTGGTATCGACGAGATCATCTTAGCGACGCTTTTTACTATCGTGCTGCTTGTCATCGACGAGCCCGAGACCATGGCTGCGGTGCAGAGCAGAAGCAATCTTGAGGTACAAAAGATCGCGTCGAAATTCATTTTGCATTACGCGATAATAAAATTTTTATATCAAGCGATTTTTGTCTATCTATACGGCGCGACGCTAGGCAAGCTCGCGGTTAAAATTTACTGCGTCCGCGCTGGCGGCGGCTCTATGGATATCGCTACGGCAGCGATCCGCGCGGCGGTTAGGTTGATAAGCGAGATGATCTTTTATATGGGATTTTTGGTGGCGCTTTTTACGAACTCGCGTCAGAGCCTGCATGATATGGCGGCGAAAACATTGGTGGTAGAGATTGAAAAAGAGTAAAAAATTTAAAATTCTAGCGCTTAGTTTTAGCGCTCTTTTAGCAAGTAGTGCGAGCGCAAAGGTCCAAGACGTCGAGCTTATAGCAGATAATGTCGAGAAAAACGGCTTTTTGACGGAGGCGAGCGGCAACGTAACGGTGTATTCGCAGGACTACTTTATCACCGCCGATCGCGCTACCTATGACGAGCAAAACGGCATTATCGAGCTTTTTGGTAACGTCAACGCGATGCGCGGTAGCAGCGAAACTACGCGTGCGCAGCACGTCAAAATCGATCTGAAAAACGATAAGCAGCAAGCCGACGTAAATTTTATGATGGACAAGGACTCCGAGCTTTGGATGCAAAACGACGCCAGCTGCAGCGACAGCGAGTATTACCGCGTGGAGGGCTCCAGCGTATCTAGCTGCAATGTCACCGATCCTGATTGGCGCATCAAATTTAGCAGCGGCATGCTCAATAAAGAGAGTAAATTCCTCCATCTTTTCAATCCGAGATTTTACGTGGGCAACGTGCCGGTGCTCTATCTGCCGTATTTCGGCTTCCCGACCGACCGCACGCGCCGCACGGGCTTGCTGCCTCCAGAGGCCGGCTACATCAGCAAGGAAGGAATTTACTATAAACAGCCGATCTATTTCGCGCCTTACGATAGCTGGGATTTTCAGCTCGATCCGCAGGTGCGCACGCGTAGGGGCTTTGGCGTATACGGGACATTTCGATTTACGGAATCGCCGTATTCTTACGGCGAGATTAGAGGTGGAGTTTTCGATAACTTCTCGCGGGCGCAAAAACGCCTCGAATACAAAAACGAGCGTCACCATGGCTTTGAAGTGCAATACGATCGCAGCAAGCTTGCGACCTATTTATTAGACGGCGATCTGCGCGAAAATTTATGGATCGACTTTACGCAGTTAAATGATCTGGAGTATTACGATCTCAAACAAAAGGGCGGCCTTGGCAACGATGCGGATAATTCGCTCGTAACTTCGCGGCTGAATTATTATTTGACCTCAGACGAGCACTATTTTGGCGCTTACGGACGCTACTACATCGATACAAGCAAGCTAAACGCCGATAATACCTTCCGCAACGAAGATACCGTCCAAGAGCTTCCGACGCTGCAATATCATAAATTTAGCAATGATTTGGGGCTGCCAAATTTGATCTATTCGCTTGATGCAAAAGCGCGTAATTACACCAGATGGGAGGGCGCGACTGCTCGCCAATACGAGTTTGACGTACCGATTAGTATAAGCACGCCACTACTGGCGGATTATTTAAATTTCGCCTTTACCGAGCGAGTGTATATGACCAATATCGATTGGCACGATAAATTCTACTACGCAAACGGCGATCTTGGCGAGGATAAAAGCACTTTCTACGCTAATCAATACACCGAGCTTTCACTCTACACTGACGTAGCCAGGGCTTACGATAGCTTGTATCATACGATGAGCTGGAGGGCGGATTTTAGAATTCCAAGCTGGCAGCAAGGCGATATAGAGGATAGAATTTTAAAGTATCATCAGTATAAATACGACCTTGCTCGCGGCGCAGTAGATCGCTCACGGCTGGGTAACTTGCAAGACTCGCTTTATTGGGAGGATAACTTCTTAAGTGAGCTTAGTGACGAATACACCCACGAAAATGCAGCTTTAAGTATGACGCAGTTTTTTTATAATGAAGACGGACGTAAATTCTTACGCCATAGCGTCAAGCAGCGATATGACTTCGACGATCACGAGTTCGACGATCTAGAACACCGCATCGATGCGTATTTTGCAAATGGGCTAAATATCGGAAACCGCTTTACCTACTCGCATAAATATAAAAGCTTCGATAAGGTCTATACCTACGCCAACTACTCCAACGACGATTTTAGCTTTGGACTTAGTCACGCTTACGAATATGAAAAACTTAGCATGGAGCCTAAACGCTATACGAAAGATAACTACGGCATCGTAAATGCTTCGGTAAATTTACCTAGGAATAATAAAATTTTTGGGCGTTGGGATTACGACTTGGAGCGATCTTATTCTAAAATGTGGCGTGTGGGACTTTCTCATACGCGCAAGTGTTGGAATTACTCTTTTGTGTATCAAGAGGATATTGAGCCTAAAAATACCAGTACGGCGGGCTATAGTAAAGCAAGCAAGGAGCGCGGAATTTACTTTCTCGTAAATTTCTATCCGTTCGGCGGAGTAGGGTATGATTTTTCGGTAGATAGTGAATACGGAAGCGAAAACAAATGACGCCTAGAACCGAGCTGATGTTTGAAAACCAAATCGACGCCGCGATGAAACTCGCCGAAATTTTACCCGCTACGGTGATAAAAAACGATAATTTTCTAATAATCGCCCAGTCCCTGGAGTCGCTTCCTATCGCAAACCATCTTGCTTTAAAACTGGGGCTTGCTTATGAGTTTTTATTCACAGAGCCCGTTTTGGCGCCAAATAATCCGGAATGTGCGATCGCGTGCGTAAGTGAAACCCAAGAGATCGTGATGGTGGATGAGCTCGTGCGAAGCTTTGGCATCAGCCTGGATTATGTTTACGGGCAGGCGAACAGACTTTATGAGGAGAAAATTTTAAAAAACATGTATAAATTTCGCAAGGGCGAGCTTTTGGGAAATTTGGAGAAAAAAAACGTCATCTTGGTAGATGAGGGGTGTGAGAGTGGACTGACCACACTTACTTGCATAAAGACGCTCGTGAGCTTAAACGCCAAAGCGATCTTTTATGCCACGCCCGTTATCGGCAGCGATAATGCAGACGAGATCGCCATGCTAGTAGATGGAATTTATGCCGTTCACAAGATCAGAGATTTTGTGAACGTGGATTTTTATTACAAAGAAAAAACGCTCTCAAGCGCGGAGGAGATAATGCAAATTTTAAACAAATGCCCGCTTTATCTGCCGTTTCACGAGACTAACAAAAACAAGGAGAAAATTAATGCAGTGCAAAATTGAAGTAAATGGCAATACCGAAATTTTCGATATCAATAAGGTCGCAAAGCAAGCCGCGGGTGCGGCGCTTTTGCGTGTAAAAAATACCGTCGTGCTCGCTACCGTAGCGCGCGAAGAGACGCAGGTGCAGGAGGACTTTTTACCCCTTACCGTTCAATATATCGAAAAGATGTACGCAGCAGGCAGAATCCCCGGAGGCTATATCAAGCGCGAGACCAAGCCGGGCGATTTTGAGACGCTAACGAGCCGCATCATAGACCGCTCGCTGCGCCCGCTCTTTCCAAAGGGATACGCATATCCGACGCAGATCGTAGTTTACGTGCTATCGGCAGATCCGGAGGTCGATCTGCAAGTCGTCGCTCTTAATGCGGCGTCTGCGGCGCTGTATCTTAGCGACATCCCGATTAAAGCGCCCGTTTGCGGCGTGCGCATAGGCTATCAAAACGGAAGCTTCATCTTAAATCCGAGCAACTCCGCGCTTAGAGCTAGCGCGCTCGATCTTTACGTAGCAGGCGTCGGCGATGAGCTTTTGATGATCGAGATGCGCTCTTTGCCGCAGATTAAGGGCGGCGCGCAACAGATGAATGAATTTGGCGAAGATCTGATGGTAGATGCGATCGATTTTGCCGCAAAGGCGATAAGTGCGGGCTCGGGCGCCTATGAAGAGGCTTTTTTGCCGCTTAAAAAACCGGATGCGAACCTAGAATACAAGCCCGAGATCGAGGATGAGAATATCGCAGATTTCATCGACGCGAACTACAAAGACGCCGTCAAAGCGGCGATCAATCAGATGGCAAAGAGCGAGCGCGCTACCGAGCTGAATAAAATCGTGGATCAAATTTTAACTACCGAGGTCGCGGCGCAAAACGAGTGGAGCAAAGAGGTGATCTCCAGCGTCATCGGCAAGTATAAGCGCGGCATCATCCGCACGCAGATCATCGAGGATCACCGCAGAGCCGACGGACGCGCGCTTGATGAGGTGCGCCCGATCAGTATCGAGACAAATATCCTGCCGTGCGCGCACGGGAGCTGCCTATTTACGCGCGGGCAGACGCAGGCTTTAGTCGTCACCACGCTGGGCGGTGATAGCGACGCGCAGCTAAGTGACAGCCTAACGCAGCTTGAGCCGATCAGCGATAGATTTATGTTTAACTACAACTTCCCGGGCTTTTGCGTCGGGGAAGCAAGCCCGCTCAAAAGCCCGGGCAGACGCGAGCTGGGGCATGGAAATTTAGCTAAAAGAGCGCTATATCCGAGTATCGATCTAAACTCGCCGCAGTCTATCCGCGTAGTGAGCGAAATTTTAGAGAGCAACGGCTCAAGCTCGATGGCTTCGGTCTGCGGCGGCGCGCTATCGCTTCGGGCGGCGGGCGTGCCTACGCTAAAGCTCGTTGCGGGCGTCGCGATGGGCTTGATTTTTGAGGGCGAAAAACACGCCGTGCTAACCGACATAATGGGGCTTGAGGATCACGACGGCGATATGGATTTCAAGGTCGCGGGCACCTATGAGGGTATCACCGCGCTTCAGATGGATATCAAGCTCGGCGGCATCAGCTTAGAGGTTTTAAAAGAGGCTCTCGCGCAGGCAAAGCAGGCTCGCGCGCATATTTTGGGCCTTATGGAGCAGGCGGATGCAGCGATCGTTATAAATAGGGACGTGCTTCCGAAGCTTGAAATTTTTAGCGTCGATCCGAGCAAAATCCCCGACATCATCGGCCAGGGCGGCAAGGTCATCAAAGAGATTACCGAAAGCTTCGGCGTAAATATCGATCTGGATCGCGAAAAGGGCGAGGTTAAGATCCAAGGCGCCAAAGCTAGCGGCGTATTGGGCGCGAAAGAGAAAATTTTATCGATAGTCTCAAATTCTCGCGATTTTCGCAAGCCGCGCGGTGAACGCAAAGAGGTAAAATTTCAGATCGGCGAGGAGTTTGACGGCGTGGTGCAAAGCGTACTGGATTTCGGCACCTTTATCTCGCTGCGAGACGGCGTGGACGGATTGCTGCGCGCTAAATTTATCACGACGCCTTACAAGGCGGGCGACGTGGTGCGAGTGCGCGTGACCGATCAGAAAGGCTCTAAAATTTCACTGGAACTGGCTTAAAATTTTAATAGGAGTATGAGATGCAGCTTAAAAAGATATTTTTCCCTATCGCCGGCGGCGAGGAGCTGGCAGAGCGTATACACGGAGCGCTGCTAGTGAATAAATTTTTCGGCACGCACATCAACATAATGGCGTGCCAGCTCGATCCTAAGATGATCTACAACGTCCGCATGACGCTAAAAGGCGGCGTGCTGATGGAGGAGTTTTTAAAATCTGCGGGCGATGAAATGCAGGCCGAGCGCGAGGTGATCAAAGCGATCTTCGATGCTGAATGCGCCAAGCTTGGCTTAGATCAAAATGACGACGATCACGTCCCAAATAGCGCCGCTTTGAGGCATATGGTAGGTATCCGCTCCGAGCTGGTCGAGAAATACTCCAAATATTGCGATTTGGTGCTGGTCTCCGTGCCGCCTACGGGCTCTATCACGGGCACATTTGAGGCGGCGGTCACCAAAAGCGGCAAGCCTTGCATCGTCATACCGCGCAAGCTGCAGGAGTTCAAGGCGGATAAAATTTTAGTCTCGCTTACCGGCACTGCGGCGTCTGCGCGAGCGCTCGATAATTGGCTGGAGCTTTTGCAGCGTGCCAAATCTATCACCGTCATTACCGCAAATCACTACCTTCAGGATGATCTTGCCGAAACGAAGCGCCGCATAAGCGATTATCTAGCTCTACACGGCATTAAAATCGACGTTTTCGAGGCATTAAACGTCGAGGGTAAGATCCCGGGGCAGGTGCTGCTAGAGTACGCCGACGCGGGCGATTTCGATCTAATCGTCGCGGGCTTGCACTCAGACAGCGGCATCAAGGAGATCTTCTTAGGCGGCGCGTCGAAATACTTCCTGCAAAAGACCAAAATTCCGGTCTTAATGTAGCTTAAAGCCTAGACGCCGCGTCGCGGTACACCGCCCGCACCGCGTCTAAGCTTAATCGGTTTTTAAGCGCCGCAAGCTAAAGCTTAAATTTTAATCGGCTCGCTTTGGTTTTATTAGCCCGTCCGCAAATCGTGCAGTTATGCTATTTTGCGGATGGGTTACTGCGATTAATTTTATTGATAGCTTTGCTAACGAGCCGCGTTTGCTTTGCCGCGGCTAGCGGAAGCAAGTATATCCGCGATGAGTGAGTTGGCGGTCGCGGCAATCTCGCCGATCCATCTTTAAGCGCGGCGAGTTTGGAATTTCCATGCTTGCCGTTTTTGGCTGCGTCGCAGATTTTGCATAAATTTGCACTTGAAATTTCCGCTTGCACGCTAAATTTTAAATTCCAAGGAGCGCAGATGGCGTTTGAAAATACAATCATCACTAAAGAGGATGATGAGAAGTATGGATTGAGCGAAATTTATTACAAATATAATCCATACTATGAGACTTTTATTAACGAGCTTGATTGGACTATTGATCGAAATGCGGATTATTGGCTAATGCCCGTATATAGCTTTCCTGATCCAGACTATGATCATGTAAGCCTCGCTAAAGGCATTTGGATTTTATATCATAAAGGTGAAATTATTGAGGTCACATTGGATTATATATTCGATGAAGGTAAAAAGTTTCATAGAATTTGGCAGCTTTTGGAACTAAATCCAAAAAGCGCAAATACTCTTCCCAAAAAAGATATAGTAGCTTTGCTATTCAAAATTTTGGAAGTTTATGGCTATGCTGGAACATGGCAAAAAGAAAACTACACTATGGAACTTCAAGATCTAACCGATTGCGGCGCAAAATAGAGCTTTAAATTTAACTCCATTTTAGTCCCGCATAAAATCAAATTTCATAGAATTCTAGAATTTCGCAGAATTTTAAAATTCTAAAATTCCAAAATCCTATAATTTCAAAATTATAAAATTCCCGCCCTAAAATTTCTTGTAAATAAAATTTATCAAAATCATCGACGCGAGCGCCTCTATGAGCGAGGCGATGATCATCGCGAAGTATATCTCTTGCGATATCGCGGCGGTGGAGTAAAAAAGCGTCGCCGTGGCGATGACGAGGGTTAGCGGCATAGATAACGATAGCGCGAAAAGCACCGCGCCTTTGCGCCCCAGGGTGCTTAAAAACGTAGCGCTCGCAAGCAGTCTGATGCCAAACATTAGCGCCGCTAGGCTCGCGGCAAAGCTCATCATTCCGGGCATAAGGAGCGCTTCTAGCTTGATCACAGCTCCGGTGTGTATGAAAAATATCGGCACCAAAAAGCCAAAGCCGAACGACGATAGCTTCTCGATGAGGTCGTCCTTGTGAGAGAAAAAGGTCGGCAGAAACGTGCCTGCGATGAAGGCGCCAATGACGACCTCAAGCCCCAAAAGCATCACCCCCGCGCAGATGAGGCAAAACAGCGCCATCGCAAATCGCACGTCCTTTTCGTTTTTGTCGTATTTGGGCATGATGACCGTTTTTAGCGCAGGGAACCACCAAAATAAAATTTCAAGCCCTTTAAAAACAGCCAAGGCTGCCGCCGAAAAGCCCAAAAGCGCGCCGATGTGAAGCGCCATCTCCACGCCGAAGCCGTTTTTAAGGTAGATGCCGCCCACCGTGAGGGCGGCGATGCTGATGAGTTCGCCGATCACGCCCGCAGGCATTGCGAGATTGAGCCACGCTTGGTCCTTGCCGTACTCCTTATACAGCGCCGAAAGCAGCCCGACGCTCATCAGAGGCGCTGCGATGATAAGCATCTGCGGCAGCTCAAATATCCAAACCGCAAGCGCGCTTAGGATATAAAGCAGCGCCAAAAAGATTAGGATCAGCCGCAAAATTTTGCGCGGCATCGCAAGCAGCGCGCGGAAATCCACCTCGCAGCCCGCCAAAAACATAAGGTAGCAAAAGCCGATCTGAGCGGCTAGATCGAAGGTTGCGCTTGGCGGCAAAAGCCCTAAATTTGCGGCTATGATGCCAAGCATGATCTCCATAGGCGAGAGCGGAATTCTAGCTAAGCTAGCCAAAAAGGGCGAAGCAAAGATCAAAAACGATAGCGCGATTAGGACGTAAATTTCATTCATACGCTTTGGCCTCGCACCCTTTTATATTTTTCCGCGCTGTTTTAGAATTTTTTCGCATCTTTCTAGCATTTTCTCTGGCTGCTCCAGGGGCTTTTCGTATCATTTCAAGACTTCCTTTCGGTCGCTTTATAGTTCTTTGCGCTGCGAACGGAGACGAGATGCGCGCAATTTTCGCTCTTGTACCACAACACAGGCAAACCGAAAAGCCGCTTTTGTGCCCGCAAATCTCGCCCGGATTTAACACGAGCGCGCCGTAAATTTAAATTTTGCGCCGCTAAAGTGTTTTGATTCACTGCCGTGTAACAATAACTCACCGCCGCACATTGCCGATACGCCGCCGTAGCGTTTTTATCTATCGATACATCGCGCCAATCCGTCACTGCGGCGTTTCGATTTTTCATCGCGCTGTTTTGGTGCGCCGGTATGCTGTGGCAATCTGCCGTTACGCTGCGACCATTTGCCGATGTGCCGTTTTTTGATATACCCTGCTTATCAGCAAGCCCTTTCGATTCGTCGCTGCCGTATCGTCGGT
Organism: uncultured Campylobacter sp.; assembly: GCA_963522285.1. Taxonomy (GTDB): domain Bacteria; phylum Campylobacterota; class Campylobacteria; order Campylobacterales; family Campylobacteraceae; genus Campylobacter_B. The sequence continues at coordinate 135,138 of CAUQWV010000002.1, forward strand.
AATCCATCGATGTGACGTAGCGATCCGCTACCGCAGCGAAAAAACTGGTGCGGTCGTAAATTTTAACGTATCTGAGTGGCGTTTCGCAGCCCTCTCTCGCGGAGTTTGGCGGTAGGACGAAATTTTGCGATGAGGTAAAATTCTGAGGCAGCACGGAATTTGGAAGCGAAGCGGATTTTACGCTCGGCGCCGTGAGAATCGCACTTTTATATGTCGCCGCAAAGTTTAAATCCTGCGTGGCTTGAGCTGCGGAATTAGAATTTTGAACGGAATTCCCGCTGAGATTTTGGATAGAATTATTATCGCTGCGTAGCGCAGATTTTAGATTGGGTGCGGCGAAGCTCGGAGAGAAATTTTTGCTTTTGATAAGAGCGCCTGGAATTTGATTAAGGATTGCGGGCGCAGAATTTTCGCTTTGGCTTCGGTCGGAATTTTTGCCGCAATAAAGGGTAAAATTTTGTGCGTCGTAGCTCGAGCTTATCGTAATAAAGCCCCGATACGCCGCCGTCAGGTAATTTTTATCTACGATGGGATTTACAGCCCCTATTTTTGTGACGGGGCTTTGATATGCCACGCCGCTTGCGACTCGTATCGGCGTAGAATTTCGCGTAGCGCCCGAGTACGGGTTTATGTCTAAATCTGTGGCGGAGAAATTTGATTTAGAATTTCGGACGGAATTTTTGCCTTCGTCGTTTGCGTCCGAGCCCGAACTTACAGTCAAATTTAAGCTCACATTCGGTGCGGCTAAATTTATTACGTGATCCGCTGCTTTAGAATTTGAGATTAAAATTTCCCCGCGATCTGTCCTACAGCTTGAGCCTAAAATTTCTCTGCGATTTGTTTCGTCGCTTAAGCTTAAATTTTTAGCTAGGCTCGCGTCGGAATTCCTGCGAGAATTTATCGCGCGATCCGTGTCTGTGCGTGAGCCAAAATCCGCGGCGAAGCTTGGCCCGTCTGCTTCATTTTGCGCTGCGGGCTCCTCGTCAAAGAGATAAAACGGATGGTGCATGATTTTTAGTCGCAGCCCGGCAAACTCCGTATAGAAGGGCTCACCCCGTAGGTTGAACTCATTTTTAAACTCGGTAAGCGCTTCGTCGTTGTTTCCTAAAACCGCGAAGTAGGGCTTGCCGCTTTGTCGCAAAAGCCGCAGCGTCTCGATCGCAACGATGTCGCCCGCGTGCACGAGCAGATCCGCTCCGCGCGCGAGCAGCCACTCTATGGCGCTTGCGACGACCTCCATTTCAGGGTGGGAGTCCGAGATGACGCCTATTATCAATCGATCTCTTCTTTAAGCTTGCACTGCGGGCACTCGGCGAAGTTACCTTTTTTCAGCTCTTTGCGGAGCATGTATGAGTTGCCGCACTGTGGGCACGCGCGTGCAATCGGCGCGTAGTTGCTCACAAAGCCGCATTTTGGGTAGTTCGTGCAGCCGTAAAATTTGCCGCGTCTGGAGAAGCGCTCGACGATCTCGCCCGTGCCGCAGCTCGGGCACTTAACGCCCGTGGAGAGCAGCGGTTTTTTCTCCTTCGCCGCGCCCTCGATTTTGCGCGAGTATTTGCACTTCGGATAGCCCTCGCAAGCGATAAACTCGCCGTATCTGCCCTTGCGCTTGATTAAATTTTTACCGCACTGCGGGCATTTCTCATCTAACACTTCGGGCGCCGCCTTCTCCTCGCACGCCCCTTCGGCGTTAGCGTCCACGTTGCGCGAGTATTTGCACTTCGGATAGTTCGAGCAAGCGATGAACTCGCCGAATCTTCCTTGCCTCCTAAGTAGCTCGCCGCCGCAGTTCGGGCAGGTTTCGCCGATCTTTTCGGCTAGCTTTTGGCTTGCGATCGAGGTTTTTCCTTTGGCGATCTCGTCCATAAAAGGGTAGTAGAAATCCGCCAAAATTTGCTGCCAGTCCGCTTTGTTTTCGGCGATGTCGTCGAGCTTCTCTTCCATTTTGGAGGTAAACTCGCTATCGACGATATTTTTAAAATTTTGCTCCAGCATCTCGGTGATCTTAAAGGCGATCTCGCTCGGCACCAGGTGCTTTTGCTCAATATTTACGTAGTTGCGCGCAGTAAGCAGCGAGATGGTAGGCGCATAGGTCGAGGGCCTGCCGATGCCGAGGCTTTCGAGCTTCTTGATGAGGCTTGCTTCCGAATAGCGCGCCGGCGGCTCGGTGAAGTGCTGCTGCGAGCTTAGACTTTGCAGGCTCATCGCATCGCCCGCACTAAGGCTCGGTAAAATTTTATCCTTATCCAGATCGCCGTAAGCCTTGTAAAAACCGTCAAATTCCACCTTGCGCCCGCTGATCTTAAAAGCGCCCGCTTCGCCGCGCACGATGATCGTTTGGATCTGCGAGACGCTCGGGCTCATCTGCGAGGCTACGAAGCGGTTGTAGATGAGCGCGTAAAGGCGGTATTCGTCGCGAGGCAAGATTTTTTGCGCGAGCTCGGGGGTAAGCTTTAGATCGGTAGGCCTTATTGCTTCGTGCGCTTCCTGCGCGCCTTTGCTTTTGGTAGCGTATAAATTCGGGCTTTTGGGCAGATATTTTTCGCCGAAGCGCTGCCCTATGAGCTCGCGAGCCGCCGCAATCGCTTCTTTAGCGATATTTAGCGAGTCGGTTCGCATATAGGTGATCGCGCCGCCGTTTTTGGTATTGACGCCCTCGTAAAGGCTCTGTGCGAGGCTCATCGTCTTGCGCGGATTAAAGCCCAGAGCCGTGCTCGCCGCCTGCTGTAGCGTCGAGGTCATAAACGGCGGGTAGGGGTTCGTCTTGCGCGATTTGCTCTCGATACTCTCTACGCTAAATTTGTCTTTTTGCAGCTCAGAGACGATCTCGCTAGCCTGCGCCGCGTTTTTGATCGAGAGCTTTTCCATCTTCTCGCCGCGAAATTCCACGAGCTCGGCTTCTAAGTCCTTTTTAAAAACCGCGTCGATGCTGTGAAATTCTACCGGCTTAAAATTTAAAATTTCGCGCTCGCGATCGACGACGATTTTAAGCGCGGCGCTTTGGACGCGACCTGCGCTTAAGCCGCGCTGGATCTTTAAATTTAAAAGCGGACTTAACTTGTAGCCCACGATGCGATCGAGCAGGCGGCGCGCTTGTTGGGCGTTTACGCTTGCTATATTAAGCTTGCGCGGCGAGCTTAGCGCGTTTGAGATCGCGCTTTTGGTGATCTCGTGAAATACGATACGCGGCAGATCCTGCGCCTGCTTGCCGATCGAAGCTGCGATATGATAGGCGATCGCCTCGCCCTCGCGGTCCTCGTCCGTCGCGAGGTAAATTTGATCCGCCTTTTTGGCGAGCGTCTTTATCTGCTTTACGATATGATCATGATCGGCGCTGATTTCGTATTCGGGCTCGAAGCTTTTATCTTTGATTTTGATGCCGAAGCGTTTTTTAGGAAGGTCGCGAATATGGCCTTTAGACGCGATGACGTCGTAATCGTCGCCTAAGAAATTTTTGATCGTTTTGGCTTTTGCGGGGGATTCTACGATGATTAAATTTTTCATTGTTTAATCCTTTAGAATTCTAGGCAGCGTGATGCCCTTTTGGCTTTGGTATTTGCCCTTTTTGTCGCAGTAGCTCACCTCGCACGGCTCATCTCCTTGCAGAAACAAAACCTGCGCGATGCCTTCGTTCGCGTAAATTTTTGCAGGCAGCGGCGTGGTGTTGGAAATTTCAATCGTGATGTGTCCCTCAAAACCGGGCTCGAAGGGCGTTACGTTTACGATGATGCCGCAGCGCGCGTAGGTGCTTTTGCCCAGGCAGATCGCAAGCACGTCGCGCGGCATTTTGAAGTACTCGATAGTGCGCGCCAGCGCGAAGGAATTCGGCGGCACGATGCAGACGTCGCCCTCAAAATCCACGACGTTTTTTGCGTCGAAATTTTTAGGATCGACGACCGTTCCGCCGACGTTTGTAAAAATTTTAAACTCTCTTGCGACCCTGATGTCGTATCCGTAGCTGGAAAGTCCGTAGCTAACGACGCCGCGACCGATATTTTCCTCGCAAAAGGGCGCTATCATATCGTGCTGCTGCGACATCTGTCTGATCCATTTATCGCTTTTCAGTCCCATAAAATTTCCTTCAAATAATTAAAAAATTTTCCGCGCATTATAGCAGTAAAATAAAATATAATAAAAATTTTATGCTAGAATTTTGCTTAAATTATAAAAATTTTATCACTTTTTAAGGAGCAATTATGGAGCTACTCAAGAAATTTGCGTTCATTACGTTTTTTATCGCGTCATCTTTGGCTGCTGCGAAGCCAAATATTTATATTTTAGCTACCGGCGGTACGATCGCGGGAAGCAGCGCAAGTGCCACGGAGGGCAATTATACCGTAGGTTCTAAGGGCGTAGAAGAGATCTTGTCCGCAGTACCGCAGCTGGGGGATTTAGCTACGATTAAAAGCGAGCAAATTTCAAATATCGGCTCGCAGGAGATGAACGATGAAATTTGGCTCAAGCTCGCAAACCGCGTAAGCGAACTGCTTACCAAAAATGACGTCGACGGAGTCGTCATCGTGCACGGAACCGATACGATGGAGGAGACGGCGTATTTTTTAAGCTTGGTAGTAAAATCTAAAAAACCGATCGTTTTGGTGGGCGCGATGAGGCCTTCTACGTCGATGAGCGCGGACGGAGCGCTTAATTTATACAACGCCGTGGCTGTCGCGGCAGATAAAAACGCTCGTGAAAAGGGCGCTCTTGTAGTGATGAACGACGAGATCCACGCCGCGCGCGAGGTTACGAAAACAAACACCACTAATGTCGCCGCCTTTGCTTCGCCGAATTCCGGCAAGATCGGCACCGTGAATTACGGCATCGTAAATTTTTACATGGCGCCGCTTCGCAAACACACCGTCGCAAGCGAGTTTAATATCAAGGATCTCAAAGCCTTCCCGCGCGTCGATATCATCTATGGACACGCGCAAGATAGCGGCGATTTGGTCGATGCAGCGGTGCAAAAGGGCGCTAAGGGCATTATCGTAGGGGGCGTAGGCAATGGAAATTTATATCCGGATCTGCAGGCTGCGCTCGCAAAAGCTAGCGAAGCGGGCGTGGTCGTTGTGCGCTCAAGCCGTACAGGCAGCGGCAGCACTAGCGTTGGCTCGGAGGTGGACGACGCAAAACTTGGCTTTCTAACCGCAGATAATCTAAATCCACAAAAGGCGCGCGTACTGCTGATGTTAGCCCTTAGCAAAACGAGCGATAAAGCGAAAATTCAGAGCTTTTTTGCGACACATTAACGCATAGGGCTTCGCGCGGATAGAATTTCGGCGCGAGGTTTTAAAATAAAATTTCGGTATAAAATTTTAAAGAAAAGCAAAGCGCGGAATTTTTGCGCTCGGGGCTTGGGCGTAGAATTTCGGTCGTAAAATTAAGCGTTAAATTTTTTAAAGGATTTAAAATCATCCTGCGTCCTTGCGGCAAAATTCCGTGTCTCGCTTGCGAAGTTCGAGCTTAAAATGAACGAGGCAAATCTCGCTCCGTAAATTCTAAAATCAGTCCGCAAATCCGCCGCAAATTCCGTGCCGCGCCTTTTAAAAGCTCCCGTGAAAATCCATTTAAAGAAACAATTATAAAAATTTAGCTAGAATTTCGCAAATTTTTTCAGGAGAAATTTATGACAAAAGCAGAAATCAAAGAGTTAATGGACTTTTTCGGCGAGAAGCAAGGCATTAACGAGCTAAAAATTAAAGATAAAGATTTTGAGATCGAGATAAAAAAATATGGCCCATGCGGTGGGAGCACGCCTCAGCTTTCCGCACCGACACCCGCTCCGCAGCTTGCTGCGCCTGCGGTAAACGTGCTCGTGGGTGATAAGCCCGCCTCAAAAGGCTCGATGGATACGATCGACAGCCCGATGGTGGGTACTTTTTATAAGGCGCCGAGCCCCGGTGCGGCAGAGTTCGTAAGCGTAGGTCAGGTCGTGCATAAGGGCGATACGATCGGCATAATAGAAGCAATGAAGATTATGAACGAGATCGAGGCGGAGTTTGACTGCCGCATCAAAAAAGCCCTCGTCGACGACGGACAGCCCGTCGAATATGCTATGGCGCTGTTTGAGGTCGAGAAGCTATGAAGGAGCTTAAGAAAATTCTAATCGCAAATCGCGGTGAGATAGCGCTTAGAGCGCTTCGCACGATCCAAGAGATGGGTAAGCAAGCCATCGTCGTGCACTCCACCGCTGATCAGGACGCGCTTTACGTGAAATACGCCGACGCGTCGGTCTGTATAGGCGGACCGCGTAGCAGCGATAGCTACCTAAATATCCCCGCGATCATCACGGCCTGCGAGTTAACGGAAGCCGACGCGATATTTCCGGGATACGGCTTTTTAAGCGAGAGCCAAAATTTTGTCGAAATTTGCGCCAAGCACGGCATTAAATTTATCGGCCCTAGCGTCGAGGCGATGACTTTAATGAGCGATAAGAGCAAGGCTAAGCAAGTAATGATGCGCGCGGGCATCCCTGTAGTGCCTGGCAGCGACGGCGCGATCGCAAGCGTCGAAGAGGCACGCAAGCTAGCCGCCGAAATCGGCTATCCGGTCATCATTAAAGCCGCAGCCGGCGGTGGCGGGCGCGGAATGCGCGTGGTCGAGCGCGAAGAGGATATCGAAAAGCTCTTTTGGTCGGCAGAGAGCGAAGCGATGAGTGCATTCGGCGACGGCACGATGTATATGGAAAAATATATCACAAACCCGCGCCACATCGAGGTTCAGGTCTTAGGCGACGAGCACGGACATGTTGTGCATATCGGCGAGCGCGACTGCTCGATGCAGCGCCGCCACCAAAAGCTGATCGAAGAAAGCCCAGCCGTGATCTTGGACGAGCCTACGCGAAAGAGCCTGCACGAAACGGCGGTTCGCGCCGCTAAGGCGATCGGATACGCAAGTGCGGGAACGTTTGAGTTTTTGTACGACAGCAAGGATAAGAAATTCTATTTCATCGAGATGAATACCCGCTTGCAGGTCGAACACACTGTAAGCGAGATGCGAAGCGGGCTCGATCTGATCGAGTGGATGATCCGCATCGCGCAGGGTGAGAAGCTGCTGCCTCAAAGCGAGATAAAATTTAGCGGACATGCGCTTGAGTGCCGTATCACCGCCGAGGACTCCAAAAGCTTTATGCCAAACCCGGGCAAAATCACAAAATACGTCGCTCCGGGTGGCAGAAACGTGCGTATGGACAGCCACGTCTATGAGGGCTACTCGGTGCCGCCTTACTACGACAGCATGATCGGCAAGCTCATCGTCTACGACAAGGACCGCGCGCGCGCGATCGCAAAAATGAAGGTCGCGCTAGATGAGCTCATCATCGGCGGCATAAAATCGACGCGCGATTTTCATCTTAGGATGATGAACAACCCCGATTTCGTGGATAATAACTACGACACAAATTACCTAGCCAAGCACTGAATTTAAAATTCCAAGGGATGATACTCTTGGAATTTTAAAGCTCTATTTGAAATTCTACATTTAAAATTCCGTTTGAAATTTTATATTTAAAAATCTACTTGAAATTTTGTTTTAAAATTTTATCGTGCCACGCTTTAAAATTTTACTATTAAATTTGCCGCTAAATCTAAGTAGTAAGGCGCGAGATACGCCATTGTTGCCGCTCATATGTTTTACAGCGAGATTGACAGCGGGGTTGGTTTAAATTTTATATTCTGCGGCGGCTGAAATTTAGAATACGAGTCTTGCTACCGCAAATATTTGCTCTTGTCCATGCGGTTTAGCGCTGGTATGCGCCGCCACGATATTTTTCTTTCATACGTAGCGATCGAGTTAAATTTAGTATTGCGCGCTCTATGATTTATTTTGGCGACCGGCTACCGATGTGCGCGAGTAAGCGATATAAAATTTACCGCACGAGTCGCCAACGCCCGTTCGGCGTAAATTTTATCGCGTTCGCCATTGCGAGCGTGAGTAGTATCGAGCCGCAAATTTTAAACTATCTCGCCGCACGCGCTTGAGAAATGGTGCTCTGCTTTATGGACAAAGCGTGCTAGGTCTTTAAACCGTCAAATTTCAAACTCCGAATTCCTCGTAAAATTTATTCAGATAATCGGCGTAGTAGAAGTTTTGATTTCTAGCGTCAAATTTACCCGCCAGCTCCAAAGCCGTTTTATAGTCGCCCTCATCGCCGAACGCGCTAACTGCGATGAAAAATCGCAGGTCGTTTAGATCGTCGTTGCTATCTAGTATGGCGTGCGAGTGTTTGCGAGCTAAGCTTAACGCCGTCTCGCGCTCATCCAGCCTAACGGCGATTTCGATTAGCGGCGCGATCTGATTTATCACGCGAGGATTTGACTCGATCGTCGCCACGGCCTTGGGTAGCAGGGTTTTCGCCTCCCAGGTCCTGCCTAGCGCTATCATGCTAAAAAGTATCGGCGCGTAGGTTATGTGCGGTACTTCGGAGCAGGTTAGTTCGCCTGAGAGTATCGGTGCGGCTAGCTCAAGCGCCGCTGCATGCTCGCCTGCAAAATTTAAATACGCGATCTCATCGCTAGCCTCGCACGCCTCGCAGTCACTCATATCGTCTTTGGCGAGCTTTTTCCACAGCTCGTAGTTTGCCTTTGCTTCTCTAGCATCGCCCATGACGATGTTTTGATTCATCAAGGCCTTGTAGTAGGCTGCCAGCGATAGCTCCATGCGCTCGTAGTAAAACAGCATCGCTTCGTTTGTCTCGTCTATGAGCTCTTTTTCTATCATGGAGCTTTTGGCGACGCCCGAGACTATCCATTTAAATTTCCACAGGCAGTCCGTAAAGTCGTCGAAATTCGGGTATTCGCTTTCTTTCAAATTTTGCGCGATGTAGTTCGTGAGCCATAAGAGCGCTCTCGTTCTTAAAACCGCGCCGAATTTTTCAAAATCGTCGTTTAGCACAAAGTCGCAAATTTGCGCGGCAAATTCGAAATTTTCCGCTTCTACGGCGTCTCTTATCGCGCTAAACAGACACTCCTCCTTATCTATCACGCTTTTAAGCCCATTTAGCTTTTCATAAAGCCCCTCTAGCGAGCCCTGTTCCATCCTTGCTCCTCGTTAAATTTTGCGGTAATTATATCCGTTTAGTCTGAAGTTAAGTAGGCTCGTCGCGATTTTAAAGCCCAAAAGGCAAAATGAAATTTAAGCGTTATTTTTAAAACAGCTCTGCTCGCGTGCCGTTTTGGCGCCCTATTTGCCGCCGCGATAGGTAAATTTCAGCTTTGTTATATAAATTTAATATTAAAATGCCGTATTCATAAATTTTTTAAGAAAAGGGGAATTTATGGAGATAAACATGCAGCGCCTTAAAAGCGAGTTCGAGCAGATAAGCCGCTTCGGGGCTTTAGCGGGCGGCGGGCTTACGCGGCTTGCATTTTCGCGCGAGGACAAAGAGGCGCGCGACTTCCTCATATCGCTACTTCAAAAAGAAAATTTCAAGATCAAAATCGACGATACGGGCAATATTTTCGCTAAATTTATGGACGTTAAAAATCCCGATCTACCGTCCGTAAGTGCTGGCTCGCATATCGATAGCGTACCGCAGGGCGGCTTTTACGACGGTACGTTAGGCGTCATGGCGGCTTTAGAGGCGATCCGCGCGGTGCGAGATAGCGGAGAGAGGTTTGCGCGACCGCTGGAGCTCATCATATTTGTTTGCGAGGAATCAAGCCGCTTTAAAATGGCGACCGTAGGCAGCAAGATAATTAGCGGCAAGCTATCGCGGCAGCGGCTGGGCGAGCTAAAGGATAAAGACGGAATTTCGCTGTTTGATGCGATGCAGAGTTTCGGGCTAAATCCCGCAAATTTAAAAAACTGCGTCCTGCCAAAATCCAGCTTTCATAGCTATATCGAGCTTCATATCGAGCAGGGGCCGGTATTGCAGCGACGCGGCATCCCAGTAGGCGTCGTCACGGGTATCGCCGCGCCCGTGCGATACGAGCTGCGGATCGAGGGTAGGGCCGATCACAGCGGCGCTACGCCGATGGATATGCGCTGCGACGCCCTAGCTTGCGCTAGCGAGATCGTTTTAAGCGCGGAGAGGATCGCCAAGGAGGGCAAAACCACGGTCGCAACGACGGGCTATGCAAATGCGCTACCCGGCGTGCTAAACGTGATCCCGGGCTCCTGCACGCTAGGTCTTGATATACGCGATATAGACGAGGATGCGCTTAGGGCAGCGGATGATAAAATTTGCGCCGCGATAGGTGAAATTTGCGCTCGCAGAGGGTGTAGATTTGAACTAAAAAATCTCATCAAGGATCGCCCCGTAAAGCTAAGCGAGGAGATGATAGATCTGCTTGAGAGCTGTGCCGACGAGCTTAAAATTCCAAGTCTGAGGCTTCCTAGCGGTGCGGGACATGACGCGATGAATATGACGGAGCTTGCGGATCGCGTGGGGATGCTTTTCGTGCCGTGCAAGGACGGCATCAGCCACAACGTAAATGAAAGCATAAACTGGCACGACGCCTTTGCCGCTACGAAGGTTCTGGCTGCGGCGATGTTAAGCTTAGCTAAAAAATAAAGGAGAGAAGATGGATGCTATAGCACAAAAAGTAGAGGCGCTCAAGAGCGAGATGATCGGGGATCGCAGGTTTTTCCACTCGCATCCCGAGACGGGCTGGTTTACCTTTTTTACGACCGCGGTTATCGCAGATCGTATGCAGCGCTTGGGCTATGAGATAAAGCTCGGTCGCGAGGTGGTAAAGGCAGAAGCGAGGCAGGGCGTAGGCAGCAAGGATGCCTGCGAGAAGGCGAAGCAGCGCGCCGAAGGGCTGCTAAATGCAGATCAGATAAAATTTCTTGATGCGATGGAGGACGGGCTAACGGGTTTAGTTGCCGAAATAGACACGGGGCGCGCGGGCAAGACGGTCGCTTTTAGATTTGATATAGACGGCGTGGACGTGACCGAGAGCACGGACGCGGATCACCGCCCTTTTAAGGAGGGCTTTCGCTCCGACATCAGCGGCATCACGCACGCGTGCGGGCACGACGGTCATATCACGATGGGGCTTGCTTTGGCAAAGCTGATCGCGCAAAACTTAGATGATTTTAGCGGTAAATTTAGATTTATATTCCAAACCGCCGAGGAGGGTACCAGAGGCGCCGTAGGCATGGAAGCTGCGGGCGTCACCAAGGGCGTGGATTATCTGCTTGGCGGTCATATCGGCTTTCAGGCAAACACGATGAGAGGTATCATCTGCGGCACAAAAAAGCTACTTGCGACTACTAAATTTGACGTAAATTTAAAGGGTAAGTCCGCTCATGCCGCGGGCGCGCCGCAAAACGGAGCCAACGCCCTGCTCGCCGCAGCCGAGATGGCGCTTGATATGCACGGCATCACGAGGCACGCAGACGGCGTTACGCGTATCAACGTCGGCGTGCTGCGCGCGGGCGAGGGGCGCAACGTCATCGCGCCCAACGGTTATCTCGCGTGCGAGACTCGCGGCGAGAGCACGGAGTTGAATGAGTTTATGAAAGCCAAATGCATGGACATAGTGGAGGGCGTTTCTAAAATTTACGGCGTGGGCTACGACGTGCAGGTTACGGGCGGTACCGCAGGCGGCGATAGCGATGAGGCCACCACGCAGCTTTACGAGGAGGCGGCGAAGGCGTCGCCGTTTATCGACGATGATAAAATCGTAAGGGAGCTAAGCTTTGGTGCATGTGAGGACTTCGCGCATTTTATGCGCTCGGTGCAAGATGCGGGCGGCAAGAGCGGATATTTGATGATCGGCACTACGCTTGCGGCGGGGCATCACAACGCCAAATTCGACTTCGACGAGGACTCGCTGCTTGCTGGGGTGGACGTGTATCTGCGCTGCGCGTATAAGCTAAACGGCAAAGCTTAAGGAAGGCGGCATGAAAAGAGCACTACTTCTAAGCGCTTCTAGTTACAAAGACAGCGGCTATCTGAACCACTGCAAGGGGTGGATCAAGGAATTTTTAGGGGGTCTTTGGGAGGATGAAATTTTATTCATTCCGTTTGCTGGCGTTAGGCGCACAAGCGAGCAATACGAGCAGAAGGTCGCAGACTGCCTGGAGAGTAACAATATCAGATCGATCCATCGCTTTGCCGATATGAAAGCCGCCGTTAAAAACGCCAAATCGATCTGCATCGGCGGCGGCAATACCTTCGTGCTGCTAAATGAGCTTTATAAATTTGATCTTTTAGGCGCGATCAAAGACGCCGTGGATAGCGGCACGCCGTATTTCGGCTGGTCTGCGGGCGCAAACGTCGCGGGCAAGACGATGATGACTACCAACGACATGCCGATCGTCTTTCCGCCCTCGCCGGTAGCTCTGGGGATCTTTCCGCACCAGATCAATCCGCACTTCATAAGCGGTAAAATTTCAAACCACAACGGCGAGAGCAGGGAGGAGCGGCTGGAGGAGTTTTTGATCGTCAATCAAAACGACAGCGTCTATGCTATGCCCGAGGGCAGCGCGTTTTTGATAAACGGAAACGAGTGTGAGGTGATGGGGTATGCGGACGTGCTGAAATTCGAGTACAAAAAAGAGATCTCGCGCATCGCCGTGGGAAGTAAATTTAAAATTTAAAAGGAGTTATCGTGCAGACGTTTAGGCTATTTTTGGCGCTTGCGGGTATCGTCGCAGTCGTCGCTTTACTGATCATGAAAAAAGATACCAAAACCGTGCTTATCGGCGTGGGTTTGGTGCTGTGCGTGCTTTGTCTAAAGCCGCTGGACGGGCTGAGCGCCTTTACCTCGTATATGACTAAGGCGGGGCTCATTAAGGCGATATGCGCCAGTATGGGTTTTGCCTTCGTGATGAAATTTACCGGCTGCGACCGCGCGCTCGTAAATTTACTCACTAGACCCCTCGGCAATATCGGATTTTTACTGATCCCGCTCGTCGTAGCGCTTACGTATTTTATCAATATCGCGATCCCCTCCGCTGCGGGCTGCTCGGCTGCGGTCGGCGCTACGCTGATCCCCGTGATGATGGCTGCGGGCGTTAAGCCTGAGATGGCGGGTGCAGCGGTATTTGCGGGCACTTTCGGCGGCGTTTTGAGCCCGGGCTCGGCGCACAACGTATTCGTAGCCGATATGGTAAAGGCGCACAACCCATCCTACACGGTTCAAGACGTTATCGGGGTGCAGTTTTCCAGCGCAATTACCGCTTTGATCGTAGTTTTGATCGTAATTAGCATAACGGCGATAGTTTGCAAAGACTACGTCAAGGGGGTAAATTTCTTAGCGCAAAGAGAAAATTCCGAAGGCGCAAACGGCACGAATTCTGCCGCAGCAAGCCCTGCCGCATCCGCCGTCGGTTCAAATTTAGATGCGCAGCCCCCAAAAATAAACGTCTTGTACGCGCTTATGCCGCTAGTGCCTTTGGTGATCTTAATCATCGGCGGTACGTCCAAGCTCAACACGATCTCCTTTCTTAAATGGACCAAGATGGGCGTCGCCGAGGCGATGCTACTGGGCGCTATCGTCACCATCGTCATTACTCTGAGTAACCCTCAAAAAATCACAAAAGAATTTTTCAAAGGCATGGGTAGCGCGTATGCCGATATCATGGGTATCATCATCGCAGCGGGCGTCTTCGTCGCGGGTCTTAGCGCGTGCGGGGCGATCGATTTCGTAATCGAGTGGCTAAAGGGCGAGCAGGGCTACGTAAAATTCGGCGGCACCTTCGTTCCGTTTTTTATGGGCGTCGTAACAGGCTCGGGAGATGCGGCGGCGATGGCGTTTAACACCGCCGTGACCGTGCACGCCGATGCGTTAGGTTTTGAGCAAGATAAGCTCGGTATGGCGGTTGCGATAAGCGGCGCGCTAGGCAGGAGTGCATCGCCGATTGCGGGCGCTTGCATCGTTTGCGCGGGACTTGCGATGGTAAGCCCTATTCAGATAGCTAAAAGAACGGCTTTAGGTATGTTTCTATCCGTCTGTGTCATCGCATTTTTCATTCTGTAAAAGGAGCTTAATATGGATATCGTGCAGAGGTTTTTAAACTACACCAAGATCAATACCACCACAAATAGAGCCGCGGGTGCGGCGGGCATAATTCCCTCAAACCCCAAGGAGCTTGAGCTTGCAAGGCTAATAAAAAGCGAGCTAGAAGCCATGGGCATAAAAAATATCAGCCTTAGCGAAAAGTCGATTTTAATCGCTAAAATTCCCTCAAATTTAGACGCGTCCGCTCCGCGTGTGGCGTTTTTTGCCCACCTTGATACCAGCGCCGAGCAGACGAATGATACCAAAGCTCAGATCGTAAGATACGAAGGCGGCGATATCTGCCTGAATAAAGAGCTAGAGATATATCTTAAAGAGAGTGAAAATGAGGAGCTGCAGGATTACAAGGGAGACGAGATCATCGTAACGGACGGCACTAGCTTGCTAGGCGCCGACGATAAGGCGGCGATCGCCGCGATCGTGAATGCGCTGGAATTTTTCGTCCAAAATCCACAGATCAAACACGGCGAGATAATCGCTTGCTTCGTGCCGGACGAGGAGCAGGGCTTGCGGGGCGCAAAGGCGCTGGATATAAGCGAGATAGGCGCAGATTTCGGCTACTGCCTTGATTGCTGCGGCATCGGCGAGTTTATCTACGAGAATTGGAACGCGGGCGATTGCGTCGTTACCTTCAAAGGCCAGTCCGCTCATCCGATGAACGCCAAGGGCAAGCTCGTAAACTCCTTACTTTTGGCGCATAAGTTTATCTCGCTGCTGCCCGCGGGTGAGGTGCCCGAATACACAGAGGGCAAGGAGGGCTATTTTTGGGTCAAGGAGCTTAGCGGCAATAGCGCAAAAGCCGTCCTAAAGATCGACGTGAGGGAATTTGACGAGAAAAGATACGAGCAACGTATGGAATTTTTGCAAAAAACTGCGGACGGGCTTCGCGCGATCTGGGGCGATCGGATCGAAATTTCGCTAAACGACCGCTACAAAAACGTTTATAACTTTTTGAAAAACGACGACGCGCCAGCAATTCGCTTTGCGAAGCAGGCTTTTAAAGGCCTAAATATCGAGCCCAAGATCAAGCCTATGCGAGGCGGCTACGACGGCGCCGTCATCTCGGCAAAGGGGCTGCCGTGCCCGAACCTCTTCACCGGCGGGCATAATTTCCACTCGATCTACGAATACCTGCCCGTAGGTTCTTTAAAAGCGGCGAGCGAGGTGGTTAAGCAGATCATAACGCTGGCGGCGGCGCAAGCTTAGCTCGGGCGCTTTCTACTCCGCGCGCAGATTTGATTTTAATTTAGCTCGTTCATTCCGCCGCGAAATTTTACCCTGCATAGCGTAATTTTTGGCCCCATGGCGACGGATGACGCGAGCTACGACTATGACTCAGCTTTTGCGCGGTATCATTGTAGTGAGGAGATGGTGGAATTTCTGCTCGCGCTTCACGATAGCGACGTGTGCGTGGGTGCGGTGGATCTAGGCAGTTTCGAGTTTAGCCTAGGTGAGCCGCGATTTGACTACGCGGGCAGATACTAATTTTACGCTTTTAGTGCGTCGCGACTAAACGGCGGCTTCTAGACTGCGTATAGTCTTATAAATTTAAGCTGATTTGATGTACATTTCGCGCCGAACGTGGCTTTGAAATTTAACGCGTGAGCTATGGATTTGACTTGCGATGCGAGCTCAAGCGCGTAATTTTCGGGCTCAACTTGCAAACTAGACGAAATTTTTGGCACGGTAAAAGTAAAATTTAACCGCACAATGCGTTAAAATTTAAAGAAATTTAAGGAGTGAAAATGGGAAAATCCGCCTTAGTGCTAGGCGCTACGGGCGTTGTAGGCAGGGAGCTGGTGCGCGAGCTTTGCGAGAGCCCGGGTTACGATGAGGTAGAAGTATGGACGCGCCGCGAGATAGGCTTTTGCCGTCCTAAGCTCCGCGCGCGGATCATTGATTTTGAGGGCATCTCGGATATCGCGCCGCATAAATTTGACGAAATTTTTTGCGCGTTGGGCACGACGATGAAGCAGGCGGGTTCGCGCGAGGCGTTTTTGCGCGTGGATGTGGACTCTACGTCTATGCAGCGGCGAAGTGGGGCAAAGCAGCGGGCGTGCGGCGCTTCGTGCTCGTATCAGCTCCGAGTGCGAGCGAAGGTTCGCCAAGCTTTTATCTGCGTGCCAAAGGGCAGATCGAGCGGCGCGTGAGCGAGCTCGGCTTTGACAGCCTTTAGATCGTCCGTCCGCCGATAATCTTGGGCGAGAGACCTGATGCTCGCCTGCTAGAGCGGCTTACGGCGGCGGTTTTTAAACTGCTACCCGCCTGCGTGTTCGGTAAATTTAGACCGCTTAGCGGCGCAAGTATCGCCCACGCGATGATAAATGCTGCTATCAGCGATGCACGCAGCGTGCAAATCTACGAGCCGCAGGAATTTTTATAAATCGCGAGTAAAATTTCAGCGCAAGAGCAGGATTAAATTTAAAACTAAAGTTTTAGGCGGTGTGGATAAAATTTTATAAATTGATCTGCTTAAATTAAATTTTAAATTTAATAGAATTTTATAGTAAAATTTCTCGCTTGAAATTTTAAGCGTAGAATCTTGTGTACTGTGTTGTTGCAAAATTTTTGTTATAAAACCCTATGCTAAAATTTTAGGACTAGATTTGCGGTGTATTTAGCTTAGCCGCGAATAAAGCTTCCTAGGGCTTCAAGCTCGCATGCGGTTATGGCAACTTCAAGCCCCGAAACAATCGTAAGTTTTGCAAGTTTTATAAATCTGGACATTAAATTCTAAAAATTATGAGCTACTTAGGAGGCGAAAATGTTCTATTTTTTCGCTTTTTTCGGCGCGGTCGGCGGGTCAAGCTGCATGATCTTATCGCCTAGGCGCTGAAAATTTGCAAGGCTTTTTAGATGGAAATACGCTAGCTCTAGATATCCGCGGCGCGCGAAATCCGCAAGTTTTTTATCGCTTAGTTTCAAAAGCTTTTCGCGATTTACGACCGAAAAGCCGTTCAGCAGGGACGATTCCTTGCCGTTAGAGTTGATACCGAGCTCCTTGGCTTCTAAAATCCCCGCCTTTTGAAATTCCGCCGCCGCAACGCGCGTGCGCATATCTAAATCGGCGTAGTTTTTCATCACCTCTTTTAAATTTTGTAAAAACGGCGTCGGCTTACCGTCTTTAAAAAGCGCCTCGCCGTCGCCTTTGATTTGCTGTGCGTCCTTATCGAAGCAGATCGCGGTCTGCTCGCCGATCTGGGCTAGGAAAAACGGATAATTCTGCACCGAAGAAGGCACCGTTCCTTTATAATCCTTATCGATTAGAACGTTTTTGGTGCGCCCTAGCAGCGCCACCATTTTGGGCTCTTTTTCAATGGTAAATACGATAACGAGGTTGTCCGCGCAAAACGGGATCTCCGGTGCGATCACCGGTACGAAAGGCGCGGTAGGGAATGCATCCGCGTGATACTGTAAATCCGCGTGTTTAACGCTATCTAATACGACTGGGGTCATGTTAGTCCTTTAAAAAATTTTAGCAATTATATAAAAAAGAATATTAAAATTCTAAAGGGTTTTGGAATTTCGGCTATTTTTACTTGCGTAAATTTAGACGTTTGGAATTTTAAATTTGATAGAATCACCGTTAAATTTAAGGAGCGAAAGTGGGCTTGGATGAGCTTTTAGCACTTGCAATAGATGCCGCAAAAAAGGCAAACGCCGCGATAATGCAAAATTACGACAAATTCGATGTCTTTCTTAAAGCGGACAGATCGCCGCTTACGAATGCCGATCTTGCGGCAAATGATGTGATAATGCGTGCCCTGGAGCCTAGCGGCATCGCGATCTGCTCGGAAGAGTGCGTGCTGGATAGCAAGCGGCGGATGAGCGAGGAGAGATTTTGGCTGATAGATCCGCTGGACGGCACGAAGGAGTTTATCGCCCGCAACGGCGAGTTTTGCGTCTGCATCGCGTTGATCGAGCATGGGCGTCCGATTTTAGCGACGATCAGCATACCAATAAGCGGCGATATATATAGCTCAAACGGCGGCGGAGTCTATAAAAACGACATGCTGCTCCCTCGCCCAAATAGAGCGCCGCAAATATTTATGCACGGCCGCCACGGCAAATCCGTAAAATACGTGCAATTCGCACAAAAATTTGGAATGCAGCTCGTGCGCAAAGGCTCTGCGATAAAATTTTGCATCTTAGCCGAGGGGGGTGCCAGCGCGTACGCGAGATTTAGCGACTGCTCGCTTTGGGACATCGCCGCGGGAGATTTTTTGCTGCATCAAAGTGGCGGAGCGGTGGTGGATCTAAAGACGATGAAAGCACCTCTTTATAATGGAAAAAGCCTGATAAATAACCATTATTTGGCGGTCGGCGCGAATGCGATGAAAAATTTATCTGAAATGTTAGAATTCGCAAAGAACTTTTAAGTTAAATTTATAGTAAACGCTCTATAATACAAGTCCAAAATTTTTTATCAAAGGATAAAAACATGAAGGGCTTTACTATGATCGAATTAATTTTCGTGATCGTGATTTTAGGTGTTTTGGCGGCAGTTGCCATCCCAAAACTAGTAGCTACGCGCGACGATGCAGAGGTAGTGAGGACGGCGCAGAATATATCTACGTCGCTAACGGATATTATGGGTTATTATATGGCAAAAGGTGAGTATAATAGCAACTTTTCAAGTATGACAAACGTAACCAATCCTATTAAAATTAGGCAAAATGTCTGTGCTACTTACGAGTACAACAGCAATACTCAAATGACATTAAAAAAGAGCTATGATGGGTTGTGCGAAGCAGTATGGAAAGTATCGAGCCTAAAAACTATAAATACTATTTATAGCTCGGATGCGTTACTAATCGTCCAATAATTCTTATCGGGTGTGAGCTAACATCGCACCCTTTTATTTATAAATCCAAGAAAAATTCCAATCATCCAAATAATTGCGAAAAATATAAAGATAAAACTCCAAAATTGTGCTAAATCCACGCTTTTACTTGCCGGGAATAGATACCAGCCTCCGCTATAAAGCGCCGTTAGTTTGGCTTGCAGCCCCTCTAGCGTTGTATCGGTCGGCACCACTGGTACGTCGAATGCGCAGCTATTAAATGGCTTAAAAATTGGCACTACGCTTAGATCAAAATTTAAAAATCTCACCGCTCCACCACAGCCGCTCATCCCGCTCATATCTCCGCTCCCTCGCAGTACCGTGTGAATTTTAGCTAAATTTAATGACGATACGAAGCCCAGCGCCGCGCCGTAAAACCACATCGCATATCCGCAGATCGCGCCGTAAATGTCCTTGCCGCAAACCACTAAAATCACCGCTCCTAGCGCTACGGCGCAAAGTGCGAATCTCACGTGAATGCTAAAGCTTTCCGGGTAGATAAAAAGGAATTTTTGCAAGAAAAAATATGAAAACGCTAGCCAAAAAAGCGCCCAGATAGCGCAAAAAGCGAGAAATTTTTTAGAGTATCTGTTTTGAAATTTTAAAATCATAAAAATCCTTTCCGCGCATAATTTTATAATAAATTGCAGATATTTTTGCTAAAATCCCAGCTTTTATAACAAAAATTTCAAGAAAAGGGTAAAATTTTGAAGGGTTTTTTACGCAGATTAGAAAGAGCTTTTGATGCGTTCGCAAATATTTTAGGCGTATTGAGTATCGTATTTTTGGCGCTTTTAGTTATAGTCGTTTTTTACAATGTTGTGGCGCGTTATCTTTTTCCAGCTGCAAATTCCGTCGCTATGCAAGAACTTACGTGGTGGCTATATTCGGCGATGTTTCTATTCGGTGTGACCTACGCGCTTAAAGAAAACGCCCACGTTCGCGTGGATATTTTTTACGAAAAATTTAGTCCCACTGCAAAAGCGCTCATAAATATCTTAGGCACAATATTTTTCATTTTGCCTTTCGTGGCGCTCGTGGCATTCTTTTCGATCGATTACGTGAGCGAGGCTTATACGAGCCATGAGGCCAGCGCCAATCCCGGCGGCATGCAGCATCTTTGGATCATCAAGTCCGCAATCACACTTAGCTACGCGTTTTTATTTATCTACGCATTTGGATTTTTGATTAAAAATATTAACGCCCTGCTTGATGTTAGGGAAAACAAAGGCTCGGAATTTCTTAGTGGGAATTCTTCGGGCGCGCAGAGTGTATGAGGGCAAAATGAGCTTAAATTTAAAATTCTATAAATTTTACGCTTTTCGCGCTTGGGCGGAATTTTGCCATGGCAAGATAAATGGCAAGATAAAAGGTGGCAAGCTATGATAGGCATAGTGATGTTTGCGGCAGCGCTTTTTATGCTGCTACTGGGATTTCCCGTTGCGTTTACATTTGGTGCCGTGGCTGTGATTTTCGGCTTTATCTACGGACTTAGTGAGGCATGGGATTACGCGCAGGGCTTTGAAATTTTAACCGAAGCTTTCGAGGATATGAGCAGACAGTTTTTCTCACTGATGCCTAATAGAATTTACTCGATTATGGAAAATCAGCTACTAATTTCGGTGCTGCTTTTTATTTTGATGGGTATGATTTTGCAAAAGACTCGCCTTGCGGAGCGTTTATTAGAGTCGATGGCATTTTTATTCGGCGGCGTACGAGGCGGCGTGGCGATCAGCACCGTTTTGGTAGGCGCGTTACTTGCAGCTACGACGGGCATCGTGGGCGCGACTGTCATCGCTATGGGCGTTATCAGCTTGCCCGTGATGATGAAATACGGCTACGATAAGCCCTTAGCTACCGGCACTATCGCTGCTGCGGGCACGCTTGGGCAGATTATCCCGCCCTCTATCGTGCTGATTATTTTAGGAGATATACTTTCGGTCTCTGTGGGTGATCTTTTTTCTGCAGCAGTTATTCCGGGGCTCGTGCTAGTGGGTTTTTACGTGATTTATATTGCGATTATTTCATATATTTGCAAAGATTATGCGCCGCCTGTTCCGCCGCTAGAGGGGCTTAGCAAATCAAAGCAAATTTTTATCGCGCTTAAAAACGTCGTGCCGGTGCTCGTGCTGATTTTGCTCGTCTTAGGATCTATTTTTGCGGGCATCGCTACGCCTACGGAGAGCTCGTCGGTAGGCTGCTTAGGTGCGATAGCGCTAGCTGTTTTATACCGCACGTTTTCGTTTAGACTGATCTATGACGCGCTAAAAAATACCGCTAAAATTTCGGGCATGGTTTTTATGATTTTGATGGGCGCCACGGCATTTTCGATGATTTTTTCTTACACTGGCGGAGATGAGGTCGTGAAAAATTTTATGGAGAATCTGCCCGGTCAAGCATGGGGATTTATCGCGCTTACGATGGTAGTTATCATAGTGCTTGGATTTTTTCTCGATTATGTTGAAATTTCATATATCATTTTGCCGATACTTTTACCGATAGTAGAGTCTTTGCATATCAATCCCGTGTGGTTTGCGATCTTAATCGCTGTAAATTTACAAACGTCGTTTATGACGCCGCCGTTTGGATTTTCGATATTTTTCTTAAAGGGCGTAACGCCGCCGCAAATCCATACCACGGACATTTACAAGGGCGTACTGCCTTTTATTTTATTGCAAATTCTAGTGCTATTAACGCTCGCAATCTTTCCGGGAGTTTTCGGTTTAAAAGCTTTTTTAGGCTAGAAATATTAAAATTCACGCTAAATTTAACCTAGGAGCTAAAAATGGCTAAAAAGCTTATCGATGTTATGGATACGACCTTTCGCGACGGATTTCAGTCAGTTTTTGGCGCGCGCGTGGCGATGGAGGACTTCCTGCCCGCCGTTAGCGCGGCCAAAGACGCCGGCATCACGCACTTTGAGTTCGGCGGCGGCGCGCGGTTTCAGAGCCTGTATTTTTACCTAAACGAAGACGCCTTTGAGATGATGGATAAATTTAGAAGCATCGTGGGGCCTGGGGCGAACCTGCAAACCCTTAGCCGCGGCGTAAATACCGTCACGCTCGATACAGGCAGCCGCGAGATCATCGATTTGCACGCCAAGCTCTTTGCCAAGCACGGCACGACGACGATTCGAAATTTCGACGCGTTAAACGACGTGGAAAATTTAAAATTTAGCGGCGAGTGCATACATCGCCACGGCCTTAAACACGAAGTCGTGGTTACGATGATGGATCTGCCGCCGGGATGCAGTGGCGCGCACGATGCGGCGTTTTACGAGAGAATTCTGCGTCAAATTTTAGACGCGCAGATCCCGTTTGATAGCGTCTGCTTCAAAGACGCAAGCGGCACTAGCAGCCCGCAGAAGGTCTATGAGACGATCAAGCGCGCGCGTAAAATTTTAGGCGACGGCGTGCATATCCGCCTGCACACTCACGAGACGGCGGGCGTTAGCGTCGCATGCTACCAGGCTGCGCTCGTTGCGGGCGTAGACGGCATCGACCTTGCCGCGCATCCCGTAAGCGGCGGTACGAGCCAGCCGGACATCCTCACGCTGCTGCACGCGACGAAGGGGCAAAATTTCGACCTAGGCTTGGATGCAGAGAAAATTTTAAAATACGAAGAGGTTTTGGGCGAGTGCTTGAAGGATTACTTCATGCCGCCCGAGGCTACGCAGGTAAGCCCGCTAATTCCGTTTTCGCCGATGCCAGGAGGCGCGCTTACCGCAAACACCCAGATGATGCGCGATAATAAAATTTTAGACAAATTCCCAGCCGTCATTAAGGCTATGCGCGAGGTCGTCGAAAAGGGCGGCTTCGGCACGAGTGTGACGCCGGTCAGTCAGTTTTATTTCCAGCAGGCGTTTAACAACGTAATGTTCGGCCCGTGGAAAAAGATCGCCGAAGGCTACGGCAAGATGGTGTTAGGCTATTTCGGCAAAACGCCCGTTAAGCCGGATGAAGGCGTGATTAAGCTGGCGGCGGAGCAGCTGGGATTACAACCTACGACCAAGCACGCCGTAGATATCGCCGATGCCGACGAGAGCAAGAGCGTCGCGTATGCGCAGAAGATTCTACGCGAGCAGGGCATCGAACCTAGCGAGGAGAACATATTTATCGCGCTTGCGTGCAAAGAAAAGGGCATCGCGTTTTTAAAAGGCGAGGGCAAGGTTATGATCCGCAAAAAGGAGGACGTAGCGCCTGCCGCAAGCCATCAAAGCGGTATTTCTAAAAACGGCAAATTTGACGTTAAGATTAACGGCAAAATTTACAACGTAGAATTTGCCGGACAAAATGTGCTCGTAAACGGCGATCGATACGACGTCAGCTTCGATACCTCAGCGCCCGCAAAGCCGCAGTCGCAACGCTCCGCCGGCGAGCAGCCCACTGCTAACGCGCGAGGTGGTACGGACGATAATGATATAAAAGCGACGCTTCCTAGTAACGTATTTAAAATTTTAATAAAGGAAGGCGACGCTGTTAAGGCGGGGCAGAATGTCATCGTTCTTGAAGCGATGAAGATGGAGATAAATATCGAAAGCCCACGTGACGGCATAATCGATAAAATTTTGATCGCTCAAGGCGATACCGTCGATGCCGATCAAGTGCTAGCGATTTTAAGATAAGCTCTAAAATTTAGGCGGGCGCTTCCGCCTAAATTTCATGGCGATCATCTCCGGTGCTTAAGCGAGCTTGCCTAAATTTTAAGCTATAATAGCGCAATCTTTTATCAAAATTTAATTTAAAAAGGACGCAAAATGACAACTCCGAACGATCTGGATAAACTGGGTCTTAAAAATATCAAAAAAATCAACTACAACTTAAGCTACGACGAGCTTTTCGAGCTTGAAAAGGCTATGGGCGAGGGACGCGTGTCAAGTAACGGCACTTTTATGGTCGATACGGGCATCTTTACGGGCAGAAGCCCAAAGGATAAATACTTCGTAAAACAAGATCCGAGCCAAAAATACATTGCTTGGGGCAAGGTAAATCAGCCCATCTCAAAAGAGCTTTTCGATAAGCTTTTAACCAAAGCTAAAGCTCAGCTAAGCGGCAAAGAAATTTTTATCCAAGACGCATTTTGCGGCGCGAGTGAAAAGAGCAAAAAATCGGTGCGTTTCGTGACCGAAGTCGCGTGGCAGGCGCATTTTGTTAAAAATATGTTCATCCGCCCAAGCGAGAGCGAGCTAGCGGAATTTCATCCCGATTTCGTCGTTTATAACGCGTGCAAATGCAAAAACGAAGATTACGCGAGCGACGGGCTACACTCCGACGTTTTCGTTATCTTTAACGTCGAGGAAAACGTCGCGGTTATCGGCGGCACGTGGTACGGCGGCGAGATGAAAAAGGGAATTTTCTCGATGATGAACTACTGGTTGCCGCTTGCGGGCAAGATGTCGATGCACTGCTCGGCAAACGTGGGCAAGCAGGGCGACACGGCGCTATTTTTCGGTCTAAGCGGCACGGGCAAAACGACGCTATCGACCGATCCAAATCGCAAGCTAATCGGCGATGACGAGCACGGCTGGGACGATGAGGGGATATTTAACTTTGAGGGCGGCTGCTACGCGAAGTGCATAAATTTGGATCCGAGTAGCGAGCCTGAAATTTACGCCGCGATCAAACGCGACGCGCTACTTGAAAACGTGGTTGCTGACGAAGCTGGCTTCGTGGACTACAAAGATGGCAGCAAGACCGAAAACACCCGCGTTAGCTACCCGATCTATCATATCAAGGGCTACGAGCCAAGCTCCGCGGGCGGTCATCCCAAAAACATCATCTTCCTAACCGCCGACGCATTCGGCGTTTTGCCTCCGGTCGCAAAGCTAACCAAAGAGCAGGCTATGTATTATTTCCTAAGCGGTTATACGGCCAAAGTCGCAGGCACCGAGCGCGGTATCACAGAGCCGGTGGCGACATTTAGCGCGTGCTTTGGCGAGCCGTTTATGCCGCTACATCCAACCGTCTACGCTAAGCTTCTAGGCGAAAAGATCGATAAGCACAATGTCAGCGTCTATCTCGTAAATACCGGCTGGAGCGGCGGCGCGTACGGCGTGGGCAAGCGAATGAGCATCAAAGCCACTCGCGCATGCATAAACGCGATCCTTGACGGCAGTATCAAAAAGTGCGAATTTGAAAATTTCGAAAAATTTAATCTAGCGATCCCAAAAGAGCTCGCAGGCGTCGAAACGAAGCTGCTAAATCCTATCAACACGTGGACGCATCCTGCGGAATATAATATCGCGCGCGATAAGCTAGCAAAGATGTTTGAAGAGAATTTCAAACGCTACGAGGACGTAAAAGAGGGGGTCGAGTTTGCTAAAGCGGGCCCTACGGCTTAGGCTTCTGGGCCTCGGGGCGATCTGCGCGCTTTTTGCCGCATGCGAAAACACCCCTTCAAATTTAAAACAGCCGCTCGTTGCGATGAGCGGCTTTTCCTTTTACGACGATCCGCTAAGCTACATCAACAATGTGCGCGCAAAATCGGGGCTAAACTACTTTGCGCAGAATGAAATTTTAAATATCTCCGCGCTTAATCACGCAAAATATGTCGTCGCAAACGAGGCGATGTCGCACGACGAGAACCCGGGCAAGCCAAATTTTACGGGCGAAAATCCGTCAAAGCGCGCTTTTTATGCAGGCTATAATGCCGCAGTACGAGAAAATTTATCCTATAACTCAAGCGATCTAAAAAGCGCGATCGACGGGCTTTTAAGCGCGATTTACCATAGATTTGCATTTTTGGATTTCGCTTCGGATGAGATCGGCATCGGCTATTTTGAGCACGACAAAAAAAGTAGCTACGTTTTTGAGATGGGAAATTCGCGCCTCAACGCCTTTTGTTCGCGGAATTTAAACGACGAAGGAAGCGGCAAATTTCTACTGGGGATGTGTAAAAACGAAACGTTACGGATGAGGGAGGATAAGTTCAAAGGCGCCACCGCGCTGAACTCGCGCCCCTATGTGTATTACCCGAACGACGAGCCCGCGCTTGCATTTTTCAGCAATGAAATTCCAGACCCCATGCCCGAGTGCAAAATCACCGCAAATCCCGTAAGCGTGGAGTTTAATTCTGCCCAGCCGCCCGTAGCGATGAAAAGTTTTAAAATTTACGAAGGCGGCAGGGAGCTTCAAAACGTTAAAATTTTAGATAAAAACTCCGATCCTAACGCCATTTTAAGCGATAGGCAGTTCGTGCTTTTCAGCAGAGAGGTTTTTAAATTTGACACCAAATACGGCGCGGAGTTTAATTACGAGCAGGGCGGGAAGCAAAAAACGCTACGGTGGGAGTTTATCACGCAAGCGCCTAAATTTAGATACTTCGTCGTGCAAGGCGGAGAAAATCTGAGCGTGAAAAACGGCGCGTTTTACGATATATTCGTAACCCCGAAAGACTGCAACGATTTGATGAAAAGCTACAAAACCAGCTACTCTTTTATGGATAAGCCCGAAATTTCAAGCCCCGCGGCAAATATGCTGCGCGTAAAGCTAAACGGCGCAAAGGGCGCGAAGCTTGAAATTTTGACAGACAACGGTGCGATAATAAATCTGTATTTAAGCGACGACTCCAAAAGCTACGGCGGCATGGGCAAAATTTACGCCGCAATCGCGGTGGTTTTGGCGGCGATCATTTTGTTTTATCTTTTGGCAAGGCGCAGAGGGCGATAGGCACGAGGCCTATTTCGCGACCTCTGTTTTTGCCTGCGCGCACATGGGCGCATAATGCCTATCTTGCGTGAATTTTAATGCAGAGCCCTGCTTTTAAATTTCATCCCCATTTATCTCATCCGCAAGTTTTAAAATTTTAGCCTGCACCGCCTCAGGAGCGTAGATATCCATCCACTCTATCCCATTCGAAGCACTAAAAAGCACGGCAATCTGTCCCTCGCTCATCGCGCGCTTAGCAAGCTTGGTCGCCGCGGGGCTGTTGCCCATATTGGGCGTCTCGTCTATGCTTATCTCGGCGCAGCGGCGCAAAATAGGCGCCAAATCAAACTCTTCCTCGAGCAAAATAATAACCGAGCCGCGTCTAAATCTGCAAGCGTTCCAAAAGATCTCGGCGCCGTTTACGCATTCGCGCGCTAGATCGAGGCAAAATTTACCCCGCTCGCGCACAAGGAAACTAAACTCGCTTAAGTTTAGCGGGTGCTCCACGCTACCGAAGGCTCCCACTATGCTATCTTTGCGGCCGTTATAGACGCAGGCGGCGAGCGCATTTTGCAGTAGCGGCGCGATGATCTGCTCATGCGCGCTCGTGTGATCGTCATCTCTAGCGCGGCCTGGGATCTTTACGAAAAACGGTTTGAAATACTCCATAAACGCTCCTTAAATTTGTAAAATTTGCTCGCTTTTGCTTTTAAATTTAACGGCTCGCACTTTTAAATTTATGCCTATTTGGCTCTTGCGATAGCCTAATTTAGTTCGCGGCCCCCGCTTTTTCGGCATGTTTTCTATAGACCGCCGCATTTTCAGCTCATTTTCAGCCGCCGCCGTTTAAATTTTACTCTTTTATCTGCTATCGCAGCTCGTTGCGCTTATGCATCGTTTTTATGTCTATTAAATACAACCTTGAGGCGGTTTAGATTTTACACAAAATACTCGCGCGCAGCATCCTTGCTCTCAAATGGGCTTGCACTCAGCTCGCTGCCGTCTATGAGCAGGGCGTAGCGGCTTGCGGCGTCCGTTTTGGCGTATGTTAGCGCCAACCTCGCCGCAAGCTCTCTATCCGCCTCGCTCGCGCCTCTGCTTAGTAGGCTTAGCGCGCCCACGACGTCATCTTTAAATTTTATCTCGCTAAATTTCGGATTTTGCACTGCGGCAAGCTTTTTGTTATCGCTCTCATCCCGCCCGATTATGAGCTTCGCGCCGCCCGGTAGGCGCAGATGGCGTCCGAATTTTAAAATTTCAGCGTCCGCGGGCGTTTCGATCTTTTCAAATTTTACCGCATCCTTGATCCGCTCGCTGAAGCTCTGCACGGTTAGCAAACAGCCTCCCGCAGGCGTTTCGTAATCCTCAAAGCCAAACTCCGCCGCCAGCTGCATCTGTCTAGCCCGTCCGCGCCCGCTGATGTCAAGCAGCGCGCCCCTATCTACCCAGCCCTTGATCTCGGGCGTCGTGGGCGGTAGCAGCTTCGCGCACAGCGGACGCAGGATCAGCCCCTCCTCATCGCCGCTAAGCCCGCCGACCTGAGCTAGAGCCTGCGCGCGCTGGCTCATCGGGCGCTGTCCGAGCACCTCGCCCGTGATGATGAAGCTCGCCTCTTCGCTTTGTAGCATCGCAAGCGCGGTCTTAAACATATATCCGTGGCAGTCGATGCAGGGGTTGAAGTGCTTGCCGTAGCCGTATTTGGGACCAAAAAGCACCTGACGTAGATATTCGCTTCTGATATCGACGCTTTTAAAATCCGCCCCCGCAGCAGCGGCTCTGCGGCGCATGATCTCGCTCTTATCGTCCTTGCCGCCAAATCCGATATCCATATTCAGCGCGAGCACCTCGATGCCTTGTGAGACGATGAGTTTGATCGCGAGCATAGAGTCAAGCCCGCCGCTAAAGAGCGCCAATGCCTTCATTTCATTCCTTTACTTGAGTTGATTGATCTTTTTTTGATACTCTAAGATCCGCTCGATCTTGTCGAGCGCGTCGGAGTTTTTGAGCTTTTGCATCAGATCTTGCAGGGCGTTGCGGCGTAAAATTTTGCACGCGTCGTTAAAAAGCGCCGCGCCGCCGATCGGCAAAATTTCATCATCCAGCGCAAGCGCGCGCAGATTTTCGCAGGCTTTGCTTTCGGCGTTTTGAGTATTTTGGACGCTTTGAGCGCTTTGAACATTTTGAGCGGCGGCTTTCTTTTCGCCTTGCTTTGCGCCGTTGTTTGAGCTCCGTTTCTCACCGTTATTTGCGCCCTCTTGCTTCTCACCACTGCTTGCGCCCTGCTGCGCGGAGGAGCCTTTTAAATTTACGGCGCCTGCGGAGGCTTGCCCGATAAAATTTTGCTCGCTAGAGCTCTCGCCGCTTTTTAAATTTACGCTCTCGCCCTGGATAATTTCTCCCGCACCGCCTGCAGTAAAATTTTCGAAAGCGCTACCATTCACATTACCGCCCTCGCCTGCGATGAAATTTTTAAAATTTCCGCCGCTGCGAGCGAAAGCCAAAAAGGCCTCAAAAATATCGCCGTGCATACGAAAATCGCGCCGCTCCAAGCAGCCGAGCCCAAGCTCCGCCATCTCGCCATCGAGCAGCATCGATTTTATGATCTGAAGTTCCGCGATCTCCTTGCGGCGCAATAGCGTCCGCCCGCCCCTAGCCGAAGCCGCAGGCGGCGCAGAGCTTTCATAGCGCGCCGTGTTTTGCGCGCGAATAAAATTTCCGCCGTTTAAGCTCCCGCTCGCACCGCCCGTGCCGTCTGCGCCGCGCCCTTCGTAAGCGCCGAAATCGCGAGAGCCGAAGCTCCCGCCCTCGTTAAAATTTCGCCCCTCAAAGTCCGCGCCGAAATTTTTACCGCCGCTAGAGAGATTGAACGAGCCCGGCGAGACGTTTAAAATTTGCGCCACTAGGCTCTGATAGGATTCGGCGAGCACGGGGCCGAGCGCTGCGGTAAATTCTTTGATCTCATTTAGCGCCGCCTCTTTTTGCACGGGACGGGCAAGGTCGTATTTTTTAGCGATTCTTCGAATCAGAAACTCCCCGCTCTCCATGCCGCTAGCATAAATTTGCTCTAGCTCGCGCACCTTGCCCGCCGCAATCATATCCGCAGGATCGGCACCGCCGCCGATTATAGCGACGCTTGAGTCAATCTTATTCAGACACAAAAGCCGCGCCGATTTTATCGCTGCATTGATGCCCGCGGCGTCGCCGTCGAAGCTAAGCACGACGTTAAGCTCCACGCGCTTTATAAGTGGCAGATGAGCGGGTGTCAGCGCCGTGCCGAGCACCGCTACGGCGTTGTCGATGCCCGCTTGATGCAGCATGATGACGTCCATGTAGCCCTCGGTGATGATGAGGGTTTTTTTGGCGATCGCACTTTTTTTCGCAAGATCGAATGCGTAGAAAATTTTAGATTTATCAAACAGCGCGCACTGCGGCGAATTGACGTATTTGGCCGGGTTGCCGCTTATCGTGCGGCCGCCGAAGCCCACGAGCTTGCTCGCGTGGTTGTAGATCGGAAAGGTAATGCGCTCGATGAAGCTTGCGTAGAGCCCGCGCTCGTTTTGCTTCACCGCACCCGCATTTAGCGCGTCTTGCGGCGGAATTTCTTCGTTTTGTAAAACCCTGATCGTCTGCGCGCTAGCTCCTGCGTAGCCAAGGCCGAATTTGCGAATGCTTTGATCGCTTAGACCGCGATCGTGCAGGTATTTTACGGCGGTAGGGTTTTGATAAAGGCAGCTTTGGTAGTAGGCGTTTAAAATCTCAAGCACCTTCTTCTCTTCGCTGAGCTCCTGGACTTTAGCGCCGGTGTATTGCAGCGCGAAATTATACATCCCCGCAAGCTTTTCGACCGCTTCCGGGAAGCTTATCTTTTCGTAATCTTGGATAAATTTAATCGCGTTACCGCCCGCTTTGCACGAAAAGCAGTGAAAAATTCCAAGCTTGGAACTCACGCTCATGCTCGGGTGCGAATCGTCGTGGAAGGGGCAGACGCCCACGAAATTTGCGCCGCTGCGCTTAAGCGGAACATATTTTTCTACGACGTCTACGATATCTACGGTGGCTAGCAGATTTTCTATGCTTTCGTTTTTAATCATAAGCGAAATTATACCCGCACTTTGCTATAATTGTCCTTTATTTTTGCGACGAGGTTTGATTTGGATAATTTTTTCTTAGACGATCGCGACCCGATTTTCGGGCTTATCATGCTGATAAGCATAATCTTGCTAGTGTCGATTCTAAGCTACATTTGGGGAGTTTTTTCTAAAAAAAACGAGAGGCAGAGCCTAGAGAATTTTATCAAAAAATTTGACACCCTAGACGCGCTTAGCACCGAGCACAGACAGCTTTTAGCAAGCCCGCAAATAGACATCCCGACGCTTGGAATTTTAGCTAGCTCTTTCGTCAAAAGCGGCGACTTCGAGCGCGCGATAGAAATTTATCTAATCGCGCTAAGTAAGGCTAGCGGCGGCGTACAGAGGGAGTTTATCCTTACCAATCTCGGTATCGTATATTTCAAAGCGGGCTTTTTGGGGCGCGCCGAAGAGGTGTTTTTGCAGGCGCTGAAGCTGCGCCCCAGAAACAAAGAGGCCCTTACGCATCTTACGGTGATTTATGAGCGGCTGAAGCGCTTTAATGAGGCGCTTGAGGTGCTTGATGCGCTGCGCGAACAGGACGCCGAAGTATATGCTCAAAGCCAGTTCGAGCGTGCTCAGATCATCGCAAACGACGCCAATACGCCGTTTAATAAAAAGATCGCTAAAATTTCAAAGCTAAACTTCAAAGGCGCGGGGCGGTTCTGCATGGAGCTTTTTATCAAAAACAAAGAGCCTATGGAGGGCTTTGACCGCTTCCCGCCGATCGAGCAGGCTATCGATCTGATCTATGATTTCCCTGCGGCGGTAAATACGCAGGATGCGGAGTACAACGCGCTTTTTTACGCGCTCGGAAAAAGCGATCAAAAGCCGCAGAGCGCGAGTAAAATTTTTGAGATCAACGCGCTTATAGCTATGAAAGACGCGGGCTTTGAGGACGCTGGGCTTAGCTTTAGCTACACCTGCGCGAAGTGCAAAAGCTCGGTGGGGCTTTTTTCGCACCGCTGTCCGGTCTGCTACGAGCTAGGTAGCATGGAGATCAGAGCACAAATTTCGGAGAAAACCGGTGAAATCGGTCAAACTTTTTAGCGACGGCAGCTGCCTCGGAAACCCTGGAGCGGGCGGCTGGGCTTACATACTGCAATACGGCGACGCGATAAAAAAGGCAAGCGGCGCAGAAGCGATGACGACTAATAATCAAATGGAGCTAACAGCCGCTATAATGGGGCTTAGCGCGCTTAAGCAGCCTTGCCGCGTCGAGCTTTTTACCGATAGCGAGTATGTCGTCAAGGCGATAAGCTCCTGGCTTGCAAAGTGGGTCGTTACCGATTTTAAGGGCAAGAAGAATGCGGATCTGTGGCGCAGATACCTTGCGGCGGCGGCGCCTCACGAGATCAAGGCCTCGTGGGTCAAGGGACATGCGGGTCATCCGCAAAACGAGGAGTGCGACGCTATGGCTCGCGCGGCGGCGGAAGCGATAAAGGGTTGAAATTCTGCGGCGAAGCTTGCGGTTGCGCGGATTTAGCATATATTCACCCGCGTTTGCTTTGCACGCAGAGCCGCTTCGGCGTAAATTTTATCGCCAAAGTCGGTTTTAGCGAGTTTAGTTCACGCAATCGGGCTCTTGCATTTGCGGCGGGTCTGTTTTTGGCGAGAATTAAATTCGCGGCAGGCGAGCTTTATCGCGGTTTGCGTTAGAATTGGCGGGCACGTTAAATTTTATTCGTCGCAGATCGTCGCTAGCGCGTTTCATTCGCCACGTTAGTGCAAATTTAGCGCGGGTCCCGCTCGCGTTCGTTTCGCTTGCGTAGGTTTTGTTCGCGCCAGATGTCGTTTGCGTGCGGACCGCCGCGGATTTAGTAAAATTTTATAATAAAGGGCAAAGATGCAAAATTTAGAAAAACTGCAAGAAAAACTGGGCTATAAATTTAAAAACCCGACCCACCTCAAGATCGCTCTTACGCACAAAAGCGCCAAAAACGGACACAACAACGAGAGGCTAGAATTTTTAGGCGATGCGGTGATGGATCTAATCGTCGGCGAGTATCTTTTCAAAAAATTTAGCAGCGACGAGGGCGATCTGAGCAAGCTGCGCGCCGCACTCGTGAACGAGAGCAGCTTCTCTAAATTTGCAAAATTTTTGGGCATCGGCGAGAACCTGAATATGTCGCTGTCCGAGGAGCGCAACGGCGGGCGCGAGAAGCCCTCGCTGCTTTCGGACGCGTTTGAGGCGATAATGGGCGCCGTCTATCTCGAGAGCGGGCTGCAAAACACCGCCCGCATCGCGACTGCAATCTTAGAAATCCTCTATCCGCGCATCAGCTTTAACGAGCTCGTGCGAGACTACAAAACCGCGCTGCAAGAGCTCACGCAGGCAAAATTCGGCGTCACGCCCGAATATATCCTTTTAGGCTCGAGCGGCCCCGATCACAAAAAAAGCTTCGAAATGGCGGCGCTCGTAGGCGGCAAGCGACTCTCATCCGCCGTGGGAGCTAGCAAAAAGGAGGCCGAGCAAAAATGCGCGCAAATCGCGATAGAGCTTTTACAAAACGGCTCCTCGCACAGCACTAGCGCGCAAGATAGCGAGCAAACGGCACGCGGCAATGACGAGCAAAGTGGCGCAAATCGCGCTCAGGACGACAAAAAAGGCTCACGAGGCGGCAGCGGACGGACGCATGGCGGCAAAAAAAGCGACTGCGCCGGCGTACCTGGCGGCACGCCAAGCGCTAAAAAAAGCAATGAGCGAAACAAAAACGCCGAACAAAACGGACGCGATAGCGATCAAAGAGGCGCGCTATGAATACTTTCGGCGAGAGATTGTGCCTTAGCACCTTCGGCGAGAGTCACGGCGCGGCGATCGGCGGCGTTTTGGACGGTTTCCCGGCTGGCGTGGCGATCGAGATTTCAAATATCCAAAGCGAGCTTGATCGCCGCAAACCGGGCGGCAAATACGCTACGCCGCGTAAAGAAGCCGATGAGATCGAAATTTTAAGCGGAATTTTTGACGGTCGTAGCACCGGCGCGCCGATCGGATTTATCATCCGCAACGCAAATCAACACTCAAAGGACTACGAAAATCTCAAGGATATTTTTCGCCCCGCACACGCCGATTTTTCGTATTTTGCCAAATACGGACTGCGCGATTACCGAGGCGGCGGACGGGCAAGCGCGCGCGAAACCGCCGTGCGCGTGGCTGCGGGAGCGCTTGCGCAAATCCTGCTAAATCACTTTAAAATTTCCGTAAAAAGCGGGATTTACGGCGTGGGCGAAATTTACGCGGAAAATTTAGACTTCGACTTTGCGCAAAACAGCGAAATTTTCGCGCTCGATCCCGCTATGGAGAGCGCGCAAAAGGAGCTAATTCTAAGCGTTAAAAGTGTCGGCGATAGTATCGGCGGCTGCGTACTGACTCGCGTTACGGGCATGCCTGCAGGGCTCGGCGAGCCGCTGTACGGTAAGCTCGATGCGACGCTTGCGGGCGCGCTGATGGGCATAAACGGCGTAAAGGCCGTGCAGATCGGCGCCGGAGCGAAAGCAAGCACGCTAAAAGGCAGCGAGAACAACGATTTCATGGGCGCTAGCAAAAATTCTATCCGCACCAACGGCGGCAATATCGGCGCAAATTTCGCGAGCAACAACGCAGGCGGAATTTTGGGCGGCATAAGTAGCGGCGCGCCTATCGAGATTGCGACGCATTTTAAGCCCACTCCGAGCATTTTTATGGCGCAGCACAGCGTGGACGTGCACGGTGCGGACGCGGTCTGCGAGCTGCGCGGGCGGCACGATCCGTGTATCGCCGTGCGCGGCAGCGTCGTAGCCACCGCGATGGCGCGACTGGTGATCGCCGATGCGCTACTGCTAAACGCGAGTGCGACGCTGGGGAATTTAAAGCGAATTTACGGCGAGGATTAAATTTAGACGGGCGCCCTTCAAATTTTGCGAAATTTCATTAAATTTAAGGGCCAAGCGATGAAATTCCCGCGAGCTAGGCGGGCAAATTTTAAATTTACGCGGTAGGCCTATCGCGACAAGGAGGGCAAATGAGACTTGAGCGTATCGGCGAGGACTCGGCGCTGATCGCGCGCATAGAGGCGATCAACGTCGCGGCGTTCCCCGAAATCGAGCGTATCAGCATAAAAAATTTCTTAAAAATGTCGCGCAAAGGACAGCTTGAAATCGCGGCGATTTTCGAGGATTTTACTGCCCTGGTTGCTGGCGGCGCGGCTGATAAATATCACTCGGCGGCGAGCGAAAATTTATGCGTGGGATCGCAAGATAGCGACGAAGCTAACCAAAATCGCAGTGCTGCGGGTAAAAATTATGATGCGGATAACCGCGGCGCGGCAGAATTCGCCTCTTCGAATTCCAAAAATCGCAGCGTGATAGGTAAAAAATCTAATGCGACGTGTGAAAAATCCAGCTTGGAAAGTAAAAATCCCAGCGCAGAGGCAAGCAAAAATTCAAGCGTAGCGGCGCAAAATTTAAGCGGCGAGGAGCTCGTTGGGTTTTGCGTCTATAGGACCGAGCAAACCTACAAGCGCGCGGTTTTACACCACAAACAACCGCCGCCTCGCCTAAATGCGGATAAAATTTTAAAATCCAAAGCCCATAGCGGCGCGGAATTTGAAGGCGAAAAGGATGAAATTCCAAGCGGTAAAGCGGAATTTTCAGAAGCAAAATTTTTTAGCGTTACAAGCGGCAAAAACCCGAGCCAAAAAACGCAGCCTCTTAGCGGCGATGAAATTTTAAACGCGAGCGCAGATAGTAAAATTCCGATCGACGCGGACCGTTTGATTTGCGGTACGGGCGGTAAAATTTTATCAAGTGCCAGAAGGGATGAAATTTCATCAAGCGCCGCAGAGGGCAAAATTTCGTCAGGTACTGCAGAAAACGCAATTTCGCGCTACGATGAGAGCGAAATTTC
This sequence comes from uncultured Campylobacter sp., assembly GCA_963522285.1. Lineage (GTDB taxonomy): Bacteria > Campylobacterota > Campylobacteria > Campylobacterales > Campylobacteraceae > Campylobacter_B. The sequence continues at coordinate 170,606 of CAUQWV010000002.1, forward strand.
AAGCGGCAGAGAGAGCGAGATTTTTTACGTGGCCTACCTCGGCATCGATGCGAAATTTCGCGGGCTGGGGATCGGCTCAAGGCTGCTCGCGCTCATCGCCACGCAAAATCCGCGCGCGCAAATCGTCCTTGACGTCGAGCCGCCGCATGAGGACGCGCCCAACCTCGCGCAGCGTCTGCGCCGCATAGAATTCTACGGCAGGCACGGCTTTCGGCGCTGCGGCAAGTTTTTCAACTACGCGGGGCTAAGCTTCGAGATCCTTGCTAGGCCGCCGCTAAGCGCGCCGCAGCAAGGCTTTGACGTAGCGAGCTTCGTAAAATTTATCGGCGCGGGCAATAAATTTAGATTTAAAATCACCGACGCGCCGCTATATAAAAACTGATGCAAAAGCCCGAATTCAGCCTCATCTGCGACGATACGTTTTATAGAATTTTCTCCGCCTCTATCCTTGCGTTTTTTTGCATTTTTATCTCTTTGGACATCGGCGGATCGGGGGAGCTGTTTTACACGGACAGTCCGCTACGCTCGCAGCAAGCCAAGCCTAGTCTGACGATCGTTTTTATGTTTTTAGCGTTACTTTATCTGCGAAGCGGTAGCAAAGAGGCGGCGCGCGTGGAATTTGACGGGCTTAAAATATCCTTTCGCAGAGGGCTAGACAAATACGATCTTATGCTTGGATGCGTCGATCTGATAGAGCCGTCGTTCGGCTTCGTGCGGACGTTTCGCGTGCCGTTTATAAGCTACGAGCGGTTTTTGAAACTGCAAGAAATTTTAAAATTCTTGCTTCTTTTTGCATACGCCGCGGGCGTGTTTTTGACGATCAAATTCGGCTTTGCCGAGGCTGCGATCTATGCAGCGGCGGGCATTTTTGCGATTTTGATCGCTTCAAAGCTCGTCGTCGCGCGAAGGCTAGACGGACGAGCGGGGCTACGACTGCGCGATTGCTTACTACTGCGCGGGAGGGACGATACGGGCGCGGCGGTATTTTTTTGCATCCGTCCTAGCCGCGCCGAGCGCGAAGCTTTACGTATATATTTTTTGAAAAATTTCAGCTACGACATTAAGGCGTAAAATTTTTCGGTTTTCAGCGTAAAATTTAGACCCGCGGGGTAGAATTACAAAAATTTTTACATGGAGCAAACAATGAAAAATTTCTTTATAGCCGCAATAGTTTGCGCGCTTTTTAGCGGTTGCGCATACGAAGCGCAGTTTAATCAAAACGCCGACGTAGCGCCGTTTGACGACACTATAAGCGCGACTAACGCCATGCAAAGCGCGCTCATTTATATCCCTAGCGAGCTAATGGGGACGAAAAGCTACGCCGCAAGCTCGAAGCTAGGCAGAGACGATGAGCTTAAAATCGATGTCGGCGAGTTCGTCGCAGGCGAGGCGAAGCGCTTCTTTGGCACCTACCTAAGGCGCGCCGAAGTAACGAGCGACGAAAAAGCACTACAAGGCAAAGGGCTCGTCATCGCGCCTGAGCTTAGTTCGTTCGGCTTTGGCTTTTACAGCTCCGACGGCATCGACGTTTCGGCAAAGCCCTACGTGCGCTACAATCTGCGTCTAAAAATGTTTAAAAACGGAAAGCCGATCTACAACCAAAATATCGCTGTAAACGAGCGCAACTTCGGCGAGGAGGAGTTTTTCGGCGGCGGTCAGGGCTCATATGCGCAGATTGGCGGGATCTTTCAAAAATCGATGGCGAACGACTACGCTGTGCACGCCAGAGAAATTTTGGACGTAATCAACGATAACTAATCGCGCTTGCGCCTTTGTACGTGGTAAGCGGCATCTGGTCGATTTTTTTGCCCTCCGTCTTGTGGTAAAATTTGTTGCGGCGATCTTACGGCACGCGCTTGCGGATCGTCGCTCCTAAATTTTATTTATTGATATAATTAGCATGGCTTTAAAATACTCAAATGCGCGCTTACTTGTAAGATTTATCTCGCCTGCGGAATTAAATCCTTTTGATACCGAATTTGCTGGTGCTCTAGGCATCAAATTTAATCCCGCAAGTTGCGTAAATTCCGCAAAAATCGCGTTATGAAATTAACTTGGCAGCCCATATTTAAGTGCGGCAAGCCGATAAATTCCGCACCTTGGCATACTGCCTAATTCCATTTTTTAGGGCTAAGCTCCGCAAATAAACTTTTCGCGTTCGCTGCTGCACTTGCATAAAATTCCATATTTGCAGTACCAAAAATTCGATCTAAATTTAAAGCACCGATTAATATTAATTTTTATATCATTACTAAATTTTTTAAGGAGAAAATTATGAAAAAGTTTTTATTGCTTCCGTTTGCTTTCGCGGCGCTTTTTGCGGCACCAAGCTGCGATAATGTCCAACTCAAAGCGGCTGTGGAAGGTATCAATAAGAGTGCGCCGATGCGAGTCGACGAGATTACCACGTTAACGGGCGCTGAGTGCAAGGATGGCAGCTTCATCTATAACTACGAGCTAAATGACGGCATGGGGATGAAATTTGACAGTGTCGGAAATGATCAAAAAACCGTGATACAAAATGTCATAGATAGCCAAAATAAGCAAATTTTTTGCAATCAGATGAAGGTAATGCATCCGCTAATAAACAGCGCGATATGGAGCTATAAGATAAAAAGTGGCGAAGAATTTATAAGGGTAGAATTTAAGCCTAGCGACTGCAAGTAGGGCTTGCGCGAGATTTAAAATTTAGCGCGGCGTGAGCCTTTGCCTGCTCGCCCGCGCAGCATCCGTTTAAAATTTATCCGCTTCGCTTTCGATTTCGCCTGCGCAAAAGCAACATCTTAAAATCTCTGCTTGGCTTTTACCGCGCCGCCGCATATAGCATGGCGCATATCAGCGTGTATTTCGCCGTCACAGAGCGCTAAACGCGCCGAGTACTTTTTAAGCCGCGATCTAATTTCGTGCTAGGTTCTGCCAGCGACGTTTTTCATTAAAATTTTACTATTTCATGCGGAATTATATCTGTGTGGCAGCGCAAACACCACGTAAAGCTTTAACGCGAAATTCTATAAATTGCGCGGAATTTTATTTGAAACAGCATCATAAATTTTGGGTCAGAATTTTAGGATTTATTGTGACGCTGCACCTGCTGCGATAAAATCTTGCTAAATTTTATCCGCGACCTGCTCGCATAAAATTCTGCGTCAAACCATGGGCTTGCTTGCGGCTTACAGAGACACCAGCTGCCAACGCGCCGCCAGACAAAACGCGGCTAATCAAATGCCTCGCTTAGGTTTTAAAATTCACCGTTCGCAGCTATTTTTATCAAGCTTTAGCTGTATCGGCGGCAAGCCCTCTATCTCGTAATTTAACACCATCGTTTTGCCGAGCTCCCGCAGGCGCTGCGAGAATTCCGTGCTGCAAAAGCTAGCCTTCGCCTTGGCAAACAGCATCTCTTTTAAAATTTCCGTATCGCCCGCATCCAGCGCGCTAAGGTCTAAATTTGGCGAGCTATTTAGCGCGTAATCGTATATGAAGCTACCCTCTTCGCATGCGGCGCCTTTTAAAGTCGTAGCATCGTCGATCCTGCGCGGCGCGCCCTCGTTTATCCGCGCTAGCGCATCTCGCACCTGTTTGCTTTCACAGAAATTTCGCTCTAGCTCGCCGCGTTTTTTCTCCGCATAAAATTCCATCGCCACATTTGCCAAAATTCCGATTCCAAAGAGCACTAGCAAAATTTTAATCGGCTTATTTAGCCGCGCGCTTAAGCTTTGCGCGTCCATCAGCGCGCCCTTTCGCAGTACAGCAGCGTGTGTCCGACGCCCAGCCCGTCGTGAATTTGCGAAATTTTAAGCCCGGCGCGCTGCGCAAATTTAACCATATCGTCCGAGTGATAAATTTTGCTATTGCCGTTTGCCATGGCTGCGAAATACACGCTGATCTGCGTCATGCTATACGCGGCGGTTTCGTAGCGCTGCCTGTCCCAAAACGGCTCCAAAATATAAAGCCGCGCCTGCTCGCTCATCGACTCCGCCGCGCGCGCGAGGATGCTTACGATCTGCTCCTCTGCAAAGCAGTCCAAAAACTGACTGAGCCAGATCGCGTCAAAGCCGCGCGGAAAGCGCGTAGCGGGATCTAGCAGATCGGCCGCAAGCCCGTCTATGCGCTCTGCACCCTTCGCGCGTACGACGGCGTCTTTCATCATCGAAATTTGCCCCGCAAGATCCATTATCGTGACGCGCACATTTTCGTCGTAGCCTACGCACCGCTTGGCAAAGCGCCCCGTGTTGCCGCCTACGTCTAAAATTTTATCCGTCTTGCGCGAGAAAATAATCTTTAGCGCAGGCTCAAACGCCAAATCCGAATAAAAATGATCAAACGCGAGCCAGCTTTTGCGCACGTGCGGCGGCAGATGCGAAAGCGCCTCGTAGATCGTAGCCCACTGCCCAAAAACCTTTAGCCCCTCTGGTTTGCCCGATTTTAACGTCTCTTCGAGCCTAAAGAGCCCCTCGTAGCACACGTCGTGGATGAATTCCATATCCACGCCGACAAGCTCGTCGGTGAGCAGAAAATATCCCGCCTTGCTGAGCCGAAATTTCTCGCCGCACAGCAGCACCGTGCCGATGCTAAGTGAGCTTTCCAAAAGCAGCTTTACGGCGTATTCGCTAAGCGAGAGTTTCTGCGCGATCTCACTTATGCTTAGCCCGTCCCGCGCCTCATTAAGCGCGCTTAAAATTCCAAATTTTTTCATCAGTCGCGAGACTTGAAAGACCACCGGCGCAAAGGCGATCTCATTCGCCGTCCGCTGCGCCTCGCCCGCGCTTTGACGCTCGGCGGCGTAACGATCTAAAAGCTGTTTGGGAAGTTTCATTTTTGATCCTGCTTATGTAAATTTCGCAAAATTTTAGCAAAAAATTCTAACTTTTCTTGCGCCCGCTAAGAATTTGCGCGTATCTTAGAATTTTGCGATGAAATTTTAAAATTCCGTCTTAAAATTTATGGAATTTTAGTTAAAATCCTTTCATCAAAATTTCGCGTAAAAGCTCTGCGAAAATGTCAAATTTAGGAGAATCCTTGAAGCTTCAAATGTCCTTGATGTCGGTTGCCTGCGTCGTAATCATCCTGGCTGGTCTTAAAGCCGCGCAGGCTATCGTCGTGCCATTTTTGCTAGCTATTTTCATCACGGTGCTTGTATCGCCACTGGTGCTTTATGTCCAAAAGATCCGCGTCGGGCGCGTTTTTAGCTTCCTCATCATTACCTTTGCCTTCGTGGCGATTATAGTGTTTTTCGGCGCGGTCATCTTCGATGCGATCAAGGAATTTTCAGCGCGCCTACCCGAGCTTCAAGCAAAATTTGAAGAGGTGCTAGGAGGCGTGAGCGCAAAGCTCTCTCGATTTGGCATAGAGCTTAACGCCGCAAGCCTGGGCATCGATCCGAGCGAAGCCGCCGCGCAGCTATCTGCACTACTGCGCAAAACAGGCTCGATAGTCTCGACGGGATTTTTCATTTTTATAATGGTTTCATTTATGGTCTTTGAAAGCTCCGTAATCGACGAAAAAATCCGCTATTTTTCGCAAAGCAGCCGCGCGACACACACTTTCGTGAAGAAATTCGCCTCCAGCCTCAAAAAATATCTGCTAATCAAAACTATCGCTTCAGCTTGCACCGGTGCGCTCATCGGGCTCGGGCTGTGGGTTCTTGGTGTCCCATATGCCGCGCTGTGGGGGATTTTAGCTTTCGTACTAAATTTCATCCCTACCATTGGCTCGATCGTAGCGGTCTTTCCGACGCTTTTCGTGACGCTAGCTACGATGGATATAAGCTCTAGCATCTGGACTATCGCAATTTATTTGGTTGTAAACGTAGCGATCGGAAATATCATCGAGCCGCGATTTTTAGGGCAAGGGCTCGGGCTTTCTACAATCAGCGTGCTTGCAGGGCTACTGTTGTGGGGCTTTGTGCTTGGTATCGGCGGGCTATTTTTGGCTGTGCCGCTTACGATGAGCTTGCAAATCGCGCTTGCTTCAAACGACAAAACACGCTTCATTGCGACTCTATTAAGCAACAAGGTCGAAAGATAAAGCGAAATTCCGCGGAATTTTAAAATTCTATAAATTTTAGCTTGAGCGCGCTCAAGAGTATTTTTGTCTCTTTTAGATAAAATCCGCCCAAAGGATCAAATATGACGAGCGAAAAATTTATTTACGAAGTAAATACGGTGACGAAATTTATTCAAATTTACTGCGATGGCAAGCATGCGGATGCGCTTAAAAAAGATGGCGCCGTGCTTCATGACTATAAAGACGATAAGGGGCTAGTGCAGACGCGCTTTCATCTCTGTAGCGACTGCGAGCGGATGCTGCGTTACGCCTATGCGCGCTTACGCGCCTGCCCACATACCGAAAAGCCACGCTGTCACCACTGCCCGCATCCGTGCTACGAGCGCGAAATGTGGGTAAATATGGCTAAGATGATGAAATATAGCGGCATGAAGCTAGGACTTACAAAGATCAAAAAGCTTTTTTCGTTTAAAAAAAGCTAATTTGTGCGGGCAATTTAGCTTGAGTTTGCGGGTAAAATTTATATCTGCAAACCCGCTTCATCTCTACACAAAAAAGTATAAAAAAGTGGCGTGAGAACAAATACAAAAAGATATAAAAATAAATCAAAATGCTAAATCTTAGCGCGTAAAATTCTACCTCGCAAACACAAATCCTCCGCAATCCTTGATAATAAATAATTAAATTTGAGTTTATAGTTTTAAGTTAGAATTGTGCCCAATCAAAGGAGAAAATATGAAGGTCATTACCATCGCGGTCGTAAACGGCAGGGTCGTAAACGAAAAGGAATTAATCGCGTCTATCGCCGATTATGACGATTTTACCGCGGTCGCCGAACAACTCCGCAAAGGGCTGAAATCGAGGTATTTTACATCTAGAGAGCATGCGAGGATCTACAAAAAAATCAGCGTCGAGACGGGCTTTAGGCGCGTGCGATTCGACTACAAACCGTATAAAGATAAAATTTCAAATCTCATCGCGCAGGGCTACACCGTCAAGGCTATCTTAAAAAAGATCGGTGAGGAGGACGAAGCGTTCAAAAACGCCGTTACTGCACCCGGGCTTACGCACTTTATCTCCGTGACATTCAAAGATGAAAAAACAAGACTTCGCGCAACCGCAAAAAAAAGCGAGGATTTCTTATACGCATATCGCTTCGAGATCAAAAAAATGCACTTCCAAGGCGTTAGCAATAAAGAAATTTTAAAATATATGAAAGCTCATTACGAAAAGGATTTTGCTAAAGTAAGCGAGCGCGATATAGCCACTTTTATCGAGGAAAACGCGGTGCTAGATACCGACCGCAAACTCTCGCTGTATAAAAAGCCGAGCCTTTATGATCCGCATTTTAGCGAGATTATGAAGCTTTACGCAAGCGGTATGCGCGTCTATGACATATGGAAGACGCTTAAAGCCAAATACCCCGAGCTAGCCAAGCTTCAAGCGCCGAGCCTTTATCAGTTCATCGCAAACAACGCCCTTGGCAAAGCCAAATATATGCAAAAAGACTGATATGCCCGCGCTCTTTTCAAATTTTACTTTCAAATTTAAAATTTCGCCACGATAAAGATCGATGAAAGCCGGTGAAATTTCGATGAAAACCTGCGTCATTCTCTGCGGCGGCAAAAGCTCGCGTTTCGGCAGCGACAAAACGCTGTTTCCATTCCGCGGGCATCCCAGCATGACGCACTTTCTTTTTTCGCGCTTAAGCTGCGAGTTTGAGCGGGTTTTCGCCTGCGCCAAAAGCTCTAAATTTAACCCTCCGCTTCCTATGATCTACGACGAATTTGAGGAATTTTCGCCGATGGGCGCGCTGTATTCGGCGCTGAAGCCATTTAGCGGCGAGCGCATTTTTATCATCCCCGCCGACATGCCTTTTGTAGAAATTTCCACCATTCGCGCTCTTAGCGAGCAAGAGGGGCAAATTTGCGTAGCGGGCGACGAAGAGCACAGACATAGCTTGTGCGGATTTTTTGACGCAGCTCTCGCGCCGCGCGCGCTTGAGCTCTACCGCGCGAAAGAGCACAAGATCGGTGCGCTCATCGGATCTGCAAATTCCAAAGTGTTAAATTTCAAAAACAAAGAGCAGTTTTTAAATATAAATTATCAAAACGATTTAAAGGGCGTAGATGAAATTTAAAGCTTTAGCATTCGCGCTTTGCGCCATGAGCCTAGCCGCACAAGATCTATCCGATCTATACGCAAAGGCTAGCGAATACGAGACCAAGGGCGATTACAAAAACGCGATGATCTATTACAAAAAGATCGCCGCAGCAAGTCTAGCGGAAAGGGGCGAAAAGTCGCGCCGAAAAACCGCAGAAAATTCTACCTCGTCCGCAGAAAACCGCGCTCTACACGATGATACCGCCGTTTTACGCTCTGCGATGCCGCAAAATTCTTTAGCACAAAATTCCGCCGCACCAAAACCCGCCGCGCCAAATTACACTTCGTCAAATTTCGCAGACACGGGTTCGGCTGCGTCAGGTTCCGCGTCAAATTTAGAGTCATCAAATTCCGCCTCGCTCTCGCAAAATTCCGCCGCGCTGGATTCCACGCCGCAAGGCGAACAAAATGGTCGAAATTTCGGATTTTTAGGGCTTAAATACTACGAGCCGATCTATATGCTCTTTACTCATGATTTTAGCAAAAAACCCGATCGTAAGGCGGATGAGCTGCATTTTGAGTTTAGCTTCGAGCGCCCGATCGCCTACGACGCGCTGGGGTTTGGAGAGAAAATTTCGTTCGCTTACGCACAAAATTCCTGGTGGCAGATCACGCAGGATAGCGCCCCTTTTCGCGAGAGCAACTACCGCCCCGAGCTCTACGTTAGCGCGCCGGTACCGTTTGCGGACGAGCTAAAGATAGGCGTCATGCACGAGTCAAACGGCAAGGGTGGCGAGGAATCGCGCTCGTGGAATAGACTATATGCCCAAAGCACGTGGAGTGCGGACGGATTTTCGATCACCCCCAGAGCCTGGTATGCGTTTTGGCTGGACCGCACAAATGAGGACATCGCGGATTATATGGGCTACGGCGATCTGCGCGCGTCATACACCTTCGGCAAGCAGCGACTTAGCGCTCTATGGCGAAATAATCTACATTTTGACGGCAGTAACCGCGGCGCGATCGAGCTGAACTACAGCTTCCCGATCTTTAACAGCGGATTTTACGGCTATCTGCGCTACTTCAATGGCTATGGCGAAAGCCTCGCGGATTATAAACGCAGCGTCAATAAGATCGGCATCGGGCTTTCGTTCGTAGAATTTTAATGCCATCTGCACCGAGTTGCGGGCCAAATTTGAACTCACGACTCGTTGTGCGTCTTAAAATTGCACCAAATTTCAACCGCTTTTAAATTTCTTAGAAATTAATATTGTTTTAGCTAAAATTGCAGATTAAATTTTAAACAAAAGGATCAAAAAATGGCACAAATTCAAGAGGCCGAGCTCATCTGGAAAGACGGCAAACTAATCCCATGGGCGGAGGCTACTACCCACGTTTTGACGCATTCTCTGCACTACGGAAACGCCGTATTTGAGGGCGTGCGTGCCTATAAAACCGACAAAGGCTACGCGATTTTTCGCCTGGACGAGCACACTCGCAGGCTTGAAATTTCGGCAAAGCTCTGTCTAATCAAGCTTCCGTTTAGCTTCGAGCAGCTTCGTCAGGCCCAGATCGACATCGTCGCGAAAAACCGCTTCGATCAGACCGTCTATATCCGCCCGCTAGCGTATTTCGGCTACGGCTCGATGGGCGTTTCGTCCAAGGACTGCTCGGTAAACGTCATCGTCGCAGCGTGGCAGTGGGGTGCGTATATGGGTGAAGAGGCGCTACGCAAGGGCATCAAAGCCAAAATTTCATCGTGGATAAAGCCGGCGCAATTTTCGATGATGGCAAAAGCCAAAGCGAGCGCAAATTATTTCAACTCGCAGATGGCAAATTTTGAGGCGGTCGATGCGGGATATGATGAGGCGATACTGCTCGATCCGCAGGGCTTCGTCGCGGAGGGCCCTGGCGAGTGCCTATTTATCGTAAAAGAGGGCGTTATCATCACTCCGCCGAACGACACCAGCCTAGAGAGCATCACTCAAAATTCAGTCATAGAAATCGCGCGCAGCCTGGGCTACGAAGTCCGCAGAGAGCGCATCGCTCGCGATCAGCTCTATGCCGCGGACGAAGCGTTTTTTACCGGCACCGCCGCGGAGGTCACGCCGATTAGCAACATCGACGGTAGGATCATCGGCAAGGGCGAGATGGGCGAGATCACGAGCCGCTTGCAAAAGGCGTATTTCGCCGTCGTTATGGGCAAAGACCCAAAATTTGAGCACTGGCTCACTTACGTTAAATAAGGACACGCATGCCTGCGGATTTGAATGATTATTTTAATAAGAAAAATAGCGACAAAAAAGGCGGGAATTTAAATTTTAAAATTCCTAATTTTGGAGGAATGGGCAAGTTTAGCGGCGTGATTTACGCGATAATCGCGATAATCGCGCTGCTCGTGATCTCAAAACCCTTTGTCACGATCCAATCCGGCGAAGTGGGGATCAAGTCAAATTTAGGCAAATACGATCCGACGCCTCTTGGCGCGGGACTTCACTTTTTCGTGCCGTTCATACAGGATGTATTCGTCGTAGATACTCGTACACGTATCATCAACTACACCAGCAGCGAAGATATGAGCGCGGGTATCGCTACTAAAAGCGGCACCGCGGGCGGTATCATTAGTAAAAACTCGCTTTCGGTGCTAGACTCGCGAAATTTGCCCGTCAGCATCGACATCACCGTGCAATACAGGCTCAATGAAGCCACGGCGCCCAATACGATCGCCGAGTGGGGCTTTTTATGGGAGGATAAGATCATCGATCCGCGCGTAAAGGACGTCGTGCGTAGCGTCATCGGCAACTATGCCGCCGAGGAGCTACCTACCAAACGCGACGAGATCGCCAAATCGATCGACGACGGCATCCGCAAGAATATCGAAGCACTGCCGAATTCGCCCGTAGATTTGCTAGCCGTGCAGCTTCGCGAGATCATCCTGCCCGCAAAGGTAAAGGAGCAGATCGAGAGCGTGCAGATCGCCAAACAGGAGGCTGAGCGCACCAAATACGAGGTCGAGCGCGCAAATCAAGAGGCACTTAAAAAGGCCGCTCTTGCCAAAGGTAACGCAGACGCCGTCAAAATCGAGGCTCAAGGTCGCGCTGATGCCGCTAAGATCGAGGCTGACGCGCAAGCTTACGCCAACAAAGAGGTCGCAAAGAGCTTGGATGCAAATCTTTTAAGCCTCAAGCAGATCGAGACGCAAGCTAAATTTAACGAGGCATTACGCGAAAACAGCGACGCGAAAATTTTCCTAACGCCGGGCGGCGCGGTGCCTAATATCTGGGTCGATACGAAAGACAAGGCGAAGCAAAGCGCCATCGAGCGGGAAAATTAAAATTTCAGGCGGTTTGCGCCCCAATTTCGCGAACTAAATTTAATAACAAGTTGCTCCGGACGCATAAACTTAACTCGCGATTTTGCGAGCCAAGCTTGGCAGTGAGCGCGAAAGCTCGTGACGAGCAGAACTCGCGCTCGTCGCGGCTTAAGCCTAGCGGTCGCTTAAAATTTAGCCGCTAGGCTTATCCTTTAAATTTACGAGGCTCACCGCTTCGTAAATTCACAACTAAAATTCCACGTGCGGCGGCTAAATTCAGGGCGTGCGACTTCGCAAATTAAGGATCAAAGATGAAGGTAGATTGGCAAAAATTAGGCGGGCTGCTCCCAGCGATCGTGCAGGACGTGGGCGACGGCGCGGTTTTGATGCTCGCGTATATGAACGAAGAGGCGCTAAGCCTGACGCTGCAAACGGGCTACGCGCACTACTTCTCGCGCAGCAAGGGGCGCATCTGGAAAAAGGGCGAGAGCAGCGGACACGTTCAGCTCGTAAAATCCGCCTTTTTGGACTGCGATAACGACGCGCTGCTGCTTAAAGTCGAGCAATGCGGCGGCAGCGCCTGCCATACGGGCTCGCGAAGCTGCTTTTTCAAAGAGATTTCGCTGCAAAAATGCAGCGAAAATATCCAGAGCCCAGGCGCTTGCGGCGCGATAAATTTTGCAGAGCACGGCTCTGCAACCTCTCTCGCGCAGAAAAATTCCGCTAATTCTCGCACAGAGCAGAATTCCGCTTCCTGCGACGGCTTGCAGAATTTAACGCCCAAAAATTCTACCGATTCCTGTGGTAAGCAAAATTCTGTAATGCAAAGCCCCTCTGCAACGAATTCCGCGTTCACAAATTCCGCCACAGAGTGCAGCGAGCAAAATTTAGACGCCGCCACGCAAAATTCTACGCTCGAAAACTCCGCAAAAAAAAGCCCGTACGGCATTTTGGACGAAATTTATCACGTCTGCTTGGATCGCAAGCTAAACGGCGAGTCCGCGCTCTCCTACGTCGCCTCGCTCTACGCGAAGGGCGAAAACGCCTATCTCAAAAAGATCGCCGAGGAGGCGTGCGAGTTCGCGCTGGCGTGCAAGGACCTCTCGTGCAGCGAGCTTTACGCAGACGTCGCGCGCGAGGGTTTCGGCGAGCACAGAGCGGGCGAGCCGCGATACGACGTAATTTACGAGGGGGCGGATCTTTTATTTCACCTTCTACTCGCACTTGCAGCGCACAATATCCACCCGGACGCCCTACTTGACGAGCTAGCGCGCAGGCAAGGACAAAGCGGTATCGAAGAAAAGCGTCGCCGAGAAAAAAGCTAATTCTGCCTTGCGGCGACCGCGAGTTTATTTAGAGCAAAGCGAGCCTGAAGCGAGCCGTAAAGCTTGAAGGCGATTTTACGCTGTAAACGCAAATTTAAGGGTCGATAATGAACGAAATTTTAGAGCGAATTTATGAGATAGAAAGCCTTGTCGAATTAGAAATTTTCTACGCGCTTGGGATCGAATTTTAATTCGCGAGCGGCTGCTGGGCGAATTTGATCGCTACGCCTTTTATAAAAACGCTAGCGAGTGGAACAAAGCCGTTAAAATTTGCGAATGCCTAGCGATCGTAGGCTGGGGCGAGCGCGAGAGATTGGAGGCGCTGCGCGGGAAATTTTACAACGGGCAGCCCGCGACCTATTTTTTAAATGCGCACGGCGAGCCGCGCTTTGTAGAAGCTATGTGGTCGAAACGCAAAACGGGGCTTACGATGCAAGACGGCGATACTATCTTTCACGCCGGCCCGAATGCGGCGGGCAAAACGCTCGCACGCCCCGTAAAAGAGGATATTTGTGACTTCAAACTAAACAGCCAGCGCAACTGGATAGCCAAAAACCCGGTCCGTATCACGCGCGCTATCAGTAACTGCTACGAGAGCTCGCGCGCCGTGATAGAAAGCCTATTTGAGGATCTACAACCGGCGCTTAACGCCAAAATGCGCCCTAAAATTTACGGCTCGACAATCAACTACATAAAATTGGAATGCGCATTTAGCTTTGATGACGAGCACTGCCGAACCAACTACATCATCGCGCCCGATAAGCCGCGCCTAAGCTCGCAGCGCGCGTGGGAGCTGATACACGAAATGATGAGCGAGGAGCAGAGGCGCGCGGGAGGTTACTATCTGCGAAATAGATTTGAGTATTCGCTGTTTAGAAAAGACGCGGGCAAAACGGGCGCGCTGATACATTTCGAGCGCGAGTTTAGTGAGCTAGCGCCCATGGAGCAAAAGCAAAAGATGGGCGAGTATTTTTTGACGGCGCTAAAGCAGATCGCGCAAAAACAAAGCAAGCTTGAGTATGATTTCGCCGCGATGATAGAGGATTTTAGTAAAATTTTAGGCGAGTGGACGGCGGCTGAAATTTAGCGCTCGTCGGCGCAAAATTTAATCGCGCTGCGCGAGCAAATCCGCGCGTAAATTTCAGCGCCTTGCGTAAATCGTAAAATTTCACTAAAATTTTAAAATCAAATTTAAAGGATAGATGATGAGGCAGATCACGATGCAGGAGGCTTTGGACGCGGTTAGCGAGCGCTACTGCAAAGGCCATCACTACGAAAACGTAGCACTCACCGATGAGATGGTGCGCCGCATCTGTGAGGTAAAAAGCCTCGTAAATATGGGCTTTATAGGCACGGCGATTACGGATGCGGCGCTGCAGCATCTAGCCACGCTGCCGAAGCTTGCGTATCTGTTTTTGCAAGATAGCGATAAGATAGGCGGCGAGGGCTTTAGATACTTTGCGGGGCACGCCAAGCTCGAACACATCGGCATTGAAAACGTTAACATCACGGATGAGGGGCTAAAAGCGATCGTGCAAATCCCAAAGCTAAAATCGCTGCGCCTAGTCAATTCGCACGTGAGCTTTGTGGGGCTACTAGCCGCGGCGGATACGAAAATCCAGTTTTATCTAGACGGCGGGCAGTTTAGCAAGGAGCAAATCGCGGAATTTGAGCAGGCGCAAAGAGACGCCGCAAAGAGCAAAAAGAAGCTTGATCCAGATGACCTGACGGCGGCGCAGAGTGCGCTTTTAGAATTTTTCGCGGCGATGAGCGAGTGGGAGAAATTCGCCACATCGCGAATTGATGACGCGGATGACGGCGAGGTGCAGCGCAGATGCGACGAGCTATTTGCGCGCTACTGCACGCCCGTTAGGCGCAGCGGCTTCCGCCCCGAGGGCATCTCGTTTTCAATGATGGAGGGCGGCACCTACGGCGGGTACGAGCTAACGGACGCCGAATGCGAGAGCAAAAATAAAATTTACATCTACGCCAAGGACGAGTATGGCTTTGCGCGCCGCTTCCTGCTCGTGCGCAAGGATGGGCGCTGGCTCGTAGATAAGTGCCAAGGCATGGACGGCAAAAACCGCGGGCTGTAAAATTTGAGCGTAAAATGGGCTCAAATTTCATTCTCGGCGCGATCGCGGGGATGAAATTTTATCCTTGCTGCGGGCACTGTGATAAATTTAGCCTGCCGAGAGTACGGCGATAAAATTTCATCGGCGCTGCGAAAACAAAAACAAAGAGGGTAAATGAGCGGTAAAATTTCTGCGCACGACGCGCACGGCGATCAAAGAAAGGTGCGAATGAAAAGGCGAATTTTCTCCGAGCTGGGCGGCTTTGTGATATACGAGCCCGCGCTGCTCGCGCGCTATCTGGATGAGCACGGGCTTGCGAGTGGCGACGTTCTTGCCTATTTTACGCAGACCGAGCACGGAGGCGCGGTCACAGAAGAGGGTATCGCGGTGCCGATATTGGGCGTTCGCAGCGATTATTACGATTTTGCGGTTACCGTGGGCGAGGCGAGCGAGGAGATATTCGCACAAAACGAAGCGAAAATCATCTCTCGCGGCTGGGTTTTTCACTCATCAGGCATGCTAAAGATCGCAGGTATCGGCTATTTTAAAGATATGAGCCGCATTAGCGAGCAAAACAGCCTGAGTTTTCGCGTAAAGCGCGGTCGGTACCGCTTGGAAATTTTAGGCGGATACCGGGTCGCAAATTTTAGCGGCTCGCCCGCCTCCTGCGACGATACGCCTATTTTAAGCGATACGCCCGTTTTTCATCTGCGGCTTACGCCCTCTGCCGAGCCTAAATTTAGCGGCGATTTGGAAACGCCATTTTATTTTTAGCCGAATTTTTAAAATTTCGCGCAAAATTTCTCTTTTTATGCGCGGCGGGCAGGCAAAATTTTATAAATTTAGCCGCATTTAACCGCTGCGCCGAGTAAAATGCTATAATCGGCGCCAAATTACGGGAGGCGAGATGGTTTTTGACGAACTTATGGGCGCGCTGGCGCAAAACGGCTGGCAGATACGGCGCAGGGATGAAATTTGCCCGCCGCGGAGCGAATTTTTAGGCGGCAGATTTAAAAATTTAAGCGAAGATTTTTACCGCTTCGTTTGCTCTTTTGAGACTTTGCATGACGCTGCGGACGCCATTTGGTTCGTGTCCGCTAGGGATTATGCGTCGTCAGGCGCGGACGAGGCGGAATTTCACTACGGAGATTTTGAAAAAGACAGCCTGGAGTGCGCGGCTAACGATGCAGAGAGGGCCGCCGTGAGCGCATTTTGGAGCGGGTGCTTGCCGTTTTTGTTTTCGGTCAGAGGCGAGCGCTGCTTCGCAGGCATCCTCACGCAGGGCGCAGACGCGGGCAAGATCGTATTCGGCGCGGAACCGATCTATGAGGATGCCCTGGTCATCGCGCAAAACTTCGACGAGTTTATCGCCCTATTCCTCGCCGCACTCACGGACAAAAACGCCGCAAAATATCCGCTCTCTTGCTTTGCGTAGCGGCATGCGATGCGAGCAAAGCGGTACTGCGAGCGCGAGTAAAACAGCGGCGGGGTGCGGGTAAATTTTAGCCTCGCGCAAAATCCGCGTCGCGGATCATATCGGAGAGTAAAATTTCGCTCGATGTTTAGAGCAAAGCGCGAAAAAACGGCGCCGTAAATTATACGAGCCACAGAAGTCTACCCGCGCGGTTCTGCCCCTCTATCTCCTTTAGCGCTTCAAGGATGTCCTTGTTTTGAAATTTAATGCTTACCGATAGAAACGGGCAGTGCTCTACCCGCCCCAAAAGCGGCAAGTTGCTTGCGCAAAGTAGGAATTTTTGCGTGTCGTAGCGATACTGCTTGCCGCTAAATTCCACTATTTTACCGCCGCGCAGACACAAGCGCGCGCTGGGCCCATAGATCGTCGCGATGAAGTCTGGGGCTTTCTTTGACGGTAAAAGCTGAGCGCCTCTATAGGCGTCTGAACGTGTCCGTAGGCGGGATATAGCTCGTCCGCGATCTTTACGGCGTCTTTTAAAATTTTATCTACTTCGTTCATGCTTGCTCCTTTAAATTTATGCAGATTACACTTACATTTGCACGATTGGGCAAGGAATTTGTACAATCGTGCTACCGCAAAATTTTAAAAAAGGCTATAATTTAGCAACTTTATTTAAAGGAGAGAAGATGACAGATTTTAGTTTTTGCAACCCCGTGAGGATAGAATTCGGCAAGGATAAAGAAAAGCATATCGGGCAGTATATGAAGGAAGCGGGCGCGAAAAAGGCTCTCGCGTTGTACGGCAGCGAGCGCGTACGAAAGAGCGGTCTGATGAGCGTCGTGGAGAGTAGCTTAAAGGCAAACGGTATAGAATTTGTGCAGCTTGGTGGCATAAAATCAAATCCCGTGCTAAGCAAGGTAAACGAAGCGATCGAGCTCGCCAAAGAATTTGGCGCAGATAGCGTGCTCGCTGTCGGTGGCGGAAGCGTGCTGGACTCGGCGAAAGCCGTAGCCGCAGGCGCCTGCTACGAGGGCGACGTGTGGGATTTTTTCACCGGCAAAAATCCGAGCGCCGCGCTTAAAATTTTTGACATTATCACCCTTGCCGCGACGGGCTCGGAGATGAACTGCGGCGGCGTGGTGACCAAGGAGCAGACCAAACAAAAATACGCGATCAGCGCGCCGTGTCTATACCCGAAGGTCTCGGTCATAAACCCGCAGCTGCAAGCAACCGTCAGCCGCGAGTATCTCGTATATAGCGCGAGCGACATCATCGCGCACAGCATCGAGGGGTATTTTACTGCTAGCGTCCATCCGGAGATCGTGCGAGCCTATATCGAAGCCAATATCAAAACCGTCATCCGCACGACCGAAGCTCTGCTCGCAGATCCGAGCGATTACGACGCGCGCGCCGAGTTTGCGTGGGCTGCGACGATGGCGCTAAACGGACTAACCTACGTGGGCGTGGGCGGCTTCGGCTATCCGAATCATATGATCGAGCATGCGATGAGCGCGGTCGTGGACTGCGCTCACGGAGCCGGTCTTAGCGTGGTAATGCCTGCGTGGATGAGGTGGTATAAAGATAGGAATTTAAGCGCGTTTGAGCGTTTTGCTCGTGAAATTTTTAACCTTAAAAGCGCAGATGAAGGTATCACGGCGCTTAAAGCGTGGTTTGATAAGATCGGTACGGCCTACTAGCCTCGCGCAGCTAGGCATCGAAGGCAAGGTGCTAGATGAGGTCATAGACGTAGCCGTGACAAACGCTAAAGCGTGGAATATGGCAGAGCTCTATAGCCGCGAAAATATCGCTAAAATTTTAGATTTTGCAAAATAAGGCGCGAGTGCATAGATAAATTTTAAACAGAAAGGGCGAGCGATTGCCCTTTCCTGAAAAGGCAGGCGGCAGTATGGGTGTATTAGTGATCGACATTTCTTAAAAAAAGCAAGGAATAGTGCAGATAGCGAGATAATCGTTTTGCATCCCTTAAGTCCGCGAGGCTCGCTGTAAGAGGGTAGAGGCGACAAGCGGCGCGTCTAAATTTAAAGCTCAGGCGGCTGTGGATCGAGCGTGAAATTTAGCCGTTTTCGATGCGGAGAATTTTGACGCATTATAAAATTTAGCGCGGCGCCGTTCAAAGCGTACGTTATCAAAATGGCTAGATAAATTAAAATTTAAAGGAGCTAAAATGGAATTTGTAAGCTTAAACGACGGCAATAAGATGCCGGTT
>CAUQWV010000003.1:0-182138 GCA_963522285.1 uncultured Campylobacter sp.
CCGCTCTTTAAGCTGGCTAAGCTTGCGGCACGGGTTTCTGCGAAGGATTTGGTATTAGAGCTTACGCGCGCGCTAGGAGCCGAGGAAGCATCAAAGCCTAAATTTAGATAATTGCCGCTTTGATAAATTTTAGGGTTATAGCTTAGGCTTACTCCTACATTTAGCGTTGCGTGCATATTAGCTGCGTTAGGAGCTATAAGGCTACCGCTTCCTTGCTTATTGATTAGATGAATCTCGCTGCTTGGACTTAACGGACCGCTTATTCCGCTGATATAAGCCGTGATATTGCTTACGTTGCTTAGATCGGTATTGGCAGTAGGGTCGCTTAGGGTAAGTACGTTATCTGATGCCCTAATAGAGTTAGGAAGGAAAAAATTTAACCTGTCAAAGCCGCTAATGTTTTTAGCGCTTAAGGAATTTACTGCCGCAGGAGAGCTATTGCTAGCTCCTATATTCAGGGTATTGCCGCTACCGCTTGCGCTTATTACGCCTACGTTGTGACCGCTGATGAAATTTAACGTATTATTTGCGCCTGCTGCGTGGATATTTCTAGCGTTAAAATTCTTATCCTCTCCGGCCTTGCCTATATCTATGTTATTTCCGTTAAGACCGCCGGCACCAAGATACTTCTGCAGCTCATCCGCATCGAAATCCCCATTTATGCTCTCGTTAGTCTTAATAAGCTTTTGGATATAAAGCTCCCGCTCATCCTCGCTTATATGCATACCGCCTATGTTTCTGCTAAAGGTATTAGCATCCTTTATGACATAGTTTTTATTTAGCTGAGTTACGTAGCCTTTATCTTTAAAGCGCGGATCATATCCGGTAAATTTACCGCCTCCGTTTTTATAGGCAAGGGTATATTTCTTATTGTCGCCATCTGGATAGCTTGCATTGTTTAAAGCATTAAATTCTCTTGCCGAGTTTACGAATATATCGGTACCGCTTAGATCAGTATTGCCGGAGCCGGTTAAGTTCAAAGCTCTTTTAGCATTTGATGAAACGTCGTTTTCAATCTCGCTAAGGGAGGCTAAGTTAAATTCCAATTTATTGAAATTTGCAAAATTCCCTGCATTTAGGCCATTGCCTGAGTTTGAAGATAGGATATTTAGGCTATTGCCCGAATTGCTAGCGTTTGCGCTAGATACGCCGTATATCGTGCCTGCTACGCTGCCGCTTCTGAAATTTACTACGTTGTTGCTGCCGCTAGCAGCTTCCGCTGCGTAGACGTTGCCAGCAACTTGCGTGTTACCGTTTAAATTTACAGTGTTGGAGGAGGCGGTGCCGCTAGCCTTTCCGCCGTATACGCTTCCGCCTACGTTTACCGAGTTAAGAGTTATGGTGTTGGAAATCGCGCTGTTTCCCTTGCCGCCTACCGCCATTGCTCCTAGGCTGCCGTTGTTTATCGTTACGATATTGGACTTAGCTTCTCCGTTGCTAGTATTGCCGCCATAAATGCTATTACGGATTATCGTAGCATTCGTAGTTACGCTATTGTCGTGGATGTTTCCGCCGCCGCCACTACTATGAGTGATGCCCGCATTTACATACCCCACATCTATTCCGCTTGCTTCGAAAGTTACATGGTTATTATAAATTTCTTGCGGGGTAGCGGAATTTGAATATCCTCCGTCGATCTCGCCTATATTGCTTCCGCCCTTGATCTTGGCGTAGTTATCGTGGACGCTATTGCTTCCGTCGGTAGCGTCGTCTCTGCCCGAGCTTATGTTTTTGCCGCCTAGATTGCCTGCATTTTCCTTTACTATTACGGTGTTTCCTTTATTGCCGAATAGCTCAGTAGCGCCCGCAGCCTTGTTAGAATTTTGATTTTGCATTAGCTCGCTTTGATCGAAGTTGGGGTCTATCCAAGAGCGAGTTAGTGTGCCCTTTTGCATGATTAAATTCTTGCTGTTTTCGACCTCGATCGTAGTGCCGGTGATTTGATAGTGGTCTTTGTCGGTAATCGTATAAATTTGATTATCTTGCACGGTTTGTGCGGCTCTGGTGATCGTGCCGCCGCCTGAATTATGTATCAGATAGTACTTTCCTTCGCCAAGATCTGATTTTATACCCTCTATCTTTGTACCGTTTAAATTCGTATTGCCATTAGTGGTTAGAGTAAGCGGCGCATCCGCTTCGATCGTGGAGTATAAATCATTGAAATTTATAGAGCCGAAATTTTTAATGTCTTTAGCTTTTTTAATGCCGCCGCCGACCCAATTTTCTATATGTAAGGTATTAGTTTTATCCGTAGGCTTATTGCTGCCGTAGATTGTACCGCTTATAGTGCCGCCTCTAAAATTTACGTTGCTATTCTCGACGCTGCCGCTTGTGGCGTAGCCCGCAAAGACGTCTCCTGCTATCGTCGTTCTTTCTTTATTGATATAAACGACTGCATTTTTGACGCTTCCCGCGCGTGCGCCATAGACATTGCCGCCTACGTGCACGCCTTTATTAGAATCGAATGCCCCTAGAGTAACTCTATCGCCGTCTGATTCGCCTGCGATGCCGTTTGCTGCCGCGACATCGCCTTTTACGGTGCCTTTATAAAGATCAACTACGCTTCGCGAGCTTGAGGCGCCGCCGTAGGAGCCTATAGCGCTGCCTACGATCGCATCGTCGTTATTGATCTCTACGCGATTTGCGCTCATTGCGCTAGCGCTATTTGCTTGGCCGCCTACTACTTGGTAATTTTGCGCTTTTAGCCTTGAGTTTATGGTTACGGAGTTTGCGCTAGAGTTTCCACTTCCGCCCGCTACGCCCCAAATTCTACCGCTTCCGTTTAGAGTGATAGTATTTGTGCTGCCATAATAAGGTACCGTTATATTGACGCTATTGTAGCTGCTTTTCCCTGTGGAGGATTGAGCGCCGAATATGTCAAAGCCTCCTCTAAACGTGCCGCCTTTTATAGTTATTCTATTTGATACGGCATCGCCGCTACCGCTTACTATGCCGCCTACGATTACATTTGTAACGGAGCCGTTGCCGATAGTACCTCCGTCGATCGTTACAGCGTTAGAGGAGGCTTTTTTATCCGCTCCGCTTCTGCCGCCGATGATATTGTAATGTCTATTTGAGCTACCGCCGAAGTTATCGGCATTTCCCGTAATTTCGGCGCCGTATTTTACAAAAACCTGATTTCGCGTCGTTTCGCCTTCGTTACCCGTTTTTGACGCCGCTATGCCTTGCCCGCCCACGACTAAATTTACCTTAGAGCCGTTTTCCAAGCTCACGTAATTATCCGATACACCCTTGGCCTCAGCACCTATTGCGATACCCACGTAAGCGTTTGCGCCTTTAATCGTAAGTCTATTGTTGGAGGCAGAGTTTAACTCGGTAAAGCCCGCGATCCCGTCGCCGCTTCCTCCGCCGTAAATCACGCTGCCGGAGTAATCCGTTCCGCCGCTTGCAACGCCCGTAATCGTCGTAATATTGCCATTTGGGCTGGTGCTACCGCTGCCGCTAGTATTGCCGCTAAATCCAGCCGAATAGAGGTTATTATGGGTATGGATAAGCGGCGGATTAGAATCTGCATTGCAAAGCGCTTGTGCGGGTGCTAGTGCGAGCACCGCTGCGAGGCTAAGCATAGAGGAGCAGATGGATTTTTTCATATATTTGATCCTTTGAAATTCGTAAAGTTTGCGATTATACATAAAAATAGATCAGTTTGCAATATGAAATTTAAAGAAGCGCTGGTCGGATTTTGACATAGGGAGCTGCATTTGTAATTTTAAGTAGTAAAAATTTGCTCTTTACGCAGAATAAATTCCTGGCTATGAAATTTAATCCTTTTTAGAGGGAGTATTTTGAGCGGATTGTAAGTGGTGAAAAAATCCTAGTAAAGGGATTTTTAGTAAAATTTGAAATAATAAAAATCTGAGCTAAATTAATTCTGGCAATTTCAAGCTGCGGTAGAATTTATGCAGGATAAATTTTAAACGAAAATCAAAATTCGCCCCGTAGTGCTGCAAAACTCAGTAGAATTTATGCAAGATAAATTTTAAGCGAGCGGAATTTATATAAGTGCCGTTTCGCCCGCGAAAAAGCTTTTTTGAAAAATTTAAACGAGCAAGATTGCGCGATAAAATTTTACGTGATCCCCGCCGCAAGCGCTAAAGTATAGCAAGCAGGAGATAAAATTTACGTGATAAATTTTAAAATAAGCCACAAATCCTACAAGAAGCTGTAAATTCCATCTAGCAAGAAATATCTTTTATCCGCAGCGCCGTGATAAAATGGGTTGAAGGTTCCCTCGTATGCCTTTTCAAAAAAACCTTCTTTGCTTAGCTTTATAAGCTCTGCATTGACGAAGTCTAGTAGCTCTTTATTGCCCTTCTGCACGCCAATACCCATGAAATCGGGCTTGCCTAGAGTTTTAAGCGGCACTTCTACCTCGCTATCGACTACCGGATATGCCATCGCGATTAGATTATCGGTCGCGTAGGCGTCCACGTCGCCGTCTTTTAGCATGCGGTAGCACTCCCTGGCGATCTTACAAAATGTAAAATTTCCAAAGCCTTCTTGTTTAAAAAACGCCTCACCTGTACCGCCGCTTTCGAGTAAAATTCTCTTCTCTTTCAGATCGGCTAAGGATTTTATTCTATCGGCCTTGCGAGTTAAAACTCCAAGATTTACCGAAAAATACGGTGTTGAAAAATCGATCTGCTGCGCACGTTCAGGCGTAATGGTAATCGTAGCGATGACGATATCTACGCGGTTGTTTACTAGTGCTGGAATTCTATCCTCGACCTTCATCGGCACAAGCTCGATTCTGCCGCCTTTTTCGCCGAAAAGATCGTTTGCTATGGCCTGTGCCATCGTAACTTCAAAGCCCTCAAAAGTTCCATCGTTCAGCTCGCTAAAAGGAGGCTGCCCGTCGTAAACACCGATGCGAACGACGCCTTTTGATCTGATCTGTTCCAGACTATCGGCGAAAGCAACGATAAATGGTAGCAACATTGCAAGAAGCAATTTCATGGCAAATCCTTAAATTTAATCTCTTTTCCGCTTTCAAACGAAGCAGGAAGTTTTATTTACTAAAATTCTAAAAACCGAACTTAAAATTTAAATAAGCTTTTAGAGCATATTATAAATTCCATCTAGCAGAAAATATTTCTTATCCGCCGTACCGCGATAAAATGGATCAAAGCTCTGCTCGTAGGCCTTTTTGAAAAAGCCCTCTTTGCTTAGCTTGATGAGCTCTGCATTGACGAAATCAAGTAGTTCTTTGTTGTCTTTCTGCACGCCGATGCCGATGAAATCGCTAGGACCTAGGTTTTTAAACGGCACTTCCAAAGTATCATCGATGACGGAATATGCAAGCACGATGAGATTATCATTTATATAGCCGTCCGCATCGCCATTTCGAATCATTTCGTAGCATTCCTTAGCCGAAGCGCAATGGCCTAAATTTTTAAATCCCTTGGTTTTGAAAAATTTCTCGGCTACCGTCGCGTCGCCTTCGAATACGATCTTTTTATCATGAAGCTGCGCGATATCGGTAAAAGCGTCGGCTTTGCGCGTTAATACGCCTAAATTTACGGAGAGGTAGGGGAGGGAGAAATCGATCTTTCTTTTTCGTTCGTTGGTGATGCTAAATAGGCCGATCACCAAATCAAGCTTATTTGCCTCTAAAAATGGAATCCTATCATTTACGCTTAACGGGATGAACTCGATTTTGCCCTCTTTTTTGCCGAAAATTTCTTTAGCGATCGCGTTTGCAAGATCGATTTCAAATCCTTCAAATTTGCCGCCATTAGACTCGCAAAGCGGCGGATGAGCGTCTCGCACTCCGATGCGAATGACGCCGTTTTGTCTGATTTGATCTAGGCTATCGGCAAAAAGCGCCGCACAAAATAGAGCCGCTATAAAAAGTAGTTTCATTTTATGTCCTTAAAATTGGATTTCACATATTATCCGCTTATCATAAATGACGTTTTAGTCGAAGCCGTTAGATAAAACACTGCTAAATTTCGTCCTAAAATATGGCATAGAGCCCATCTAGTAAGAAGTATTTTTTATCTGCAGCACCTTGATAAAATGGCTTGAAAGTTTCATCATAAGAACGTTCGAAAAAGCCCTGCTTGCTAAGTGCAACCAGCTCTTTATTTATCAGATCAAGCAGTTCGGTATTGCCTTTGCGCACTCCGATGCCTAAGAATTCCGGATTGCCTAGATTTTGGATTGCTACTTCTAAATTGTCGTCGATAATGGAATAAGCTAGCACGATGAGATTATCGTTAACGTAAGCATCGGCTTTGCCTTGTTTAAGCATATCGTAGCATTCGGTAGTAATGGAGCAATGGATTAGATTGTGGATTTTATTTTTATACAAAAAATTTTCTGCCGTAGTCCCGCTACCCTCTACTAGGACCTTTTTGTTTGAAAGATCGTCTATACTTTTGATGCCGTCGCTTTTACGTGTCAAAACTCCCAAACTCATCGAAAAATATGGATAAGAAAAGTCGATTTGCCTTTTTCTATCTTGCGTTATCGTGATGGTAGCGACTGCAAGATCTACCTTATCGTTTTGTAATGCAGAGATCCTATCGCTGGCGTTTAAAGGGACGAACTCGACTCTACCGCGCTTATCACCGAATATGCTCTTAGCTATAGCGTCTGCAAGGTTGATTTCAAAGCCTTCGAAATTACCACTTTTTTCATCACTAAAAGGCGGCCTACCATCACGAACACCGATTTTAACGACTCCGGCAGATCTGATCTGCTCCAAACTGCCCGCAAAAACACCGCTGCAAAGCGCAAAAATAATGCAAAAAAGTAGCTTCATAAACTATCCTTTTCTTAAATTTTAATATTATCTCTTAGATATTGCGTGATTTTACCCTAAAATAGTTAAACATAACTTCAATTACATAATACGGATTGCTAAATCGATAGTAAGAGAACGAGATTTAGAATTTAATAAGCGATAGATAAATTTTATGAAGTGAAATTTAACCGTAGCGAAATGTCGCGCAGGAAAGTATAGACTTTAATTAAAATTTATCTATCGTAATTTACGGCGCAGTTTTTGCAGCACCGGCATATAATTTGATTTGGAATTTATCCATCATACCGCTTGCTTTTCGAGTTGGAATTTTTACGTCTTGCCTACGTGCCGCATATTTCGCAATAAAATTTTAAAATTTGCTTGGGTCGAAATGCTTTTTTACGTTATAGAATTTTGCGGTATTTTAAAACTATTTTTCGCCGACTTCTACGATTTTGCTTAGCACGTATTGCTCCAGATCGCGCCTAGGCACGTCATTTTTGAGCGCTTCGTTGTAGATATTTTCGACTATGTGGCTGTATTTTTCGTAAGGAAAGTAGAGGAAATGGTTCGCCCAAGCGCGTTTAATGAGCTCGTGGGTTAGCTTTTTTCTAGCCCATGCTTTGAAGCAATCAAATCCGATGAAAACCGCCGACGTCGCTATGATCGTAAATAAAATGGAGAAGTGAAAGTCGATCTTTTCAAACATCGCGTGTGTCAGAGTTATCAAAAACATAACGCAGACGAATGCGAAGCAGGCGAAGATCACGTAGGATTTGCCGTAGTTAAATTTAAAATTTAGCTTCGAAGGATCGACGAGCATTCCGTCGTTAAACTCGGCGTTGGCTTCGAGCAGATCGCGGAAGAGTACCGGCTTGTGCGAGACATGAAACATAATTTCTAAAAGCCTATCTTTAAAATTTGATTTATCCATCGGGTTCCCTTCGATTTTTGCGGCATTATATCTTAAATTAAATTGTTATAAGATAAAATGATGCGAAATTTCAAGGAGCGATTATGTTTGAAATCAGCGGAATGAGCGGCGACGAGATAGTTTATATTAACGGCAAATTTTGCGCGGCGAGGGATGCGGCGATAAGCCCTTTCGATCGCGGTTTCGTGCTTGGAGACGGCATCTATGAAGTAGCGCCCGTGGTAAATTCTAAAATTTGCGACAGAGCGGATTTTTGGGAGCGCTTTGAGCGCAGCGCCGCGCAGATCGAGCTGAAAATTCCATATTCTCGCGAAAAATATGAGGAAATTTTATATGAGCTCATCGCGCAGGGCGGCGTGAGCGAGGGCGCTTTCTACACTCAGATCACAAGAGGTGCGGCGATGCGCGATTTTGATTACGTCCGCGGCATAGAGCCTAGCGTCTTTGCTTTTGTCTATCATACGCAAATTTTTGATAATCCGCTCGCAAAAGAGGGGATCGAGATCGTAAGTCTGCCCGAGATCCGCTGGCATAGGCGCGATATAAAATCGATCTCGCTTCTTGCGCAGTGTATCTTAAAGCACGAGGCTCACAAAGCGGGTGCTTATGAGTGCTTTTTGATCGAGGACGGGCTCGTTACCGAGTGCTCGAGCTCCAGCGCGTTTATCATCAAAGATGACGCCCTTATCACGCGGCCGCTTTCAAACGACATACTGCCCGGTATCCGCCGCAAGGTGATCTTAGGCCTTGCCGAGCAGGCGGGGCTTAGCGTGCAGCAGCGAGCGTTTGGAATGAGCGAGGTTTATGAAGCCGATGAAGCCTTTATCAGCGCGGCAACGCTGATGGTGCTGCCGATCGTAAAGGCAGACGGCAGGCAGGTCGGCAGCGGTGCGGTCGGTAAATACGTACCGCGCCTGCGCGAGATGTATGCCGCGCGACTAAGAGCCGAAGCGGGACTGTAATAGGGCGATCAAATTTAGCCCGTTAAATTTAAACTATGCGGGCTGATTAAATTTTGCTTTCTAGCTCCCCGGTTATGTGACCCAGCTCGCTTACTAATTCTAAAATTTCAGACAGTTCGTATTGATGAGCATACGCCGTTCCGGTTGTCGGAGGTATGCTAAATAGCTCTGTTTCAAAGCGGTTCGGCGCGCCGTTTAGAAATAGGTAAAATTTATTATCCATAAACGCCGCGCTTATGCTAAATTTATGGTAGTATCGCTTTAGCTCGTTTAGTCGCTCCATCAGCGCGGGCGTCAATAGATAGCGAGCTTCGACCTTGTCGTCGGCAAACACGCGAAATTCGCTATTAAAAATGACGTTGTCCATTAGCTCCTTCTCGCCTAAAATTTTTGTATTTAGCTCGCGGCTCGCCAAGATGGTTTTGGCGTAAAATCTCTTGCCGAATTCGCATATAAGCACGCTGCCGCTAAAATCCATATACGCATCATATAAGCTCATAGCAAGCGAAGCTAGCTTCACATAGGTATTGTCTATGCCCAGATCGTAGTTCTTTTTGATTCTAATCGCCTCGCTGAAGCTAAATTTTACCCCATCCCATTCGCCTTTTATCTCATCTTCGCCGATAAAATCGGAGTTTGCAAAGATTCCCGCTCGCCTGAATTCCTTCGCGCTTATGCCACGTCCTGGTGAATAAGTAAGCTGCGGATACGCCCGTGAGATCGCCGTGCGCACCAAAACTTTTTTGTAAAATAGTTTATATTCATAAGCGGCGTCTGCAATGCCGTCGTAAATGCAAGCAACATAAATAATCAAAAGCACCGCGTAAATAAGATAAACTTCGATCATCTTGTAATCTGTATCATCGTCTGTTTTAAATACCGCATCGATCGCAAACATCACGATAAACGGAAACAGATACAAAAATGCTATCTTGGCATAGATCATCACTACCTTGCAAATACACTTTTTTTGTTTGGCTCTACTTAGCGCTATCGCTCTTTCTAGCTGCATGCGTTTCCTTAAATTTTTTGATCCGAAATTTTATAAAATTCATTCTCTTGATAAAATTTTACTACCGCCTCGTCTGCGCTTGCGCTGCGCTGCAAATACCGCAGCAATGGTTCCGCGCGCGTATATATCACGCCCAGCCCCGCAAGGCTCGTCGCACGCGAAAGCGCTACGTAGAGCTGTCCCTTGGCAAAGATCCTGTCGATGTCGCAGATGAGCCGCGGGATGCTCATGCCTTGGGATTTGTGGATCGTGATGGCGTATGCGAGCTTGAGCGGGAACTGATAATACCGTGCCAGCACGATCTGCTCGGCATCCGCGCCGCTTGCGGCGATCTCGCTTAGTTCGTATGTTTGCAGCTGCACGCGGCTTAGCATGCCCGAGGGCTTTTTTACGACCACGCTTTCGATCTCGCCGCAGGAACTTTTTTCGATCTTTTCGACGACGCCTTGCTCGCCGTTAAAAAACTCGCCGCTTTTGTTTGCGGTAAACAGCACCTTTGCGCCTTCTTTCAGCGTCAGACTTTGCGGCGTATTTAGCGAGGCGATCCATTTTTGAATTTTTTGCTCGCTCACTCCGCTTTGCAGCGCTTCATAAACGCCCTCAAAGCTGCTTTGCGGCGCATTAAGCTTGGCTAGTCTGGCGTTATTTATCGCATCCACTTCGGCGTTTCGGCCCGAGATTATCGTGGCATCTGGTTCTGCTCGCGCGGCATCGATGATCAAAGATCGCATCAGCTCCGCCGTCTGCTCGCTTGGGGTGCCGAGCCGCAGCTCGCAAAGCAGACGGTATAGCGCCGCATCCGCAGTGCGCTTAGAGCCTATCATCTCGACGTAAAAAAACTCGCACTGCCTCCACGCGTAGGAGCCGAAGGCGTAATCCGAGTCGCTAAATAGGCTCGCGCGCGGTGCGCTCTCGCCCTCTTTGCGCACCGGCGGAAGCTGATAAAAATCGCCCGTAACGAGCAGCCGTCCATTAAATTTAGAGCTTGAAATTCTAAGATAGATCATCTCGAAAAGCTCGGCGCCGATCATCGAAATTTCATCGATTACGATGAGATCTGCAAGGGCTAAAATTTTTCGCAGCTCGCTTAGCTTGCCGCTTTGTTTGCGATCGAAGCCCTTTAGCTCCTCGTGGTTTTTGCAAATGCCGAAGCGAAAGAAGCTATGCACGGTCACGCCGCCGATCTCTACGGCGCTGATGCCGGTGCTGCCGAGTATGATGACGAGCTTGCCGCGAGCGCGGTAATCCTCGATGAGCTCTTTTATCACGTAGCTTTTGCCCACGCCTGCGCCGCCCGTGATGAAAATATTGCGATCTTTTAGCTTTTGGATGATGAAATTTATCAAGTTTTTTCCTATTTTTTGGCAAAATTATAGCCAAAATTTTTTAAAAGGCATTTTGTTTGAAACGATTAGTATCTCTCATCTTCGCGGCTTTAATCCTTGCAGGTTGCGGTAAAACCGTCCATAAATTTATCCCGGAAAATCCCACTGTTTTGGATCTCGAATACGCTCAAAACAGCGAGCGGCTGCCGGCTCCTGCGTCGGTGCAAAACATAAGCGGAAAAGCGTTTAAGAGCCGCTATTTTAAAATTTGGTTTGACGATGCGCCGCTTAGGGCCGAAATCGATACGTTTTGGGGACTTAATTACGCCAAGGGACGCCACTTTGACGCCGCGGGCAGGATATATAACGACACGATCTACCAAAGCATCCGCATAAATGCGAACGAAGAGGCGTTCGGGCTAATATCCGAGCCCGCGATAACGGTAAAAAATGCGCTTCTGCGAAATATCCCAAGCGATCTGCCGATTTTCGGCGATCCGAGCGAGCCGGGGGAGGGCGAACCGTTTGATTACGCCGCAAATTCCGCCGTGGGCGTGGGCTATCCGATGCTGCTGTCGCATTACAGCAGAGACGGTGCGTGGGCGTTCGTGCGCAACGACGGCGTGTGGAGCTGGATCAGAAGCGACGCGATAAAGCGCATCAGCCCACAGCAGGCGGATATCTACGCAAATTCTAAATTTATAACGATATTGCGCGAGGGCGCCGCCATTTATGACGAAAGCGGCGCGGAGCTTTTTAGGGCACGCACCGGCATGATCCTGCCGTATGATTTTAGCGGTGAGCGCGATCTTGGCGGCACGCTCGGCGTGCGGAGCGGTTTCGGCGGCGAAATTTTAACGCAGTTCGGTGGCAAGAGATATTTCGTTAGCGCGGAAGATGCGAGGCTTTGGCCTGCGCCGCTTGATGAGCAAAACTCAAAGATCGTAGCTGCTAGCCTGCTCGGACAGAAATACGGCTGGGGCGGGTATAAATTTCTTCGCGATTGCTCGCTTATGACGAAAGATTTTTTGGCGAATTTCGGGCTGTGGCTGCCGCGAAATTCCAAGGCGCAATCGGGCCGCGGCGAGCGTTTTTCGCTCGCGGGGATGAGCGCGGATGAAAAGCTTAGCTTCATCGGCAAAAACGGCGTGGCGTATAAAACCCTGCTGTATATGCCCGGTCACGTGATGCTCTATGTAGGGCGGGTGGACGGCAAGCCGGCGGTGCTGCACGACATCTGGGGGCTTCGCACGATAGATGGCGGGCGCGCGGTCATCGGGCGCACGGCGATTACGTCGCTTACTATCGGCTCGGATCGAGCGGACATCGCCGAGGATCGCCTGCTGATCTCGCGTATCAGCGCTATGAGCGTGCTTTCGGGCGAGGATGACGGCGCTTTGGACGATCAGTTCGGCTCTGCGGATTTCGGTGCGAATTAAGCACTGCCTTGAAAAGAATAAAGAGCAGGTTATGGGCGACAGCCTCAGAAAAAAGCAAGCGACGAGAACTGGATGCATGTAAAAAAGAGCGGACTGCGCGTTGCAAATATGAGTGCAAGCCGTCGCCGCTACCGAAAAACGATGTCTTGTTTGTGTATGCAGGCGCGAACTGCTCGCCGCTATGGATAGAAGCTCGCGGATATAAGCGCGCTCGCCGCCGCTAACCTTTGTGTAGGGCGCATTTTTTAGATGCGCGATACCCATTTTTTCCAGCGCCTGCTCGGCTAGCTTTTTATCCGCCGCGCTAAAGCTAGAAAACAGCGGCGTCCTGCACAAAGCGCCCATCAGCGCGACGTCAAAGACGCTGTAGTCATAGGACGGCGCGTGCGTCTGCGGCACGTAGGCGACGAGGGAGGCGAGCTCGCGTTTACCGTAGTCGCGCACGCTTTTGCCGCCGATTAGCACCTCGCCTTCAAATTTTGCTTTAAAATTTCGTTTGAAATTTTAAAGGAGCCGTCGCGAGCAGGTAAAATTTCATTCGCTGTTAAAATTTCATTCGTTCGGCCCTTAAAATTTTAAGAAACGCTTTTTTGCTAAATGTGCAGACGGCTCTAAACGCGCCCAGACTTCAGCCGAAGCTATTTTTCGCCGCAAGCGGGAGCGTGCGTCATTTGCCGTCTAGGCCCAGGCCGTGCAGTATGTATCCAAACTCCGCGCCGCCTACGAGGATGATTAGGTTGTTCGCGTTGCAAAGCGAGGCTACTTTGCTTACTTTCTCCGGTAGCTCGACGACGTTTCCGCGCATATCTTTAACCGTCCTCGGCTCGCCCGCGGCGGCATTTAGACAAAACGCTAGAAACAAAGCGATGACGAGCGCGGAATTTTTCCTTACGAACATACTCTCTCCTTAGTGTTGAAATTTTATAAAACGTTTAGGGCTGCGGTATGCCTTAGATTTTACTCTTCCCCTAGAAGAACAAAAAATATCTCGGCGTCTTGCGCTTATACTCCAAATACTCCCGCCCGTAGGCTCGCTCGCAGTAGCGCTCTTCGCCCAGGACCACGAGATGGTTGCAAGCGGCAAAGGGCGCTATAACTATGAGTAGCCACAGCGACGCTGAAGCGACGCAAACGCCCGCCATGCCGAGGAAATAAAAGAAATACATCGGATTGCGCGATAGGCGGTAGATGCCGCCTTGTGCGGCTTTGTCCGCAGGCGCCGCCGCATAGTCGTAAAAAGCTTTGATGAAGCCCGCAAAAGCCGCTACGTAGATCACCGCTCCGATCCAAAACCACGCGCTGCCCGTCTTAAGCGGCACGAACACCGATAAAATAAGCAGCACTACTTGCAGCAGCGAGCTTATGATCGCATTTCGCTTGTCCGCGAGCGTGTACCACGAGGTATCGGTGGCGCGCTTGTCGACCTCCTTGTAGATAAACATATACGCGAACTGTATCAGCACCATCGCAAACGAGGGTATCCAAGCGCCCGCTAGAGCAGGCTCAAGCGTCGTAAAAAATGAAATTTCCATGACTGCCCCTTTGGCTTTAAATTTTATCTTGCAGTCTTGTTTTGCCCTTTTATACTCGCCGCGGGTTTAAATTTTATTCCGCCTCGCACCGCTTATTCGGTACGCTCTTTGCTCGGTACATTGTCCGCCGCAGATGTCGCTTGCTGAGGTAATGTGGCAACGACGCCGTCATTTAGGTATCGACTCGCCGAGCACCGATGGGATCTGCGCTTTATACGGGCGGCATCCGCACTTCAACGCGCCAAAAATGCGATAGTGCCGCCTGTTTTGACGATACGACGATGTCCGCTTGGCGCTATCTGTTTGAAAAAGACCTCGGCACCGATGTACCGCCGCACGATGAAACATTCTGTGCCGATGTATCTGCCGCCTACTACACGATGAGCATTCGGCACGGATGCTGCCTACTGGGTGCAGCGCTGACGCTGTTGCTTCGGTGCTGCGTCTTTATTTACCCTCCGGGCTAAGTCCTTTTAAAATATAGCCAAATTCCGCGTCGCTTAGCTCGTAATTCATAAATTTTTTATAAAACGCCTTCGTTTCGGCCTTTACGTCGATGTCGGCAAAAAGCTCCGGCTGGATGGTTTTGGCTGCCCATAAAATTTGAAGCACCGCATCCGCGCCGTAGCGATCCCAGTTAAAAACCCCGCGCGGGTTGCCGTAAACGCGCCCGTTTTTGACCGCATCCGTGCCACTGTAAACCGGGCTTGATTTGATCTTCTCTACTGCATCTTCGTTGTGATCGCCGCCCACGATTATGATCTGCGGGTTGCTCGCGATGATCTCTTCGGCGGTGATGGTTTTCATCGGGCCTTTGGTAGCGGTGATCGCATTCGTTCCGCCGGCTAGCTCTATCCACGAGTCGATCAGCGTGCCCTTGCCGTCGATCTTTAAAAGATCGCTTCCGCCTACGATGTGAAGGACGCGCGGGCGCTTGTCGGGGCTTAAATTTGCGGTGCGGCTGCTAACCAAAGCGATATTTTTATCGAGATTTGAGATCAGATCCTTCGCTCTTTGCGGCGCGTCGCCGCCTAGCATATCGCCACACATCCTGATGCTGCGCCTCATCTGCTCGTAATCGCTAAAGCTCGCCTTTAAAACGGTAAAGCCCTGCTTAGATAAATTTTCGCCGGCCAGTGCGGTTGAGACTATGACTACGTCGGGGTTACGGCTCATTAACTCCTCTAAATTTACGTCGTTATTTTTTAGCAGCACGGGGATCTGCGCTAGGCGCGGATAAATTTTAAGAAACCATGCGTTTTTGCTGATGTTATCGGTAGTGGCGACGATCTTGTCCGCTCCGCCCAGAGCCAGTAAAATTTGATTGTTCGCGTGCCAGAGTGCCGCGATGCGCTCAACTTTTATGGGGATTTTAACCTCGGTGCCGTCCATATCCTTGATAGTTCTAAGCTCTGCCGCGCTCGCAAAAAGCGCACCTGCCAAAAGCAGTAGTAAAAATTTTTTCATTTTTTCTCCTAAACGGTATTGAAATATACGCCGCGATATTACAAAAAACCTCATTAAAATTGCGTAAATTTTAACTGCCGTCGTCGCGATTATTTATTATTTTTCAAAGTAAATTTTTATATAATCCATTTTAAATTTAGCATTTTTGAAGGAGAGAAAATGGATGAAATTTTATATTTGATAGGCGCCGCCGTCGGGGTTTTAATCGCGCTTTTTATTATCGTGCCGCTGTTTTTCAGGCGTATAGTGGAGACGAACGAAGTACATATCGTCCAAAGCGCGCGCAAGACGACGAGCTACGGCAAAGATACCGGCAATGGCAACAGCTATTATGAATTCCCGAGCTGGGTGCCGGTGCTGGGCGTTACGAAGATCGTTTTGCCCGTCTCTGTTTTTAGCATCAAGATCGAGGATTACGAGGCGTATGATCTAGGCAGGCTTCCTTTTGTCGTCGATATCACGGCGTTTTTTAGGATTATGGATTCAAATTTGGCTGCGCAACGCGTCAATAATTTTGAGGATCTTAACAATCAGCTTAGAAATATCATTCAAGGCTCGATCCGTTCGATCCTTTCGAGCCGCGTGCTTGAGGACATCTTGCAGATCCGCTCCGAGCTCGGAGATGATTTTACCAAGGCGGTAAAGACGCAGCTGCAAAATTGGGGCATCGAGCCCGTTAAAAACATCGAGCTTATGGATATCCGCGATAGCAGCGGCAGCAAGGTTATCTTAAACATTATGGAGAAGAAAAAATCCCAGATCGAAAAGGAAAGCCGTGTCGAGGTTGCAAACAACACCAAGCTCGCCCAGATCGCCGAGATCGAAGCCGCACAGGCAACAGAAGTGCGCCAGCAGGAAGCCAATAAGATGGTAGGCCTTAAAACCGTCGAAAACGAGCGAGAGGTCGCGATCTCAAAGGAGCAGGCCGAGCAGCTCATCAAGGATCAGCAAAAGATCACGCAGGAAAAGGCTATGGAGGTCGTGCGGGTAAACGACGTCAAGCAGGCCGAGATCAAAAAGCAAGTGGAGATCGTAAAGGCCGAGCAGGAGCAGCGCAAGATCGAGATCGACGCCGAAGCGCGTAAAAACGCCAAAATTCGCGACGCCGAAGCGATCAAGGAAAATCAAATTTTAGTAGCGCAGGGCGATAAAGAGAAGCAGTTTCTCGCAGCCGCGGCGCTTTTGGAGATGAAGGACAAAGAAGCGCAGGGTACGCTAAAGATAGGCTCTGCAGAGGCCGAAGCGCTTAGGCTAAAAGAGCTCGCGCCCGTAAACGCGCAGATCGAGCTGGCGCGCGAGATCGGCGAAAATCAGGGCTATCAGACCTATCTGATCTCAATCAAACAGATCGAAGCGAACCGCGACATCGGCCTAGAGCAGGCCAAGGCGCTAAGCGCGGCGGATCTTAAGATCATCGCAAACGAAGGCAGCGTGGGCGAGGGGATGAGTAAATTCGGCGAAATTTTAAGCGCCAAGGGCGGCACGCAGCTAGCCGCGATGCTTGAAGCGCTAAATCAAAGCGAGGTCGGCAAAAAGGTGCTGGATAAAATTTCAGGCACCAAGAGTGAGGACAAATCCGAGTAATATTCGCAGTCTCGGGCGAGTAAAATTTTAAATTTATACGCTAGCTGCGCTGCGGACGAGAGTAAAATTTAGCGATACGCTAGCGGCACAGCGCGGGCGAGTAAATTTGAGCGGTCTGCCCGTCCAGGCGGTTTGGCTGTCCGCATTTAGATAAATTTAAGGCGCTAGTGGAATTTAAAGGTTGCGAAATTTCAAATACTCGCGAAATTTCGGATTTTCGTGGGATTTTAAAACGCCGCGGAATTTTAAATATCGTGAAATTTAAATGCCTCGAAATTTCAAACGATCGTAAAATTTCACGCCCTTGTGCGCGAGCATTTAAAGACGGCGCTGTATCGCAAGTATTCGCAGGGCGCCGAAAGTGCGGGTAAATTTTAAAAAATTCGCAAAGCGAGATTTAAAATTTAGGTGCGGGTGCATAGCGCTCACGGATTGCACTTAGTAGCCGCCGAATGCTTGAGCTCTGCTGCCTAGCGGTCAAATTTTACCGACTAGCAAGGCAAAATTGATTCGGTTCGCATGAAATTCAGGAAGCGAGAGCCGTTTGAGGCAGCGCAAAATTTAATCCGCCTGCGTAAAATTTTAAGGAGCGCACGATGGCAAACGCCGTAAATTCCGCGCGGTACCTGGCGCGTATCAAGCAGGCGGAAGCTCTTTTTGAGGAGCAAAATTTTATCCGGCGCCAAACGATAAATTTAGGTAGCGGATATGAGATCGTAAAGAACGCATATGGGTCCAGCGCGGCACGTTTTGACGGCGGCGAATACACGCTGTTTGGCGCGCCGCAGATAAAAAACCTACACCGCATAGACGACGGAAATGGCAGCTGCGTAGCCCATCTCAAAAGCTACGCGATAAAAACTTGGCGCTGCATAGACGATCGGGCGGAATTTTTCAGCCTGATCCGCCACGCAAACGGCAAATTTTACCTCGTTTTTCGCCAAGATCTATACGGCTACAGCGTGCTTGAACTGGATCGCGGGCGGATCATGCGCTTCGTACCGGACGCCTGGCCGGATGGCAAGGAGAGCTTTATCTTAAGCGGTGCGCGCTATCTGCGGGATTGGGACGCGCTGGTCGTGAGCGGCTGCTACTGGGGCGCTCCAAACGGCGTGCATTTGGTGAGCTTTGCCGAGCCGATGAGCGAAGAGCAGAGATATGTAGACATTTTAGACTGCATACAGGGCGGCTACGACATCTACGAGCAGGCTGATTTTGCGGGCTTTGAGGGTAATGAACTGAGCCTAAAATGCTTTCGCGCGGACACTTTGCGATATGAAAATATAAAAATTTCGCGCGAGCGTTACTACGAATGGATGCGCGAAGCAAAACGACTATAAGCTTTAAATTTGCTAAATTTCACGCTTAAATTTAAAGGCTTGCAAGCGGTAAAATTTAAGACAAGCCGCAAAAAGCGGAATTCAGAGAGACCAAAAGGGCTGAAATAAGGAATACGGATGTTTTTTGAATACATTTTAATCGGCGTTGCGGTAGGCTTTATCAGCGGATTTTTCGGTATCGGCGGCGGCACGGTCGTGGTGCCCGTGATGATGCTCTTCGGCTACGACGTCAAGTACGCCATCGGCATCAGCATCATGCAGATGATCTTCAGCTCGATTTTCGGCTCGTTCGTAAATTTTAAAAGCAAAATGCTCGACGTCGCGCCCGCGCTGGTGCTAGGGCTCGGGGGCTTTTGCGGCGCGCTTAGTAGCGGCTTTATCGTAAGCTATTTCTCCTCAAAAATCCTTCTGGGCACGCTTATTTTGGTGCAGATCATAAATTTAATCAAACTCTTCAAAACCCCGACCGAGCCCACGGGCGAGGCCAACGAATCTAAAATTTTGCTCTTTATCGTGGGGCTGTTCGTCGGCGCCGTGGCGATCAGCGTGGGTATCGGCGGCGCGGTATTCGTGATGCCTATTTTGATCAGCTTTTTAAACTACGACATCAAAAAGGCCGTCAGCACGGGGCTGTTTTTCGTGATATTTTCCTCAAGCGCGGGCTTTATTAGCCTCTCCGCGCACGGGCTCGTGTACTACGAAATCGGCGCGTTACTCGGCGTCGGCTCGCTAGCGGGCGTTTATGCGGGCGTCAAAACCTCGCACAAGATCGGCAAAAAAGCTCAAAAGCGCTGGATGATCGCGCTTATCGTCACGATACTTTGCGTGACGATCAAAAAATTTATCGCCCTAAACTAGGGATATTCGTTTTGCCTGCCACGCCTAAATTCGGCCTAAAGAGTGCTTTAAATTTTAAAATTTAAACTCCGTCCGTTTGCGCGAGCGATTTTTGAAATTCGTATTTGAAATAAAACGTCCACGCAAGCGGACAGAGGATTATTAAAATGACGGCTACGACTTCGGCGGCTTGCGCATGAAATATTACAAATAAGGCACCTATATAGTTAAGAACATAAACAAAACCCCAAAATACCGCGTTTGAGCGGTCGTTTGATATCTCGGTTGCGGCCGAATAGATACAAATGCAAATTAGCGAGGCGATCAAAAAGGCCTCAAGGACGCCTAGTTTTTGGTAGTTTACGTCCGAAGAAAAATAACCCAGCGCGCAAGACGCTAAGATTATCGCGAGTAAAATTTTGCGTAAAATTTTAAGCGATTTGACTTCGGGCGAAGCATAGATTATATGCGTGCAAAGAGCTATAAAATAGGCACCTGCGACAAAATCGAAAAATATGTAATAAGCGAATTCTCCAAATATCCTCAAATCATAGCCGCTTACTAAAATTTTTTCATCTATGAGATGTAGCGCACCGAATTTCGCCGCTAAAAATACAGCCGTAAGCAGGATCGGATGTAGTAGCGCCCTGCCTGCGAGCAAGTCCGCGTAAATGCACCCGAAGAAATTTATCAATCTTTTCACGCTAGGCTCCTTTGAGATTTCGCCGCTTGCGGCATCTTTCGTGAAATTTTCGCCCGTCTGGGTCGAGTTTAAATTTGATCTTAAATTCGGGATAAATTTTAGCTTGAGAGCTTTTAAAAATCGCTTAGCGGCGAAAGCGGCGAATTTGCGTGCTTGGGAGCGGGTCGCGTATTTTGAAATTTGCACTATTCAAATCATTTCCTATCGCAAGCTGTTTTGCGGGCGAGCACATATTGCAAAATGCGCGGATGAAATGGAGCATCAACTAGCTCGTCCGTCCGCTCGTAGTATTTAAAATTTTATCGATCTTTATAGTTTGCGGCGGTGGGTTTGCACACAGCGAGGTTTGCGCGCGGCCGGCTTGCTTTGCGGTATGGATTTGCATGTAGCGGGGTTTTGCGCAGCGAGGTTTATGTGCGGCAGGGTTTGCGCAGCAGGCGGCGGGTGGATTAAATTTTGATTTATCGTTAGCGAGGGTGCGCCCCTTTTCGCAGCGGATGCGAAGTAGGGCGCAAATTTTATAAATTTTCGACGGATCGCCTAGCTCAAGCGTAAAATTTACGCGCCTATAATCACGGCCGATAAAAGTCCCCATAAAATGGCCTCTATCGCTAGCACCGAGTGAAGTACGGCCTTACTCATCGCTTCTCCTTTGTCTTTAATTTCATTATTTGCTCGGTTCGGGCCGCTATGGGCGTGCCCGATCGATCTATGGGCGGGATTATATAAGGTGATTGTGTTCTTAATGTGTCTTTTAAAATTTAGGATAAAATTTCTCCGTTCTTTGCAAAGCGCGAGCGAACGGCGGCAGATTTCAGGCAAAATTCAGCCATCTGCGTTAAGGCGCGGCAAATTTAAGCGAGCCTGCCGCCCGCCGTAATGCGCGGTAAAGTCATAAAGGGCGGCAAAGTCGCAGCGCGCGGTAAATTTAAAGCAAAATTCCGACCTCGTCGCGGTGCGCGAGGCGTCCGCGGCAAATCGACATAAAATTAAAGCAGAATTTTTTGTGAATGCGGCGCGCGACACGCCCGCGCTTTTTTACGTCGTCAAAGCTTGCATCATCAAAGATTGCATCGGCCAGGATTACGCCGTCAGGGCCCGTATCATCAAAGCTTACATCGGCGTGGCTTGCGCCTGTAGGCGAAATTTTACGGCGAGCTACGAATTGCAAGACGCGGCTCATCCGCACCGACTTGATCTGAAATTTAAAGCGGAATTTTAACGCGCGCCTCAGTTCCGACGCCCGGTTCGCTTTCATATTCGATCTGGCCGCCTAAAAGATCAAGCGCCGTGCGTACGATGCTAAGCCCAAGTCCGCTGCCGAGCTCCTTATGCGATTCCTCGCACTGATAAAATCGGTCAAAAATTTTATCCAGCTTCTCGCGCGAGATGCCGATGCCTTCGTCTTTGATGCTCACCTGCGCAAAGCCATCGCAAGCGCAGCAACGGATGAAAATTTTACCGCTCGGCTGCGAGTATTTAAGCGCGTTTTCGATCAAATTTCGCCAAATTTGATTTAGCAGCCCCTCGTTTGATCGCACGCTAAGCGGCGACAAATTTAGCTCAAACTCGCGCTCTCCGTAGCTTTGGCTCAGCGATATGATGCATTGCCTAAGCTGTTCGTCGATACGTACCGTCTCATCTAGGCGCACCGCCGCGCCGCTATCGAGTCTCGTTAGCTTTAGCATATCGGTGCAGAGCTTGCTTAGGCGGTTTGCTTCCGCGCCGATGGAGGCTGCGTATCGTACCGCGCGCTCTTCGCTCACGCCGCCTTCGATCATCTCGCTTAACGCGGCGATCGAGGAGATCGGCGTTTTCATCTCGTGCGAGACGTTTGAGACGAACTCCTTTTGCAGCTGCTCGTGCTTTTGCAACTTCTGCGCCATTTTATTGACGTTTACTACGAGCTCGTCCAGTTCGTGCATATAGACATAATCGGTGCGGTACCTGTGTATCTTGCGCTCGGCGCGCGCCTCAAAATCGCCGTTTGCGATCGCGGTGATCGCGCCTAGTAGCCGCTTGATCGGGCGGAATAAAATTTTAAGTCCGAAGTAAAGCAGGGTAAAATTTAGCGCCATCGTGATTAAGCAGATGATCGCGCACAGCGCCACTCCGTCCCAAAACCCGCCGATCTTGCCGCCGATGCCTATATAAAAAAGCATGCAAACCGCAAAGCAGACGATGAAATTTATCACGCCGAATGCGAGCGAAGAGTAAAACGCGATGAAGCTTTTGAGACTGATGAGGTATTTTTTCACGCTCGCTCCTTTTTTACGGCTTTGTAGCCGAGCCCGCGCACGGTGATTATCTCAAAGTCCTTGGAGTTTTCAAATTTCGCCCGTAGCTTTTTGATGTGCGTATCGACGACGCGCTCGTCGCTGTCCGTCTCATAGCCCCAAATTTCGCTCATTATCTCAAATCTAGTAAAAATTCTATCCGTATAGCTTAGCAGCAAAAACAAAAGACGAAATTCCTTTGGCGCTAGGCTTATCCGCTCGCCCGCCGCACGGACGCTTAGCGTATCGTAGTCAAGCTCGCTTCCGCCGATGAGAAGTCGCTTTTCGTTCGCGATCTTTGCGCGTCTTAGCAGCGCATGCACGCGCAGCACGAGCTCTTTTAAATTTATCGGCTTGCTCATATAATCGTCCGCGCCGCTTTTAAAGCCCGTCTGCATATCCTCGATCTCACTTTTTGCCGTTATGATCAGTATCGGCTGGCTCTTTCCGTCGCGCCTAACGTATCTGCTAAGCTCAAAGCCGTCCATCTTAGGCATCATCACGTCCGAGATGATCAGATCGAAGTGCGCCTCATCCAGCGCCTCTACCGCCTGCTTACCGTCGAAGGCGCAGCTCACGCTAAAGCCCTCATCAAGCAGCTTTTCTCTTATCGCCGAGCTCAAAGCCTCGTCGTCTTCGACTAGCAGGATATTAAACATACGACCCCTTTTGTGATTTTTTAAATTTTCGGGATTATAACAAATTTATTTTCAAGCAGACAAAATAAACGGGCGTGATTGTAAGGCGAAAATTAATCGCCGCATTGTCAAACGTGCTCCCGGGCAGTGAAATTTGCCGCTTTACTCGTTTGTGCGCGGCAGTAAAATTTTGTGGTATTTTGTTGCGGATAAATTTTCACTCCTCGCCACTTGTAGGTGCGTTTATTTGCGTGTTTTTATCCTCTGAGGCGAAAATTCTTTTGAACTCAAATTTGAAATAAAACGCCCATAGCAAAGGACAAACGATCGACAGCGCCCAAGCGGATGAGAAAGCGCCGAACGATTGCGCCTTAAAAACGATATAAACCGCCAATGCATAGCTTGCGACAAATACCGCTGCGTAAATAATCGGCAAAAATCGCTTACATACGACCGATAAAAACAAAAGATAGATGCTCGCGGCGATTAGGGATGCGAGGAAAAAGGAGTATAACAC
Source organism: uncultured Campylobacter sp. (assembly GCA_963522285.1). Classification (GTDB taxonomy): domain Bacteria; phylum Campylobacterota; class Campylobacteria; order Campylobacterales; family Campylobacteraceae; genus Campylobacter_B. The sequence goes on from CAUQWV010000003.1 coordinate 23,336, forward strand.
ACCTTCTTTTTGATGATTGATATCTACGCGATAATATCCCAAAAAGCACGCTGCGACGAGCAAAATGGCAAGCGCCGCCCATATAAGCGCAAAAGAGTATTTGATCTTTCGCACGAGCAAAAAATGCGTGCAAGTAGTGATAAAATAGGCGCAGCACGTGAACTCAAGCATAAATACGAATATCCCTTCTCCTACGAAATCCCAGCCATACCAGCGATCGAAAATAAAATGAAAAATTATAAAGTAGCAAAGCTGGCGCGCCGCCAAGAATGCCGCCGTCACCAAAATCGGATGCAGCAGCAGCCTGCCTGCGCGCAAATCCGCGTATAAATTTTTAAAGTAGCTTTTTGGCATATGAGATCCTTTCAAATTTGAACTTCTATCGTTTTTAAGATCGATCCGGACTGCCCCCTCTTAAATTTTAAAATTTCGCAGGATTTGAATGCGCGCGCTTCGCCTTGCAAAATATGAGCCGAATTTTAAAAACATATCGTTTAAACTTTCCTAAATTTCCGCGCAACCGGATGAGTTTAAATTTAAATTGCGGCCGAACTTGCGTGCGGTTTTTTTATGGGCTTTTTAAAAGCGGCTTCGCATCGGCGAGCCTCTTTTAAAATTTACTTGCTTTAAAACGGCGCCGCCATTTGCGCGATCTTTATCAAATTTCCAAAGTTTTAACGCGACGTACTTTTACCGTTTTGTGAAGGAAAAAATTGATTAAATTTAAAACAAATCGCATCCGTTTTTTAAGAATTTCTTGCTATCATACGGAAAATTTTTCTTAAGGAGTAAAGAATGAATTTCAAAAAAACCATATCGGCTGCCGTTATTGCAGCTTCGGTGCTGGCGCTATTTAGCGGATGCGCGAAAGAGAGCTCTCGCGTAGTGCAAACCCCTACGGTAGCGAGTCTAAATACCAACTACTCTGGCGAGCGGATCGCCGTGTCGGTAGGACGCTTTAACAACCAGTCCTCTTACAACAACGGCGTGTTCTCCGACGGCGAGGACAGACTGGGCAATCAAGCGCAGACGATCCTTATTTCAAATTTACAGCAAACGGGACGCTTCTCGGTGCTTGATCGTACAAATATGCGCGCCATCAAAGAGGAAAGCGCAATCTCCAAAAGCGCGCAAAACTTAAAGGGCGCCAGATACGTTATCACCGGCGACGTGACTGAGTTTGGCCGCAAGACGACCGGAGATCATCAGCTGTTTGGAATTTTAGGCAAGGGAAAGACCCAAACTGCGTATTCTAAAGTAAATTTAAACATCGTTGACGTCAGAACGTCCGAGGTGGTCTTTTCGACCCAGGGCGCGGGCGAATATGAGCTATCAAACCGCGAAGTGCTAGGTTTCGGCGGCACTGCGGGCTACGACTCGACGCTAAACGGCAAGGTGCTAAGCCTAGCGATCATCGAAGCGGTCAATAATCTCGTAAACGGCCTTGAAAACGGCGCGTTTAAAGTGAGATAAGGATTAAATTTGAAAGCGAGTAGCGCTCTTGCTCTTGCTGCTGCGGCCGTGATCTTTTGCGGCTGCGGCGGCGGGACGCGGAATCAAATTTATTACTGGGACGGCAGCTACACGGACTCGACTTATCAGTATCTAAAGCAGGAAGGCGACGTAGGCGAGCAGATCGAAGCGCTTGAAAAATCTATCCAAAAAGCATACGAAAAGGGGCTCAAAGTCCCGCCGGGGCTTTATTCGCATCTGGGGCTTTTGTATCTAAGCGCGGGTAACGGCGCGAGGGCGAGAGAGAATTTCGATAAAGAAGCTCAGGCCTTCCCTGAATCAAAGCCGTTTTTGACCTTCGTTACAAACCCCGCCGCGCTTAAAAAAGCGGAGGCTGCGGCTAAGCCGGGCGCCGATAAAGCTCAAGGACCAAGCGGACGCGAAGCCGCCAAAACGGCCTCTGCAAAGCAAGGTAAAGCTGCCGCAAAGCAGGGCGGCAAAACGAATAAAAAGGCTAAAAAATGAAAAATAAAGCTCAAATAGCGATTTTTAGCGTATTCGTGGCGCTGTTTTTTAATGCGTGCGCTCTAAGTGAGCCTGAAATTTACGACTACTCGGCGCTTCAGCAGGCTAAGCCGAGATCGATTTTGGTGCTGATGCCGACAAACGAAACAACCGAAGTAGACGCAGGCGCTGCCGTGCTTGCCAACGCGATCTATCCGCTAAGTGAGGCGGGCTATTATGTATTTTCGCCTGCGCTCGTGCATGAGACCTTCAAAAATAACGGAATTTACGAGGCGAGCGAGATCCAAAACGTCTCCGCGCACAAGCTAAGACAGATTTTCGGCGCAGACGCCGTGCTATACATGGATGTCGTCAAATACGGCACTTCGTATATGCTACTAAATAGTGCGACCGTCGTGGCGGTCAATGCCAAGCTCGTGGATCTGCGAAGCGGCGCGACGCTTTGGGAGGGCTCGGCGCAGGTAAGCGACGACTCGAGCAGAGGCAGTAGCGATCTTGTAGGCATGCTGATCTCCGCGGTTATCAAACAGATCGGCGATACCGTCTCCGATGCGGGATACAAGCTCTCTGCGAGCGCAGATGCGATGCTTCTAGCTCAGAACTGCAACAAATGCTTGCTCTACGGTCCGTATTCACCGCACTACGGCCAAGATAGGCAGCTTGGCGGCGGCAAATAAATTTAAAAAGGACGAAAATGAAACTAGCCGAGGCGCTGATACTGCGCGCAGATATACAAAAACGCATCGAGCAGCTAAAATCAAGGCTCGCGGACAACGCGAAGGTGCAAGAGGGCGAGAATCCTAGCGAAGAACCAAAGGCGCTGCTAGCCGAGCTAGACGTGCTTACAGGCGAGCTTGAGCGGCTAATCGTTCGGATAAATTTAACCAACTGCACCGCAAAAGCAGACGGCAAGAGCCTAACCGAGCTAATCGCTAAGCGCGACATACTCACGCTAAAAGCGGGCGCGCTGCGTGCATTCGCGCAAGCTGCCGCGCAAAAGGTGGACGTTTATTCGCGTAGCGAGATTAAAATTTTAAGCACGGTCGACGTCGCGGCGCTGCAAAAGCAGGTGGACGAGCTAGCAAAGCAGATCAGGCAGCTTGATACGACGCTGCAAGGCGCGAACTGGCAGACCGATCTGATCGAAAGCTAAAACCGTTAAATTTAAAATTTCGGGTAAGTATCGCAAGAGGCGAGTACGAAACTCACCTGCGAAGCAGGTTTATGGCAGCGCTCGCGGAAACGGGCGCACCCCTTTTACGATTTATTTTCAGTAAATTTACAGGGGCAATGTAACTACGCAATGTAACTACCGCGTACTGATCTAGCGATACCGAGGGCGGGAATGGGGAAATTTTAAACGAAATTTTGATTTTAACGACGCGATTTGCGGGATTGCGGTAAAATCTAGCGGCGATTTGGACGGGCTTGATGCTCAAATTTTGCGTTAAATTAAGGCGCGCTTGCTATTTTGCATTTGACCCGTCTGGCGTCAAATTTTACAAAAATCATAAATTTAGCCAAATTTAAAGGATGAAATTTGAAATTTAAAACCCTTGCGCTAACGGCCGCATTTTGCTTTGCGACCGGCGTAAATGCGGAGCTTGCGACAGAAGCGAATTCCATAAATTTTAGAAAAACGAGCGGCGCGGAACAAAATCTCGCGGACGCAAAAGACGTCAAATTTAAAGACGCGCATTTTAAAGATACAGATACCGCGGCGCACGGCGCAAGCCCAAACTCATCTCAAAAAGCAACTCTCATTGACGAAGCGAAAAATTTCTACCGCGTGGACGAGCTGCTGTTTCGTAGCGCTCAGCTTGATGGAAGCTACGCCGCAAAGCTGCACGAACTTGGCATCAAAAGCATCGTAAATCTGCGTCATTTTAGCAGAGGCGGCGACAAAAGGGCGTTTGGCGATCAATTTTGGCTCGCGAACAAGCCGCTTCAAAGCTGGGAGATAAAGCCCGCTCAGATCGCGGACGTCTTACGCACCATTCGCGAGCGCCAAAAGGAGGGCGCCGTGCTCGTGCACTGCTATCACGGAGCCGATCGCACGGGGCTTGTGGTGGCGATGTACCGCGTGATCTATCAGGGCTGGAGCCTGGATGCCGCGCGCAGCGAGATGATAGACGGCGGATACGGCTTTCACTCCATGTGGCAGGATATCGCAGGCTTTTTGACGCCGCAAAACGAAGCGCTCGTAAGAGCCGAGCTTGGAATTTAGACGCGGAATTTCGCCCGTCCGATCAGACGGCGGCAAAATTTGTAAATTTAATAATGACAAAATGCCGTTTATAACGAAATTTTAGAATATGGGCTATGTATATTTTCTGGGGCGAGGCTCGGGATACGCCAAAATAGGGGCAAAAAACGAGCTGCAAAGACGCGCGGAGTTTGAGCAAAAATTTGAGGCGTGCAAACAAAAGGCGCGGGAAATTTTAAATTTATAGGTATCGCTAAAATTTCACTCTTTGCGGCGAGCTAAATTTAAAACCGAAAATTTCTAAAAAATATAGCAAAGAGATTGCAAGATGTAAAATTTAAGTCGTAAAATTTTACGCATTTTTCTACTGAAAATTCTCATACTCTTTTTTCAAATATGCGCTCACGCCGCTGCGTGCGTATCGCAACGAAAATCGGCTAAATTTTAAAAGTCCGATTTGCGCTTGCGGCGACGGGGCGCGTAAAACGCCGCAGATATTAGAAAAATATCCGTAAATTTAGCCGAAACGTAGTAAAATTCGAGCGGTAAATTAAGCAAAAGGAGCGATCGGTGGAAAATTTATTACTAGCGCAGCTGCGCGAGGCGCTACCGCAGGGCATGCGCGTGCCGAGCGAGCTTGAGGCGCTTTATGCGTGGATCGAAGCAAACGGCTTTTATGACGACGCGGGCGGGCGCAGACGCGGCTATCTCTACCCGCAAGATCGGCTGCAACAGAGCTGGAGCGACGATGAGCGCGAGGGCGGCACGGACATCGTATTTTTCACGGATGAGCCGAAAAATCGCGACGAGGAGCTAAGGTATTGGTTTTACGGCGAGGATCGCGAGCTTGCCGCGGAGATCAAGCAGAGGCTTTGCGTGTTTGCAGGCAGCGGCTCGGAGGGCTCGATGTGCGCGCTGTGGCTGGATGATGCGGGCGAGACGAAGATCGTGCATATGGGCTCCGGCTCGGGCTCGACCATGACCTGCGTTTTGGCTCATAGCGGGCTTGATTTTTTGCGATTGCTCGCGATCGGATACGATGAAATCTGCTGGGATGAGGATTTTAGCGCGCCGCCAAACAGCGAGGAGGACGATTTTTTCGTGCATCCAAACGTAAAATTTCAGCAGTGGTTTAAGGACACGTTTAAAACGACGATCCCGCAAACCGCGCTTGAGCTCGTCACGCCCGCGCATATGGACGACGAGAAGCCGAGCGATGAGTTTTTGATCTGGGTAAATTGCGTCGCAGGATAAAATTTAAAGCGGCTTTTTTGCGCCGCTTGATGAAGTATTGCGAGGTTTGCTTTCATAGGAAACCTTGTGAAATTTAAGCTTTTACTGCTAATTTAAAGAGCGTAAATTTAATGGATATCTTTTGATTAAAATTTTAATGGTAGCGGTATCCATTTGGAAAAGTATTAATCATCTATTACTGCTTCTGCTACTTTTAAAATTTTTAATAAATCTGCCTGATAGAATTTAACTCTTTGCAGTGTGGCGGTAGAATTTTGCTGCTATTTGAAATAAGACGTGATAGAAAAGTTGGCACGTTTTTAAGAATCCAAATAAATTTAGCTAAATTCCGCGTGGATGGGTTATATCAAAGCATGGAAGTTCTGTTGGTTTATTAGCAAAGAACTGATTGAGACTAAATTCTAAATCAGAAAAAACAAGGCTAAAAGCTTTTCGGTAGTTTTGGCGATAGGTTGTCTTTAATGTCGTATCAGAGAAAATTGTGACTGCAGCGACGTAGGCAGCGCGCGCAGAGCAAAAAAAATGGCGCGCATTAGTATATCGGCGTAGCGCTTTAGGCTTCGTATGAAAGATAGCATCCAAACAATCCTTCTGTCAAATATCCGCATAAATTACGGCGGATTTTTATCTAGGGTATGGGGGTGAGCTACAAGGCGTATCCAGCAAATACGTCTTTGCAGCTAGCTGCATGCAGGCATTTAAAAGACGAAAAGTAAAAGCGAACAAGTTAAAATCTGAAAGTATTAATAGCCGCGCAATAGGCAAATTGCGCTCAGTGGCGAAGTGAGCGCAAACTTTTGGCAGCTTTAAGCTATCTGCACGCGCACAGGGTAGCAAGTGCTACTTTACTTTAAAACTCTTTTTGGATCTTAGGTTTGCCGCGCAGAGTAGCAAGCACTAAGCAGCTCGGCGCGGAGGTATCGCATTTTGCACCGCTTTCGCAATAGTTTTTTTATACCTGTCAGCTGACGCTTTCTAGCAAGATAAGTGATTGTTGTTTTGACATTAATGAGGATGAGCTTGGCGGGCTCATAGACAGCATATACAAGCTCAGTAGCGGTAAACGCGTAGTTCGCAGCGTTTTATGAATTTAGCGGAGAGTTTGAAGTAGTGCTACGGCGGGCATGCATAGTTTTTTAGCGCCTTGTGGAAATTTAAGACGAGTGTTATTGCGAGCGGGTGTAAATTTTTAGGTAAAATTTTATGCTCATTGATTTTTATATGGCTGTACTAAAGCATGCTTCATATGGCAATTTCTTATAAATTTTAACGTAAATTTTGCCCCATTAGGGAGGTGGAGTAAAATTTACGATCAAAAGGGCGGGGGATTATGTCAGCAGGCTGCGTATGCAACGCAAAAATAACGATGCAGGAAGCGTATCGAGTAGTGTGGATGAAAAGATGATTTTCATCCGTCACTTTTAAAATAAAATTTTGCGACTAAAAAGGCGATTGTGCCTTTGTAAATTTTAAAATTTTAGTAAAAATTCTTCGTATTTTTCTGCACTTTTTGCGATATATTCGCTATCTGGATGAAATGAAAATCCATAGCCAAAGTGGCACGGCAGCAGCTTAGCGCCCGTAAAATTCATCGCGCATTTAAAAGGTATGATAACTTCCTCTATGCCAAATCCGATCGTGCCGTCTTTTTTATAGTTATTTTGCTCATCGCCTATAGTGATCGCTAGGACGAATTCTTTACCTTTCAGCTTGTCGCCGGTGCTGCCGTAAGCCCAGCCGTAGGCGAATACATCGTCGAACCATTGCTTTAAAAGCGGCGGATAGCTGTACCAATAAAGTGGAAACTGAATGATAATTTTATCGTGGCTTAAAATTAACTCCTGCTCGCGCGCAATATCGATTTCGCCGTTCGGATAAGCAGCGTAAATTTCGTGAATATCAAATTTATCCGCTTGTTTTTTGGCTACCTCGCGCCACGCCTTGTTTGCATGCGAGCTTGCCATATCGGGATGAGCGATGATGATGAGATTTTTCACATTTTATCCTTGTTTGAAATTTCTTACATTATATGTTTTTTGGCTGAAATTTTGATTTATCATCTAGCATAATATGGATATGAAATTTCAAATAAAATTTTACTTCCACTCAAATACTACTGGCAGGCTTGTAGTTTTTTGCATGCGATTAGAAGTTAAATTTATAAGCAAATACGGCAGGCCCCAAAATTGATAGAATCTTACCTACTAAGTTATATTAAAGATTTTAAATGTAGTTAAAAATGCGCCGAAAAATTCGGCGCAAATGAAAGGAATACTAATCTTAGATTAGCGCAGGAGCTACTAAAAATCCTAGAGCAACCGAAATCGCAACCATAATGGTTCCCGGAAGGAAGAACGAGTGGTTAAATACAAATTTACCGACTCTAGTCGTTCCGGTATCGTCCATGGCGATCGCGCCGAGCGTCGTAGGATAGGTAGGGAGCACGAACAAGCCTGAAACGGCTGCGAACGATGCGACTAAGATCCAAATTTGACCTGAATTTTCAGGGCTGGTCATTCCAAGCGCGGCAGCAACGGCAGGCATCATAACCTTTGTGGTCGCAGCCTGCGAGTATAGCAAGCAGCTTAAGAAGTATAGCGCGACGGCTAGTACGAAAGGATACTGCGTAACGACGTTTTTAGCTACCTCTTTGATGCTGTCGATGTGACCGTTTACGAAAGTGGTACCGAGCCATGCGATACCGATGACGCAGATGCACGCATTCATACCGCTTTGGAAGGTGCTGGTAGAGAGCAGTTTGCCCGTATCGATCTTGCACAAAACAGCGATAAGAAAGCCGATAGTTAGCATAAAGCTGATGATCGCGCTATCTCTTGAAAGGATCGGTTTTTCTACCAAGCCGACGCTCTTTGAGATCGCAAGCGCATAGCAAACGACGATCAAAACGCCGACAGCAAATATCGCAACCGATCTTTTCGCATAAGGCTTCGGCTCTTTATACTCCTCGGCTTTGATCTCGGCTACAAGACCTTTTGAAAGTCTCTCTTTGTAAACAGGGTCTTTTGAAAGATCGAGATCGTAAAATTTATTTACTATAAAAGCCGTAATCAACATAGCTACGAAGGTAGTAGAGATGCAGATAAACAAAAGTTTAGGATAGCTAACGCCTAGCTTTTCGCATAAGCCGCTCATAGCGACGAACGCCGCTGAAATAGGGCTCGCAGTGATCGCTACCTGAGACGAAACGACCGAAAGCGCAAGAGGAGCGGAAGGCTTGATGTTCTGCGTCTTTGCGACCTCGACGATAACCGGGATCATAGAAAACGCAGTATGTCCGGTACCCGCAAGTATCGTAAGTAGATAGGTAACGATAGGCGCTAGGAAGTTGATCTGCTTAGGATTTTTCCTTAAAATTTTAGATGCTACCTGCACCAAATAATCAAGTCCGCCTGCGACTTGCAGCGCTGTAATCGCGGAGATTACCGATGCGATAATTAGGATAACGTCAATCGGGATATCCTTCATATCGACCTTCATGCCCAAAATGGCTAGGACGACAACGCCCAAGCCGCCTGCATAACCGACGCCCATGCCGCCTAGCTTAACGCCTAGGTAGATGCCGCCGAGCAACACGATAAATTGCAATATCACCATAAAGTCCATTGCAAAACTCCTTATAAAGTAATTTTTTTTAACGGCGCGCAGAATTCTAAAGATTTCAGCAGGTAAAATCCGAATTATCTTTATAATTCAGTGGTCGGAATTCTATGCGGAATTTTATCCTAAAATTTCGCAAGTGGAATTTTACTCCACGGAAGCTAAATCTAACTTGATGAAATTCTGCATCTACGGAATTCTGCACGATCAATCTTATCTATTTAGAATTCTACTTTGCGGAATTTCGCCTATTAAATTAACCGACGAAATTCCGCGCCGCACCTAGTTTGGAACTATTTTTTGCTCATATGTGGGTTGAGCATAGATTTAGGCTCTAGGATCTTATCGATCTCCTCTTTTTTCAAATATCCGCGCTCTAAGCAGATTTCGCCGACGGATTTTCCGGTCTGAAGTGCCTCTTTGGCGATACTTGCGGATTTTTCGTAACCGATATATGGATTGAATGCAGTAACGATACCAACAGAATTTAGCACCGATTTTAGGCAAGCTTCAGGGTTTGCTTTTAGATGTTTGATAGCTTTTTCAGCTAGTGTATTCATCGCATTTTCCAAAAGCACGATCGAGTTAAATAACGCATATGCGATGCCAGGCTCAAATGCATTTAGCTCAAATTCTCCGCGCTCGGAGCAAAGCATGATAGTAACGTCGTTGCCGATTACCTCATAGCAAGCCTCGCCTACGACCTCGGCGATGACTGGATTTACTTTGCCCGGCATGATGGAGCTACCCGGTTGCATCTTAGGAAGCTCGATTTCGCCTAGTCCGCATCTAGGACCGGAGTTCATAAGACGTAGGTCGTTTGCGATTTTGCTTAGGCGGACGGCTGCTGTTTTTAACGCACCGCTAACGTGGACGAAGTCCGCAGTGTCTTGTGTGGCGGCGATGAAGTCCTCTGCGGCTTTAAATTTAACGCCGGTGATCTCGCCCAGTTTTTTCTCGACTACGTTTTTGTAATCAGGGTGGCAGTTGATGCCCGTACCAATCGCCGTAGCGCCCATATTTAAGTAAGTCATCGACTCTCTAGCAGCTTTGATAAGTGCGATATCGGTTTTGATGTAGGTAGCAAAAGCGTTGAAAGTGTTTCCAAGAGTGGTAGGAACGGCGTCCTCAAGCTCCGTCCTTCCCATTTTGATGACATCTTTGTATTCTTTGGCTTTAACTTCAAGCTCTTTTTTCAAATTTTCCATAGCTTTTAGTAGATCGGTTAGCTTGGCGTAAGCGGCGACTTTGATCGAGCTAGGATAGGTATCGTTGGTGCTTTGACCTAAATTTGTGTGGTCGTTTGGATGGAGGTATTGGTATTCGCCCTTTTTGTGTCCCATGCTCTCCAAAGCTATGTTAGTAATGACCTCGTTGGTATTCATATTCGTCGAAGTTCCGGCGCCGCCTTGGATCATATCGACTACGAATTGATCTCTGAACTCTCCTGCGATGAGCCTGTCGCAAGCTTTTGCAATCGCATCGGCTTTTTGTGCGTCTAGGACTCCGACCTCTTTATTGGCTAATGCAGCTGCTTTTTTGATTTGTGCAAATGCTTTGATAAAAAACGGATAGTCTTTGAGCGCTCGTCCGCTTAGATGGAAGTTCTCTAGTGCCCTAAATGTTTGCACACCGTAGTAAAAATCGTCGGAAATTTCTAATTCCCCGATGAAATCGTGTTCTTTTCTGGTCTTTGCCATAATAAGTCCTTTCGTTGAAATTGTTAATGGAATTTTAAAGCTTTTAGTATTAAAAGCAGCTTAAAACGTAACGAAAAATTAAAATTTAGAAATTAGTATGATTGTTTAAGGCTTTAAATAGAATTTTACTTAAAAAATATTTTGGAATTCGCTACTAAGGCATAATTACACTTTAATAGAAATATCGTATCGCACGCGGATTATGAAAGTGAAATTATAAAAATTCTTGTTTAGCTTAAATTATAATTTGAAAAATTTGAACTTAAAGGCGATAAAATGGAATTTTTCATTGTATTTGTATTTACTGGCGTGAAACTATTTTTTGCGTTTTATAAAATAAACATATAGAAGCGAGATTATAATGACGACGGCGAACAGAGCGATCGTAATTAGATGCAGATCTTGCTTGATTAGCTCCTCGTTTTCGCCGATGAAATATCCCAAGCTCATAAGTATTAATGTCCAAATCGCAGCCCCAAGCCCGGTAAATAGCACGAAGCGCGAGACATCCATCTTTGCAAGCCCCGCAGGAAGGCTGATGTATTGACGAATGCCCGGGATCAAGCGGCAGTTAAACGTTGAAATTTCGCCATGGCGGTTAAAAAACGCTTCGAATTTTGCAAATTTCTCCTCGGTAATGCCTACGTATTTGCCGTATTTAGCGATAATCTTACGTCCAAAAAAGTAGCATAGATAGTAATTAAACAGCGCGCCGGTGATGCTGCCGCCAAGCCCACAAACAAATGCTAGAGCAAAGCTCATCTGTGATTTTGAGGCCAGATAGCCCGCAGGGATCATCACGACTTCACTTGGGAAAGGAAAGAAGCTGCTTTCTAAAAACATCATCACAAAAACGCCAAGGTATCCCCAACCTGCGACAAATTCTACGATAAAATTTACGATATTAGAAAGCATTTGAATTCCTTGATTTAATGTGAAAAAACCAGCTGAGCTTAAAATTTCGCTAAATTTAACATCGGCAGAGCGAATAAATTTAGAATTTAACAATCCGGCGATACAAGAGTGATCTTAAAATTTCACAAAATTTAGCGTATATAAAACAAAGGCGCGGGCTAAAATTTATCCCTGCAAGTTGCCGCTGCAGCGAACTTGCATATAAATTTAATAGCCTAGCGCCTTAAAATTAAAACTATTTTGCGTATTCGATGTTTAGTTTGCCGAATAGCTCGTTAGCCTTGTCATCGATTTTTTTGTTTACTTTGCTTGGAAGTAATTGATTTTTGATGAGATCTTTTACCTTTTCAAACGGCATAGTCTCAGCCTTTTTGCTGCTTTCTTTGTAGATTACGTGATATCCGAATTGTGTCTTTACCGGAGTTTTGCTCATCTCGCCATCTTTTAGCGCAAACGCCGCTTTTTCAAACTCCGGCACCATCATCCCTTTGCCAAAAGAGCCCAAATCGCCACCGTTTTCTTTCGCACTTGGATCGATTGAAATTTCTTTAGCTAGTTTATTAAATTCCTCTTTTAAATTCTCTTTTTTGACTTTTGATAGCTTCGCAATCGCGTTTTTAGCAGCCTTTTCGTCTGCTACTAAGATATGACTTGCGGTAACGGAATCTGGTTGCATGAAATTTTGTTTATTTTCATCGTAAATTTTTTTAGCTTCCTCGTCGCTGATGCTTACGTCTTTAGCCTGTTCGCGTTGCCATAGATTAAATGCGATGCCATCTTTAGCTAGCTCTAGCTGATGTTTATATTCGTCGCTGTTTTCAATGCCTGATTTTTTCGCCTCTGCGATTAGGAGTTTGTATTTGATTAGATCGTCGATTAGTTTTTTCTTCTCATCGGCGGTCGGTTCCTGTCCGCCGTGCTGCATACCTTGAGCCAAAAACGGTGCAACATCCTCATCCGTAATAGTGATATTTGCGTCTTTTGCAGTAGCCAAAACGCCTGCATTAAGCGAAGATATAGCCATAGCGGCAACAAAGCTGAAAGATAAAATTCTTTTCATTATTTTTCCTTTATTCGGTAAATTTCGCGCAATTATAAAAAAAGATAGTAAACAAAATAGCGAATGCCAGCAAATTCGGCGCGAATCCTGCGCCGAATTTTAAAAAGAGAGGAGTTAAAACGACGGGATGATTGCGCCTTTATATTGCGTCTCGATAAATTTTTTCACTTTCTCGCTTTGGATCGCTTTATCTAGCGCCTTGATTTTAGGGCTGTTTTCGTTGCCTTCTTTAACGCTGATGACATTTGTGTAAGGGTTGCCCTCAGCCTTTTCTAAAAATAGCGAATCTTTGATTGGGTTTAAATTTGCGTTAAAGGCAAAATTTGAGTTTATAACCGCAATATCGACATCGCCCAGGGTGCGTGGAAGCGCAGCGCCTTCAAGCTCTAAAATTTCTAAATTTTTAGGGTTTTTCGTGACATCTAACGGCGTGCGTAGCTTGGCGTTTTGATCAACTTCGATGAGCCCCGCGGCTACGAGCAGATCAAGTGCGCGGCTTTCGTTGGTCGGATCGTTCGGTACGGCAACCTTGGCGCCGTTTTTAAGATCTTTTAAATTTTTAATCTTATGGCTGTAGATGCCCATCGGCTCTAAATGCACGCCCACGGTCGCTTTTAACTTCGTGCCTTTGTTAGCGTTAAATTCCTCCATATACGGCACGTGCTGGAAAAATCCCGCATCCACGTCGCCGCTATCAGTAGCGAGGTTTGGGGTTACGTAGTCGTTGAAAACCTTGACCTCAAGATCGTAGCCTTGGGCTTTTAGATCGGGCTTGATCTGCTCTAAAATTTCGGCATGCGGTATCGGAGTAGCGGCGACTACGATTTTTTCGGCAAGAGCGAAGCTGACGACGCTGGCGCTAAGAAGCGAAGCGAGAAGAAATTTCTTCATATTTAATCCTTTTGGTTAAAATTTCGCGGTATTATAGCAGGTAGAATTTTTAATGTCAAGTGTTTTTATATGATTTTTCAAAATTTTATCTAAAATATTCTAAAATTCGATATTTTTATATATATTTAAATACTACATTTTATTGTATAATGCAGAATTGGCACGCTTTAATGAGCGCTTTACATAAATTCCGCTAAAATCGCAAAAATTTAAAATTTTAAAAAAGGGCTGAAAATGGCAGATTTTTACGACGCGAAAGCCGTAGAGGAGAGCTTTTATAAAATTTGGGAGCAGCGCGGCTACTTTGAGATCGATGGAAATAAAGATATCCAGCAAAAAGGCAAAAACTTTTGCATTATGCTACCGCCGCCGAATGTTACCGGAGTGCTTCATATAGGGCACTCGCTCACTTATACGTTGCAAGACATAATGACGCGATACAAGCGAATGGACGGCTACAAAACGCTGTGGCAGCCGGGGCTTGATCACGCAGGCATTGCGACGCAAAACGTCGTCGAGCGCGAGCTTTTGGCGCAAGGGATCAAAAAAGAAGAGATAGGGCGCGAGGAGTTTTTAAAGCACGTTTGGCACTGGAAGGAGCAAAGCGGCGGGCAGATCGTAAAGCAGATGAAGCGCCTTGGCGTCACGCCTGCGTGGAGCAGACAGCGCTTTACTATGGATGAGGGGCTTAAAAACGCCGTGCGCAAAGCATTCGTAAGCTTATACGATGCGGGGCTCATCGTGCGCGGAAACTACATGGTGAACTGGTGCACGCACGACGGCGCTCTAAGCGACGTGGAGGTCGAGCACAAGGAGAACAAGGGCAAGCTTTATTATCTGCGTTATTACTTTGCGGACGGACAAAGTTCAAACTCTTGTAAAGATTCGAGCGAGACGAGCTGCAACTACATTGTTGTCGCGACGACGCGACCCGAGACCTACTTCGGCGACACCGCCGTAATGGTAAATCCCGCGGACGAACGCTATAAAAATTTAATCGGCAAAAAAGTCGTGCTGCCGCTAATCGGCCGCGAGATAGAGATCATCGCCGACGAATACGTCGATATGAGCTTCGGAACGGGCGCCGTGAAGGTCACGCCCGCGCACGATACCAACGACTACGAGGTCGGCAAGCGCCACGAGCTGGGCTTTATCACGGTATTTGACGAAAAAGGAATTTTAAACGAGCAGTGCGGTAAATTCAGAGGCTTAGAGCGACTTACCGCGCGCGATCAGATCGTAGCGGAGCTCGAGCGGCTGGGCTTTATCGAAAAAATCGAGGATTACGAAAATCAAGTCGGCTACTGTTACCGCTGCAAAAACGTCGTCGAGCCGTACATCTCGCAGCAGTGGTTCGTGCGCGCAGATATCGCAAAAGATGCGATCGCCAGAGTAAATGCGGGCGAGGCGGAATTTTTTCCGAAGCACTGGATCAATAGCTTCAACGCCTGGATGCGCGAGCTGAAGGACTGGTGCATCAGCCGTCAGCTGTGGTGGGGGCATAGAATTCCCGTTTTTTACTGCGACTGCGGCCATCAGTGGGCGGATGAGCGAGAGAGCCCCGATGCCTGCCCGAAATGCGGCGGTAAAAATTTTACTCAAGATCCCGACGTGCTTGATACATGGTTTTCAAGCGGTCTTTGGCCGATCAGCACGCTTGGCTGGGGCAACGGCGAGGCGCTGAAAAACGAGAAGTGGTTTGAAGAGGATTTGAGCGAATTTTATCCAAACACTATGCTGATTACCGGCTTTGACATTTTGTTTTTCTGGGTCGCGCGCATGATGTTTCAGTGCCAAAACGCCATGGGCGAGCTGCCGTTTCGCGACATCTATCTGCATGCTCTGGTTAAGGACAAAGACGGCAAAAAGATGAGCAAATCGAGCAAAAACGTAGTCGACCCGCTGCTAAAGATAGACGAATTTAGCGCCGATATTTTGCGCTTTACGCTTACGATTTTGTGCGTGCAGGGGCGTGATTTGCGCCTTAGCGACGATAAGCTTTTGATATATCGAAATTTTACGAATAAGCTTTATAACGCGAGCAAATTTTTGCTTTTAAACGCTTCTAAATTCGACGATTTAGACGCGGCGCAGATCAAAACGAGCCTCGGCAAATATATGCTTTCGCGCTTTAACTGCTGCGTGAGCGCGGTGCGGGAAAATTTAGACGAATACCGCTTCAACGACGCTGCGACCGAGCTTTATAAGTTTTTTTGGGACGAGTTTTGCGACTGGGGCATCGAGCTTAGCAAGGCGGACAAGGCCGCGATCGGCGAGCTAGGGATGATTTTTAAAGAGGCGATGAAGCTACTGAGCCCGTTTATGCCGTTTCTAAGCGAGTATCTGTATCAGGAGCTAAGCGGCACGAAGCTGCAAGACGCGCACTCCATCATGGTGATGCGATACCCGCAGCCGGGTGGGCGCGACGAGCGGATCGAGGAGCTATTTTCGCTTCTTATCGAAGCGATCGTTAGCATCCGCCGCGCAAAGGCGACGATCGAGCTCGGCAATGCGCGCGTAGCAAAAGCTTACGTGAAATCCGCAGTCGATCTAAGCGCTGCCGCGGACTATATCAAAACGCTAGCAAAGGTAGATGAAGTGGAATTTACGCAGCAAAATATTGCAAATTCCGCCCGCGACGTAAGCGAGAGGCTAGAAACTTTCGTGCCGCTTGAGGGGGTCGATCTTAGCGGTGTGATTTCGCGCCTTAATGCGCAAAAAGCCAAGCTGCAAAAAGAGATCGAAAAGCTCTCTGCAATGCTTGGCAATGAAAAATTTATCTCCTCCGCGCCCGCTGACGTCGTCGCCGCAAACCGCGAAGGGTTGCAAAGCGCGCAGGAAAAATTCGCCAAAGTATGCGACGAGCTAAAGGCGTTTGGCGAGTAGTCCGCTCGTTTGAGTCTAAATTTAAATCAAGGAGAAAATATGTCAAAAGGTAGTATCGGTGGATTTACGTTAGGCACAGTCATAGCTGTCGCACTATCATGGGGAGTCAATAAAAGCATAATGTGGGCGATAATTCACGGATTTTTAAGTTGGTTATACGTGATTTATTATTTCCTACTGAGATAAAATTTCATCGGCGGCGCGCCGTTTTACGCGCTAAATTTTAAAATTTGAAGGATAAAAAAATGAACGAAAAAATAAAAATAGCGGTTTTGGGATATGGAAATTTAGGTCGCGGCGTGGAGCTTGCCGCGCGAAATAGCAAGGATTTGCAGCTTTCGGCCGTTTTTAGCCGCAGAAATCCAAGCGAAGTAAAGACATGCGGCGCGCCGGTGTTTAGCGCGGATGAAATTTTATCGCACAAGGGCAAATTTGACGTTTTGGTGCTTTGCGGCGGTAGCGCGACGGATCTGCCGACGCAGACGCCCGAGTTTGCGCGGAGCTTTAACGTCGTCGATAGCTTCGATACGCATGCAAAAATCCCTGAGCACTTCGCCGCGGTGGATGCCGCAGCCAAAGCGGGCGGAAACGTAGGCATCATCGCAGTGGGCTGGGATCCGGGGCTATTTTCGCTAAATAGACTGTTCGGCGAGAGCGTGCTACAAAACGGCAGCAGCTACACGTTTTGGGGCAAAGGCGTGAGCCAAGGCCACTCCGACGCTATCCGCAGGATCGAGGGCGTCGTGGATGCGCGCCAATACACCGTGCCGATCGAAAGTGCCTTAGAGCGAGTCCGCGCGGGCGAAAATCCAAAACTTAGCACGCGCGAAAAGCACCTACGCGAGTGCTACGTCGTAGCCGAAGAGGGCGCCGAGAAAGCGCGCATAGAAAAAGAGATAAAAACGATGCCCAATTACTTCGCCGACTACGACACGAGCGTGCATTTCATAGATCTTGCGACGCTTAAAAAAGAGCACGGCGGCATCCCTCACGGAGGATTCGTCCTGCGAAGCGGAACGACTGGCGAGCACGGAGAAAATAAACACTTGATCGAGTTTTCGCTAAAGCTTGACTCAAATCCAGAATTTACCGCAAGCGTGCTTGTTGCCTACGCTCGCGCGGCGTATCGCTTGGCGCAAAGGGGCGAGCGCGGCGCGTTTAGCGTGTTTGACATCGCTCCGGCGCTTCTTTCGCCAAAGAGCGCAGATGAGCTAAGGCGCGAAATTTTATAAATTTTGGGGGCGTTTCAGCGGAATTATGAACGAGGAAATCTGAGTGATAAAGATAGAAAATTTAAAGAAATTTTACGGCAAAACCTGCGTGATCGACGATGTGAGCCTTGAGGTGAAACAGGGCGAAATTTTTGCTATCGTCGGTCGCAGCGGCGCGGGTAAAAGCACGCTGCTGCGCTGCATAAACGGCCTTGAGGACTATCAAGAAGGAAGCCTCAAGGTAGAGGGCAGGGAGGTAAGAGAGCTAAGCGCCGCGCAGATCCGCGAGCTGCGCAAAAATATCGGTATGATTTTTCAGCACTTCGCGCTTATGAGCCGCCGCAGCGTCGCGCAAAACGTCGCCACGCCGCTTGCGTTTTGGGGTCATCCCGAGGATCGCACGAAGCGCCGCGTAGCCGAACTTTTGGAGCTCGTGGGGCTTGCGGATAAAGCAAATGCCTATCCTAGCGAGCTTAGCGGCGGACAGAAGCAGCGCGTGGCGATCGCGCGCGCGCTTGCATTAAGCCCTAAAATTTTGCTATCCGACGAGGCAACCTCGGCGCTTGATCCCAACACCACCGCGCAAATTTTATCGCTTCTGCGCCGTATCAATCGCGAGCTAGGCATTACGATCGTGCTCGTCACGCATGAGATGGAGGTCGTAAAAGGCATCGCGCAGCGAGCGATCCTGCTTAAGGGCGGGCGCGTGAGTAACTCCGGCGATATCGTCTCGCTGTTTTTGCACCCGGATGAGAATATGAAGGAGTTTTTGGGCGAGGAGGAGGTGCTGCCCGCAAGCGGCGTGAATATCAGGCTCTTTTTCCCGCCCGCGGTCGCGTTTGACAGCGTGATCACGCATATGGCGCGCGCTTTGGAGATAAATTTTAATATCGTTTGGGGCAAGCTCGAGCGCCTCGATAAAAACGTCGTCGGAAGCCTCGTGATCAACGTAGAGCCCGCGCACGTCGCGCGCGTGGAGGAGTTTATCAAAAACGCGGGCGTGATCTACGAGATCGTAAGCGAGGACGAGATCAAAAGCTGCGCCGCGATCTAGGTGCAATTTCGCGCCCTGTGTGCTCGCGCCGCAGTAAATTTAAGGGCTTACGCGGCATGGCGAATTTAAAAGCTCGCGCGAGGTCGCGGACTCAAAGGCTTGCTCGGCGTTTTTGATTTGGCGATCGCACCGTGGCATTATAAATTTAATTAGTTTCGCCGGCGGTTTAAATTTCTATTTTGCCTCGATAAAATAAGCTCGGCAATGCGCTGTTGGCGTGCGCTCTGGCTAGCTTTTATTTGCGTTTAGAATTCGACTAGCCGTAGCGAGGCGATTTAAATTTCAGAGATCCGCGACCGACCGAGCGCATTTAAACCGCGCCGCATTTGAATTTACAGGCGTTTAAATTTAAATTTGAATTTTTTTCGGAATTTCACACATACTTCACTTTTGCGGAAGTATAATTCCGCTAATTTTTTTTAAGGAGTACGTAATGAAAAAACTTACTTTGTTTGCGCTTAGTGCGCTATTTGCTGGCACTTTTGCCGTAGCTGCCGACATGGGCATGAAAGATGAGATGAAGGACGCCAATACATCAATGCATAATGGTGCGAAAGAGATGAAGGGCGACATGAAAGATATGCACAAGGATGCTATGAAAGAGGGTAAACATATGAAGGATGAGATGAAAGGCGAAATGAAAAAAGAGATGAAAAAAGAGATGTAGTGAGTAAAATTTTACTCGTAGAGGACGATGAGACGCTTTGCGATCTCATCGGCGAATATCTAAAAGACGCGGGCTTTGACGTATGCGTTTGCAGCGACGCTCAAAGCGCCGCGGATCTTGCTTATGAACAAAAATTTGATCTTTTTATCTTTGACGTAAAAATCCCCAAAGGCGACGGATTCTCACTTTTAAAAGAGCTACGCAAGAGCGGCGATCGCACCCCTGCGATATTTGCTACATCGCTAAATACACTTGATGATCTTGAGGTCGGTTTTAAAAGCGGCTGCGACGATTATCTCAAAAAACCATACGAGCTAAAAGAGCTGCTGCTGCGCGTTAATTCGCTCATAAAGCGAAGCTTCAGCCACAATTTCGATGAATTCGTAACTATTGACGACGAGTTTAAATTTTACTTTGCAAGCAAAGAGTTACGCAGATCGGGCGTGCCCGTCGCGCTTTCGAACAAAGAACGTGAGCTGCTGGCGCTTTTTTTACAAAATAAAAACAGGCTTTTAAGCAAGGATGAAATTTTCTCCGCGATCTACGCTTTTGACGAGACACCGAGCGAAGAGGCGCTGCGAACTTATATCAAAAATCTACGCCGCGTCCTAGGCGAAGAGCACATCATAAACCGCCGTAACGCAGGGTATTTGTATGTCTGAAAAGACCGCTTTAACGCTTAAAATTTTATCTTTGTATCTCATTTCAAGTGCATTGTTTTTAGGATATTTTTTCAAGATAAATTACAGGATGAACGAAGCCGCGCTGCTTTCACACAGGATAAAAGAGCTAAAAGAGATCAAAATGATGATCTATATGAAAGCAAGTATGGATGGGCTGGAATCGCTAGCGGACTTTGAGCGCGAAAAGGGCGTGAGTGCGTGTATATTTAAGCCAAACTCTGATGAAATCTACGGCTGCAGTGGTGAGCTCGGAGCGCTTGACAAAGCAAAGCTAAAGGCGGAATTTATAAGTGGCGGAAGGCTAGGAATTTATGAGAATCTGCAAAATATGGAGGAGCGAAACGCCTTTTCCAAGGCTAAAATCATTCTGCTTGGAAGTAGCGTGCAGGGCGAAATTTTAACGCTTCGTATCAAAACCGCAGCGATGATGATAGCGCTTTTGGGCGTGATATTAGCCGTGGCGTTTTATCTGGTTCGGCTAGGCACCAAGCCGCTCTACGATAAGATCGACACGCTAAATCGCTTCATCAAAGATAGCACCCACGAGATAAATACTCCGCTTAGTATCATCTCTATGAGCGTCGAGACGATGCGGCACGCAGAGCTTGGAAAATACAACGCCAAGCGCGTCGCTAATATTGATCTTGCCGCTAAGACGCTTTCGCGCATCTACGAGGATCTCGTGTTTTTGACCTTCGGTATGAATAAGGAGGGCGAGATTAGCTCGATCGATCTAAAAAGCCTCGTCGCTTCGCGTTGCGAATATTTCGCGCCGTTTATTCAAAAACGTAGACTGAGCCTTAAAACCGATCTTGCGGATGCGAGCATGAACGCAAATATTTATGAAATTTCGCGCCTGATCGACAATTTGCTAAGCAACGCCGTAAAATACGCCGACGCAGGCGGCTACGTGGATGTGCGGCTAAGGCGCGGCGAGCTGGCGATCTCAAACAGCGGCGAGGGGATCGACAGGAAAAGGGGCGACGAAATTTTCAGGCGTTTTGCGCGCTTTAACTCAAGCGAGGGCGGCTTTGGAATCGGGCTTAGCATCGTAAGCGAGGTCTGCAAAAAATACTCCTTTTCTATCTCCTACGACAGCGTACCTGGCGAGATAACGACCTTTCGCCTTACGTGGCGCGAATAAAATTTTAAAATTTAGTGAAATTTTAAAATTTAAAAGCGGCCGCTTGCGGTTTAAATTTAATCGTCGTTTGATCGCTTAAATTCCGCGCAAAAAAGGTCTAATTGCCGGAGCGTTTAAATTTAATCGCCCGCTCGCTTTGCGCTCGTAAAATGACCCTAAAAGTTATCGGTGTTGAATTTTATTAGTCCGCGATTTTATAAAATTTAGCTTTTATTTCTCGATAGATATATCCAGTGGACTATATCGCTAAGCGAAATCACGACAAGCATGCTCATAAACATCGAGGTGGCTGTGAAAAACGATATCCAGCCAAATAGGCTCTCTCTGCTCGCAAAAGTAGGAAATATCCGTCCGCTGCCTACTCTGCGCGGGATGCCGTTTACGGCAAAATCGGCGTAGAAATAATTGTTTAATGCCCAGTAAGCAAAAGGTATAGCGAGCAATATCACAAATAGCTGCGTCTTGACGGCGGGAAGCTCTTTTTCGTATAAGAATGTGGCGATCGGACAATACACGCAGCTTAGCGCGAAAGCCGTTAAAATAGGTACCCACAATGCCGCGACATAAAATTCCGCAAGTTGCGTATGCGGGCTTATTTTGCCGATTGCGGCGATGTTTGGAAAAAACCGCTTCATAAATCCAACGAAGTCCGCGCATGCCGCGCTTACGTCTAAAATGTTTTCAGGTAGCACTAATACGCTAAGCGCCGCGATTGCAAACAGCACAAAAACCGCCACGTAAAGTCGCCCGAAAAATTTAGTAAATTTCGTATCGGGATACGGCGCCTCTTGCTCTTGGGTGCCTTGATGATTCGGCAGATCGCTCATCGCTCGCTCCTTTAATAAAATTTGCGCGTTAAAATCCAGCTCGCGATAAATTTTAAAATTTTATGCCTTATCGTTCGGTAAAATTTCACGACGAAGACTTGCTTTGGAATTTCGCGGTCAAATTTGAAATAAAATTTATTAAATTTAACCGAGCAATGCTTTTTTGCAAACAAAGCTTTGCCACCTCTAACGTGCAGTGGGGTAGGCGGGGGTTTGGGCGGCAGGCTTGCTTGCGGTTGCTAGCCGAAGCAAAGTAAAAGGGCGCTTCGCAAGTATAGCCCCTTCCGAGAAAGAATTTAAGCTTTATCGGAAGCGACAAATAAAATTTAAACCCGCGCGTAGCGTAGCAATTTTGCGTATCGTCTTAGCCAGAAAGCCTCTAAAATAAAGAAAGCCCTTTCATTTCACGCAAGCTCGCAGCCAAAACCCAAAATTTAATTGCCTAACAAAAAAAGGCGAGTTGGCGTCGTTGCTCGTAAAATAACCGCGGAATCCCGCTAGATCAAATTTAAAATTCCGAGTATTTCTGATAGTCGATCTGCGCGGAGTTTTTATTGATCGTATCGACCGTGGCTTCGGCGATCGCAAGTTCCTCGTTGGTAGGGATTACGAGCGTTTTGATTTTACTATCTACCGCGCTTAAATTTCTAATCGAGCCGGTATTTTTGGCGTTTTTTGTCGCATCGATTTCGATGCCGATATGTGCGAGCTTCTCGCAGACATTTTGTCTAAAATGCGGCGCATTCTCGCCGATACCTCCGGTAAAGATCAAAGCGTCCACGCGCCCGAGCACGGCGTAATACGCTCCGATCATCTTAACGACGCTGTAAACGAGCATCTCAAACGCAAGTTTCGCGCGTGGCTCGCCATCCTCCATCTTTTCATATACCTTTCGCAGATCGCTTGCGCCGCAGATGCCCAAAAGTCCGCTTTTTTTGTTCATTATAACGTCCATATCCTGCGCGTTGTAGCCCGCGACACGCTCGATGTATGGGATGATCGCAGGATCGATCGAGCCGCATCTGGTGCCCATGATGATGCCTTCAAGCGGCGTTAGCCCCATCGAGGTGTCGATACACTTGCCGTTTTCTATGGCGCTTACGCTCGATCCGTTGCCAAGATGTAGCGTAATGGCGTTGAAGTTTTCGTATTTTTTACGCAAAAATTTCGCCCCCATCGTCGAGACGAACCAATGCGACGTGCCGTGCGCGCCGTAGCGACGAACCTTATATTTTTCGTAGAATTCATACGGCAGCGCGTACATATACGCATACGGCGGGATGCTTTGATGAAATATCGTATCAAAAACCGCGACATTTGGAATTTTCGGAGCGATCTTTAGGCAGGATTTGATGCCTGCTAAATTTGCGGGATTGTGTAGCGGTGCAAGCGGCGCAAGCTCGGCGATTTTAGCCATTACATCCTCATCTATGAGCGCGGGAGCGTCAAAATAATCCGCACCCTGAACGATGCGATGTCCGATGCCGCCTACTTGAGTTAGATCTTTGATTACTCCGCTTTGTTTTAAAAGATCAATCGCGATTGCGATCGCGGTTTCGTGATTTGGAATTTGCTCGTTTTCAACCTTTATGCTTCGTCCGTTAGCGCAATTGATGCTTCCGTTTGCGTGCGTCGAGCCGATCTCCTCGATGAGTCCGCTTGCGATGCAGGCGTGATTTAGCATATCGTGGAATTTAAATTTAACCGAGCTCGAGCCGGAATTTATGACTAGGATATCCATTAATTCTCTCCTGCTTGAATGGCGCTGATAAGTATCGTGTTTACGATATCGGCGACCTTGCAGCCGCGGCTTAGATCGTTTATCGGCTTTTTTAAGCCCTGTAAAATGGGCCCGATCGCCACGGCGCCTGCGGTGCGCTGAACGGCCTTATAACAGATATTTCCGCAGTTGAGATCAGGGAAGATAAATACGTTCGCGCGCCCTGCGACTGCGGAGCCTGGCATTTTTTTCTTAGCGACCGCCGCATCAACCGCTGCGTCGAATTGCAGCGGTCCGTCGATTAAAAGCTCCGGCGCCTTTTCGCGCGCTTTTTGCGTCGCAGTTTTTATGAATTCTACGCTCTCTCCGCTGCCGCTATCGCCGCTGGAGTAGCTTAGCATCGCCACGCGCGGCTCAAGCCCAAACGCCTTTGCGGTCGCGGCGCTTGAGATCGCGATACCCGCCAGATACTCCGCGCTCGGGCTAGGCGCTACGGCACAGTCGGCAAAAAGCAGAGCCTGCGTATCCAGGCACATTATAAACGCGCCGCTAACGCTCGCAATACCCGGCTTTGTCTTGATGATCTGAAGCGCGGGGCGAATCGTCTCCGCAGTAGTCGTGCCGGCACCGCTTACCATCGCATCGGCTAGTCCTTCATACACGAGCATCGTGCCGAAGTAGGTGCGATCGCGCACTAAATCGCGCGCCTGCGCCTCGCTCATACCCTTTGCCTTGCGAAGCTCATAAAGATCGCGCGCAAATTTTTCCAAATTCGCATCCGTCTGCGGATCTAAAATTTTAACGCCCGCTAGATCAAGACCTAGCTTGCTTGCGCTTTTTTGCACTTCGTTCTCACGCCCTAAAAGGATCAAATTTGCCGCACCGCTTTGTTTTATAATCGCGGCCGCGCGCAGAATTCTCTCGTCATCGCTTTCGGGCAATACGACGGTTTTAACGTTCGCGCGGGCCTTGGCGTAGAGCTTGCTTTCAAATTTCAACGGGGTTAGAATTTCACAGCGCGTGGAGTTTGCGGCGTCCGTGAAGTAGCTTTTGTCGGCAATGACTTTATCAAGCTCTATCGCGCCGCTTTGGCAAGCAGAATTTTCGTCGTGAAATTTTGCGCCCTTTTCGCAAGCGGAATTTTTGCCGCAAAGCTCCGATTTTTTAGAATTTGCACCCTCTTGTGCAGATCTTAGTGCGGAAAATGAAATTTTATCCTCATATATGCTGGCAAAGCTTACCGCTTTTGCTGCGGTGATCAAGCGCGTGCCGATGCGCGCGGCAATTTCGTTAGGATAAAATCCGCAAACGGGGATATTTAGATCCTTTGCGATTTGTAAATTTAGCTCGCGCAGATCGGCTCCCGCTACGCCGTGAACCAGCACAAAATTGCATTGCTCTAAAATCTGTGCAAATCGCTCTATCGCCGCCTTTCGCACACGCTCATCCTGCCCGTTTGCAAGCGCTTTTTCAAGCTCACTCCTGCTAAAAAGGGCATTGTCGCCAGCGATGCAAAGTTGCAAAACGTTGTGAAAGCTCATGGATAAAATTTTATCTAGTTTTTTTAGCTCGGATTGGTAGGCGGCGGGTTCGTCGCATAGGAGCAAAATTCCGTTCATCGGCTGATCCTTTGAAATAAGATAGGCAATTGTAGCAAAATTTTGCTTGCGTGTTAATCAAAGATTTATCGTGAGGGTTTAGAATTTGGTAACTTCCAACAAAGGAGCGCACATGAAAAATTTAGTGATTTTGGCTCTTTTAGTGAGCCTCGCCGCGGCGAAAATCAACATAAACGAAGCTAGTCGCTACGAGCTGATGACGATCGGCGGACTTGATGCGGGTAGGGCGGATATGCTTATGCAATACCGCCAAAAACGCGAAATTTCAAGTGCAGATGAGCTAAAGGGTATCAACGGCTTTGCAAGTTACGATACTGCTAAACTGCAGAAGAGCTTTGAAATATCACCTAGAGCTAATGTGCAGCAGCCGGTGCAGCCTGAGCGCGACATAGTCGTGGTCGAAAAGACCCGCACCCGCACGGTTTACGGAGGCTCTACTTACAAACGCGTTGAAAATTACGGCAATGGCATCACGATCACAGAAACTGGCACTTTACCGCCACCTCCTCCGCGAGGATATGGTAGGCACGGCGGCATGATGCCGCCTCCTCCCCCGCCTCCTGGCGGTATGCCACCACCTCCGCACGGAGGTATAAAACCGCCTCCGCCACCGCCACCTCCGCGCGATGATTATTCTCGCAGGAGAAGTTCTAATAGTATGAGCGATAGCGAAATCGGCGGAAGTTCGCGCCGTAACATGCCGGTGCCTATGCATATGGGAACGATCCGCTCGAAAAGATCCAGTAGCGTCACAAGCTTCGGCGACTGCGATCCGCAAAGCGGCAACTGTGCTAGCGTAGGCGTAGGCGTGCAGGTATATAGAGGTTTTTAAAATTTAATTTTACGCAGGCGGAATTTTAGGATTTTACAATCGAGATTCCGCCCGCCCTAAATTTACGGCTAAATTTTAAAATTTCGTAACGTAGAATTTAAAATTTACACAGGAGTTGCTCTGCGCTACGATAAAATTTCAAAGAATTTTATAAATTTAATCGAGCCTCGCGTGGTAAAATTTCAAGCCAAAATTTTACGTTAAAAATTCCGTGCCGCGTTTGATCGAAACAAATCTGTACCTTAAAATTTTAAATCCGAAATCCAGTCGCATGATAAATTTTAAATTTGCCTTTTCCGCTCTTGCTAAATTCCAAAATTTTGCCCCCGTCTTGCTGCTATTAAATTTTAAATTCGACCCGATTTAGCGCCCAAAATTCGTGAAATTTAATTTACAAAATAATATAATCACAAAATTATTCCAATGAAACAGGATGGGCGTATGAAAGAAATTAGCGGATCGCAGATGATCGTGGAGGCGTTGCGGCAGGAGGGGGTCGAGGTGGTTTTCGGCTACCCGGGCGGCGCGGCGCTTAACATATACGATGAAATTTACAAACAAAAATACTTCAGACATATTTTGGTGCGCCACGAGCAGGCCGCGGCGATGGCTGCGGACGGATACGCGCGTGCTAGCGGCAAGGTCGGCGTGGCTGTCGTCACGAGCGGACCGGGCTTTACGAACGCGCTTACGGGGCTTGCTACGGCGTATTCTGATAGCATACCGATCGTGCTTATTAGCGGGCAGGTGGCGACCTCGCTCATCGGTACCGACGCCTTTCAAGAGATTGATGCGATTGGAATTTCACGCCCTTGCGTCAAACATAACTATCTAGTTAAAACGATCGAAGAGCTGCCTAGAATTTTAAAAGAAGCCTTTTACATCGCTCGCAGCGGCAGACCTGGACCCGTGCACGTCGATATTCCCAAAGACGTAACGGCGAAGCTTGGCGTTTTTGAATATCCTAGCGAAATTAAGATGCAAACTTACAAGCCGAATTATAAGGGCAACGCTAAGCAGATCAAAAAAGCCGTCGAGCTAATCGCAAACTCCAAAAAGCCTATCCTCTACATCGGAGGCGGCGTTATTAGCGCGGGCGCAAGCGAGCTGGTGCGCGAGCTTAGCGAGTTTGCGCAGATCCCTGTCGTGCAAACACTTATGGCGCTGGGAGCGGTGCGAAGCGACGATAAAAACCGCCTCGGTATGGTCGGAATGCATGGCAGCTATGCCGCAAATATGGCGCTTAGCGAGTCTGATCTGATAATCTGCTTGGGCGCGAGATTTGACGATCGCGTCACCGGCAAGCTTAGCGAATTCGGCAAAAACGCCAAGATCATCCACGTCGATATCGATCCTAGCTCGATCTCAAAGATCATAAACGCGGATTATCCGATCGTGGGCGACGTGAAGTCGGTGCTAGAGGAGATGCTGCCGCGCATTAAAAGCGAGGTCAGCGCTGCAAATTTCGAGCAGTGGCGCGAGCTCATCTGCAAATACGATGAAATTCACCCGCTTAAATTTAACGACAGCGATGAAATTTTAAAGCCGCAGTGGGTTATCCAAAGTACCGCAAAAATCGCGGGCGAGGACGCTATCATCGCTACGGACGTGGGGCAGCATCAGATGTGGGTCGCGCAGTTTTATCCGTTTTGCAAGCCGCGCACTCTGCTAAGTAGCGGCGGGCAGGGCACGATGGGATACGGGCTTCCTGCGGCATTGGGCGCAAAGGCCTATGCGGGAGACAGACCGGTTATAAATTTTAGCGGCGACGGCTCTATTTTGATGAATATCCAAGAGCTGATGACTGCGAGCGCGAGCGGCTTAAACGTCGTAAATATCGTATTAAACAACAATTTCTTAGGCATGGTGCGGCAGTGGCAGAGCCTGTTTTACGGGCAGCGTTTCTCATCGACCGATCTTAGCTCGCAGCCTGATTTCGTAAAAATTGTCGAGGGCTTCGGCGGCGTGGGCTTTAGCGTTAGCACCAAAGCGGAATTCGAAGATGCACTGAAGCAGGCTCTTGCGAGCAAAAAGGTAAGCGTCATCGAGGCCAAGATCGATCGCTTCGAAAATGTCTGGCCGATGGTGCCCGCAGGCGGCGCGCTTTATAATATGATTTTTGAGCAGGAGTCGCAAAGATGAATAGCATAAGAAGAGTAATCTCGGTCGTCGTTACCGATGAGCACGGCGTTTTATCGCGGATCTCGGGGCTTTTTGCAGGGCGCGGCTATAATATCGACAGCCTCACCGTTGCGCCGATCCCAAATACCGGTCTATCGCGCCTTAGCATCGTCACTTTGGGCGACGAGCGCGTCATAGAGCAGATCACTAAGCAGCTTCATAAGCTGATCCCCGTCTACAAGGTCATCGAGGATGCAAAATTCGTTGAAAAGGAGATGGTTTTGGTAAAGATCGCGCTGGGTGAAAATTTAGCGGGGCTTGATGCAGTTTTAAAAGCCTACAACGGCAGCATCGCAAATAGCGACGACAGCAAGATCGTCATCATGGCGTGCGACGATGCAGACCGCATCGACGGCTTTTTAAAGACGATAAAAAAATACAATCCGATCGATATCGTCCGCGGCGGCAGCGTCGCGCTGGATATGTAAGCGGCGATAAAATTTAATCAAAGGAGCGCAAATGAAATTATCCAAAATTGCCGAAATTTTAAATATAGAGCTTAGCGAAGCGGACGCGGAGATCACCGCGATAAATTCGCTTCAAAACGCAAGGCAAAGCGAGCTAAGCTACTGCGATAGCGACAAAAACGAGAAATTTTTATCCGCCACCAAAGCAGCCGCCGTGCTGGTAAAAATCGGCACCGTAGTCCCAAGCGGCGTGCGAGCGCTGGAGTGCGAAAATCCGCATCTGGCCTTTGCGATCTTAAGCGCGCATTTTGCTAAGCCGCTCATTCGCAGCGGCGCGCCCGCGAAGATCGCCGCCAGCGCGCAGATCGGGCAGGGCGTGCATATCGGCGTAAATTCCACGATCGGCGAGGATTGCGTCATTTTAAGCGGCGCGTATATTGGCGATGACGTGCATATCGGAAGCGGCTGCGTGATCCACGCAAACGCCGTCATCTACAACGACACGATCATCGGCGAGCGCTGCATAATCCACGCAAACGCCGTCATAGGAAGCGACGGCTTCGGCTACGCGCACACCAAAACGGGCGAGCACGTTAAAATTTATCACAACGGCAACGTCGTGCTGCAAGACGAGGTCGAGATCGGCGCGTGCACGACGATCGATCGCGCGGTATTCGGCTCGACGATCGTTAAGCGGGGTAGCAAGATTGACAATCTCGTTCAGATCGGACACAACTGCGAGCTCGGGCAAAACTGCCTCATCGTCTCTCAGGTAGGGCTTGCGGGCTCGACGACGCTTGGACGCAACGTCGTGATGGGCGGACAGAGCGGCAGCGGCGGGCACGTAAGCGTGGGCGATTTCGCTCAGATCGCGGCGCGCGGTGGCATAAGCAAGGATCTGGCGGGCGGTAAAAACTACGCAGGGCATCCTATAATGGAGCTTAGCGAGTGGTTCAAGCTGCAGGCCAAGATCGTTAGATTTTTTAAAGATAAAAAGCACTAGCCGTTTTGCCTTGGTTGATTAGATCGATCGGCTTAATTTGATCGTTTTGATCGTTCGCTCTGATTTACTCCTCTAGCTAGCTCAATCTAGCAGGTTCGCGTCGTTTTAGTGAAGTTCGAAACCGTCAGGCAGTTGGTGATTGTGGAGTGGTTTGCGCTGCCGTTCGGGTTTTTGTGTATTTTGTAATCGCTGCGGCAGTAAATTTTGCCCTCTTATCGGCGAAATTCTGTCCGCGCCATTTTTTATCGTGCGCTTGCTTTGTGGGCGCGGTAGAATTTGTTCTGCTAGTTTGAGCTGCGTTTGCTCGCAGTCATTGCGGCCGAGCTTTACGAGCGCTTTTAAATCAGTAAAAATTTAATTAAAGGAAAAACAATGATAGAGATGTTTTTATGCTCCTATTTTGCAGGTGCGGCGACGCTTTTTGAGGATTTTGCCGAGCAAAATATCCGCGCTAAAGAGGTACTTTTTATCCCGACTGCGGCAAACGTAGAGGAGTACCGAGATTACGTGGACGAGGCGAAAGAGGCGTTTGCCAAAATGGGCTTTGAGGTTCAAATTTTAGACGTTTCAAAAGCGAGCGAGGCCGAAGCGAAGGCAAAGATCGGCGCGGCGCAGGTGCTTTACGTAAGCGGCGGCAACACCTTTTATCTTTTGCGCGAGCTTAAAAAGAAAGATCTGGTAGCCCTTATCGCCGGTCGCGTCCGAAGCGGCGAGCTCGTGTACGTGGGCGAGTCGGCGGGCGCGATGATCGCGGCGCCTAGCGTGGAGTACGCGAGCGTGATGGACGATGCGGGAGACTACGGAGCTGCGGCGCAAACGGGGCTTGACCTGGTGAAATTTTACCCGGTGCCGCACTACGGCGAGGAGCCCTTCGTGCAAAGCACGGACGAAATTTTAAAAACTTATGGCGGCAAGTTAAAATTGGTGCCGATAAATAACGCCGAAGCGATCGCGGTGCACGGCGATAAATTTGAAATTTTAGGGCGGTAAACTGCAGCGTGAAAGTAAAATTTAGTAATTAAACGTTTCGTAAAATTTACGCTTATATTTTCGCATAGGGCTGCGAGGTGAAATTTTAACTTAGATGCGGCGAGTCGCTAACGAATAAATTTAATCAAAGGATCAAAATGAAAATATTACTTATCAATGGTGGGGCGCCGTTTAACGGCAAAGGCGGCAAACTAAGCAAAACTTTGCACGAGCTAGCCAAAAAGACGCTACAAGCCCTAGGGCGCGAAACGCGCGAAACTACGATATTTGAGGGCTACGATATAGAGGGCGAGGTAGAAAAATTTCTATGGATGGATGCTGTGATTTGGCAGATGCCCGCTTGGTGGATGGGCGAGCCTTGGTTAGTCAAAAAGTACGTGGACGAGGTATTTATGGGCGGCATAGGCAAGATAGTGGCAAACGACGGACGGCACAGCGCGAGCCCAAATGACGGCTACGGCACGGGCGGGCTGATAAAGGGCAAATCGCACATGCTAAGCGTTACTTGTAATGCGCCGCTTCAGGCGTTTGAGAAGCCGGGCGATTTTTTTGAGGGCGTGGACGTAGACGGCGTTTATCTGCATTTTCATAAGGCAAACGAGTTTTTAGGTACGAAAAGGCTGCCTACTTTTATGTGTAACGACGTCGTTAAAAATCCTGATGTGGAGCGTTTTATGAAAGATTACGAAGCGCATCTAAAAAGGGTTTTCGGCTAGTCTTAACGGACTCAAACGAGTTTATCTGCTCGTAGTACAGCGCCAGATGAGCTAAAGCAGATTTATAAGATCGCTTCTTAAGCTCGGATATTGCGACGCTTATGAAATTTTAAAATAATGCCAAGCAGTAATACTTGTTCGGGCGCGGCTTGCGACGCGCAAGGTTTTCGCAAACGAGATTCGAGCTTTGCTCGGCTGACTGACACTGCGTGATGTGCAGGAGGTGTGAAATTTGAAGTCTTGCGGCGCGCGATTTATGCAGTCACTATATAAAATTTCATATGGCTGTCGCAGCTTCTAAGTCTGTGCGAAATAAAACTTGCGAAACGACGTACATTTTGCGATCGTTTTAAATTTTGCAAATGCGCTGTATTTTGGCTCGGCGCGAGATAAAATTTTGTGCGGCGCACTTTTATGTGATGTACGCGTCTGGCTTGCCGTTGCTCGTTAGTACCATGTCAGCGAGCGCCTAAGCATGGATGAGCGCGATGGCTGGCTCGTGTAACTAGCGTGCCGTTGTGCTGCTAGTGGCTTTAAGAGGCGCGATGTGTATTTACAGGGGAAGAGATGCTAAAAATCGATATGCTTAAATTCTTTCGCTGGGCGAGTTTGCGGGCGTAAGAAGAGGCTTGAGCTGCGCGCAGATCGCCTCGATGTTCGGCCCTACGGATGCGAACTTTAAGAGCGCTGGAGCTGAAATTTTAAGATACGGCGCCTTTGAGTTTCACTTTTTTCGAGACGAAATTTTTATGATTTTTTCGGATCATTTCAGAAGTGAGCCTCTAGATTTCGGCGGTGGAAGCGCGCGGCAAATCGAAATAGAGCCTTGGATATTATCGGGCTGTCCTGCTCCCATCGACCTTGCGGCAGTGAAAGGCGCTTTAAATCGTAAGCGGATCGAGTATCGCGAGCGCACAAGGGATGATGGTTTGGAGCTAAACTTAAGCAGCAGCGTTACGCTTGCATTTGAAAGCTTGAGCGGGTTGGGCGAGCCCCGCGGATACGAGTTTGCCGCATTTTGGATAAAATTTTAGTGGAATTTAAAAAGAGAAATATTTCTTTCGCGCGCTTTTTAAATTTAGCTTTTAAATTTACTCTTCGTCGAATGAAAATGAATGAAAATCCAAGCTAAATTTCGGTAGAAGCGGCGCCTTGTATCGCGCACGGCACTGAAAAAACCGAGCCGTATTAGTTGCAGAAGTACGGATTTAAAGATCGCGAAAGTTTGGAGCGACACAGCTTTGTTTTTATGCCGCTACGGCGCGCCAGGATGAAGCGCCGAAATAAAATTTAAACAAAAGAGAATTTGATATTTTTTAATACAAAATACGATGAAAAAAAGATCGCTAGCTTTAATCAGATGAATACGTTTTTAAGATGCGTGCTGCTGTTTTTTATCCTTGGCGCGGGCGCGGCGCTGTATATGTCCTACACCGCGGCGCTACCGTCTAGCCCAGAGGATTCGCAGACCATAGAGGGGCGCGTCATATATGTGCAAACGAATAAGAGCAGAGGGGCTAGTTACTATAGGTTAAATTTAGTGGATAGCGCGCTTAAGCAGAGGCGTTTTTCTTTAGATGTTTACGGTACGCAGATAGATGGATACAGGGCCGCGATATACGACAAGGACGTAAAAATTTGGTACCAAAGGATCGGGGGTGATACCGACCTTGCACGGCAGATCGCCCTTAAAGACGGGCAAATGGTTTTAAAATACGATTATGCTTTTGCAGCCAGGTTTTATTACAATACCATATCCGATTCCTATAAAAGCACATATTTGAAATGGGGCGGCGGTGCGCTTGCGCTTTTGATCGTTCAGATCGTTTTGACTCGGATAGCGAGGAGAAAATATCGCGCCAAATGGGGCTACTACGAAAAACCTACGAATAAAATTTAAACTCGGTCGTCGCCGAATAAATTTAGGCAAAATTTTGACCTGGTAAAATTTTTAATCGGCTTTTGTGCGCTGATTAAATTTACACGCCAGTTGCACCGCAAAATTTAAATCTTAAATTTAAAGAGCGAAATCAGAAAAGCGAAATCGCGGTTTAAATTTTACTTTTTAAAATCGTTTTGAAAAAGGGCGGGTAGAGATCGGGGTTTTATCACGTAATTTTGTTTTGACAGCTCTTGCGAGAGCGGCGGAAGCGTGCGCTTTTTACTTGTGCGGTCAAGTCGGTGCTTTAAAATTTAGCTGTAGTGAAATGGCAGTGCAGCTTAAGCGTAAATTTTCATCATTGTGCCTTGGCTGCATTTTAGCGTCATGCGCGGTAAATTTATAAAATTTCACGCTGTGCAGCGCAAGAAAAATCGGTCTGTAAATTTATCAAATAGGCGTAAAAATTTAGCCCAAATTTAGGGCTAAATTTCACGCGCTTGCTAATTTCTCTCGATTAGTTTTTTCTCGATAAAGCTTAAAATTTCATTCGCGCTTACGCTCTGCCGCTTTAGGCCTGCGCGAGTGATAAACTCGACGCTTCCTTCCGCTAGGGCCTTGCCTACGAGCACTGCGTACGGAAAGCCCATCAGCTCGAAGTCGTTCATCTTTACGCCGAAGCGCTCCGCACGATCGTCCAGTAGCACGCGAATTCCGCGCTCGCGGCACTGCTCGTACAGTTTCTCGGCAAATTCTACCGCTACCGCGTCTTTGTGGTTTGAAATGATGATCTCAAGCTCGAAAGGCGCCAGCTCGCGCGGCCACACGCAGCCTCGCTCATCGTGGCTGCTTTCGATCGCCACGGCGATAAGGCGGCTTGCGCCGATGCCGTAGCAGCCCATAAAAAACGGCTGCGCCTTGCCGTTTGCGTCCAAAAATCGCGCTCCCATCGGCTCTGAATAGCGCGTGCCGAGCTGAAAGATATGGCCTACCTCGATGCCTTTTGTGATACCAAGCTCGCCGCCGCAGCACGGACACGCGTCGCCCACGCCCACGGCGGCCAGATCTGCAAAGCGCGATTCGTTAAAATTTATCACGCTAGCGCCCACGTAGTGGTAATCCGGCTCGTTTGCGCCCGCGATCATCTCGCGCGCTCCTTTAAGCTCGGCGTCGATGTAAAATTTAGCTCCCTCACCGAGCCCGAAAGGTCCGCAAAAGCCCGCTGTAAAGCCCGCTCGAGCAATCTCCTCCTCGCTAGCATCGACTAGTTCGAGCGCGCCGCAGGCGTTTTGCGCCTTGGTCTCTTGCAGCTCGTCGCAGCCGCGTATAAAAAACGCTACGATCTCGCTGCGATCTTCGTATAGCGCTTTTTTGATCACTACTTTGATGGTGTAGAATTTATCCACTTTGAAAAATTCCGCCACCGCATCGATCGTTTTCATGGCGGGGGTTTTAAATTTCATCATGCCGTCGGTCTCAGGTGCGGCGGCGTTCGTGGTTTTTGGCGCGCGGCGCGCAGCTTCGATGTTTGCGGCATACTCGCAGCGCTTGCACACGACGATATCGTCCTCGCCGTTATCCGCTAGCACCATAAACTCCTTGCTGCCGCTGCCGCCGATCGCGCCGCTGTCCGCATCGACCGCGCGGAAATTTAACCCCAGTCGCGTAAAAATCCGCGAGTACGCCTGCCTCATCACCTCAAACTCACGCTTCATATCCGCAGCGTCCGCGTGGAAGCTATAGGCGTCCTTCATCGTAAACTCGCGTCCGCGCAGAAGCCCAAAGCGAGGGCGCGCCTCGTCGCGGAATTTCGTATTGATCTGATAGATATTTAGCGGCAGCTGCTTGTAGCTCGTGATCTTATCCGCTACCATCAAAACCGCCGCCTCCTCGTTAGTTGGGCTTAGCACGAAGTCGTTATCCTTGCGATCTTTGAAGCGCAGCAGTTCCTTGCCGTATTTGGCGTAGCGGCCGCTTTTTTTCCATGCATCCGCGGACGTCACGACGCTAAAAGAGACCTCCTGCGCGCCCGCGGCGTCCATCTCCTGCCTGATGACGGCGCAGATCCGCTCTAGCACTATCTTTCCTAGCGGTAAAAAATTATAAAGCCCGCTGCCCAGCTGCTCGATAAATCCCGCGCGGATCAAAAGCGCGTGACTAGGTAATACCGCGTCTCTGGGGGCTTCTTTTAGGCTCGGAGCGAAAAGCTTGCTAAATTTCATTCTGTCTGTCCTTTTTCTCATTTTCTTGATTTAAAAATTTTTCGTAGTTTTCTTGCAGTTCAAAAATTTCGACCAGCGCGTTTACCGCGTTGTCGGCATTATCTGCGTCGCCAAGGTTTTTTAAATTTACCGTCGGAGCGTGCAGAAATGCTTTAAAAACCTGATGTATCAGCTTGCGCGCCTCCTCAGCATCGCTGTGCTTTAGATAGCCCTTTTTAAGTGCTTTGGCTAGCTCTAGCTCGGCTACTTGTTTTGCGCTTTGACGCAAAGCCTTGATGATCGGCGTGGATGCCGCCGCCCTCAGCCATTTGAAAAACTCGTTCGTGCATTTTGCCACGATCGAATAAGCGATCTGTGCCTGCTCCTCGCGAAGCAGCAAATTTTTCTTTACGATCTCTTCTAGATCATCGACGCTGTAAACCTCGACGTCCTCGCTCTGGCTAAGCTCCACGTCGCGCGGCACGGCTATATCGAAAAAATATCGCTTAAAGCTTTTGGGCTCGAGCAAGCTATCGGTAATGATCGGCTCCTGCGAGCCAGTAGCGCTGAAAAATAGGCTATTTGCGTTTAGGTATTTTTTCAGATTATCCAGCGCGTCGGTCTTGATACGAGCCGCGCAGATGTTTATACCGCCTCTTAAATTCGCGCCGCCTTTATCATCGCGACTCGCACGGCAGCCCGTCGTAGAAATTTTATTCGTAGCCGCGCAGCCATCTGCGTCGCCGTTTGAGCCAGCTTCTGTGTTGCCATCTAAATTTACACCGGATTCCGCGCTAATCAAAGAATCCGCCAGCCTCTGCGCACCGGCTAAATTTCGATTTAAGATTGTGATATTCGCACCGTTTGCGAGCAAGTGTTTGCACGCTAGCTCGCTCATCTCTCCTGCGCCCACTACCACGGCGTCCGCGCCTTGCAAGGAGCCCAGTCTATTCTTTGCCATCGCTACGGCGACGCTTGAGACCGAGATTGGATTTTTTGAAATTTCGGTTTGGTTGCGGATACGCGCCGCGCACTTTAGCGCTTCATCTATCGCTCTTGCGATCTGCGCGCCGGCGCGAGCGTTTTGCATCGCGAATTTATAGGCGTCTTTGAGTTGGCCTACGATCTGCGTTTCGCCCACTACGAGGCTATCAAGAGATGCTGCGACGGCGAAAAGATGGTGTATCGCGCCGTAATCCTCGTAAATATCGGCACGCTCGGCTAGCTCGTCGTAGCTTACGCCGCTAATGCGCGAAAGTGCCAAAAGCACGAATTTTTGCGCTTCGTTAAAGTCGCTTACGGCGGTAAAAATTTCTACGCGGTTGCAGGTGCTAAGCACCAAACACTCCTCTATCGCGGAGTTTGAAGCTAAAAGGCGCAAAATTTCTTTCTTGCGCACGTCGTTTGAAAACGAAAGTTTCTCGCGCACCGTGATGTCCGTGTTTTTGTGGGTGAAGCTCACGCTCATATACGCCATCAAAACTCCCTATCTATCATATCTCGCACGATTTGCTCCAGCTTGTCGTTTTTAAATTCCGCCACGGCTTCGAGCGCCTTCTGCCCGTAGGCGCGAGCTTCGTTTATACAGCGCTCGATGATGCCGTGCTCGCTAAATTTCGTCTTGATCCATGAAATTTCGCTCTGGCAAAGTTGCTTTTTAAAAAATGATTTTAGCTTTTGCCGCTCGGAATCATTTAAATTTTCGTATAAATAGATGTAGGGCAGGGTGGTTTTGCCCTCCGCAAAATCGCTCAGGCTCGGCTTACCCAGCGCTTCTGAGCTTTGCGTCACATCTAAGATGTCGTCGATGATCTGAAAGGCAAGCCCCAAATTTTTGCCGTATTCGCCGAATTTTGCGCTCGCGCTTGAAATCTTATCATGATCTTTCGCGGCGTTTGGAATTTCGCCCTCGTTTTTTGTGCCGCTCATATCTGAAATTTCGTCGCGATTTTCCGCGCCGCTGAATTTTAAAAAAGCCCCGCAGCGCGCAACCTCTTCGATCAAAGCGGAGGTTTTTAGATAGATCATCTGCAGATATTTGCTCGCATCATCGTTGAAATCGTCGCTTAAGCTCACATCCATCAGCTCGCCCACGGCCAGCTTTGTGACGGCGAGCGAAAGCGCGGCGGCGATGCGGCTTTCAAATTTAGAAAGCTCGAAGTATGCCTTGGAATAGAGTATGTCGCCCAGCATCACGGCGTTTTTGGAGCCGTAAGTGGCGTTGATCGAGGGCTTGCCGCGGCGCACCGAGCTTTCGTCGATGACATCGTCGTGCAGCAGGCTCGCGGCTTGAATGAGCTCGATGATCGCGCACAGACGCAGTGATTTTTCATCTTTTTGCGCGATGTTTAGCAGCAGCTTGGAGCGCAGTTTTTTACCGGGGCTTAGCCTATCAAACATCTCGCTAGCGGGCTCGTATCCGCAGTCTGCGATGAAGCTTTTCATAATTAAATCGATTTGATCTTGCATTATTCGTTGTTGCTTAGGATATTCCCGCTCATTTGCAAAAATTTGTCGTTTAGCTCGTCTTGTAGATCCTGCTGTGCGATGAAGCTTTCGATCTCGCGCTCGCTAATGCCGCGCGCTTCGCAGAGTCGCTCACAGGCGATGAGGCGGATTAGAGCTTCTTCGATTTCGTTTTGCACTAAAGTAGGGCTTGCAGCGGATAAAATTTCAAAAAATTTCTCTCTTGGGCTGCCTTCAAAAATATCCATTTACCTTCCTTAAAATTTCGCGATTATAGCAAATGTAAAATTTAATTTAGGTTAGGGCGCGGCAAACTATCGGGGCTTTTAAACAGGAGTGATTACGCAGATTTTGCGCTTGCGTGCGGTAAATTTTAAGCTTAAGCGCGGGATTTTGGGCTTTGAATCTCATAAATTTTAAAATTTTACTTGTTTGCGAGATAGGCAGAGCGAACGAAATTTAAAAATTTAATCTTGGTCGCGTGGCGGATTAAACGCAAAGCTTTGCAGATAGGCGGAATTTTAAATTTACAGATAAGCAGCTTGATTTTTTTGCGGAAATTTTAAAATTCTGTGGCGCGGATGAAATTTTAGATTTCTTGTGAGCGGATAGAATTCCGCTTTGCTTGTGCGGTAAATTTTGATTTCTGCGCGGCGGATAAATTCTATTCTCACAAAATCTAATCGTGTGCATAACACAGATCAGGCGTTTTAAAATTTTAAAACGCCGCCACTTTGTGAGAATTTGAAATTTCATGGACGCAGCAAAATTCCAAAATCGCGTTTGGCATTAAATTTTAAGTCTGGTTTTCGAGGTAAATTTTAAATTAAGCTGCGATAGGGTGCCTTTAAATTTTAAAATTTCGCCACCTTTTACAGATAGAATTTCATTTTTCGCGCAGATAAAATCGCGTGCCACAAGAGCTACTTTTAAAATTTTAAATTCCACTCGTGCAGATGAAATTTCGGTTTCTCGTGCTGGCGGAATTTTTCGCGCAAGGATTATTTTTAAATTTTAATTTTGCTTGCGTTGCGCGCGAGGATGGAATTTGCTCCGTTTTAAGAGTTAAGCGTGATTTTGCCATGCTGCAATACTGCTTTTAATTAGCTATGCCTAAAAAGCCAGGCTGCTTAAATTCCGCCGATGATTTCGCGCGCCTGTGCGATGTTTAGGGCATTGCGACTTAGTTCGCTAGGCTCGCCAAACCCCCAGCATACCTGCAAATACTCAAGTTTTGCGCCTCTTAGATCTGCCAAATTTGCTTGAAAGCATCGTACTGCCGCAGCTTGTGCGCTTTCCGTCGCTTCTGCTTTTACGGCAATTTTAGCGCCTTTAAAGCTTAGCGTTGCCGCCCCGCCAGCACCTGTGTCGTTGGGGCGGAATTTTTCATCCGCGTTAAGATTTTCGCCGCAAGAGCTTAAGCTTCCGCCGCTAGCGCTGAAATTCTCTCTACTCGTGTCGCGGCTAGCATTTAGGCTCTCGCCGTCATTGCCGCCTTGAAATTCTAAATTTTGTAAAAATTCCGCGCCACGGAGTGCGGCTAGCTCATCCTTTTTGCTATCGCCCAAAAAAATCGCGTTTTTGTGCGGTGAGCGCGCGATTACGTGTAGCAGCATCGCAGGATTGGGCTTTGATGGCATCTGCTCGTCCGCGCCTACGACCAGATCAAATAGCCTGCGCACGCCCGTTTTTTCTAAGATCGCGCTTAGGGTGTAGGAAGGTGCATTGGAGGCGACTGCGAGAAAAAATCCTGCTTTTTTGCACGAGTGCAAAAGATCCTCGATACCCTCGTAAAGCACGGCAAAATCGCGGTAATTGCTTACAAATTCCTTCTCGAAAAAAACAAGCTCTTCGGCGCTCGCTTCGGTTTTGCCGTAAAATTCCAAAAAGGCGTTTTTGCTAGGATCGTTGATAGTGTGGACGATGAAATTCTTTTGCAGTGGCGCTAGGCCGTAGAGCTCGCGGCGAGTGTTATTGACGCTGATTTCGATCGCGCGCGAGGAGTCAAGCAGCGTGCCATCCATATCAAAAATCACGGTTTTCATCTAATAATCCTTTAAAAAATCGATTTTGTGCTTGTCTTTTTTGTAACTTTTATTGTTTTTGAGCTTTTGCA
The DNA here is from genome assembly GCA_963522285.1 of uncultured Campylobacter sp. Classification (GTDB taxonomy): domain Bacteria; phylum Campylobacterota; class Campylobacteria; order Campylobacterales; family Campylobacteraceae; genus Campylobacter_B. The sequence continues at coordinate 63,559 of CAUQWV010000003.1, forward strand.
AGGTGTTTGCTTCGTGCTGTAGCGCCGATCTAAACGCGGCATGGCTGGTCTGTCCTGCCTCGCTAGCATCAAGGACGTTTTTAGCAAAGCTCTCAAGCGCCTTGGTGTATGGGCTATCGAGATTTACAGCGGCCGCTTTAGATAAAATTTCGTAGTTTTTAGCTATTCGCTTCGCAAAAAGCTCTGCGTCGAAATCCTCGCGCTTTAGCAGTGCTACGGCGGATTTTACAAAGCGTTCTAGTGCGCGAATATATTTAACGCGCTCATCTTTTTCTTTGATTTGCATGATTTTTCCTTAATTAAAGCGCGCATTATAGCAAAATTCGAAATTTTGGCAAAATTACGCATATTGTAAAACTATATTTTAATAATATTTTTTTCTATAAATCCCGTATTATAGGCATTTTAAAATCATATAAAAATACTTGACTTTATTTTAAAATTTCGCTATTATTCGCCAAATTTTTTACAAAGGACGAAAATGCAAAAAGAAACCCTCGCAACTCATTTTGGTTACGACTCCGTCGCAGGCTACGGCACGATGGCAGTTCCCATTTATCAAAGCACCGCGTTTAACTTCGGTTCTAGCAAAAAGGCTGCCGATCGCTTCGCGCTGCGTGATCTAGGGCCGATTTATGGGCGTTTGACAAATCCTACTACTGATGTTTTTGAGGCGCGACTTGCGGCGCTGGAAAACGGCAAAGCCGCAATCGCGGTCTCTAGCGGGCAGGCGGCGATATTTTTTGCGGTGGCAAATTTAGCCGCAGCGGGCGAAAATATCATCATCGCCGAGAAAATTTACGGTGGCGCGACCACGCTTTTGGCGCACACGATCAAGCGTTTCGGCATCGAGGCTAGAATTTTTGACTCCGAAACTGCGGATAATTTGGAAGGTTTAATCGACGATAAGACTAGGGCGATCTTTTTCGAGACGCTTTCAAATCCTCAAATTTCGGTTGCAAATACCGCTAAAATAGCTACAATCGCAAATAAGCACGGCGTAGTAACGATTGCGGATAACACGATCCCAAGTCCTGCGCTTTACAATCCGCTTGATGACGGCGCCGATGTCGTAATTCATAGCGCTAGCAAATACATAAGCGGGCAAGGTCTTAGCATCGCAGGTGCGATCGTTTCGGGCAAAGGATTAAATTCCAAACTCAAAGGCAATCCGCGTTACGCACATTTCAACGAGCCTGATGAGAGCTATCACGGCTTAGTTTATGCGGATTTAGTAGATAATTTTGATATTTATACGCTTAGGATTCGTTTGTCCCTGCTTCGCGACATCGGTGCGACTCTATCGCCGTTTAACGCGTTTCAGCTCATCCAGGGGCTTGAAACACTGCCGCTTCGCATGCAAAAACACTCGCAAAATGCGCTAAAGATCGCAGAATTTTTGCAAAATCATCCGAAGGTAAAGCAGGTTAATTATCCGGGGCTTGCAAGCTCGCCGTTTAATGCCGCGATCAAAGCGAAATTTAAAAACGGCTATGCAAGCAGTCTGATGAGTTTCATCGTAGATAGCGAAGAAACAGCGCTAAAGGCGGTTAGTAAGGTTAAAATTTTCTCCGTCGTAGCAAATATCGGCGATACGAAGTCGATCATCACTCATCCTGCGAGCACGACGCATTCGCAGCTAAACGAGGAGCAGCTAAACCGCGCTGGAGTGCCTGCGAGCTTAATCCGCCTAAGCGTGGGTATAGAGGACGCGAATGATTTAATTTCTGATCTTAGCGAGGCACTGAAATAATGGCACTTTTAAGCACAAAGGGCGTTTATGGGCTGGCTGCGATTTTGCAGATCGCCAAAGCTAGCGAAGTAGCGCCGATAAGTATAAAAGAGATCGCCGAGCGTACGGGAGTTTCTAAGAATTATTTGGAGCAAATTCTAAATACCCTTAGAAACGAAAAGCTAGTGTGTAGCATCAAAGGTAAAAACGGCGGTTACCACCTAGCTAGAGATGCTAGCGAGATTACTTTCGGTGAAATTTTTACCGCTCTTGAAAAGGATCTGCGGATGACTAGCATTCAGATGAGTGATCCCGGACTGCGGGCATTTTTTGAAAAATTTGACGTCAAGTTGGCAGAGATATTTAACGAGCCTCTAAGCAGCTACGAGGAGATGATGGCGCGAAGCGTCCAGTATTTAAATTTCAGCATTTAAAGGAAAAATATGAAAATAGCAAACGATGTTACGGAGCTCATCGGCAATACTCCGTTAGTTAGAATCAATACGTTTGGCAAAAATGCCCTCATCTTAGCCAAGGCGGAATTTTTAAACCCAAGCCACTCGGTCAAGGATCGCATCGCATGGCAGATCGTAAAAGACGCGCTAAGCTCAGGCAAAATCGATAAAAATAGCGTTTTGATAGAGCCTACTAGCGGAAACACGGGTGTGGGGCTTGCGATGATCGCGGCGAAGCTCGGTATGAAGCTCATTCTAACGATGCCAAGCTCGATGAGTATCGAGCGCCAAAAGCTCATCGCTGCATTCGGCGCTAAAATCGAGCTGACCGATCCGAAATTCGGAATGAAAGGCGCGGTAGATAGGGCAAATGAGCTAGCATCGAGCACTCCAAATAGCTTTATCCCGAGCCAGTTTGATAACCCAAGCAATCCAAAGGCGCATTTTCAAAGCACTGGACCTGAAATTTGGGAGCAAAGCGGCGGCAAGGTAGATATTTTAGTCGCGGGATTTGGTACCGGCGGCACGCTCAGCGGTACGGCGAAATTTTTAAAATCTAAAAACCCAAACCTAAAAGCCTACGGCGTGGAGCCTGCTAGCTCGCCACTTCTTACGTGCGGCAGTGCGGGCGGGCATAAAATTCAGGGCATCGGCGCAAATTTTATCCCAGCTAATCTCGACAGAAGCGTCATCGACGGCTTTTTGAGCGTTGAGAACGACGATGCGTTCGCCGCAGCTAGACAGCTGGCACAAAAAGAGGGCCTGCTCGTGGGCATTTCAAGCGGCGCGAATGTTTATGCTGCCGCGCAGATCGCCGCCAAGCCCGAGAACAAGGGCAAAGTGATCGTTACGATCCTCTGCGATACCGGCGAGAGGTATCTTTCTACCGAGCTTTTTAAATAGACGGCGGTTTTTTTGCTAGAGGGGCGGTTAGCGCGGTAATTTTACGCATTTTACGCGGGCGCGCAGCTTTGCTAGATTAAATTTTACGCTGGCGCCGAAATTGGTGCGATGAGTTTTGCGCGATCTCGCGGGTTATTGCGACGATCGCGCAACTATATTTTACATTTGTCGCGTTACGTAGGCGCGAGAATTAATGCGATAGTTTCTCTGCGCGAGCGAAGCGATAGTCGCGATGGTTGCGCGATGATTTTATAAGAGCGCAACGATTTTTTAGCTTTGCTGATTTTGCGTTTATTGATTTGCTAATTTAGCGGCTCGCCGCGAGATAAAATTTAGCCCTAAACTAGGGCTAAATTTTAAAATTCGCCTCGCTCACAGACAATAATTTTTGGGCGCGCTATGTATGACGGCGCGACCGCGCAGCGCAAGGCATTAAATTTAAAGTGCCTAGTCTGCCAAATCTGCGCGATCTGTTCTTGCCGCAAAATTTTATATCGCCAGCTCGCACACGGCATAAAATTTTAAATTTCTACTGAAATTTTTAAGCTCGCTCGTGCGGCTAAAATTCCAAGCTCTCACCGTGCATAAATTTCAAACTCTGCTGTAAATAAAATTTCAAAATTCCGCTCTTTAAATTTAGTCGAATTTCAAAATTTAATCATAAAAACGCTATCATCGGGGCAAAATTTTTAAGGTTGCAAAATGAGTTTGAGCTTGAAATTTCGCCCCAAAAGCCTTGATCAAATCGTGGGGCAGGGCAAGATCGTAGCGGTTTTTAAAAAATTCGTCGCCGCAGGCAGCATCCCGCACAGTATATTTTTCGGCGCCGCAGGTAGCGGCAAAACGACGATGGCGCGCGTGATCGCAAGCGAGCTGAACTACGATTTTTACGAGCTTGACGCCACGAGCCTGAAGGTCGAGGATATCCGCAAAATTCTATCCTCGCACGCCGGCTCGCTCATCAAGCCGCTCATTTTCATCGACGAGATCCACCGCCTCAGCAAGACGCAGCAGGAGGTGCTGCTAATCCCGATGGAGAACTACGCCGCGATCATCATCGGCGCGACGACGGAAAATCCGCAGTTCGTGCTAAGCAGCGGCATCCGCTCGCGCTCGATGATCTTTGAGTTTGAGCCGCTTAGCTACGAGGATTTGGAGGCGCTTTTGGCGCGGGTGCAGAGCGAGATCGGCTTTGAGATGGACGAGGAGGCGCGAAAATACCTGCTAAACTCCAGCAGCGGCGATGCGAGGAGTATGTTGAACCTGCTGGAATTCGCGCTTTTAGCAGACAGCGCCATTACGCTGGATACGCTTCGCACGCTGCGCGCAAATGCCGTAGCTGCGGGCGTTAGCAGCGACGACGTGCATTACGAGCTTGCCAGCGCGATGATAAAAAGCCTGCGCGGCAGCGACGCCGACGCCGCGCTGTATTATGTCGCGAGGCTGATAGATGCGGGCGAGAGCGCGGATTTCATCGCGCGCAGGATGGTGATCCTAGCTAGCGAGGATATCGGCAATGCCAATCCAAACGCCCTAAATATCGCCGCCAGCACGCTAGCTGCCGTCAGCAAGATCGGCTACCCCGAGGCTCGCATTATCTTGGGGCAATGCGCGATCTATCTGGCGCACAGTCCCAAATCAAATGCGGCGTATTTGGGCATCAACGCCGCTTTGAAGTTCGTCCGCTCCGCCGCTCCGCTACCTACGCCGCGCTATCTCATCAACTCGGACAAGCAGATCGCAGACTACAAATACCCGCACGACTTTGGCGGCTGGGTCGAGCAAGCCTATATGAGCGAGGCGGCGAAATTTTACGAAAGCAAGGGGATCGGCTTTGAAAAGACGCTGGATGAGTGGCTGGCGCGATTGCGCAAAGAAAAGATCGATATCAAGGAACGAGAATGAACTTCAGCAGCGTCCTAAAATTAATGAAGCAGCGCTACGGCGCGGATGGCGAGTATCTGTGGGATGAATATCCCAATTTTGCGGTTTTTCGTCACGCAGGAGGGAAGCGCAAGTGGTTTGCGCTTCTGATGCGCGGGCTTGCAAACGAAAAGCTCGGTCGCGCACTTCCTGGCTCAAGCGACGTGATAAATTTAAAGATAAAGCCTGATTTGGCGGCAATTTTGCGTGACGAAAAAGGAATTTTTGCCGCCTATCATATGAATAAAAAGCACTGGATCAGCGTCTGCCTTGATGCGGTGCCGCGCGAACAGATTGAGGATCTAATCGAGCAGAGTAGGGAGCTTACGAGGTAGAATTTGCGCCTGGGCTCGGTTTAAATTTGCGTGCGAAAGAGGCTAAATTTGAACCAAAAGCGCAGATTTTAGCGGCTCGCGAAGATTAAATTTAAAAATATTTGCAAGAAGCGCGGATGAATGAGAAAAATTTGAAATATATCGCAAATTTAAAAGTACAGGACGTGCCGTGGAGCAGGCTCACGACCGCTTACGGCATGGCGAGCGAGTTTGCTGAAATTTTTGAGAAACTCGCGCGGGCAATCGAAGCTTGTGATGCGGCGCGCGGCTTGAGCGACGAGCAAAATTTAAAAAGCAATCCCGAAGCAGGGCAAAATTTAAAAAGCGAGCCCGGTTGCGGGCAAAATTCTACGGATGCGGCAAGATGCGGCGCGGCGCAAAATTCCGTAAATTTAGCGCAAAATAGCGAGCCTAAATTTGAAATTGCGGATATCAAGGCGGCGAAATTTAAAGCGGGCGGAGAGACGGAACTTAAAACGGACGCGGCGAAGTGCGGAGAGGCGGAATTTAAGAGTGCGGATAGCGCGGCGATAAAATTTAAAACGAGCGCGGTGGATAAGAGCTCGGATGCGAGCAAGCGGGAGAAATTTGACGCCAAAGCCATTCAGGACGCGCTTAGTAAGATTTTTAACGAGATAGAGCATCAAAGTACGCTTTGGCACGCAACCCCTTTTGCGCTGCTCTTTTTGGCGCGCATCTTTATGCAGGCGCGCGCTGTGGCGGGCAAAAACGCGAATAAAAATAATCAAAACGATGCGGCAGACGAAATCGGCGGAAATAATCAGAACGCAGCGGATAGAAATACGGATAAAAGCCGGCAAAATGATGCGGCGAGTAGAAACGACGAAAACGAAAACGGCGAAAACGAAGTGGCGGGCTTTATCGCGGCTCGGCTCGGCGGATTTTTTGCGTTTATGATTGAGATTTGCGATGATGCCGATAAGATCTCGCACGCAGCGCCGCTGGCGAACTTTTCGGATATGCTTGCGGAAAAATATCTGTGGCCGCAGAACGATGAGAATGACGAGGAGCGCTGGGAGGAGTACTTTTACGACGATGAGCTATTTTACAGCCTCTATTTTTATTCGCGGGCGGTTTTGGATGCGACGGGAGTGGACTTTGCGCAGTTTAAGCCTGGGCCGGGTGGCGTTTAAGGCTGCACTATCTCGCCTTTTGATTCTAAATTTAGCGCAACGCGACGCGCTTTGGCGACGCTTTGTTTAAATTTAGACTTCAAAAAATTTTTAAAATTCTTTAAAAATTTACGGCGTGCAGAATTTACAGATCGTCTGTTTAAATTTAAAATTCGCGCGATTTTTGATCGGCGGTACGGTTAAGGCGCGGGTAACGCTTTTAAATTTAGATCGCCACGAAGCTTGAAATCCGCTTGCAGCAGGGCTTTTTATGTGGTTTTAAAAAGATACCAATTCGGCGCAATTTTTTCTATCATTATAAACTCGCTAGGACTCATTTGCGGCAGATCCGCCTCGTCTTGCACCCGCAAAAAGCCCACGGAGTTACCCGCCGATAAGCAGCATAAATCTTTTGCATTGTTACCGTATAAATTTCACAGAATTTATACGCTACTTCGCCGCTTTCAAATTTATCTAGCATCTTGCCACATAAATCTCAGAAATTTCATATCGACGTAAAATTCCACATCGTCACGTAAGCTAGCGGCGTTACATAAAATTTATATTCAAAAGCCTATCTCTAACCTCGATATCCTCCAGGTTTAGTTTGAGTTCATCTTTTAAATATTTTTCTAAATTTTTTCGTTCAAAATCGCTTAACATCGCAAGCGGGATACTGACGAATACCCCGTTTTCGCTGTCTAAAAATATCAAGACATATAAATTTATGCTTTTTATCCTACCCCTTAGCCGCAAAACGGCAAAGCATATCAAATCCATCAAATACAATATCCACGAAAAAGCCATTAAAATAAGCTTTTTAAAGGTGCCAATATTTTTATCATAGCTAAATTCTTCTACCGCAAAATCTACGAATTTATAAATCGCTACCTTATCAATACGCGCCATGTCGATAGATTTTTTTGTAACTATCGTTTCTTGATAGTTTGCGGAGGATTTGTTATATTCTATTCTGCCGGGATAGAAGCTTAAAAATTTGTTTTTATTTATCCCTAAAAGACCTATTAAGGTTAAAATCCAAACCCCAACCCAGTAATGCCAGTGAATGCCCCTAGTAACGAGCTCAAAAGCAAGCATGACGATGGACGAAGTAACTCCCAGATCGATATAAATCCTGATCCAATAATCTTTGATTATAAAAAGCGGCATTTGCTCTTTTTGCATCATAGTTCTTATAGGCTCGCCATCTCCTCGGCGCGCGCAAGAAGCTGCTTTGCGCCCTTTTCGATCAAAACGCGCGCGAGCTCTATGCCTACGTTTCGGTATTGCGATTTTTGCGCGACGATGCTTTGGCAGATGCTTTCGCTGCCGTCGGGTAGGCCCACGATCGCGCTGATGTGGATATTTTCGCCCTCAAGGCGCGCGTTGATGCCGATCGGCACCTGGCAGCCACCCTCCAAAACCCTAACGAAATCCCGCTCCACGGTCGTTTCAATGATCGCGCGTTCATCTTTTAAAAATTCTATCGCGCGTAGAATTTGCGGCTCGTCCACCGCCTCGATGCCGAGCGCTCCTTGCCCCATCGCGGGGATCATCTGCGAGATTTCAAAGGGCACTACGTGCTTTACCTCGGCGCGTAAATTTAATCGGTTGATGCCCGCCATCGCCAAGATAATCGCGTCGAATTCCCCGTCTTTGAGCCTTCGCAAGCGAGTTTGGACGTTGCCGCGCAAGGAGATTATCTCTAAATCGGGGCGCATGCTAAGCAGCTGCATCTTGCGGCGAAGGCTCGTGGTACCGACTTTTGCGCCGCGGGGCAGCTCGTCAAATTTAGCGTATTTTTCGCTAATCATCGCATCGCGCACATCCTCGCGCGCGCAGATTGCCGCTAGCACGAGTCCCTGCGGAAACTCCACGGGCACGTCTTTTAGGCTATGAACGGCGATGTGTGCTTCGCCGCGAAGCATGCTCTCCTCAAGCTCCTTCGTAAAAAGCCCCTTGCCGCCGATTTTTGCAAGCGGCGTATCTAAAATTTTATCGCCTTTGGTTTTCATGCTTTTTAGCTGCGCTTGGACGCCGCGGGCATTAAGTAGCGATGCGATATGTTCGCTCTGCCACAGCGCAAGCACGCTGCCGCGAGTAGCGATGATCAAATTTTTCATTTTTTCTCTCCTATGCTTTTTCGAATCTCGATTTCGTTCTCTTCGATCACCTCAACGTCGATTACGTCGTCGCTTGCGCGGTTGCGTCGCCAAAATTTTCGCTCTCTTTTTTCGGAATTTTCGCTGCTAGCGTTAAATTTAGGCACGTCGCTGGTGACGCAGTAAAACGACGCGGTGATTATGCAAACGCCCAAAATATCGCCGAAAATGCCCGGTGCAATGAGAAAAACGCCGCCTACGACGAAGCCCACGCCGCTTAAAATTTCTTTCGGCGAGATTTTCATTAGATTAAAAAAGCCCATCCACGAGCGGTTTGCTACGACGTAACCGCCTAAAATCGCGCTTATTACGATCTCCACCGCATACGCCGCGAAGCCATTTGCGCTTACGAAATAATAGGTCGTAAATGCCTCAATTATCAGATATGGAACGATCAAAAGCCTAAACATATTTTTCCTTGAATTATCGCTTTAAGCCGCGCCTCTTTGAAGACGCTAAAATTTAATCGCGGATTTTAGCAAATTCCGTCTGAATTTTTAATGTATCGCAAGAGCCCCTCGCAGCCACGCTTGATATCTGTGTAGCAGCGCTCAAAATCGCGCGTGTAGTAGGGATCGGCGATTTGTAGGCGTTGGGGATGGGTTAAATTTGAACCGGCGCCTTTTAAATTTGAAGCGTTTTGCTGCGATGCAGCGCCGAAATTTGGCTGAGCTGCCGCACCTTTGGAATTTTACGCGGTGCAGCTTTTAAAATCTCCCTCGGCAAATTCCAAAAGAAATTTTACCTTAGCCATATCCTTGCCGCGAAAAATTCGCCCCAGCGAGCGCATATTTTCATCATCCATGCAAAGAATTAGATCGTAGCGCTCGTAGTCTGCGGGTGTGACCTGTACGGCGCGATGCGCTACGAGCGGTACCTTTTGCTCTTTTAGCACGCGCTGCGTTTCGTAATAGGGCGGCGTGCCGATCTCGTCGGTGTGCGTCGCCGCAGAATCTACGCTCACGCGCGCACTTAGGTCGCTTTGATTAATAAAATTTTGCATCACGGATTGCGCCATCGGCGAGCGGCAGATGTTGCCGCGACAGACGAAAAGTAGCCTCACACGCGCCTACTGCGTGATGATGTCGTAGTTTTTTGGGATCGAGGGTTTAAAGATCGCCTCATTTACCGGCGCGTTTTTACGGACGTTGCTTAGATTAATGACGACTTTATTGTCCATTTTATCGGTATAGCTGATCTTACTCGGCAGATCACCTTTTAGCTCGATTAGATATTTCACGTCGTCGAAGCTCGCCTCATAAACGCCGTTTTTATTGGGTTTTGCGTTCGCTAGGATCGCTGTTAAATTCGGCGTTTCTTTGATATTTGTGATGATAGCCTGCTCGAGTTCGGGCTCGATTACTACGACCTTTGTGAAGCTAAAAAATATATTTTTTATCGTAGGGGTCTTGTAATGCCATACGGCGTGCTCTTTCGTGGCGCTAAAATCGCCGCCGTAGCTGATTTTCGCATCATCGCTCTGCACGGTTTGCGAAAAATTTGCGCTCAGTGTGTTAAATTCTATCCCACCTGCAAACGCAAAAATGCAGCTTGCCGCTAAAGAAATAAGAGTTTTTTTCATAAATTTTGCCTTTATTTTTGAAAATTTGCGCGTATTATAGCCGTTTTTCTAGGATTTAATTAAATAGAAACTAAAAATATGTTAATATGCGCGGTTAAAATTTTAAAACTAAGGTTTGAGATGTTTAAAAAGGTCATCCACGGGATTTTCGGTACTAAAAACGATAGGATCGTCAAACAATACGCCAAGCGCGCAGCACAGATCAGTGCGCTTGAAGAAAACTACGCGGCGATGGACGATGCGGCGCTAAAGGCGGAATTTGAAGCGTTAAGAGCGCAAGTTCGCGCAGGCGAAAAGAGCACGGACGACGTGCTTAACGAAGTGTTTGCTATCGTGCGAGAGGCGGGCAAAAGAGTGCTAAATATGCGACACTTCGACGTTCAGCTGATAGGCGGTTTGGTGCTAAACGATGGCGCGATTGCCGAGATGAAAACGGGCGAAGGGAAGACCCTCGTAGCGACCTTGGCGGTAGTGCTAAATGCGATGGAGGGCAAGGGTGTGCATGTCGTAACCGTAAACGACTATCTGGCTAAGCGCGATGCCGCGCAAATGGGCGAGCTATATGAATTTTTAGGGCTTAGTACCGGTGTGATCGTAGGCGGCGAATACGATGACGCCAAGCGCAAGGCTGCATATGCGTGCGACATCACCTACGGCACAAACAACGAGTTCGGCTTTGACTATCTGCGCGATAATATGAAATTTAGCGCGGATGAAAAGGTGCAGCGCGGGCATCATTTCGTAATCGTCGATGAAGTTGATAGTATCCTAATCGACGAAGCCAGGACGCCACTTATCATTTCAGGTCCTACGAACCGTACTTTAGACGGCTACATCAAGGCAAACGAAGTAGCTCGCCAAATGATCCGCGGCGAGGCGCCAGCCGATCCGAAAGGCAAAGCTACGGGTGATTTTACCGTAGATGAGAAGAACCGCGCTGTTTTGATTACAGAGGCAGGAATTTCAAAAGCCGAGAAGCTTTTTGACGTCGATAACCTCTATAGTCTCGAAAATGCAGTGCTTAGCCACTACCTTGATCAAGCACTTAAGGCGAATTATCTATTTGAAAAGGACGTGCACTACGTCGTGCGCGACGGGCAGGTCATAATCGTGGATGAATTTACGGGTCGTCTTAGCGAAGGTCGCAGATTCAGCGAAGGCTTACACCAGGCTCTTGAAGCTAAAGAGGGCGTGCAGATCCAAGAGGAGAGCCAAACTCTTGCCGACATTACCTTTCAAAACTACTTCCGTCTTTACGAAAAACTCGCCGGTATGACGGGTACGGCACAGACGGAAGCAACGGAATTTTCTCAAATTTACAAACTCGAAGTGGTCTCTATCCCTACGAATGTGCCGGTCATCAGAAAGGATCAAAACGATCTTATCTACAAAACCGAGCGCGAGAAATTTGATGCCGTCATAAATGAGATCAAGCGGCTAAATTCTAAAGGTCAGCCCGTGCTAGTGGGTACGGCATCGATCGAAAAGAGCGAGAAGCTGCACGAGCTTTTGGTTAAAGAAAACATCGCGCACTCCGTGCTAAACGCCAAAAATCACGAGCGCGAGGCGCAGATCATCAAAGACGCTGGCGTAAAGGGCGCAGTTACGATCGCTACGAATATGGCGGGACGCGGCGTGGATATCCGCATAGACGATGAAGTGCGCGCTTTGGGCGGGCTGTATATTTTAGGTACTGAGCGCCACGAAAGTCGCCGTATCGATAATCAGCTCCGCGGTCGAAGCGGGCGCCAAGGTGATCCGGGCGAGAGTAGATTTTTCTTAAGCTTGGAGGATAATCTGCTTAGAATTTTTGGCAGCGACAAGATTAAAAATATCATGGATCGCTTGGGTTTGAAAGACGGCGAGCATATCGAATCAGGCATGGTTTCGCGCGCAGTAGAGAACGCGCAGAAAAAGGTCGAGAGCTTGCATTTTGAAGCGCGTAAAAATATCCTAGAATACGACGACGTCGCAAACGAGCAACGCAAGACGATCTATAAATATCGCAACGAGCTTTTGGATCCCGACTACGATCTGAAAGATAAAATCATCCAAAACCGCGAGGAGTACATCTCTAGCGTGCTTGAGGAGCTTGAAATTTTCGACGGCGTAAATATCAAAGAGATCGATAAATTCCCGATTGTCGCCAAAATCGCTCAAGAAACGGGCGAGGTGCTCGAAAACAGCGAGCTTGAGAAGGTCGATGATTTCAAAGAGCTGAAAGAAAAGATCATCGGCGCGCTTGCCGTTTCGTATGAAAACAAGATGGCGCCGATCGATCCGCAGCAGCGCAAAAGTATCGAAAAGATGCTTTATCTGCAGATCGTCGATCGCGACTGGCGGGAGCATCTGTATCAGATGGATATCCTAAAGGCGGGCATCGGGCTTCGCGGCTACAACCACAAAGACCCGCTTACGGAGTATAAAAAGGAGAGCTACAATCTCTTTATGGAGCTTGTAATACGCCTCAAATCCGATAGCATCCGCTTGCTGCATTCGATCCAGTTTAAATCTAGGGAAGAGATCGAAGCCGAACAGCGCGCGATGCAGGAGCGCATGGAGAGCTCAAACGCCAAAGAGCTCGCCGCTGCAAGCACGAATGAGGCGCAGCTAAAGGGCGCAGAAGAGTTTGGCGACAAAAAGCCTAAGCGAAACGATCCTTGCCCTTGCGGCAGCGGCAAAAAATACAAAGACTGTCACGGTAAGGGTGGTCCGAAAAAGGGCGGCTTTGCGAGGTAGGCGCGGCGATCGGTCGTAAGTATCGCGCGATCAGTGATCTTGATTGCGAGCATTGCGCGATCGGCGCTTTTCAATCTTGCTTTTGTATTTAGCGATCGGTCGAGGGCGGCGTCATAAAATTTTAAAGGGAAGTTTGATCGCGAGGCGGCACGGATGGAAATTTTAAAAGAGCTTGATCGCTAGGCAGTGCAGACGGTGCGCAAAGCTGCGCGAGAGAGCGGAATTTTGGTTTTGAAATTTTAAAATTTCAAAGCGCACTTAGGGTCTTTGGCTACTTGTTTTCGCAGCGCTGTTGCGGTGCGCCGTGTGGCAAAACGCAAGCCAATCAGCGCGTGATACTTAAATTTAGTGCACGGCTAGGACACTACGCGGCATTTGAAATTCTAAATTTATGCGACGCTGGCGAGCTTTTTAAGCGAAATCCGCCTTTAAATTTTTAAGAATTTCAAAATTCTAAAAGATTCGGAATTTCTAAAAATTTTAAAATTTCGAGGCGTTTGAAATTTTAAAATTTAGAATTTGAGTTTAGAATTCTGAAGTCTCGGCAAGACGATCTGTTTGATTTACCGTATCCGATATCTCTTGGGGGCGAATTTCATTGCGTGTAAATAGATTTCGGCGCGATTTTAAATTTTCAAAACCTGCCGGAGCTTTTATATTTGAAGGCGCAAAACCTAATTTTGGAATTTTAAAATTCTAAAATACTTAAAATTTCACATATAATTTAGCGCTAAATTTTATGTGAAATTTTACAAGGACGGCTTTTTGGTAAAGTATTTATTATTCAAATATCTCAGATTCGACCGCTCTCAGCCCTTTATTACGCTTTCGGCGCTGCTTGCGTTCTTAGGCGTCGGCGTGGGGCTTACGGTGCTCATCGTCGCGATGGCGATAATGAACGGCTTTGATAAAGAATTTGAGCGCAAGCTTTTTACGATGAACTACCCGATCACGATCCACAGCCACTTTCGCGGCGGCATTTCAAAAGACGACGTGGAGGGGCTGCGGGCGGACTTCCCCGATCTGATCTTTAGTCCTTACATTAGCTCGCAAGTCATCGCCAAAAGCGGCGAGAAGCTCGAGGGCGGACTGATTTTCGGCGTAAATTTAAACGACGAAAAGCGGATCAACTCCGTCGTCGCGGCAGGCGCCAAAGACGCCAATCTAACGGATTACGGCATCATGATAGGGCACGGGATCAAAGATGAGTTTATGCTGGATGAGGGCGAGAAGATCACGATGATCTTTACGAAGAGCGATCCTGGCGGCTTTGCGCTGATCCCTAAGATGAAGCGCTTTGAAGTGCGCGCGGACTTCAGCTCGGGGCTGATCGCCTACGACAAGGCGTATTCCTACGCGGACGCGAGCGATCTAGCTAAAATTTTGGGCTACGACGAGGGGACCTTCGACGGCGTGCATGTTTTTTCAAACGATCCGTTTAAGGATCTGGAGCGCATCAAAAAGAGCCTTCCCGGCGGCGCTAGCGCCGTAGGCTGGTGGCAGCAAAACGGCAATTTTTTCAGCGCCCTTGCACTTGAAAAACGCGCGCTTTTCATCGTGCTGATGCTAATAATCCTAGTCGCAAGCCTAAATATCGTAAGCTCGCTTCTGATGACCGTGATGAACCGCCGCCAAGAGATCGCGCTTTTACTTAGCCTAGGTGCTAGCAAAAAGGAGGTTAAAAGGACCTTTTTTGCGCTCGGAGCCACGATCGGCGGCGGCGGCATCATATTCGGGCTTATTTTGGGCCTATTTGGCGTGTGGCTGCTCGGGAGCTTCGACATCGTAAATCTGCCGGCCGACGTTTACGGAAGCTCGAAGCTGCCGATGGAGCTCTCGCTAGGCGATTTGGCGATGATTTTAATCGGCGCGGTGCTTATCGTGGCGCTTTCGTCGTGGTATCCTGCCAAAAAAGCCACGCAGATCGACGTGCTGCAAACGCTGCGCAACGAGTAAATTTAAGCGCGGCGCTTTAAAATTTAGCTAAATTTTGAAATTTATAGCGGCGCGGCTGTGTTTTGCGCGGTATTTCGGCATGCGGACGGAGGCTGCGCGATCTTGCACGGCGCGCATCGCGTAAAATCGCACTAAATACGATTTGCATCGCCAGAATTTTGATTTTTTCGCGAGATTATAAGCTGCGCGAAGTCTAAATTTTGACGAAATTTGTGTCGTTAGAATTCGCCAAAAATTTTAAATTTCAAAGGGGATAAAATTTTTATGAGTGCTTTGAAAAATTTTATGAAATTTTGCAACCAATCAAAGATAAAATCATAAAGATTTTGAAAGGATCTATGGTGAAAAAGATCGTTTTGTTTCTGTGCGCGGCGCTGTTTCTATGCGGCTGCTCTAGAAGCGGGCCGCAAAACGCCCCCGAGCAAGATACGGCACCAAGCCGCCATTATATGGGCTACTATTATGCATAAAACGGGCGCTGCGTAGCAAGCCGCAATACGGGTGCTATAACGACGGGCAAACACAACATCGCAGTTCCTACTCGCCCGTGGATAAAAAAGGCTCAATCCCGCAATACTGGCTGTACGAACGCCAAAACCTGAGCGTGGCGACGCCAAGACGCCTATCCGCTTATGATGCGACGATAAAATTTCATCTTGTTTAAACGGGCTTAAATTCAGGACGAAATTCTTTTTAAAATTCTTTCAAATTCCCATAAAATCCCGCTGAATAAATCTAAATTTTATAAATTTTAGGGTAACATTCCCTATTTTTCAAAAAGGCTTTAAATGACTTTAATTGATGGCAAAAGCATAAGCGCGAAGGTAAAAGATGAGATCAAATCGGACGCTTCGGATCTTGCCACAAAGGGCGTAAAGCCCGCGCTGGCGGTGATTTTAGTAGGCGATGATGCGGCGAGCAAGACCTATGTCGCGAGCAAGGAAAAAGCCTGCGCCGCCTGTGGGATCCGATCCGTAGCGCACCGCTTGAGCTCCGACGTGGGCGAGGCGGCACTTTTAGAACTGATAGAAAATTTAAATGAGGACGAAAGTATCGACGGCATTTTGGTGCAGTTGCCGCTTCCAAAACATATCGATACGAATAAAATTTTAGAAAAAATAAGCCCGCAAAAGGACGTGGACGGATTTAGCGCGATAAACGTAGGCAAGCTTACTAGCGGGCTTGCGGACGGTTTTGTGCCTTGCACTCCGCTTGGCGTGATGCGCCTGCTTGAGGAATACGGCGTGCAGATTGCAGGCAAAAACGCCGTCGTGCTGGGCCGCAGCAATATCGTCGGAAAGCCGATGGCAAACCTGTTGCTAAATGCCGATGCCACCGTCACTATTGCTCATAGCAAGACGAAAGACTTAAAGCGGCTTTGCGCAGACGCCGACATTTTGGTCGCGGCGGTCGGCAAGGCGCATTTTGTGGGCGCCGATATGGTAAAACAAGGCGCGGTGGTGATCGACGTGGGGATTAATCGCGGCGGCGACGGCAAACTAAGAGGCGACGTCGATTTTGAAGCAGTCGCGCCTAAGTGCTCGTTCATCACGCCCGTGCCCGGAGGCGTGGGGCCGATGACGATTGCGATGCTTTTGAGCAATACGATAAAATCGGCGAAAAATCGCTTAAGACAAAGAGCCTAAATGAAAATACTAAGTAAAATTTATCACTTTTTATCGAGTTGGACGGGGACGGTCATCGTCGTTTTATTCGTCATTCTTTTTGTGGCGCAAGCCTTCGTGATCCCCAGCGGATCGATGCGCACTACGCTTTTGGAGGGTGATTTTTTATTCGTTAAAAAATTTAGCTACGGCATCCCGACCCCACATATTCCATTTGTAGAGTGGCAGGTAGCTCCTGATAGCGACGGAGATGGGCATATCATCCGTGGCGAGGGTCCAAAGCGCGGCGACATCGTGGTTTTTCGCTATCCGCTTAATGAAAAAATGCACTTTGTAAAGCGAAATTTTGCCGTAGGCGGCGACGAGGTGATATTTGATCTGAATAATTTCTACCTTCATCCGCATGAAGGCGACGAGTTCATTGCCGCAAACTACGATGCTCGTGACATTGTGATTTTGGGCGGCGAAAAATATGTCAAAGAGCCGTATAAATTTAAGGGCATTCACTACGACTCTAATGCTAGAAACTCAATGCTAACAAATGTCAAAATCGCACTTGAGAAGGGTGAATTTTCTATGAAGCCCATTAGTCTGAGCGAAATTCCTCACAGCTTCGAAGCTGCAGGGATAAGCTTCAATGCCTTTTACATCAAAGTGCCGCAGGATGAGTATTTTATGATAGGCGATAATCGAAATAATTCCGCCGATAGCCGCTTTTGGGGTCCGGTACCTTATCGTCTGATCGTCGGTAAGCCGTGGTTTACATATTTTAGTATCGATGCCGATCGCAAGATCCGCTGGGAGCGAATCGGGCGTTTCGTCGATACCTTGCAAAACGACGAGAGCCTGATCTATGAGCAAAAATAAGGAGTGGCAATGCAAATAAATAAAATTTTCATAGCGAGCGATCATGCGGGCTTTCGTGCCAAAGAGCAAGCCAAAAAAGCGCTCGCCGCTTTAGGTTACGAAGCGGTCGATCTTGGCACGCATAGTGCCGAAGCGAGCGTGGACTATCCCGATTTTGCAGGCGCACTGGCGGAAGCTATTTTAGCCGAATGTGAAGTCTGCGCGCGAAGTGAAAATTTTAAAAAAAGTAGCAGCAAAAATTCCGCTACAGCCGCGGAAAATTCCGAAGCGGGCGGTAACGAAAATTTTACCGCAAGTATAAACGACTGTGGAAATTTTAACGACGCCGTGCAATGTAGCGGGAAAAATGAAAATTTTAACGCTAGCGAAAGCATGACTACCAGCGTAAATGCAGCCGTAAGCCCTAATGCAAGCAAAGATAAAATTTTAAATTCCACCGACTACGGCATTTACGGAATTCTTATCTGTGGTACGGGTATTGGCATTAGCATCGCCGCAAACCGCCACGCTCACATCCGCTGCGCGCTGTGTCATGACGCGACGAGCGCTAGATTAGCCAGAGAGCACAACGACGCCAACATCCTAGCCTTCGGCGAGCGATTGATGGGCGCGCTGGTGATCGGAGATATGATTAGGGCATTTTTTAGTACCGATTTTGCGGGCGGTAGGCACATTAAGCGTGTCGCAAAGCTAGGCGCTTGCGGTAGTGCGAATTGCGCGCATGGATTTGACGAAGAAAATTCCATTCAGAATTCCGCTCAAAATTTTGTGGAACAAAGTTGTGGCGCTAATTTAAACGAACGAAATTCCAAATTAAGCTTCGGCGGTAAAAATCCTTCCGACAAAAATCCCATCGACACGGATTCCGCATTAAATTTTGCGCGGAGCCTTAACGATAAAAATTCCTTCTTTACCGGCGAGAATTCCTTGATAAGCTTTTGCGCTGCACATCATATAAATTTAAATTTTGCGCACGCAAAGATAATCTTTGATGGGAAAAATCCATTGGGTAAAAATTCTACTAGTGCAAATTCTACGTTTAATTTTACGCACAAGAGCGTTTGTGAGAAAAATTTTGCTCAAAAAGCTAGCCGCAAAGATTTTGTCAGTTTGAACCCCACAATTATAAATTTAAAGGTTACAAATTCCGTTTACATGAGCGTTAAGCCAAAAAACGCAAATTGCGCTAGTGCAGGTTTAAAAGATGCTAATTCTGCTATTACGAGCATAAATTTAAAGGGCGCAAATCTTTCTAGTGCGTATTTTAGGAGCATAAATTCTGCCTATTTTAACGCAGCACCCGCTACTATGCGCCGCTTTGCAAATCCAAATGAAGGAGGCGAGCAATGAGCGTAGCATTAGGTGTTTTAGCGCTATTTTTTGCAGCGCTACTTATTCTATCGATCCGAAAAAATTCTAAAATTTACGCCCTTCTTAGTAAAAGCGAGCAGAAAATTTCAAAGCTTAAAAGTGATAACGAAAAGCTCAAAACTGCCCTTCGCTTCGGCATCGAGGCTCTGCAAAACGAGGAGAGCGAAAACTGCAGCTTAAAAATCCAAAACGCAAGATTGAAAAGAGGTAAGCTATGAAAAGCCTAAGCAGCGAGCAAAAAAGCTATTTATTTCGCTCGATCCGCACCGTGCGCGACTTCCCAAAGCCCGGTATTTTGTTTTACGATATCACGACGCTCGTAGGCGATCGCGAGGCGTTTAATTTCCTGCTTGATCATCTGGCCGAGCGCTACGCCGATTACGGACTTGATTACATAGTAGGTATAGAAAGTCGCGGATTTATTTTTGCAGCGGCACTTGCTGCGAGGTTGAGAGTAGCTTTCGTGCCGATTAGAAAGCCAAAGAAGCTTCCTTATATCACGATTTCGCAAAAATACAGCCTTGAATACGGCTTCGATCAAGTCGAGATGCATGTGGATGCGTTCTCCGGCGTGCAGGATGCCAAGGTACTGCTAATCGATGATCTAATCGCCACCGGAGGCACCGCACGAGCGGCATTAGATCTCATCGCGCAGACGCAGGCTAAGTGCGTCGAGGCGTGCTTTTTATTAAATTTGCGCGAGTTAAACGATCTAGGCGAGTTTTCGCGTCGCACAAATGTTTATTGCGTTTTAGAGGCGTAATTTTGGAAGAGCTACTTAAAAATTTATTACAAGAATACCACCAATACGCCTATATTGTGCTTTTTGTTTGGTGTATTTTAGAAGGCGAAATCGCGCTGATTTTAGGCGGCATAATGGCGCACGAGGGACATATAAATTTGCCGCTAGGTATCTTTGTCGCGGGGCTTGGGGCATTTTGCGGCGATCAGTTTTATTTTTATATCGGTCGCTACAATAAAAAATATATCAGTAAAAAGCTCGCGGCACAGCGCCGAAAATTTGCGATTGCGCACCTGCTTTTGCAACGCTACGGCTGGCCGATAATTTTAATGCAGCGCTATATGTATGGCTTCCGCGTCATCATCCCGATGAGTATCGGTATCACTCGCTACAGCGCAAAGAAATTTGCGATTATCAATCTTTTTAGCGCTTGGTGCTGGTCGGGCGCGACGATGATTTTGGCGTGGTATTTTGGCGAGGAGATCTGGAGCGGGCTGCGGCTAATCGAGCAACACTGGTATTTTGCGATACCTATCATAGGCGGAATTTTATATCTATTTTTTAGGTTATTTAAACGTATGGAAAATCACTTTATGAACTCACGAAAGGAACGAGATGAAAGTAAAACTGCTAGATCGTAAAATTAACGAGATAGAGGCGGATTTTGAAGTTATTCTAGTCGTAGATAAAAATTTAAATCACGAATTTATTAAAGACGCGGATAAGTTTGCGCTTTTTAATTATAAAGGGGAGGGCAATCTGCTTCTTGCCGAGAGCGGACGGCTGTACGTTGGCGTCAAGGCGCTAGAATATGACCGCGTCCGCACAGCACTTGCGAGCGCATACAACGCGCTTAAGGGCTACGCGATCAAAAATTTTAAAATTGCCTTTTACAAATGCGGCTGCGACCGCAGAAGCACGATGGCGATGGTCGAGGGCGTGCTTTTGGGCGGCTATGAGTTTAATAAATACAAAAGCGATAAAAAAAGCTCCGGCTTGAATGAAATTTTAATCTCTACGCAGGAGTACGGCGGCGGTAGCCCCGATGTGCAAAAGATGAACTACGGCGTGCAGCAGGGCATCGTGATGGCAAACGCCGCAAATTTTGCGCGCGATGGCGTCAATGAGATCCCTGAAATTTACACGCCCGAAAAGATGGCGAGCGAGGCTGAAATTTTAGCTTCGAACTACGACGACGTGAGCGTTAAAATTTACGACGA
The DNA here is from genome assembly GCA_963522285.1 of uncultured Campylobacter sp. Classification (GTDB taxonomy): domain Bacteria; phylum Campylobacterota; class Campylobacteria; order Campylobacterales; family Campylobacteraceae; genus Campylobacter_B. The sequence goes on from CAUQWV010000003.1 coordinate 84,304, forward strand.
GGACTTTTTGCGCGAGCAGAATATGAATGCGTTTTTGGCGGTCAATCGCTCCAGCGCTCATCCGCCGCGCCTCATCCATCTGATCTATAAGCCGCAGCGCTGCCTAAAGCGCGTCGTTTTCGTGGGCAAAGGGCTTACTTACGACAGCGGCGGGCTAAGTCTGAAGCCGAGCGATTATATGCTTACGATGAAAAGCGACAAAAGCGGCGCGCTTGCTGCGATGGGTATCATCAAGGGCGCTGCCGAGCTTGAGCTACCGTTTGAGATACACGCGGTTATCGGCGCTACCGAAAATATGATCGGCGGCGATTCGTATAAACCCGACGACGTGCTGCTTAGCCGCAGCGGCGTAAGTATCGAGGTGCGAAACACCGACGCAGAGGGGCGGCTCGTGCTTGCCGACTGCCTAAGCTACGCGCAGGATCTTGAGCCTGATCTGCTAATCGATATGGCGACGCTAACCGGCGCTTGCGTCGTGGGCCTGGGCGAATACACTAGCGGCATCATGGGAAACAGCGAGGAGCTAAAGCATAAATTTAAAGATCTTAGCGGCTGCAGCGGCGAGCTATTTAGTATTTTGGAATTTAACGATTATCTGCGCGAGCTAATCAAAAGCAGTATCGCGGACGTTTCCAACTGCTCTTCCAGTAGGTATGGCGGCGCGATAACCGCGGGGCTGTTTTTGGATAAATTTATAAAAGACGAGTATAAAGATAAGTGGCTGCACCTTGATATCGCGGGGCCTGCATATCTGGAAAAGGCGTGGGGCTATTACGCCGCGGGCGCGACTGGCGCGGGCGTGAGAGCTAGCCTATACTTCCTACAGGCTCTAGCCAAAGAGCTGAAGGACGCGTAGATGGGGCTGTCAGTAGGGATCGTAGGGCTTCCGAACGTCGGTAAATCCACCACATTTAACGCACTTAGCGGCGCGCAAAACGCGCAGGCGCAGAACTATCCGTTCTGCACGATCGAGCCCAATAAAGCGGTCGTGCCCGTGCCCGATGCCAGATTAGGGAAGCTGGCGGAGATCGTTAAGCCCGGTCGCATCGTGCATTCGACCATCGAGTTCGTCGATATCGCGGGCCTCGTGCGCGGAGCTAGCAAGGGCGAGGGGCTGGGGAATAAATTTCTTTCAAATATCCGCGAGTGCGAGATCATCCTTCATATCGTGCGCTGCTTCGAAAGCGGCGACATAACCCACGTCGAAGGCTGCGTCGATCCTATCCGCGACATCGAGATCATCGAAACTGAGCTGATTTTAGCGGACATCGAGCAGCTTGGACGCAAGATCGAGCGCCTCGGCAAGGAAGCCAAAGCAAATCAAAAGGGCGCTAAAGAGGCGCTAGCTGTAGCAAACGAGCTTTTGGCGCATCTAAACGACGGCAAGCCCGCTTCAAATTTCGCGCTCAAAGAGGATGAAAGCTACATCGCTTTAAATCGCGAGCTGCGCCTGCTTAGCGCCAAAGATGTAATCTACGGCGCCAATGTTGACGAAGACGGCATCGCGCAGGATAACGAATATGTCGCGCGCGTAAGAGAATACGCAAACGCCCGCGGCGCCGAGGTAATCAAGCTCTGCGCCAAGATCGAAGAGGAACTCATAGGCTTAAGCGACGAGGAGACGCACGAGATGCTGCAGAGCCTGGGCGCGCAGCAAAGCGGGCTGGAGCTCATCATCAAGCGCTCCTTTGCGAAGCTTAGCCTCATCAGCTACTTCACCGCGGGCGAGATGGAGGTTCGCGCGTGGACGATCACGAAGGGCTGGAAGGCCCCGAAGGCCGCGAGCGTGATCCATAACGACTTTGAGCGCGGATTTATCAGAGCCGAGGTAATCGGATTTGATGATTTCATCGCGTGCGACGGCGAGGGCAGGGCGAAAGAAGCGGGCAAAATGCGCCTTGAGGGCAAGGACTACGTCGTGCAAGACGGCGATGTGATGCACTTTAGATTTAATGTTTAAAATTTGGTTTTAGACGCATTGAAATTTGGTCTGCGCTAGCTTTAAAATTTGATAAATTTTGGCTCAAACGCGAGCTTAGCGAAATTTTGATTTTGCGCGTAGCGGCTTTTGGCTGAAATTCGTATCGCTAGAACAAAACGATACGCGCGCTAAAGCCTAGTTAAATTTCACGGCGAAATTTAATCGGCTTGGCTTGCATTAAAATTCTACGCAAGCGAAGCTGCCTTGCGCCGGATGTGCTTAAAATTTGTCTAGCAAAATACGTCTAAGAAATACTTCCAAAATCGCGCCAAAATTTATACGCGGCGAAAACTGCGTGTAAATTTAAAGAGGCAAAATTTTACTAAAGATCGCAATAGCTCGTATCTGCGTGCGATAGAATTTTAGTTTTATATTTAAATTTACGGCTTACAAATTTGGCATTCGGCGATTTTTAAATTTTATGATCTTAAATTTAAATGTGTATGTTTTAGTGCATGGCGCGGATGTTGCGCGCGTAAAATTTATCAAAGCGCGCGTTGTGGCGTAAACTTTTTCATAAAAGTAAGAAAATAGCGCTACTCTGCTGCACAAATACACTGCGCGGAATTTCATAATTACGTCGTTTCAAATTTTGCCAGTCAGAATTCACATCGCGTTATAAATTTTTATGCACTACTAAATTGCAAATTACGTTTTGCAAGAAAGAATATAATAAGCGATAAAATCCAGTCACATTAAGAATCATACCGCCGCAAAATTTACGTTTTTCAAAATCGCCTCTAAGTTTTCTGATCGTTTTCCGTTTATTTCAAAGCTTGCGGAAGCTCAAACGAGCTTGGCTTGTTTGAGCCGGAATTTCGGATAAATTTAAATCGCGCTTCGCACTAGAGTCTAAGCAATCGACCCAATAAGCGACGATTTAAAACGTTATCTCCCAGTTAAATCTAAAATTTCTGCGTGGCGCGTAAAACCTACCGATGCCCGCACCCGTCGCTTGATCGATCATATTGACCGTTCCGAAAGCCCTGATCGAGCGCGCGCTATCCCAAGTGATATATTTGGCGTTGGTTAGGTTGTAAACGCCTAGACTAAAGTTAAAATTTTTTTGCGGCTTTGCATAAGCAATAACGTCCACTACCGTATAATCACCGCTTCGCCAACCTTTGGTATTATCGGTTACGGGCTCTCCGTTTACTATAGAAGCATCGATGTGCCCCCAATACGGATCCGTTCTTTCGATTTGGCTTTTCCAATACATATTGTAGGTATCTTTGCGTTTCTTGGCTCCTACGTCGGTGATGAAAAGATCAATGCCATATTTGTCGCCGGGCGTAGAATAGCCGATATTATAGACGGAAGTAGGCGGTTGGATCGCATTCATCGGCACCTCTTCGCCCCTGCTGCATCCGGAGTTTGAATCGTTGGCATTTGAGCCGTTGCTGGCGCACGACATTTTGCCCTTTTGTCTGCTGTATTTATAGCCGAGCCTAAATCCTTCCAAAGTTTCCGATATATCGCCGAGCTCTAAAACGGTATTGATCTCAAATCCATGCACTTTTGCGTTGTCTCGGTTTACGTTTTGATAAAACGGATAGGGTATTTGTTGATCTACGACTTGCAAATTTCCTAAAAATTCAAGATCTATAAAATTTTTATAATCCGTTTTAAAAACATCGAAGGTTATGCGGCTTCTTTCTTTATAAAACGTAAGAGCTACCTCTTTCGTCCTTGCGATTTCGGCTTCCAAATCAATATTCGGGCGGATAGAAAAATCCGGATGCTTAAAGGTCATATACGCCTCATCCGCCGTCGGCGCGCGGAAGCCCTTGGAGCCTTTTAGCTGAATTCTTATCCAATCGAGCGGGTCTAAATTTAGACCTAGTTTGTATGAGCCGCTTTTGTATTCCTTCTCCCGTAACAAGAATTTTAAATTTTCCTGGTAGTTCTCCTCGCCGTAAGATGTATAGTAGCCGTGCACTCCGTCGAAAGGATTATAAGGATACGGTACCCACATACCGGCTATGATGCCTCGCGGCACTTCGGGATAGCCGGTATATTTCGGCTTGTGCTTTACTCTGTCGTAGCGATAGCCGAGATCAAAGCCTACGTATTTGGTTATTTGAATTTCATCCCCGATATATCCTGCCGTAGTTAGGGTCTGCACGGGGATCAGATAGGTGTTAACCGCCGTAGTATTGCTTCTTAGATTGCCATTCATATGCCAATCTGGATTTGGCACATTATTTACATTGCCGAAAAATATACTATCCCACCATTGTGAATCGCCCGCATAAAATCCGTCTTTGTTCGTCATCGATTTATCGGTCTTATCTAAAAGCCCGCCGTATGATATGGAATTATCGATGACGTTAAATAGGCTAAGCTCTTTCTCAAAATCTAAATTTAATTGTTGCGTTTCGGTATCCAGCGTCCTATCGGTATATTGTATGGAATTATAGCCGTCCGTTCCCGGAGTTAAAAAAGATAATTTATGGGATTTTGTTCCATCGTCTGCATCGCTAGAATCTCTTTTTATGGTTCCGTAAGTTCTTCCGTCGGCAAGGGTATGTTTTTCGATCTCTCTTTCTACGAGTTCATAATTATAATTCCAAGTATTCCCATCGTATGTTTCTTTTAATACTTTAAATTTTTTATTGCAATCTATTTTGGAGCAATCTACATAAGTTGAATGATAAACATCTCCCCACATGTCAATTGCGGATCCAAGATGTGCTTTATAATCGTCGTTAAGTCTAAGCACATTACCCGAGCCATCTCTTACGATATAAGCTTCCTCCGCTACATCCCCGGGATCGACGCTTATAGGTCTATTATTTTTATCTACTAGATTATGCGTACCGGAGCTCGAGTCTAAATGCATTCCCGATGGATTTTGTGTTTGCTGGCAGGCGCTTCCTTGGCAGCCCTCTCTATTGATCGCGCGGTTTTTAATACTCTGCTTTGAGTATGAAATTTTAACGTGATCCCAAAGCGGTGTCTCGCTAAAATTTTCATAGCCGAGCTGTACATTTCTTCTAGTTGAGCTATCGTGGTTTGTCCTATTTCCATATCGTTCCGGAGCACCTGGACGGCTACCCATTCTTAACGTATAAGAAAGATCCTCGCCGTCGGAATTTTGCTTCGAGTCATCTATCGCGATAGACAATCTATGGTTATCTCCCGGCTGAAAACCCACCTTTACGAGCGTGCTTTTTTTGGTTATGGTGTATGGGTCCGCCTTTTCGCGAGTTTTTCCTATATGAAGTTTGTCCTCTTTACTATCATATATGTCGTAGAAATAGTTTTTTCTTTCATGTCCGTGTCTATCTGTGTTTATAACCAAAAGATCAAACCAGCCGTATCTAGCCGCCCCGGTAAAGGAGTGAAAATTTTGACTATCGACGCTTTGATAGCCCTGCTTAAAGCCGAAATGATAATTCTTTTCCGTCAAGAAATCCCTGGCGTCTTTGGTTTCAAACATAACCGATCCGCCGAGTGCGCCGCTTCCTGCTTTTATGGAGTCGGCTCCTTTGGTGATATTGGCCGTTTTGACGTTTTCCATCTCTACGCCGTTTCTTGTGTTGTTAAAATTTCCATACCCCTCAAAGAGGTCTTTAAAGCCTTGCGAGCTTAAAGTCTCTGCTTGACGAAGCCCGTCCACCGTGATAGCCACACGGTTTTCGTCCACGCCGCGAACGGCATATCCGCTAGCGCCAAATCTACCCGTCTCAACCGCCGTGATACCCGTTTGGTATCGCACCAAGTCTCTGCTATCGGTAATCTGCTGCTTCTTGATAGTCTGCGCGGTAGTTTTAGTTTCGCCGACCTTTTGCTCGGCTACGCTTTGCGAATCGACATTGCCCGTTACCTGGATAGTTCCCAGTTCTTGTGAGTTGGCCGGCTCTTCCGCGTAAAGCGAGCCATAAAAGAGCAGCGAGGCATAGAGAGAGAGAGAGAGAATCTTCTAAACATTCATATTTCCTTACTTAATGATTATAGAATTGATTATTAACGCGGTGAATAATAATACAAAGATTTTTAATGTTTAATTAAATTGCAGTTTAAATTTAGGGATAAATTTTAAATGCTTGAAATTTTGATTTTTTAAGAAGTATAAAATTTTGAATAGGTCGAGAAATACGCAATAAGCGCATTTTTAAGCTTTAATCTAGCGCTAAATTTTGCAAAGCGTTTTTGAAACGGCTAGCAAAAATACTGAAAATTATAAAAGAGCGAATGATAACAAAGCGCATTTTATAATATGTAACGCGCTTTTTTAATTATGATATTTTTACCGGTAATTTTAAAATTTTATACCCAATCGCTGCATTGTAAATTTATAATTTTATAGATTGTTGTCTCGCAGGATTTGTTAGCAGATCTATTTATCGGTGCCGGAATAGGGCATAAATTTTGCCAGGTAGGATTTCACACTGCGCTATAAATTTTTATGCGCCGTAAAATCGCAAAATTCCATTTTATAAAAATACGGCGAGCGGCAAAATTCTATCTTACAAATAAATCATATCGCTATGCTGCGGGCATTGATAATCTACTCGTTTATTCCGCCAAATTAACCCATGCCGTCGTAAATTTTATGTTTTAAAATTTCACGCCGAATCTTTCGCGGCTAAAAAATACCCCGCAGAGCCGCTGTGCCCTCTACATGTCTGTACGGCAAGAAATAATGCACGAAGTTTGTGCAAGTGCCCTCAGATGCGCATATTTCGGTGCTCAGTCTGTGTCTGACATGCACAGAATTGAGATCAGGTATCTCTAATTCGCCGCTTTTGTAACCGCTATAGCCCATCTCTATTGGCACCTCTAGCTCATCTTTTTCAAACACGACGCGTCCGCTTTGCGCCTGCTCGAGTTTGATATTTTTTAGCACGATCCCGGGCGCGCTCACGTGGTCAAATTTTATACTTAGTTCATACGGGGCGCCGGTGGAGTTGTCGTCCGAGAAGTCGGGCTTCGGTTCGCGCTCGTCGCGCCATAATCGTCCGCCGATAGTGGTAGCTCTTAAGCGGACACTGACGCTAAAATCCTTCAGATCCAGCGAAGCGCTGCTAAAATCACGGATGAGCGTCCAGGCTACGACGGTACGGCCGAAAAATTTATCGGCGATCATATATGTGCCGAAAAGCGAGCTTATGACCACCCAAAACAGAAATATAAATTTAAAAATCTTACGTAAAACAAACTTTAACATCTTCATCGCTATCCTTTCAATCTAAAGCTTAAGCGGAATTCCGCCTGCGAATCCGCGGATTAAAATTCCGTGCAAGATTTTGCTTATGAAATTTCGCGCCTTTTCAGTCTGCGGCGGAATTTTAAGACAGAATTCCGTGGCGAAATTTTACGGCTGAATTATAAAACGGAATTCTGCCCATGAAATTTTGCCTAGAACCTCTCCTATAAAATTCTATTACGAAATTCGAAGATGAAATTTTATGGGTGAAATTTTATAGTTAAAATTTCACGATGAAATTCCATAGCTAAAATTTTACGGCAGGCCTCAGAAATTAATTCCCGCGGCAAAATTCCACGCCTTAAAATTTTAAGAAAGTATGAAATTTTTTATCTGATCGCAGATCGCTTCTTCGGATTGTGTGGCGTCAATTTGCAGGGTCTCAACGCCGCACGCCGCGCATGCCTGCGCCATAAGATCTTGCACGCGCATTAGGTATTTTAGCCCGCGAGCCTCGATTATATCGCTGCTAGCGCGCGTTTTGAGCCGCCGCCCGATGAGCTGCTCGTCTGCCAGAAACAGCACGATTTTATCCGCGAATTTACCCCCAAGCGCAAATTTATTAAGCGTGATAAGCTCGCTAAGATCCGCGTTTTTGTCGTTTGCCAGCGCATAGGCGATCCCTGAGATGAAGCCGCGATCGCTTAGCACGAGCCTATCCGCGCCGCCCTTTATCACGCGCTCGTAGTGCTCGGCGCGGTCTGCGAGGAACAAAAGCAGCTCGGCGCGCTTTGAAATTTCGCCGCAGACCTCGCGCAGATTTACGCTGCCGCGCCGCCACTTAAAATCCTCGCCCAAAACGAGGCTTCGCACCGCCTCGCCGAGCTTCGTGCCGCCGGGTTCCTTAGTCACGATCGCCTGCGGAAAAGCCGCCGCCAGCCGCGCTATCTGCGTGCTTTTGCCCACGCCGTCGATACCTTCGAATATTACATACATTTTTCGCCTTTAAATTTGTGCGTTATTTTACAAGCTTATAGCTAAATAGCGGCTTTTTTAAACAGCCGGGCGTTAAATTTCGACTCTAAATCGGGCTTTTGCGCGAGCTTATCCGAGCCGATTTTGATCTTTAGGCGTAAAATTTTATCGGGCGTTTTGCCTTATTCGGCTCTTGCTTTTTGCGGCACGGCTCGCGGTTAAATTTAGCGCTCGGACGGATGCGCCGAATAAGCGGTGAGCAAATTTTGCGCTTACGGACATGTACCGAGCGGAGCAGGGTACCAGTCGATAAAGACGGCGCGTCGTGCGGATAGAATAATGGCGCGTTGGGCGAAGCAAGGCGTCATCATACAGAGCAGGACATGTACCATACGAAGCGTATGGCGCTAGACGGAAAGGGCGGCGCTTCTGGCGGAGCAGGGCGGCGGCGTCATTCGGAGTAGGGTATGTTTGTAGGCAGCGCGGGCGGGCAAACGCTATGTGCGATGAGAAAATTACGACGATGAAATTTTAAATTTTGCCCTTATACGTGCTTACAAGCTCGGGATTTATCGCTTTGAAATTTTTCCGCAGATCGCTAAGATCATAATCGCTCGCTACGAGCGCAAAGTCCTCGCTCACATCGAGCCCGAACTCGCCGATATCCGCTTTAAGCTGCTTCGCGCACTCCAAAATAAGCTTTTTGGCTTGTGGATATCTGCCGTTTAGTCGCGTTTCTTGATTGAAAAGATAGAAAAGATTTACCGTCTCGTCATCCTCGTCTATCTCGGCCCAAAACTCGTAATCGGCGACGTTCCAAATGATCCAGTTATCGTCATCGCCCTGCGCAAGCTACTGCGCGCGCTGCTCTTGCGAGCCGAATCCGATCTGAGGCGGCAGAGAGCCCGTGTCGTCGTAGGCTAAATTTATGCAGTAGAGCTTGCAGCCTGGCGCGTGCTTTTTGATCGTCTCTTTAATCGCGGGCAGCAGCCTTTGCGCGGCGAGCTCGTAGAGCTTTTTGTAGCTCATTTTTTTATCCGGTTTTCTGTAGTACACGTAGTCGCCTTCGACTATTAAGCTTAGCTCGCCTATCGTGTCAAATTCATAGTTTATGACGCGATCAAATTTGCCTCCGTATGGATCCGTGCCACGCCACTGCTTTTGCGCGAGCTTGCCGCCCTCGTAAGTAAAATTTTCTATCCAGTAGCCTTCGCTCGCGAAAGCAGAGTAGATGGACTTTAGCGCGCCATCCTCATAGATAAATCTTTTTACGTTCACGCATCTTTTATCGTAATAATCAAATCGGTAGCTTAAAATTTCATCCTGCCGCCAAAAATAAAACTCTTCGTAGAAATATTTTTCGCTCACATACTGCCTCTTAAAAACGGCGCGATCTTGCGCGTCAAAGCCGTATTCGTAGGCGTTTGCGATGTTTTTGGGTGCTTCTTTTAAAACCCTACCTTTTGAGAAGCGGTTGAACTCAAAATAAAACGGCTCTAAATTAATATACTCGTCCGACGCCCAGCGCCTGCTTACGGCCTGCGCTTCAGCCCTCTTTTTTAGGGCTTCGTAGTCATTTTTTGCGCTTTTAAAAAGCTCTCGCAGTTTTTCTATCTCATCCATTTGCTTATTCATTTTTATCTCCGTGCGGCTTGCAAATTTTAAATTTAGCTGTGCCTGCGGGCTAAATTTCAGTAGCTTGCGAGCTCATTTTTTCAAAAATTTTAAAATTTCGCTCGGCACTAGGTGCGAAACATCGCCGCCGTGGCTCAAAACGGAGCGCACGATCGAGCTTGAGATGAAGGCGTTTTTGAGCGTCGGCATCAGATACACGCTCTCAAATTCCTCCCATAGTGAGGCGTTTGCATAGCCGATCTGCAGCTCGTACTCAAAGTCGCTAACCGCGCGGAGTCCGCGGATCACGAAGCGCACGCCGCAGGATTTGGCGAAATCCACGAGCAGATTATCAAAGCTTTGCACGCTCACGCCGCGAAGTCCGTGTGTCGCGGCTCGCGCCATCTCTAGTCTGGATTTTAGGCTGAAGTAGGGTTTTTTGCTCTCGTTTAGTGCGACTGCCACGATAACTTCATCAAAAAGCCCCAGCGCGCGCTTGATGACGTCCAAATGGCCGTTCGTGATAGGATCGAAGGTACCCGGATAGATACATTTTCTTGAGTTTTGCATTATTGCCACCTCTTAAACAGCTCGTTTTGCACGCCCAGAGCGTCGCACCACTTGCCGATTATGAAATTTTTTAAATTTTGCACGCCGCAGTAGCCCGCGATCACGGGCGGAGCGATGATGACGCCGAGTGCGGCTAGCTCGCTCATTTGTCGCAGGCTGATCGCAGAAAGGGGCATCTCGCGCACGCCTAGGACCAGCCGCTTGCGCTCTTTTAGCGCGACTGCGGCGGCACGGGTGCTTAAGCTGTCGCAAAGCCCACCGTAAATTTTAGCCAAAGAGCCGATAGAGCAGGGCGCAAAGATCACTGCATCAATGCCAAAGGAGCCTGAAGCAGGCGGCGCGGCCAGATCGGTATCGGGATAAAATTTTACACTCATAAATTCCGCGGATTTTAAGACCTCGTCCGCGTCTATGCCGCTTTCAGCGCGTAGAACGCGGCGCGCGCCCTGCGTAAGCACGGCGTGAATTTCATGCGGTGAGCTAGCAAGAAATTTAAGCAGATCAAGCCCGATCTCGCAAAAACTCGCGCCACTTACACAAACTAAAATTTTCATTTCAAGGCTTTCATATCGAAATTTTGTGCTTCAAAAACGAGTGGAACGGAAGGAATTTTAAAATTTGAAGTTAAGATGGAGCGGGAAACGAGAGTCGAACTCGCGACATCAACCATGGCAAGGTTGCGCTCTACCACTGAGCTATTCCCGCATGCGGTAAAAATAAAGCGCGATTGTAGCCTATAAATTTTCATTTGTCAATAATTTCTCGCTTAAATTTCATAAATTTTTACGATTTCTCCAGCGCGAACTTTGTCGCATTCGGGATCAGCCAAGAAAAAATGCGATGCCGCAGCCAGCGGCCTGATGCGCCCCGAAGGCGATGGCATAGGCGTAAAAACTCCGCCTTCATATGCGCCTACGGTTAAATTTACTCTGCCGCTTTTTAGCTTCAGATCGCTTGCGAGCTTGGCATAGATCGCCGCTTCTGCGCTAAAAGCCTCACTTGCGCCGCTAAGCTTAAATAAGATCGGCAGTATGACTGCGCGCGTAAGCACGAAAGCAGCCATTGGATTGCCCGCCATTGCAAAGACGAATTTGCTGTCTTTTGCGAAGCACTTGCTGGGGCGGCCGGGCTTGATATCGATGTGATCGAAAACCTGCAAAAATCCAAGTTCACTCATAGCGCTTTGCATAAAATCCGCCTCCCCAGCACTTGCTCCACCGCTGGTAATTAGCACGTCAAATTTACGCGTAGCATCATCTAGCGCCTCACATACCGCGCTAAAATCGTCCTTTAAAATTCCTAAATACTCATTTTCAAAGCCGTATTTTTGCAGCAATGCAGCAATGCCGCTAGAGTTGGCGTTATAAATTTCGCGCTCGCTTGCGCTCTGCCACGGCTCTTTTAGCTCGTTTCCGCTGGAAAATAGAGCGATTTTAGGACGCGCGTAAACGCTTGCTTCGTAAATTCCTTGCGCGGCAAGAAGCATGATTTTGGCAGGGTTTAAAATTTCGCCACGGCGCAATAAAAGCTCGCCCGCGCACACCTCCTCGCCTTTTTTACGAAAGCCGTCGTGGGCATGAACGAAAGCGGGGATTTTTAGAGTTCCGCCTTGCGCGTTTACATCCTCTAGCCTCGCGACAGAGTCCGCGCCCACAGGCATTGGCGCGCCGGTCATTATCTTTTGCGCTTGCGCAGCCTTGATTTCGTAGAATTTTTCGTCTCCTGCAAAGATCGTAGGCTCTACGATCTTTAGCTCTTCGTCTTTGAATTCCGCCGCATAGGCATAGCCGTCAAGCGCCGAATTATCGAAGCAGGGTAGGTTTTTAATCGCAGAAATATCGCTAGAAAGAATGCGGCCTAGGGCGCTGGGAAGAGGCACCTTTTTGCTCTGTTTGCTTGATGTGATTCTAGCCGTCGCCAAGTCTATAGCCTCATTTATTCCTATCATTTTAAGTCCTTTTTATAATTTTTTACATTTTAAATTCGCGCAGTTAAGACCTCGCGTAGCCTTGAATTCTATGTTGCACCGGAACTTGCAAGGCTAAATTTTGCCCAAATAAATGCGCGAAATTTTACGGGCTCAAACTTGCCTTATTTTACTGCGAGCGTTGCTTAAAATTTCAAAGCATATCACTCGTAGAATTTCGCGAGCTTGCTGTAGAAATTCTGCCCGTATTTGCTTAAAGAATTCCACCACGGCTCGTTCATTAAATTTTACCAAAGCTCGCCACTTAAATTTTCAATAGACTCATTCTTTAAATTCTACCAAGATTTGCCTTTAAAATTCCGGCGCATTTAGCTTTAGCGATTTAATGCATTGCTACTGATAGAATTTACGTGGCTCTTACGCAGCGCGTTACTTCAAAACGCGTTTCGTGTAAAATTCCACTTTGCTTGCTAGCGCAAGATTTTTTATTTCAAAGTCCTCATTCCTCCAGCCTCTGTATATCGGCACCAAGCGCACCAAGCTTAGCTTCCAGCCTCTCATATCCGCGATCTAGGTGGTAAATTCTATGTATTTTGCTCTCGCCGCGCGCCGCAAGGGCGGCTAAAACGAGCGCCGAACTAGCTCGCAGATCGGTAGCCATCACGTCCGCGCCGTTTAGCTTGCCGCCGCTGATCGTCGCGATGTGTCCGTTTAAACGGATATCTGCGCCCATTCTTGAGAGTTCGCTAACGTGCATGAAGCGGTTTTCAAAAAGTCTCTCGTCGATGGTGCTGACGCCCGTGGCTACACACGCCAGCGCCATAAACTGTGCCTGCATATCGGTAGGAAAGCCTGGATATTCGCTCGTGATGATTTCTACGGGTTTGATCTTTGAGGTGGGCAGGATCGTTATTTCCTCGCCGCCGCTTGAAATTTCAAATTTAAAGCCCATATCTTCAAATTTTGCAAGCACGGCGCCAAGATGAGCCGCGCAAGCGTGCGTGATCGTGATACGAGAGCCTGTGATTGCGCCTGCGCACAGATAGGTGCCTGCTTCGATGCGATCGGGAATGATCGAAATTTCGTTCAAGCTTAAAAGCTCACCGCCGCTTCCTTTGATGAGGATTTCGTTCGTGCCGATGCCCTCTATGTCGATGCCTGCGCTTTTTAATGCGTTACAAACGGCGATTACTTCGGGCTCTTTTGCCGCGTTTATGATATGAGTGGTGCCGCTTGCTAAGGCTGCTGCCATTACGATATTTTCGGTGCCGGTAACGGTAATTTTGTCAAAATTTATAGTCGCGCCCTTAAGCCCCTTTTTTGCGGTGCAAACGACGTAACCTTGCTCGATCTTAACCTCCGCGCCCATCTTTTCAAGCGCGCTAAGGTGCAGATCGATCGGTCTTGCGCCGATCGCGCAACCCCCCGGAAGGCTTACCTCGCAGTGTCTAAACCGCGCTAAAAGCGGCCCCAGCACCAAGATCGAAGCTCGCATTTTACGCACTATGTCGTAGATCGCCTTGGTCGAATTTACCTCGCGCGTATCGATTTTGGCGGTATTGGCGTCAAGAAACTCGCACTTTGCGCCTAAATTTGAAAGCAGCTGAATTAGCGTGTGGATATCGGAAACTGCGGGTAAATTTTTAATTACGACTTCGTTTTTTGAAAGGATAGATAGGGCTATGAGCGGCAATGCAGCGTTTTTTGCGCCGCTTATTTTGACGCTGCCGCTTAGTTTTTTGCCCCCGTTAATTCGTAGATAATGCATGATTTCTCCGTGTAAAATTTCGGCGATTATACAGAATTTAGCTTTAAAGTTACCATTTTGTTACCGCCAGGCGCTAAAATTGCGCACAAATTTAATCGCTACATAATTTTATAAGGATTTTATATGAAACAACTAATTATTTGCGCTTTGGGTGCGTTTTTACTGGTCGGTTGCTCCTCAAAAGCCCCGTCTGCCGGTAGCCAGCAAGCGTATGTCTTAAACGATCATGAAGAGGGAATAACTTCGGTGCCAGGAAGCGAGTTTAACCGCCCGCTAATCGCATCTGTAGACGATTACACCGGCACTCGCGCGGGAGGGGACTGCAGCGGATTTATCACCGTGCTAAATGATAAATACGATGATCTATTTTTTAACTCAAAAGATCTGCCGAAATACTTCACAAACGGACGCAAATCCCAAGCAATATATAATTATTACAGCCGTAAAAATTTACTCAGCAATACGCCGCGAGTGGGGGATTTGGTGTTTTTCCAAAACACTTTGCGCTCTAACAAAGGCAAGGTCAATAACGAAATCAGCCATATCGGTATCGTGCGCGAGATCTATGCTGATGGTCGCGTGAAATTCGTCCACAATACTCGTGGTAGAAATCAAGCGGACTTCGTAAATTTAAATAAGAAAAACGTTCATGTAGCGGGGCAAAAGATGGAAAATAGCTATATCGTCCGCTGCGGCAAAGACCGCATAAGCTGCCTAGCATCGAACCGCTTCGCAGGATACGGACGAGTGAATAATTAGGATTTTTAAAATTCTTTCTTCTTTGCCGCATTTTTTAAAAAATTTCTTATAACGTTTGGAATTTATTAGATTTTATGGAATTTTGCTAGACCTTTTAAAAATTCGCGGCGGTTTGATTTATGCTCTAAAATTTCAAGTAAAATTTTGCAGATAATTTAGCTTGGAATTTTAGCTATGACTTGCTTTGTAGAATTTATTAAATTCCTAAAATTCTAATCAAATTTTAGAATTTTATTGCTTTTAAACTCCTGCAGCAAAAACTTACCAATAAAAACTCACTTTGATGCTGTTATGGCGAATCAAATTAGCATTTTTAACGCGCAATATAATAAGTATTTAAAATATTTACTCTAAAATTTATTTTGAACTCAAATTTTTGTTATTCTTGGTGAAATTATACTTATAATTTTACATAAAATTCTACAAAATAGCTTCATATAACTGAAATTTTATCGTTATTAAATTTAACGGCATGTTTGTTTTTTAATTTACGTCAGATAAACTTTATAAATTACGTAAAACTTTCAAAAAAGATTTATGGTCTAAATTTTATTAAGGAAATTTTAGTTTAAAGTTTTATATCTAAATTTTAAATTTTAACGCAGCTATTTTGATAAGGCGCTTGCAATTAAAACTATTAACGAATTTTAATGCTAGCACTTATCCATAAATTTATCTAGAGCCTATAAATCACACGACGCCTTTAATTTAATCAAAATTTCGCTACTATGCGTGAAAAATTTAAGGAGTTTCATGCAATCAAGCAAATTTACTCTCGCGATCATTGTGGCGAATGTCCTATTTTTCGTGATTTCATTCGCATTAGAATATTTTTTTGGCTTTAAGTCCTATCTATTTTTTGGGCTCAATCCGTATTTTTTCGAAGGGATGCCGTGGCAGCTACTAAGTTCATTTTTTATGCACGGCGGAGTGATGCATCTAGCGATGAATATGGCTGTTTTGTATCAATTTGGCGGGATTTTAGAGCGGACGTTCGGTGGGATAAAATTTACGCTACTTTACATCGTAGGCGGGCTGCTGAGTGGCGCTTTGTGTCTGATTTATATCCGTTATGCCATAAGCATGGGAGAAATCGTCAATATCGTAGGCGCTAGTGGCGCTATTTGCGTGCTTTTAGGCGTGATTGCTTATTTTGATGAACGCAATGCGGGCGGGATTTTTGTCGCGATTTTGATAATGAGCTTTGCGCCGATGTTAATGGGTATAAATGTGGCATGGTATGCGCACATAGCGGGATTTGTGGTCGGTTATGGTTTTGGAATGATCCAGAAAAAATTTAGAATTTTGTAGAATTTAACGCTAAATTATACATAAAATTTTATGAAAGGATGCAGATGAAACGGATATATTTTATAAGACATGCCGAGGCGCAAAGCGGCGGCAAAAGCGATTTTGAGCGGGCATTAAGCCAAGTGGGCGAACTTTGCGCAATTAAACTCGGAGAAAAGCTGCGCAGCTTGGGACTTGCGCCTGATTTGATTATTACAAGCTCGGCTATACGCGCACTCCATACGGCGCAAATTATCGCTAATGCGCTGGGCGCGACAAAAAGGGTAGTGCCATTGCAAGAGTTATACGACGTAAGTTTATGGGATTTAGCAAAGTTTGTTCGCAGCTTGGATGAGAAACGATTTTTTGGGTGCGGTGTGAATGTTGAAAAATACAATGTGGTTGGTCTGAGTAGCGAAAAACATCGCGACGCAAACGCTGAAAATTCTGCTTTCAAGAGCATTAAAATTCCCGCTAGCATTGGCGAAAATAATGCGCTATCTTGCAATGATGTGGAAATTTCTAGCACAGATGTTATGCGAAATTTTAACGCAGCTAGCGTAGAATGCGTATTTATCGTTGGACATAATCCAGCAATAGGCGGAATTTGCTCACTTTTAGGAGAAAAGGAAGTCGATAAATTTCCTCCTTGTTCGATTTGCGGCTTAGAATTTAACGTTCATAAATTCTCAGATATTACCGATCATAGCGGCAAAATGGTAATGCTACAGTGCCCTTAATTACGCTTTTAACGCTTCATAATTACAATCGGGCGGCTCGTTGGTGCATTTAAGGCTACTTTTTGCCGAGCATTGTTATATACTCGTAAACAAGACTGCGCGGCAAAATTAGCAAGTTATTTTTGAGATAACTTTAAATTCTAAAAAATTTCCAATGATGTGGCTCGCCTTGAAAATTGTAGATTAAATAAGTCAGAAAAGTAAATTCCATATTTTTAGATAATCGAGCGTTAGCGCTTTTGCTTCAAATTTCATTTGCTTTGTAAAAAGCTTGAGCTTAAATTTTTCGGACGAAAATTTCGTGCCAAAATTTTCTCAAAAACATAAATTTATTGAGAAGAATAAAATTTATTAAGTAAAATTTAATAGTAGCCGTGGTATCATTCCCCAAAAATTTTGATAGGGAATTAAAATGAGACAGTACGAAACTTACAGATGCGACAAATGCGGCGCGGAGGTCGAGGTGCAAAAAGTAGGCGGCGGCGCGCTTAGCTGCTGCGGCGAGCCGATGAAATGCATCACCGAGGATCTGACGCAGGTAAATTTGATGAAAGCGTTTGCAGGCGAGTCCCAGGCGCGCAATAAATACGATCTTTACGGCGATTTAGCCAAAGAGGCGGGCTTTCACGCCATTGCGCGACATTTTTACGAGGCCGCCGAAAATGAAAAATGGCACGCTAGAGCCGAGCTAAAGGCGCATCATGCAGCCGCAGGCATTCCGCTTGATAAAATGGATAAAAATCTGCTTGATGCTGCCGCCGGCGAGCGCTACGAGCACGAGAGTATGTATCCGAGCTTCGCTAAAATCGCGACCGAAGAGGGCAAAAAAGAAGTCGCGCGCCTTTTTAACGCTATCGGCAAGGTCGAGCAGGAGCACGAGCGCGAATACAACGAGCTTCAAAAGATCCTGCTAGAGGAGGGCTTTTTCGAGAGTTTTGACGAGGAAGTTTGGGTGTGCGAGGTCTGTGGGCATGTTCATCGCGGAAAGAAAGCCCCGGGCGCCTGTCCGCTCTGCAAAGCTCCACGTGAGTATTTTAAAAAACAAAGGCTTGTTTAATTTTGATGCTTGCGGCACGGCGTTTTTTGCGATAGTTTTTGAAGCCGTCGCAAATCTCGTTTATTGTCGCGAGCCGATCGCTTAAATCTTGGCTTAAAATTTTGCGCGAGATTTCGTCTTTTTGCTCCTTTTTGCCGCGGGACTCCGTGGCTAGACGAAATCTCGGGCTAAATTTATTTAGCCTAAACTCCTTTTCTTATCCCCCTAAGAAATGAAATCCTGCTCGCAAGAGCGGGATTTCTGTCGTAAAATAAATCTAAAAGTAGGTATGCCGATGATTTTATCTCTTTAAATTTTATTAGAAATTTCTATATGATTCCTGCGCTGTTTACGAAGTAAACTTCGCGCCAGTAAATTTCGTAGCAAACTTTGGTGGCAAATATTTCGCATCTTTAAATTTTAAGGCGCATTCGGTGCGATGAAAATTTGGAAGCAGATCAAACTATAAAATTTTGAGGGTTTAAATTTTAAATCAGAAATTCCATCCTTGCGTAATTTACAGATAAATTTTATATCTACTATCTCTTAATATGCCGTTTATCTTTTGCTTATAAAATCCTCGGATGAAATCCCGTATCGTCAAAATTTAAATGAAATTTTGCACTAAATTTATCTGGAATTTTAGGCAAAATCGCATGAGAAAATCTAAAAAGTAAATTATTCTATACTCCAAAAGAGTAAAATTTTAGATTTTTTGCAATCAAGCTCTAAGGCTCGCGCGTTAATTTAAAATTTTGCCGAGTTGAATTCTAAAGTGCGCAGGGTAGAATTTTTGTGTTTTGTTATTCGAGTATGAAAAACAAATTTCAGAATTTTTCAAAATAAAATTCCAAATTTTTAGAAAACAAATTCCATAAAAAACGATTTTAAAGCCGCCTCAAAACGAAATTCAAAAAATCTCACTCAAGTAAGCCTCGCTCCGCCGCAAATTTTAAAATTTCACTCCTCGAATTCCTCCGCGACCTTCGCTGCAAGGCGCAGTTTGTCGCTATCAAAGTGAGTGTAGATGCGCGAAGTATTTAGGCTCGCGTGGCCGAGGGCTTCCTGGACGAGCACGAGGTCCTTTTGCTTTTTGTAAAGCATCGTTGCGAAGGTGTGGCGTAGCATGTGAGCGCCATTTTTTTCCTTGCGGATACCCGCGCTCATTAAAATTTTCTCCACGATGCCGCTGACGTATGCTTGCGTGAGCGGCGCGCCGTTTTTGGTGACGAAAAGATAGCCCTCTTTGTTGGCAAAGTTCGTCTCCAGCGCGTTTAGATGCTCCTCGATCAGATGGCGTTTGATCATTACGATGCGGTATTTGTTGCCCTTGCCGCGGATTCGGATGATGAAAAGATCCCCCTCTGGCGCAATATCTTTGCGCTTTAAATTTATCGCTTCGCCCACGCGGATGCCGGTGTAGACGATGATTTTTACGATTAAGCGGTTGCGATGCGCAAAGGAGCGAAACTCGCTTAAATTTATCGCGTCCAAAAACCGCTTCAGCTCCTCCTCGCTCATAAACTCAGGAAGCTTCGTGCCGCGGCTGCCGCTAACGCCGCCCCAGTGCTTAAGCTCGATGCCAAAGTTGTGCGAGGTGCCGTCCTGTTCGTTTTGGCGGTCGATGAAGCCGAAGAAATTTATCAGCGCGATTCGATAGTTTTTTTTACTCGCATCGCTCAGCCCGCCCGTAATCGAGGCTAAAATTTCGCTCAAAAGTTCCTCGTCGATATTTTTCATACTCTCAAGGTTATATTCTACGATCGCTTCGTAAAATTTTTTAAGTGGATTAAAATAGGTGTTAATGCCGGTAAGACCCGCGTTTCGAGCGTCTTTTGCGAGCCGCTCGAGTTCATTGATATTCGCGACCTCGTGATTTAGCGCCAGGCTCGCGCGGCGAAACAGCGCGTCGTTTTTCAGCTCCTTATTCGATAGCGCGCTTAGCTTGTAGCGCACGAATTTTACGAGCCAAAACAGCAGCGATTTTTGAAAACTATCCTTATAATCGAGCGGGAATTTCATTTGCTCTCCTCGCTGTCGCCGAAGATCACAAAAGGCAGCATCAGCGTGTTTTTGATGAGATTATAAGGCGTTTTTAGCACGTCGGTCGCAACGCCGGTCGAGTAGGTAGGCTTTTTCATCGTGCCGCGAATCTCGATAATCGTGGAGATCGTATTGTTTTCGCCCAAGATGATATGATTTAGCAGCGGGATTTTTGAGATTATCGAGCTTGCGTCTTTGAGGTATTTAAGCTCCAGATCGATATTCAGCGCGTCGCTTTTCATATCCACTTCGCCGTTGCCCGCGATGTCGGCGCTACTGCCGGTAAAGTTCATCGCGTTTATGTAAATTTTATCGCCGCTGCGGCGGAAGTAAATTTTGCCCTTCTGCACGCTAAAGCCGCGATCGTTGAAATCCGGCGTCTTAAACGTAAGCAGCGATGGCACGGAGTTTATAAAGCTAAGCAGCCTTTGATAGATGATGTAGTCCTTCAGATAGGTGTTTTGCACATTGATCTCGCCGCGGTAGTTGCGCGGATCGATGCCGCTTGCTTTTAGCGTAAATACCCCTCCGTCGAAGCTCTGCGAGCCTAGGAATTGATTGAGCGCCTCGCCGCTGATGTTTTGCGCAAAAATTTGAAGCAAACTCTTTTTAAAGATCAACTTCACATCGCCGCGTTTGAAATTCGCGTTTAGGTTCATATTTTTGCCGTCCAGTACGCCGTTAAAGTGCGTAAATTTAAGCGTCTTATTTAGATCGGATAGCACGATTGCAGAATTTTGCCCGCTGAAATTTATCGGCGAGCGCTCCTTCGTGCCGCTATTAAACTCGCTGGTTTGCACGCTCGTATTGATTGCGACATCCACGTCTTTTAGAGCGACGAAGTTGCCGCCTTTGTTTATTTTAAGAGAAATTTTACCGCTTCCGCTAGAGCCGTCCAGATCGCCCCCGCGCACCCGAAGCGCGAAAGAATCGTTTTTGTAGGCTCTGCCGTCTTTATTTAGCAGACCGAAATCAAAGATAAGATTGTTGCTGCTGATATCCAAATTTGTAAAATCGCTGGTTAAAATTTTAAGATCTCCGCCGCTAATGCCCGCATTTTTAAGCGTCTTAGAAAAGGGCAGAATTCCGCTAATATCGGGCGAGTTAATCTCGATCCGCTCGCCGAAGCTCATCTTTGCGCCCAAAAATTGCGAGCTTAGCACCGGCGCCTTGCCGCTAAAATCAAGGCTCATATTATCTCGCGCGTCGCCAAATTTTAAAATTTCTTTGCCGTTCGGGGAGAGATTAAAGCTATGGATTATGCCGTTAAATTTGGCCTTGCGCGTGGCGATGTCGATGCTGCCGCTTGCCGTGGCGTTAAAAATTTCATTTTGCAGATTCGCGTCTTTGATGTCGATCTTTTTTTCTGTGATATGCACCCGCGCGGCTTTGGAGTGAAATTTTGCCTTTGAGATCATTAGATCGGCGTCTTTTAGCGTCACGTTCGCATCCACCTTGGCGCTTTCCTTTTCGACGTCCACGTCTATCAGCACGCGCGCATCGATCCCGCCGCCTAGCGGATATACGGGTTCATTTATGCCATAGCTTTGCAAAATATCTACAAGGTCCTTGCCCAAACTCTCTTTAGTCCGCAGATCCAGATATACGATCGGCTTCTCTTCAAAAAGCCCGCCGATACGCACGCCGCTTCCTTCCAGGCTTTTACCTTTAAATTTAGGCTCGTTCAGCGTGAAGATTAGATAATCGTTTTTGAGCGTGATGTTGGCGTCTTTTACCGTTACGGCTTCGATTTGCGGCTGAAATTTTATCGTAAGATCCTGCGCGTAGGCCGTAGCGCTAACGTTTTCGGCGATCGGGCGCGGATCTTTTAGATCGACTTTGGCGTGCAGATTTTCGATGTAGTAGTTTTGCGCGACCGCCTTGCCGTAGATCCACTCGTTCGCAAGCGGATTGAGCCCCGTTAGCGCGCCCAGCTCATTCATAAAATTTTTCAGACTCAAGGCCGAGGC
This sequence comes from uncultured Campylobacter sp., assembly GCA_963522285.1. GTDB lineage: Bacteria > Campylobacterota > Campylobacteria > Campylobacterales > Campylobacteraceae > Campylobacter_B. Next base: position 106,129 of record CAUQWV010000003.1, read on the forward strand.
GCGGTTTATCTCGATATTTAGCTGTGAACCGATATTGTGCACGTCAAGCTCGCCCGCGATCTCGTGCGAAGTGAAGGTGCCATTAAAATCATACGTATCGGCTTTGAAATTTGCCCGTGCCGTGCCGTGCAGAGTGAGATTAAAATCATTTAGCTCAAGCTCGATCGGATCAAAGCTAAGTCCGTTTGCGCCCGGCGTGATCTTTGAGCTTAGCCTAAAAAACCGGGTATCTGCGTAAAAAACGTCGCTTTTGTATTTTAGTTTCAGGCTTTCGCCTTTTATTTTCATATTGTCTACGTCGATCTCTTCAAAAAAGGAGTTGATGAGCGAGATTTTTTTGCTAAATTCTAAAATTTTCTCACTTTGCGTGCGCAGATCGGTGGAATTTTGCTCTAAATTTTGTGTATTATTTTGCGTAACTTCGAGATTTTTGATGCGCAGCACGAGACTTTTATTTAGCTTGAGATAAAACCCCTCAAACTTTGCAAAGCCCACGTCCAGCTGCGAAATCGCAATACCGTGCTTTAGGCCTACCGCGCATATTATAAAAAGTATAGTAAGCGTAAGAAAAAATCTAGCTAAAAATTTATACATTATCGTCCCATTAAAAAGCTACGCCCAAAACCAAATCGGGCGTGCCGAAAAACTGCGCTTATAATATGAAATTTATTCAAAATTTTGGCTTATTTGCCTATAATTTCAGCTAAATTTTGAAAGGAACGTATGAAATTCTTTATAAAGCTCATCAAAGCGGCGTGCATTTGTATCGAGCTTGCGGCTATTTTACTTTTGGCCGTGGGCTTTGATCTGCACGAGCGCGTCGGCAACGCGAAAACCGTGCAGATAGGCCAGGGCAGCTCAACGAAAATTTTATCGCAACTCTCAAAGAGCTATCCTAAATTTACGAAATTTGATGCGAGACTGCTTTCTTTTTACGGCGGCGCAAAAACCGGCGAGCTGGAGCTTAGCGGAGAAAATTTGCCCAAATATCAATTTTTGTATGAGCTAAGCGTCGCAAAGCCCGTGATGAACGAGATCAAGCTGATCCCGGGCGAAACTACGATCGTGTTTTTAAAACAGCTTGCGAAAGATCGCGGGCTAAGCTTTAGTGAGCTTGAGCGCGAATACAACGCCACGGCGCCGTTTTACGAGGGCTTTTTGGTGCCTGAAACCTACAAAATTAGCAAAAACGAAAGCGAAAAAAATATCATCGACCACCTCATCTCAAGCGCACAAAAATTCCACGAAGACTTGTCGCGCGAACTTAGCGGCGATTACAACGCCACGGCGTGGAAGCAGGTGCTGATCAAGGCCTCGGTCATTCAAAAAGAGGCCGCAAACACAGATGAAATGCCCCTCGTAGCCTCCGTCATCGACAACCGCTTAGCCAAAAATATGCGCCTTCAGATGGACGGTACGCTGAATTACGGCGAGTTTTCGCACGTCAAGATCACTCCGCAGCGCATCCGCACCGATACCAGCCACTACAACACCTACCTCAACGACGGACTTCCCAAAGAGCCCGTGTGCGTGGTCTCTCGCGATGCGATACGCGCCGTTTTTGCGCCCGCAAAGAGCGAGTATCTGTATTTTATGCGAAATAAAAAAACCGGGCTTCACGATTTTGCGCGCACGCAAGCCGAGCACGAGCGCAACGTAAAGGCGCAAAGGTAAAATTTAAGGCCGTTTCGGAATTAAATTTTAAAAATGAGGTTTCGTCTTTAAATTTTAAAATTTAACCCCCGCAGTTATAAAAATGCGGGCTGATATTTAGGAGATAACAATGAAAATAGCGATATTCGGCGCGGGAAACATCGGTGCGGCGGTAGCGAACGATCTTATCGTAAGCGATTCTTTGAGCCAAATGATAGATAGCATTGCGCTTGTGGATGCGGTAGAACAGATCGCGCGCGGCAAGGCACTCGATCTTGCCCATACGGCGGCGGTTTATGAGCGCGATCTGCGCATAAGCGGCAGCACTGAGCCTGGCGACATAGCGGATGCGGGCATCGTCGCGATCACGGCGGGGCGCGCAAGAAAGGCGGGGCAGAGTAGGGAGGAGCTGTTTGGCAGCAATGCCGCCATCGTCGCGCAATGCGCGCGAGATGCCGCAAAATACGCGCCTAGCTCCATCATCGTGATCGTTACCAATCCGCTTGATATGATGGTCTATGCGGCGCTGCAGGCTAGCGGGTTTGCAAAAGAGCGCGTCATTGGCATGGCGGGCGAGCTAGACGGCGCGCGGCTTAAATTTGAACTCGCGCGCGCAAGCGACAAGGAAATTTCATCGATGAGAAGCGCGATCGTGGGCCCGCATAGCGAAGAGATGATTGCGCTTAAAAACGAGCTTGGATTTGAAGTTTCGGATGAAATTTTTGATCGCGCGGTGCAAAACACAAAACGCGCCGGCGCGCAGATCGGCGAGCTGCTGGGCATGTCGGCGTATTTGGCGCCCGCTGCGGGGATTGTAAAGATCATAAAATACATTCTTTTTGATACCTGCGGCACGCTCGCCTGCTGCGTCGCGGATAGATCGGGAGTGCCTTTGGGGCGCTTCGTAAGCGTCGGCAAAATGGGCGCGATAGAGAGAAATTTCGCCTACTCGGGCGAGTTTTATGAGCAGCTTGAACGGATGCGTGAGCGGATAGCGGAGCTGAAGTTTTAGTGGATATAGAGCGAATTCGGTGCGATGCGGAAGCGGGATTCGTAGATTTAAAATTTCAAAACGCAGGATTCTTACGATAGGATTTTCTGGCGTGAAATTTCACTTCGGCAAGGAATTTAAGTTCGCGGAATTTTGCAGCGTAAAATTTCATTCGCTGCGAAATTTTAAAATTTGCGCAATTTTGCCCGCTGCGAAATTTCGTAGATTAAAATTTTACTTTGGCTCAGAATTCTGCGTGACGTGAAATTTTTGAGATCCACAAAATTTTAAAATTTAAACTCCGTAAAATTTAAAAACGAGAGGAATTAATGCTATTAAAGCAGGCTTGCGCCGCAAAATTTCAAATTTTAAATCGCAAAGCGAGATTTAGTGCGGATTTTGATAAATTAAGGAGAAAATATGAGCGAAAATGAGAGCCAGCGCGCCGTCTGGACGGATGAGAGCCGCTGTAAGGCGTGCAACATCTGCGTAAGCGTCTGTCCTAGCGGCGCGATCGCGATGAGACAGGACGAGGGCGCCGTGCAGGGCATGATGATCGACGTGGTGGATGAGGGCGCCTGTATCGGCTGTAGGGAGTGCGAGTTGCACTGCCCTGATTTTGCGATTTTCGTTGCGCCCAAAGGCTTTAAATTCGCTCGTCTAAGCTCGCAGGCTAGAGAGATGGCTGAAAAGATCAAAAACAATAATTTTATGAAACCCAAGGACGCATAATGAGAGAGGTAATTTCCACAGGCAATGCCTTAATTGCGCGTGCGGCGATTGATTGCGGCTGTAATTTTTTCGGCGGCTATCCGATCACGCCGAGCAGCGAGATCGCGCACGAGATGAGTCGATTGCTGCCTAAGGTCGGAGGCAAATTTATCCAGATGGAGGATGAAATTTCGGGCATTTCGGTAGCTTTGGGCGCGTCGATGAGCGGTGCAAAGGCGATGACGGCAAGCTCCGGTCCTGGAATTTCGCTAAAATCAGAGCAGATTGGACTTGGCTTCATCGCTGAAATTCCGCTTTTAATCGTAAACGTTATGCGCGGAGGTCCTAGCACCGGACTTCCTACGCGAGTGGCGCAGGGTGATATTTTGCAAGCTCACAACCCCACTCATGGCGATTTTCAAAGCATCGCGCTGTGTCCGGGCTCGCTAAAGGAGGCTTACACGCAGACCGTGCGCGCCTTCAATCTAGCCGAGCATTTCATGACGCCAGTATTTTTGCTACTTGATGAGACGCTTGGGCATATGCAGGCAAAGGCGGTGCTGCCTGAAATTTCGGATCTAAAAATCGAGCGCAGGGCGGAATTTAAAGGTAGTCCGAAAGATTATGAGCCTTACGATGCTGCGCCCGATAAGCCTGCGGTGCTAAATCCCTTTTTTAGGGGATACCACTATCACATAACGGGGCTGCATCACGGCGCGAAGGGCTTTCCGACCGAAAACGAGCAGATCGTGGATCGCTCTATAAAAAGGCTTTTTAATAAAATTTCGGCGCATGAAGATGAGATCGTACAATATGAGGAATTTATGCTAGATGACGCTGATGCTTGCATCATCGCCTATGGCAGCGTTAGTCTAGCCGCAAAAGACGCGATTTTAAAGCTACGTAGGCAGGGCGTGCGTGTGGGACTTTTTCGCCCGATCACGCTGTGGCCAAGCCCTGCGCGCAAGCTAAAGGAGCTAGGGGAGAGATTTAATAAAATTTTGATCGCCGAGCTAAATTTAGGGCAGTATCTGCTAGAGGTGCAGCGTGCTTGCTTGAGAGATGATTTTAAGACGCTTCTTAAGGCAAACGGCAGACCGATCAGCCCTAGCGAGATTATCGAGAAAGTAAAGGAGCTTTAAATGGCGTTTGATTACGACAAATATCTAAGAACGGACAAGATGCCTACACTTTGGTGCTGGGGCTGCGGCGACGGAGTGATCTTAAAAGCGATCATCCGCGCAATTAACCGCGTAGGCTGGAGCATGGACGATGTATGCGTGGTAAGCGGTATCGGCTGTAGCGGCAGGATGTCGAGTTACATAGACTGCAATACCGTCCATACGACGCACGGGCGTGCGATAGCTTATGCTACGGGTATCAAGCTCGCAAATCCGGGTAAACACGTAATCGTAGTCACTGGCGATGGCGATGGGCTTGCGATAGGGGGCAATCACACGATCCATGGATGCCGCCGCAATATCGATCTAAATCATATCTTGGTAAATAATTTCATCTACGGGCTTACAAACTCGCAGACTAGTCCTACGACGCCGCGCGGGTTTTGGACGGTTACGGCGCAATACGGCAATGTCGATCCCAGCTTTGATGCGGCGAAACTTGCGATCGCTGCCGGAGCAACTTTTGTCGGACGCGAAAGCGTGACAAATCCCGAAAAAATCGAGCGACTTCTAGCTAAGGGCTTTGAGCACGATGGTTATAGTTTTTTTGATATTTTTAGCAACTGCCACGTAAATTTGGGTCGTAAAAATAAAATGAGCGAGGCGGTGCAAATGCTAAAGTGGCTTGATTCGCGCACGATTTCCAAGGCGAAATTTGACGCTCTTAGCGAGGATGAGCGAGCGGGGCTATTTCCGATTGGGGTTTTACACGAAGATAATGAGCACGCCGAATACACAAAGGCGTATCAAAAGGTGATAGATGCGGCGCAAAGCGGCGAAGCGATAAATTTTGAAGGACTAAGATGAATCAGTTAAGATTTGTGGGAGTGGGCGGTCAAGGCGTAATCTTAGCGGGTGAAATTCTAGCTGCGGCAAAGATCGCGCACGGCGGCTATGGGGTCAAGGCATCTACGTATACCTCTCAGGTACGTGGCGGACCTACGAAAGTGGATATTATCTTAAGCGATGAAGAAATTCTATATCCTTACGCGAGCGAGGGCGAGATCGATTTCATGCTTGCAACGGCGCAGAGCAGCTACGATGCTTTCAAAAACGGCGTGAAAAAAGGCGGCGTGATCGTAATCGAGCCGAATTTAGTAGTGCCGAGCGATGAGGATAGGGCAAGCTTTAAAATTTATGAAATTCCAATCATCACCATCGCAAAATACGAGGTTGGAAATGTCATCACTCAAAGTGTCGTGGCTCTAGCGATCGCGGTAGAGCTTAGCCGCTGCATGGATGCAGGGCTCGTAAAAGAGCAAATGCTCCGCTCTGTGCCAGAAAAAACCCGCGCGCTAAATGAAAAGGCGTATGATTTGGGGATGAAATATGCAAGAGAGGTTTTAGATTGAATTTAAAGACTTCATATAGAATTTATGATTAACCGCAAGAGTAAAATTTAAAAATTTTTATAGTAAGATATAAAGTTTCTGGATTAGAATTTCAAAATTATATAGCCAACTGCTTACATTATTTTTTGATGGGTTGTATTAATTCAAATTGCCCGCCGTGACCTTTTATCTTTTCAAACTTTATAAAATTATTGCCGTTCTTTTATCCTGTTAAATTAATCTTGTTCCAAAAGTTCTTTAGCTTTTTTCACCGGATTGCATTCATCGTCATTTAAACATGGCTCTAAACCATAGCTCATCTTGCAGGCCAATTTTTTCTTCGAAGGCTCTATCGTTGCATTGCATACCTTTTTAAGATTTACAAATGCTCTTTTTGTATTGCCTGTATAGTATAAATCGTGCATTCCTGCGTTTAGGCAAAAATTTAATAATCCGGCATCGCAAGCTTTGTTTAACGCTTTTGTTGCGTCTTCATCTCTGCGCAAATATATTAATAAAATTCCCAATGCGCCGCAGCTTTCAAAATTTTTTTCGTCGCATTTTGCCGATAAAGCATCTTTTAATATCGAGCAAGCTTCATAATCGCCTTTGTTCCAATCGCATTTATTCGCCAAATTCTTTAAGTTTGTATCGTTTATTGCAGCAGAGATATCAATGTCTATATCGTTTTTTGCCAGCAAAGGCACGGATAAAAGTAGCGCTAATGATAAAATTTTTCTCATGGTTATAGTCCTTTGATAATTTCTTTGGCTTTCATTAGCGGATCGCACTTTGCATCTTTAGAGCAGTCTTCAATCTCTTTCCTTATGCTGCAAGCAAGCCTTTTGTCCTCTGAAATTCCCTCTTTGCAAATTTTGTCAAAAACCTTAGCGGCTCTTTCAAGATTTCCCGTAAAAAGTATATCGTTAATGGCAAGATAGGAGCAGTAAGACATGATATTTGCTTCACATGCCTTAATCAAAGGAGCGGATGAGAATTCATATTGACCCAAATCCGTAAATATTATTCCGACAGCCCCGCAACTTTCATAATCTCCGCTATCGCACTTTTTGGATAAAATTTCGACTAGCCTCGTGCATGCGCTGTATTTTCCCTCGCCGTTATTGCAAGCAATCGCTAAGTCTTTTTCCTCTTGTGTTTCTAAATGATCTACGCTTACTTTTGCCGTAGCGGGGATCGCTGCAAATGCCGCTATAAGCGCAAGTGCCCAAATTTTAAGATAGAATTTTTTCATCGTCGCCCCTGTTTTTAAGCGGCGATTATATATTAAAATATTTTAGCGGGCTCTTAAAATTTTGTAGAGTTAAAATTTCGATCGCTCGCTAAATTTAGCGGTGCTATTTTTGTAAGCCGCGCTGCTTCGGGATTTAAAACACCGCTTTTAAAATTTTAAACGTCGCGATGAAATTCAAAGCGTCGCTTTAAAATTTAAAACATCGCTCTTAAATTTTAAAATTTCACCGCAAGCTTTGGGCGGCTTTAAATTTAACATACCGAGTTCTGTTAGCATCCCGAGTTCGGCTGCACCCGCGTTTCGCTACCTGTATGGATCAGCAGGGCTTTGCCACGTCTAAATCTGCATGGCGGATCGGCTTGCACGGATGAGTACTCCTTGCCGTTTAGCTTGTAGATGATGTTGGAGCCCTGCACCGTCTTTTGGGAGTTTTGGATCGCATCTCCGGCGACCGCGCCCACTACCGCGCCGCCCACGAGCCCCACGGTTTCGGCTAAGCGTCTGCTGCTGCTATGTTTGCCGAGCTTATGCCCGATGACCGCACCCGTAGTTCCGCCCGCGACGCCACCTAAAATTTTACCCGTATTGCCCTCGGAGCGCTCTACGTTGATTTTGGCGGGCAGGACATCGACGATCTCGATCTGATCGCTCTGCCTCATGCGGTTCGTTTCGCTCGCGTCATAAACATCTCCGCCGTATCGATCCTGCGGGGTCGCGCAGCCGCAAAGTGCGATCGCTGCAATCAAACATAACGTAAAATTTCGCATAATTTTCTCCTTATAATGAGCTTGGCGGCATTATACTACGGATTTTTATACGAGCGGTTAAGCGGCGGCGTTAAAATTTACCGGCTCACTGCGGCTCAAAATTAGCAGGATACGAGGCATCGCGCCGTATCCGAGTGCCTTATAAAATTTTTATTTCACTCAAAATTTATCTTATTTTGTTAGAATCATTCTTATTTTTAAGGAGAAAAAATGAAAAAACTATTAGTTTACGCCACCAAAGGCGGCGACACGAAGGTCGTGAGCGAATATATCGCTTCAAAGCTCGGCTTTGAGATAAAGGAGGCCAAAGAGCTAAATGAGGAGGATTTGGCGGGCGCTAGCGCGTTTATTTTTGCGGCTTCGACGCACGGCGACGGACAGATCCAGGCTAAATTTGACGACAAATTGGAGCTTTTGAATAAAACTGATTTTGACGGACGCAAGGTCGCACTCATAGGCGTTGGCAACGTCGAGCGCCACGGCAGCGATTTTTGCAGCGGCATGAGCGCGTTTTTGCCGGTGCTTAAAAAGGCCGATCTCATCGGCGCTTGGGGCGCAGAGGGATATAAATTTAAACATTCGCGCGCCTTTATAAACGGCAAATTCATCGGTCTTACGATCGATTTTAAAGGCGACGAGCACTGGCAGGCGAGGGCTGATAAATGGATCGCCGCGGTTAAAGGCGAGTTTTAAATTTCACTCGCCTGCTTCCGAGCGAAATCCTCTTAAATTTCACTCGCCACAGCGTTAGAATTTCCGCCGCATTCAAGCGCCGCCTGCTCATGCTGCGTAAATTTTATCGCTATCGGGAGCCGTAAATTCCAACTCGCCGCGCAGATAGCTATAGGTGCCGCGATAAAATTTAGTCCGCGGTAACTTGCGCACTATTCATGCAATAAACGATAAATTCCGCCTGCGATGCTTGTATGCCACTGGTGGGATAAAATTTCGCTTTCGCGACAAAATTTCGCCCGCAGTGATAGCGCGGCGAGTGTACGTTAAAATTCCACGCTCCGCTTCCAAGCGGAGCCTGTTCATTAAAATTTTAAAATTTTTAGTTCAAAAAGTAGCGATATTTTACAAGCCGTACCGCTTAAAATCGTGCAGATAGGCTAAATTTTATCCGCCCAAACTCAAAATCTCGCTCGCCAATGCAGCGGTCAATTCATGCGGCAAATTTAATGCGATCGATTTATAAAATCACCGCCCGAGCCTCAAATATCAGCGCCGTATTAGAAAAGTTGTTTTATAATAATCGCATATCAAAATTTAAGGCGATCTATGAAAAAGCTTCTATTTTTCGTCGTTTTTGCGCTGGCCGCTCTCGCCGCGGCGATATATTTCAATCTCGATAGGCGCGAAGAGGTCGCGCACAAGGCCTACGGCATCATCGACATCAGGCAGAGTTCGCTTAGCTTCGAGCGCAGCGGCCGCATTAGCGCGCTTTATCGCGACGAGGGCGATTTCGTGCAGGCTGGCGACGTCTTGGCAGCTCTGGATACGGCGGATCTGAGTTTTCAAAGACAGGTTCAGATCGCGAGGTGCGACGGGCTTAAATTTAACTTGCAAAAGCTGCAAAGCGGCTTTCGTAGCGAGGAGATCGAGATGGCAGCGGCGAACGTAAGCGCGCTGCAAAACGCCCTGCAGCTCGCTACTTTGACGAACGAGCGCCTCAAGAGCCTGGGCAAAAGCAACTCCGCGTCCAAGCAGCAGATCGACGAGGCGTTTTACTCGATGAAGCGCACGCAAGCCCAGCTGCAAAGCGCCCAGGCCAATCTGCGTCAGCTTCAAAGCGGCTACCGTGGCGAGGATGTCGGCGCCGCCCGCGCAAATTTGGCAAGCTGCGAGGAAAATCTAAAATATCTGAATTACCAAATCGAGACGCAAAGCGTGCTAAAAGCGCCCTTTAGCGGGCAGATCAGAGCGCGCCTTAAGGAGCTTGGCGACATCAGCATACCCAGCGTGGGCGTTTTCGAGCTCAGCGAAGTAAAAAATAAGCGCGCGAAATTTTATCTAAGCGAAAATCAGCTCCGCTTCCTGCGTGCTGGACAGAGTGTGCGGATCATCGCCGCGGACGGCTCTAACGCGAGCGCAAAGGTCGCATACGTGAGCCAAACCGCGATGTACACGCCCCGCACGGTGCAGACGGAGGAGCTGCGCGCAGATCTAGTGTGGGAGGCGCGTGCCGATTTCAGCGACGAGGACGGCAGCTTTCGCTTAGGCCAGCCAATCAGCGTGGAATTTTAACGGGCGAACACTGTGCGCGAAATTTTAATGCACAAGTGAAATTTTAGTACGCGGGCGGAACTTCGGATACTGCGAGCGAAATTTGGATAGCCAAGCTCGCTGCCCGACAAAATTTTACGCAACGTCGCGCGAGCCGTGCATACGGCGTGGGCCTGATGAAATTTTAAAAGTGCGCTTCGAGGCAAAATTTAAACGGCGCCTGTTCGGCAGGGCAGGGCGATAAATTTTTGCTGCGCCTAAAATACATCGTCTCGGCGGCGATAAAATGCTGCGCGCTCATAACTAAGCCGTAAAAAGCGGCGTAAAATTTATCGCGCGGGTTTTGCGCGAGCAGGCGGAGGCTTTGGATAAAAGATCGGAATTTTGCAGCACGGCGAGTAAAATTTCGGCGAAATTTTGCTGCAAAGCAGCGCGGGTTAAATTTTAAAATTTACGGCTCGGCGGCGAGGTAAAAGCCGGGCAGTAGAGCGGCGGGCTTTGTTTTGAGCAGGCGTTTTGCGATAAACAAGCGGCGATTGAACCGAGCGTGGACGGCAGTAAAATTTCACTACGAAACAAACGGCGCGATTAAATACCGATTGCGAGTAGCGGTAAAATCGCCCAAAGGACGCGGTAGCCGAAGTCGGTATATGCTAAGGAAAGCCGAGACTAGGTAAAATTTCGCCAAAAGACATGGTGGCGGTGAAATTTTACCCCGAAAGGCAGGCGGAAGTGAAATTTTGCCCAAAAGGTGCGACGGCGGTAAAATCTCACCGAAAGAAGCGCGGCGCAGATAGAGAGCTCGGCGCTCACAGCTCGCCAGGTGTTTGAAAACTCGCTTTCGTTTGCGTTTTGAAGCGAATTTATCGAGGATACTCACGGGTCACTTCATGTTTTGGAGACCGCCCCGTTCATGCGCGTTGTGTGCGCATCGTTAGCGGCGCGGCTAGCCGATGCGATATGCACGCGCTCAAGACGGATCTGGCGGCGCGCGGAATATTCGGCGCGAGCCGTAAGTAACGCCGATCGTGCGGGCACTCGAATTCGAGCGGGCGATTGCAGGGCGCCACGGCGCGATAGGGCTTGGTTTCGCGCGCTTGTGGTAAGTTGCGTCGAATTTATGCGAGGTTTGGGCGAAATTGTTCGGCGCGCGTCGCGAAATTTAAAGCGCTCGGCGGTTGTAAAAGCAAGATGCCGCGGCTGTCACAAAACTAAGATGCCATAGCGGTCGCAAAATCAAGACGTCTCGGCGGCTGCAGAAGCAAGGCGTCGCGACAAAGAGCGCCTTTTTGGCGTGCACAGGCCTCGTTCATCGCGCCAAGTGACGGGGCGAGCAATAAAATTTGGAGCTAGACTTGGATCTATTAAATATCGTAAATTTAAAGAAATTTTACCTACGCGAAGATCGTAGCAAAAACGTCGTTTTTGAAAATTTTGATCTGCGAATAGGCGATACGCCACGGCTCATCAGCCTCACGGGCCCCGACGGCGCGGGCAAATCCACGCTTTTAAAGCTCATCTGCGGCATCATCGCGCCCGATTGCGGCGAGATAAAATTCGCTGGCTTCACCCCTAGCGGCGAAAATAAAGAATTCGTCCGCGCAAACGGCTATATGTCGCAGAGCCTGGGGCTTTACGAGGAGCTTAGCGTCTGGCAAAATTTAAATATATTCGCAGGCCTAAAAGAGCTTGATCTAAAAAGCGGCGAGGAGTATCTGCGCGGGCTTTTGCGCCGCGTGGGGCTTTTAAAATTTAGAGATTACGCCGTGGATTCGCTCTCCGGCGGGATGAAACAAAAGCTTGGCGTTGCGTGCGCGATTGCAGCTCGTCCGCGGCTTTTGGTGCTCGATGAGCCCACCGTCGGCGTCGATCCGCTCTCGCGCAGGGAGCTGTGGGCGATCGTGCGCAAGTATCTGGATCAAAGCGGCGCAAAATGCATATTTTCGACGGCGTATTTCGACGAGGCGGCGGATGCCGATCTTACGCTGATCTTACTTGGCGGCAAGATCATAGCGCAGGAGCGCGCCGCAAAGATCACCGCGGCGCTGCGGGACCGCACCTTTCGCATATGCGGCGAGGATTATCAGAGCCTGGCGCGCCGCCTGATGTTTAAGACGCAAAGATTTTTAAAAAACTCCCCGCTCATCGACATCTGCCCCAGAGACGGCAGCGTCGATCTGCTAAGCGATGAGCCGATAAGCCTGCGCGATCTACAGGAGTTTTTAAACGCGAGCCTAAGCGGCAGTGACAAAGACAGGGGTGGCGAAAGCACGGAACGCAAAAACGGAGGCGGCGAAAATTTTAAAATTTCAAACGAAAGCATGAAATTTAATAAAGGCGCTAAATTTAACGAAAACGAAAGCGCTAAATTTAAACTGAGCCCGCGCGAGGCAAGCCTAGAGGATGCGTATATTTTTTTAAACAAAGCAGAGATCGGCGCGGCAAACTTCGGCTACGAAAAAAAGAGCTTCGATGCGGCTCAAACCGTCATCAAAGTGCGCGACGTGAGTAAAAAATTCGGCTCATTCACCGCCGTGGAAAATACGAGTTTCGAGGTCAAAAAGGGCGAGATTTTCGGCCTTCTGGGTCCAAACGGCGCAGGTAAGACGACGACCTTTCGCATGATCTGCGCGCTTTTGGGGATGAGCGGAGGCGAGATTTCTGTCATGGGCGAGGATCTACGCTACGCCAAATCATCGATCAGATCGCGCATCGGCTACGTTTCGCAGAAATTTTCGCTTTACAAAAAGCTAAGCTGCTATCAAAATTTAGAGTATTTCGGCCGCAGCTACGGCATCGGCGGCATGGCGCTGAAGCGGCGCATAGAGGAGCTTTTGAGCGAGTTTGGCTTGCAGCGGCTGCGAAACGAGACGTGGCAAAACCTGCCGTTCGGCGCGGGGCGCAACCTTTCGATGGCATGCGCGCTCATCCACCGCCCCGAGATTTTGTTTCTCGACGAGGCCACCAGCGGCGCCGATCCGCTCTCGCGCAGGCTCTTTTGGAACCGCATAAACGCGCTAGCGCGCACCGGCGTGAGCGTGGTCGTGACGACGCATTTTATGGAGGAGGCGGAGTATTGCGATCGGTTTTTGATCCAAGATCGTGGCAAAATCCTGGCGCTGGGTAGCCCCGATGAAGTCTGCGTGCAGTACGGGCGGCGGCTTAGCGTGCAGCAGGCCTTCATAAACGAGGTGCAAAAATTCAGAAGCGAGGCGGGCGATGAGGGCTTTTGATCGAAATTTTGCGCGAGCCGTGAGGATTTTTGATCCGAATTTTATGCGGGGCGGGCAAAAACCGGCGCACCCGCGCGATAAAATTTTAAACGGCGAAAGGGTTTTGCGGGGCGATGAAATTTTTAAAGGTGACGGAATTTTGAGCGACCGAGCTTTGAATGTCGGAGAAATTCTAAGCGGCGGAATTTTAAACGACGGCAAAATTTGGATCGATAATAAAATTTTGAAAGGCGGCGAAATTTTAAGCGGCAGTGGAATTTTAAATCTGACGTCGCGCGGCGGTACACGGCGCGGATTTTGTAGACGGGTACTGCGCGAGCTCTACGCAGAAGCGAGCCCGCTTCGTCTGTGCCGTAAATTTCAAAGCGCGAGCGGCTCGCAAACGGATTATAAATTTAAAAGGGCGACTACTCTACAAACAGATCGCAAATTTAAAATAGCGGTCAGTCTGCGAGTAGCTTGCAAATTTAAAACCCCGATGCAAAAATTTTATCGCGGATATTGCGCCGCCGTAGAGCTTTTGCATAAAAAATTTCGCAGAGAAACCGTGCTTCGCAACTGCTTAAAATTTCAAAACTGGTCGTATGCGCTCGCGCGATTAAAATTTAGGGGCGCGCCAAATGCGATCCCGCGGCTAAAATTTCAAAGCGCGACGGCAGTCGCACTTGCGCGATTAAAATTTGGGGGCTCGTCGCGAGCGGCACAGCGCTGCAAAATCCGAGCACAGGGGCAGGGCGGATGAACTTTACCTTTTTAAAAATCCTCGTAAAAAAGGAGTTCGCGCAGATCGCAAAGGACCGATCGGCGCTCGTTATCGCGTTTTTGATGCCGCTAATTTTGGTCGTGATCTACGGATACGCGATGCGAATGGACATAAAGCCCGTCAAGGTGGGCTTCGTAAGCGATCTGGGCTCAAAAATCGAGCGCGATCTGCTCGGCGGATTTTTGGGCTCAAAATACCTGCAAACTCGCGTTTACACGGACTTAGAGAGCGCGAGGAGAGATTTTAGAGCGCATGAGATCGAGAGCATTTTGTATTTTGATCCGCGCTTTGCGGCTAAATTTCAAAACACCTTGAGTGGGCTCGGCGGCGCAAGCGGCGGCGTAAATTTAAATCTCTCTAGCGACGAAAGCTCCTTTGCGGACGGTACAAGCGGTATCCAAAATAGGAGCGGCGGCGAAAATATCCGTCCGCTTGAGGACAGAGGCGCGGGCACCGGCACGGAGAGTGGCATAAACACCTCTGCGGGCGGCGTAAGCGGCGATAGTTCGCATCGCACCGGCGCGGAAACGGGCGGCAACGTAAATTCTTCTGGCGGCGGCAGTAGAGTAGATTCCGGCAGCAGCGCAGGCGACATAGGCGCAAATCAAAGCAGCGCAAATTTAATCGGCGGCGTGGGCGATACGAATGCTGGTTTTATCGATGGCGTAAGCGATATCGGAAATACGGGCGGCGGCATCAATGCGAGCCCCTTCGCTAACGGCGCTCGCAGCGAAGGCAGCGCTGTAAATAACGGCAGCGGCTCAAGTAGTGTAGGCGGCTCAAATGGTGCAGGAGGCGGCGCGAGCAACTCAGACAAAGACGGCGCCGAAATTTTTCTTATCCAAAATGCCACGCAGTCGCAGCTCGCGCTTCTTAGCTACGTTTACGTTGCAGGCGTAATCGAGCAGGTTTTGGCGCAAGATTACGGCTTTTTGAACGCAAATTTAAACGCCGCCGCAAAGCCCGTCAGCGTGAATTATCGCAGCTGGTTCAACGAAGCCAACGAATCGACGTGGTATCTCGTATCTGCCGAGTACGTGGGGATTTTGGGGCTCATCTGCCTATTTATGGTCGCGGTCGTGATCTCGCGCGAATGGGACCGCGGCACGATCGCCTCGCTTTACAACTCCAACGCAAGCGCACTTGAGATCGTCACTGCCAAGGTCGGCGCGTATTATTTCCTGGCGCTTTTAGGCGGTGCGATGACGCTCGTTTACGGGCAGGTTCTTTTAGGCATCCCGATCCGCGGCAGCGTGGCGATGCTACTGGCGACGCTGTGCGTCTTCGTGCTGGAGATGACCTGCCTAGGCATGCTGATCTCGGCGATCTGCAAAAATCAATTCCTAGCGCAGGAATACGCCATCGTCATCGGCTATCTACCCGTGACGCTGCTTAGCGGCATGATATTCGATCTGCGCGGACTGCCCGCGGCGGTCAATTTCATCGGGCACCTGCTGCCGCCCACATACGCGGTCGAGTCCTTTCGCATCTGCTTCCTATCGGGCGGGCAGAGCGCGACGCTGTGGGTAAACCTCGCCATTCAGGCACTCGGAGCGGTTTTGTTTTTCAGCTTGTGCGTGCTTAGCGTAAAAAGGGGCGCACGATGAAATTTTTATTTTTGCTTTACGCTTGCGCGGAGAAATTTTATGCCGCAAAAATCGGCGCAATTAACGTTTCGCTTTCGCCCAAGGCATCGATGGCGGAATTTCACGCCGCCAAAAGAGAGGACGCGATGAAATTTTTAGAATTTTTTTGCAAGCGAGCGGAGCGCGGGCTTGAAATTTTAAAATTTCTAGACGCGAGGTATTTTGGCTCGCATAAACAGGCGGCAGGGCGTAGATCTGAAATTTTAAAATTTACCGCCGCAGAGCGCTTAAAAAGCCGCGCCGCGCCACAAAAGCAAGCGGCGGAATTTTTAAATTTTGCGCCTATGCCGTGCAATCGGTTTGAAATTTTAAAATTTACGCGCACTTCAGCGCGTCTTGCGGACACAGCGCAAAATTTCATATCGAAGTGCGGATTTAAAATTTTAAAGTTTATTCACAAGCCGCTGCATGTTCTACGCCATGCTTTAACACGTGCTCTACGCTGCACTTCGCTACGCGCGGATAAAGCCGAAGCATGGTGCGCGGCATGGCTTACTTCGCAGCATTCGTACGACGCGGTAAAAAAACGGCGCGCGGTTAAGATTAATTATGCGGGCGGATATTCGAATTTTATGCGCCGCCGCATAGTGCGACTTCGTAGCGTAGCTGCACGGCACGGCTACAAAACGGCGCGCGCGGGAAAGCTTAGCAAATTTGACCTCGCGGACGCGCTTTTAAATTTTAAATCGCGTTTTGCGATGCAGCTTTGCAGCGCGATTACACGGCGTAACTACGAAGCGTGGCGTAGCGAAATTTACGCCGTTTGCTTGCATAAGTACCCTGCTTTGATTCGAGCCGCAAGCGGTAAAATTTCGCGCTATGAAGTAGGGCAAGCGACGAATGCTTCGCTTTCACGGGGAGTGCAAAGAATGAAATTTTACGCTCTGAATAGGCATGCGATAAAATTTTTAAAATTTCTAGGCGCGAGACGCTTTGGCTTACAAGCGGCGGTTGGGCGCGGGTTTGAAATTTTAAAATTTAGCGCCGCAGAGCGCTTAAAAAGCCGCGCCGCGCCACAAAAACGAGCGGCAGAGCTTTTAAATTCTAGCTCCTTGTCGCCACGTAAATTTAAACTTGCGCTTTTAAAATTTCCGCCCGAGCCGTCGCGTAATAGATATGAAATTTTAAATTTTACGCCCGCACCGTGCAAATTTAAATCGGCGCCCGCAGTGCGTTTAAATTTATCTTTAAATTCCATTCCGCACGCCCGCGCCGCTAAATTTGAACATGGCGTTAAATTTAAAGGCGCCGCTAAATTTAAAAGGGGTGCGCGATGAACGCTCTGCGAAAATCTCTGCTTCGAATTCGCGCGCTGATAAAAAAGGAATTTTTGGCGATGTTTCGCGACAAGGGCACGCGTATGGTGCTGATCGTGCCGGTGCTGGTGCAGGCGATCATATTCGGCTACGGCGCGAATTTCACTCCCGAGCAGGTGCGCTACGCGATTTTGGACGACGCCCGCGATGCGACGTCTACCGCGCTGGTACAGCAGATCGCCGCTACGCCGATGTTTAAAACAGATCTCGGCTGTAAAGACCTAACCTGCCTGCGCCGCGCGGTAAGCGAGGGCGAGGCGATCATCGGGATCTATTTCGGCGGCGATTTTAAGGACACGCACGAGCTTTTGATCATCGCGGATTCGCGCAATACGACCTTGGCAAACACCGTCATCGGCTTCGTACAGGCCATAGCGGGGGAATATAACGCGCAGCATTTTGTTAATTTAATCAGCATAAATCCGCGCTATGTTTTTAACGAAAACACGATCACGCGCTACACGATCATGACGGGGATGATTTTGGGGCTTTCGATGATTCAGGTGCTGATGCTATCGGCGTTTAGCGTCTCTCGTGAGCGCGAGGAGGGGAGCTTCGATATGATGCTGATGACGCCCGCGAACCCGCTTGAGATGCTAATCGGCAAAGCAGTGCCGCCGGTGCTGATCGCGATCGCGCAGGGGCTCGCGCTGTTTTTGATCTGCGTATTTTACTTTGAAATTCCGTTTCGAGGGCGCTTTGCGGATCTTTTTGCGATCATCGCGATCTTTAGCGCCTGTAACGTAGGCATCGGCCTCGTGATCTCGACCGTTTGCAAAACCTCGCTACAATCGGTCGTGAGCTCGTTTTTATTCCTGCTGCCGTGCATTATGATAAGCGGGCTGATAACGCCTGCGGACGCGATGCCGCTGTGGTTTTACTACATCGCGCACCTAGATCCGATGTATTATGCCAACAACTGCATGTGGCGGATCTATCTGGAGGGCGCGAGCCTCGGCGAGCTGTGGCATCTCATCGTGCCGCTGCTGCTGATCGGCGTGGGCACGTTGAGCTTTGCGGCGTCGCTTTTTAGAAATAAGCTGGATTAGGGATTTAGATCGGAATTTTAGTTTAGAATTTCAGCTAGAATTTTGGCTTGGATTTTGCTTCGTCAGAATTTTTGGATTGAACCTCTGCTTAAAATTTTAAATTGATCGCGGAATTTCGGCTTGGAATTTTGCCCTAAATTTTGCGCGTTCGTAGCGGATAAAATTAAATCAAAATTCCGCGTTTTCACCCGATGCGCCGTGCGTCGCGATAAAATTCCGCGCCTTAAATTTTAAAAATTTTGCGAAATTCCGTCTTGCGAGTAGAGTTAGAATTTAAATCCGGGGTTGCCCGGGCGTCTTGCGGCGGTCGTATCATCTGCGCTCGCCTTGGAAGCGGGCTTTTTCGCATCGTCCGCGTCCGATTTCTTAAAAGTGGCGAGTTTACTGTAAATGCTCGGTTTTTTGCCGTCCGCACCTAGCTTGGCGCCGTCAAGCTCGCTAGAATTTTCTGCGCCGCATAACCTTGCGGGGTCGAATTTTATCCACGCTATGATTAGCAAAATCCCCGAAAACGCCGTTACCAGCGACGCTGCGATTAGATACGGCAGCGCGAGGATTACGCCTATTTTAGCTAGCGCGCCCAATACCGCTTCGCAGGGCCATGCCACGGACACCACTATGCCGTAGATTTTAAATAAATCCACGCCGCTAAGTGTGGCTAGGCGGCAGTTTAATACGCCCCAGATTATCACCGCCGCGCACGTCGAAAGGACGTAGAGCAGGGTGTAGAGCAGATCGAGCATCGCGCCCTCTTTTAGCGCTACTATCATGGCGCAGTAGCACAAAATAGCGATGATTGGGATACTTTCTATCAGCCTATAGGTCTTAACGAAGCGCACGCCTAGTGCCTTTTCTAGGCAAACGAAGCAGTCGTAAAATATCGCTAGCGTCGCTAGCAGCGCTAAAACTCTAAAAATCGCGACCGCGTCCTCGTCTATGCTGCTTACCCCCACCGTGCCGCTTACGCCGATACCTAGCAAAATCACGGCGCCTAAAACTCCGCGGAATTTCGCCTTGCGAAGCAGATCTTGCTTTGAAATTTCTTTCATTTTTATCCTTTGAATTTTCTAAATTTACGCGCTATCTTGTGGCTTTGCTGTATGCGGCGATGCTGCGCCGGATAGCGCGGCTTTTGGACGTTGCTGCGGTTTAGACTTACAAAAGCGCGCGGTCGCTGCAAAACGAAAGCGCTTCGGCTTAGGCGAGCTTTTCTATCTTGCTCCAAGCTAGCAGATGCACGATGCTAGTTATTATCAAGGCAGCAAACGGCAAAAATTCCTTCAATGACGCGATAATTAAAACCGCATCGGAATCGCCAATTTGCGGCTTGGAGGTAGCCAAACCGAAAGGCCCTGCGCCACATAGCCAATTTAGCGCAAAAAAGAAGATGCAGAGCAACACGTAGATCCGAAATATCATCACGCCGCTTACGCGCGCAAGCGAAAAATTTATGCGAAGCCACGCTACGATTATGTAGATTGCGGCTGCGGGTATCGCCAAATCCCATATTGTCTCTCCTATTGTCTCTCTAATCATCTCTTCTCTACAAGAAATTATCGGATGAAATAATGAAAACACCGAGATGCTGATGAAAATAATTATGCAGTTGCGGTAAAGCGCTGCCGCTTTTATGCCGCTAAGAGCTGAAATTTTGCTGAGCGCTCTTAACCTATAAATCACCGAGAAGCAAATAAAAGCGATAAAAATTCCGCTGATGATCACGATATTATATGGATACCCCGGTATGCCCTCAAAAACAAAGTCTATCGCCATCAAAACCACCGGTAACGCCGCTAAAAACAGATCAATGCCAGTGCTGATCATCCCTTCTTTTCTTGCCTGAGATATGGTGTCTTGCACGTCGTATAACTCCTTTTAAAAATTTATTTCAATATGCAAAAAGCAGATGTAAAACGCTAATCAAACCGAAAAGAGCGAAATTTTATCGTGACAAGGGTTTATGAAATTTAAAATTTAAACCTCTGCGCTTATCTTTTCTATCTTGCTCCAGGCTAGTAAATGCACGATGCCGGTTATTATGAGAGCGGCAAACGGCAGGAGCAGTTTAAGCATTACGACAGCAATAGCTAAAGCCGAGACCTGCTCGGTCCGCGGCTCGGAGGAAATAGCTATAGCAATAATCGCTGCGTTACATAGTATATTTAGCACAAAAAGTCCCACACAAAGCCACACATAAGTCCGAAAGGTACTCACGCCGCTTACGCGCGCCAAAGAGAAATTTATGCGAAACCATGCGACGATTATGTAAATAACGCCTGCGAAAAGCGCTAGTCCAAATATCGCCGCAAATGGATTATCACTCTGCCCGCCGTCTGCGTCAGGCTCCCTCGGATAAAGGTAATTGAGCACGAGCGCTAGCGCAAAAAAGCAGACGCAGATTATTATGCAGTTGCGATAAAGCGTCGCTGCTTTTATGCCGCTAAGCGCTGAAATTTTTCGGAGCGCCTGCAATCTGAAAAATACTGAAACACAAATAAAAGCAATCAAAATTCCGCTAGCGATATAATTTATCGTCTCGTCGTCAAGGCGCCATGGCTCGCTGAAAGAGACATAGCCTACCACGATAAAAACCACGGGTAGCGCCGCCAAAAACAGATCGATGCCGGTGCTGATCATCCCCTCTTTTCTTGCCTGAGATACAATGAATTGCATATATAAACCCTTTTTAAAAATTTGACCCGAAGTATATATAAACAAGCATAAAATATAAATTAAACCGACAAGATCGAAATTCTATCGCGACAAGATATTTGTGAAATTCTAAACGTTTACGCTTATCTTTTCTATCTTGCTCCAGGCTAGCAGATGCACGATGCTAGTTATTGTGAGGGTTATGGGGAATATCAAATGGTATAGTGCATTTAACGGAAAAAGGATGACGCAGAGCCACACATATGTCTCAAAGATCCCCACGCCGCTTACGCGCGCTAAAGCAAAATTTATGCAAAACCACGCTACGATCATGTAGATTGCGCCCGCAAACGCTATCAAAATGCACAATATCATTGCCAAATGCTTGTGTGAGATCGATAAAGGAATCGATAAAAAGATGCTTGTTATGGCAATGACACAGATGCAGACAATTACGCAGTTGCGGTAAAGCACCGCCGCTTTTATGCCGCTAAGCATTGAAATTTTGCGGAGCGCTTTTAGCCTGAAAAATACCGAAACACACAAAAGAGCAAAAATAATTCCGCCAGTGATATAGGTAGCCGTCTTGTTGGTGCTAAGCCCTAGCATGCCGCCAGTAGCAATATCTAGCGCAACTAAAGTCGCAGGCACCGCCACTAAAAATAGATCAATGCCAGTGCTGATCATCCCCTCTTTTCTTGCCTGAGATACGAGATCTTGCATAATAAGCCTTTTTAAAATTTATCCCGAAGTATACATAAATCGATGTAAAGCAGGAATTAAATAGCTAAATTTAAAATTTTAAATTTTATCGCGGTCAAGTTTGCAGACTGCGGAATTTCAGGAATTCTACCAGAGCGAGAATAAAATTCCGTCGCGGGATTTTAAAATGGAATTCCATCTATGGATTTACGAGGTAGAATTTCGCGGCGGAATTTCAGATCTCAAGCGCGACATACTTTCATCGCACGTTTCGAAAACTGGCAAGCCGCAGGTAGAATTCCGCTATGAGATTTCTGATCGGAATTCCCCGCGGCAAAATTTCACTATGGAATTTAGACTGGAATTCTATGGCAAAATCTCGATATAAAATTTTAATCGGAATTTTAAGACGGCATTTCAAAACAAAATTCCGAGATTTAAATTTAGATCAAGGCAAAATCCCACGATTTAAAATTTCGCGCCGATTGATGAGTTGCTTTGTCGCGCCGCTACTTCACCTGCGCGCTGAAAATTTGCGTGATGCTGGGGATTTGCTCGCCCGCAACGTCAAATTCCGCCGTTTTGATCTGCACGCCATAGAGCGAGCTAAGCGCGGCTTCAGTTAAAATTTTGTTGCTTGCGCCGTAGTTGTAGCTAAGATCATTTCGCAAGATCAGTGTGCGATCGGCGACTGCAAGGGCGTGGTTAGGCTGATGGGTGGTAAAAACTATGCTCGCATCGCTATTTGAGCGTAGATTCGCGATGAGGCTTAGCACGCGGTCTTGGTTTTTGATATCAAGCGCGCTGGCAGGCTCGTCCAAAAACAGCACGTCGCTGCCACTAGCTAGGGCTCTAGCAAAGAGCACGAGCTGCCTCTGCCCGCCGCTAAGGGCGTTAAAGCTGCGCTTTTGCAGATGGGCGACGCCTAGCGTATCCAGAGCGTCAAGGCAGATTTGAATATCCTTTTTGCCCGGTTTTGAAAAGAGCGAGATCTCGCGTACTCGCCCCATCAGTACGATGTCAAGCACGCTGTAATCAAATGCGACGTTAAAGCTCTGCGGCAAGAAAGCAAATTTTGCCTTGCGCACGATCTCGCCTTCTTTAGGCTGCAAAATCCCCATCATACACGACATTAGCGTGCTTTTGCCTTGCCCGTTTAAGCCCAAAATCGCTAATGTTTGAGAGCTGGCAAGCTCGAAGCTTAAGTTGCGAAAGCAGAATTTTTCCGCCTCGTAGTAAAAGCCAGCATTTTTTACCTCAATTAGATTTTGCATTTTTGGCGCTCCTTTTTAGAAGTAGGGCAAAGATCGGGCTTCCGATGAGAGCGGATAGAATTCCTAAAGGAATTTCGGCGCTACTTAGCGAGCGAGATAGATCGTCGATTGCCAGCATAAAGATCGCTCCTGCGATGAAGCAGGCAGGCATTAGCTTCACGTGGTCGCTGCCCGCGATGAGCCTGGTGGCGTGCGGCACTACAAGACCTATCCAGCCGATATTTCCGCTGACGCTAACTTGTACGGCGATCAGAGCAGTGCAAAGCGCTAGGATCGTGCAGCGCAGAAATTTAACGTCCACGCCTAGCACGCGCAAATCATCATCATTTAGGCTGAGTAGATTAAACCGCCATCTCAGCGCGATTAAGACTGCAGAAGCGGGCAGGGCGATCGCGCACATCAAAATTACTTTATCATATCCTGCGCTTACGAAGCTTCCCAGTAGCCAAAAAACGATATTAGGCAGTACTTCCTCATCGTCTGCCAGATACTGCACCAAGCTCGTAAGTGCGGCAAATACGCCGTTAATGACTATACCTGCTAAAATGAGTGAGAAAATATCAGCGCGTGCTACGAATTTTGCCAAAAGATAGAGCAAAAATAGCGCCGCAAGTCCGAAGCAAAATGCAAACCCCGCAAGCCATAAGCCGCTCAATCCTAGCAAAATACAAAGCGCGCCGCCGAATGCCGCTGCGGTGCTAACGCCTACGATGTGCGGGCCAACGAGTGGGTTTTTAAATACTGCTTGCAAACTCAAACCCGCGATAGCAAGCGCTCCACCGCAAAGGCTGGAGAGTAGAATGCGCGGAATTCTAACATCCAGCATCACACTTTTGGCGGCTTCATCGCCGCCTCCGCTAAAGAGAATTTTAAAAATTTCTTCTAATGGTATATGAAACTGCCCACTAGCGAGCGAGATTAGCGCCAGCACTACCCAAAAAAGAAGCAGGATTAGGTTCAGCATTATTTTTGATATTTGACGCGGTAAAATTTCTCGTAGAATTCCTCTACTTTTTTATCAAAGTTTGCGTCCTTAAAATTTTGCGGATAAAGCTTCATCGCAAGCCATTCCTCGCCAAGCGCCATCGCTTCAGCAGTCGGATGACCCCATGCTTTAACGAATTCGGGCATTAGATAAATTCTATCCTCTTTCACGGCGCTAAGACCTTTTAGCGCAGGGTTTGCCTTAAGTTCGGCAGGTACTTGAGGATAGCGGTTTTGCACTAAGATAATCTGCGGATTCCATGCTAAAATTTGCTCCGGCGAAACCTGCTTGTAGCCCTTTATATCTGCAGCGGCGACGTTCGTCGCACCCGCTCTTGCTAACATTACGCCAGTATATTTGCCGCTACCGTAGGTCGTAAGATCGGGATTTGCCATATAAACTCTAGGTCTTTTATCCACGATAAAATTGCTAAATTTGGCATTTAAATCAGCTTGTGATTTTTTAACGAAATCTATCAGCTCAGCGGCATCCTTTTCGTGATTACTTAGTTCGCCTAGAATTTTAACCCCCTCGTAAAAGCCCTCATCGTAAGCAGCGAAGCTATCGCGTTCATCTTTAAAGGTCGGATTTAGCTTAGCTTTTTCCTCTTGTGCAGAGCTAAAAAACGAAATGCCTACGACTGGGATTTTCAACTCCTCCATTTTAGCGATATATTCTTTGGGGAAGTAGTTTACTACTACGACCGCATCAGGCTTTAAACTAAGCAGAGCTTCGTAATTGACATCTTTGATATCGCCCGGATTAGGTAGGTTTTTAAAACTCGGCGCCAAGCGATTATACTCTTTGCCTAGGCGTTGCTCCCAGCTTTTTAGGATGCCTACGACCTTATCTTGGGCGTTGATTTCGTTTAAGACATTGAGCGCTTCGTGGTGTAACACGACGATGCGATTTACTTGATCCGGGATCGTGACCTTGCGACCGAGCTGATCGGTAATCGTGCGATCTGCAAAAGCCAGGCTAGCACAAAGCGCTGCACCAAGAAGGATTGAGTGAAGTTTAAGCATTTTTTCTCCTTGAAAATTCCGCAAAATATGCGGGGTTAGAATAGCGGAATTATAGCCGATCGGTATAAAATCCAGATAAATTTTTATATAAATTTCATTTTGTCGTGGGAATTTCAGATGCTTTTGCAAGGCGGAATTTTGCGATTTTACGCAGAATCTTGCTGGTAAAAATTTTGCCCTTCTCCTCTAGGCCAACTGGATACTGCCAGGTGCCAAGCGATACCGCAAATAGCAGGATCCAGAGCAGCAGTAGGGCGGAAAATTTCATTTATAGCTCGTGCGGTAGAATTTTTGATAAAATTCCTCCACTTTTTTGTTAAACTCCGCCTCGTCAAAGTGCGTCGGATAGAGCTTCATCGCTAGCCACCACTCGCCAAGCGCCATGGCTTCGGCAGTCGGATAGCCCCACGCTTTGGCGTATTCGGGCATCATGTAAATTTTATCCTCTTTAACCGCGCTTAAATTTGCAAGCTGAGGATTGGATTTAAGCTCGGCGGGTACCTGCGGATAGCGATCCTGCACGAAGATCATCTGCGGCGCCCACGCTAAAATTTGCTCGGCAGAGACCTGCTTGTAGCCCTTGATACTCTCTGCTGCGACGTTTTGCGCGCCTGCACGCATAAACATTATGCCCGTGTATTTACCGCTGCAGTAGGTCGTGAGATCGGGATTTGCCATGTAAATTTTAGGTCTTTTATCTACGATGAAGTCGCTAAATTTAGCCTTTAGTTGCTCTTGCGAGGTTTTGACGAAGCTTATGAGCTCGGCGGCCTCCTTCTCGCGGTTTGCAACCTTGCCAAGAAGCTCTATGCCGTCGTAAAAGCCCTCGGTGTAGGCGGCTTCATCGTCTTTGAAGGTCGGATTTAGCTTGCTCTTATCGGCGGCGTCGCTGCGCTGAAAGCTAACGGCGACGACGGGGATTTTGAGCTCCGCCATCTTGTCGATGTATTCTTGCGGGATGTAGTTCGTGACGATTACGACATCTGGTTTTAGCTTAAGCACCGCCTCGTAGTTGATGGCCTTTAGATCGCCAGGTGTGGGCATATCTTTTAGGCTCGGGGCTAGGCGGATGTAGTTTTTGCCGAGCGACTTTTCCCACGACTCCTGCACGCCGACGACCTTATCCAGCGCGTTTAGCTCATTTAGCGCGTTTAGGCTTTGGTGCTGAAGCACGACTATGCGCTTAACTTGATCAGGCAGCGTGACATCGCGGCCCAACTGATCGGTTACGATGCGATCTGCAAAAAGCGAACTAGCACACAGCGCAAGTGCTAGCGCGAAAGAGTGAGGCTTACTCATTTTCTATCCTTTAATTTAGATTATATACTTTTTAATACGCCTGATTTCACGTGCTTTATAGGCGATTGCGTTTAGAAAATATATTTTGGAATATTATAGATTTTTAATGATAAATTTTAGGTAAAAGATGAAATTTTAAAGTAGGGCGAATTTGAAAATTTACATCGGCATATGAATTTCGCGGTGCGATATGGAATTTGTAAGTAAATTTATGAAATTTTAAATGGCTTGCGCGTAATTTCAAATTGGTTTTTTGATTTATTTTGCAGGCGTCGTCCATAAGTTTTTATTCCAAAGCTCTGCACCCGAAATCCCTTTAATCCTAATCCAAGCGATAAGTTCTAAAATTTCAGATAAAAAAATCGCTATAAGTATGATACATACCGCTGTTACATTGCTCATTTTCGGAAGATTAACGAATACATTCATAATATTTAGAAGTATCCAATACATAAAATATAATCCTCCACAGAAGTAAAAAATTTTATTTGTGGCAGCTTTGCCTAGTTTATAATACACTAGTATCAACACTACGTAATTAATAGTTTTAAGTGCTGGAATTACAACAAGAAAGATATTGCTCCATATGGTAATCAGCGTCGCTTCGTTTTGATAACTAAACCCTATATTTTGAGTTGTTCTAATAACAGAATAGAATGTATCTACAAAAGATTCTCTGTGGCTATGAAAGAAGTAATTAAGAGTTTCCGAGCTCGCAATATTTATAGCATACAATAAAAATGCAATAACCATGATAGTCCAAAGCACTCGAGCAATAAAGGTAATTAAATACGTCCTAAAGACCTTACTATCGGAGATATCAGAGATAATTTTGGTTGCCGAGAGTTTAAAAATCATCGAAGCGAAAATTATGGCAACAATTACGGCGGCAACGCCTAAAAATTTGCTTATTTCAACGTCATGCCAAAACTCGCAACAAACCCAAATGATCAGATAAGTGCAGATTGCCAAAACGCTAGAGGTTATACCGCGAAATTTTATGGCGCTTAAAATTTTAGGGTTCATAAAGTTGTGCCTTTAGATTTTTAAAATTTTATGGCGGATTATACTTGCGGGGTTTGAAATTTAGATAAATTTTAGAGCACGAGTGGAATTTTAAATAGAGCAAAATCTGAATTAAATTTAATCTTTTGGCTTTGAACGAGGATTGTTTCAGGCGAATAGGCACTAGAAGCTGAATTTTAAAGTTCATTTATGAAAAAGTGAGCATTCAAGCTAAAATTGAAATTTTGCCAGGAAGGCTCGTCGTAGCGTAATACGCAAATCGCGACGAGTTAAAAGCGCAGCCTACGCGCGGCAACTACAAAGTTCGCGAAAGTCCTCACATAGCGTAATCCGGCTTTTAAATTTAAAAGCCGGCGTAAAATTTAGAGCAAATTTAAACTTATTTCACTTCAAAGGCAAAGGACGCGATGATCGTCTCTTCGTCACATTTCTTTGGGTCCGAAAATGCGAGCTTATTTCTTGCTTTTAGTATCCAAGGACCCGGCTTTAGCGCCATAACCTCGATTTCGCCCTTATCGTCGGTCATACCATAAAATGCACTCATATCTTCCAGAAACCCATCCGGCGCACCTTCAACCGCGGCATTTGCAAGCGGCTTGCCTTCAAATAGCACTTTAATTTTAAACGGCTTATTGGCTTTGAAATTTACCGGATTTTCTAAAGGTACGAGCTCTAGTCGTTCGCCCACAGGCTTAGTTATGAGATCGCCTGCTTGTGTGTTGATTACGCCCTTTGCGAGCATAGTGGCGCGACGGCAAAATTTAGCGTCTTTGATCGTATCTTTCGTGCCGCCCATATGCCATTTGCCGCTTTTATCCTCGGTCCAAAAGGTCGGTTTATATTGCCCGGTAATAATATAGACGCCTTCCGGCTGCTTTTCGCCTTCAAATTTATAGTTCTCGCTCGTGCGCTTTAGCTCGATTTTTTTGCCGTTTTTATCTATAACTACGGGGATTTCAAAATTATTTTCTCTCTGCTTATCAATCGGCTCGCACGTGGCAAATCCATCTCCAAATCCGATCTGAACCCTTAGTTTGTCGTCATTTTGACCCGCAAGCCAAAAATCATGCGCGCCTGCTACGCTAAATGCACCTAAAACTACCAATGCAGCTAAACTTTTCCTCATTTTTCATCCTTTCTTTTAATAAATTTACTAAATTTAAAAACTATATCTTACGCCAACGCCGAGCGTTCTGCCTTTGCCATAGGTGATCAAGACATTGCTCGCTCTGTCGCGTATGTGCGAGAAGTACTCTTTGTCGGTCAAATTTTTGACGTAAAAATACACGTCAAAGCCATCTTTTAGATAGCCTACTTTTGCATCCGCCGTAAAATAGCTCTTTTGAGCTAGCTTATTTTGAGCATCGAAGTAGGTCTTGCCTATCATATTTCCGTCCAGTCTTGTATAAATTCCCATCGGAGCGTAGTATGACGCGCCCAAAGAGAGCTTATACTCGGGGTTTTTCTCGATTTTATTACCTTTATTATTCGTGCCGTCTTTGTTGATATAATCTCCGTATTTGGTCTTTAGCAGACTCGCGGCTAAATTTATATCAAGCTCTTTGCTTGCTTTTGCGACGCCTTCAAATTCCACGCCCATAGATTTTGACTTATCAGCGTTTGCGGTCGAGTAGATGTTGGGGTTATTGGGGTCGGTGTAAAATATATGCGTGCCCTTGATGTCCATATAAAATAGCGCGGTAGAAAATCTAAAGCTCTCATACGAACCCTTTACGCCGATCTCGTAGTCATCGCTCGTCTGTGCATCAAATTTATTATCCTCTCTGCTGCCGCCGGTGGTGTAGAAATTAAAGCCGCCGGCTAGATAGCCCTTTGAATACATCGCGTAAATATTTAGCTCGTCGGTGATATCGTATCCAAGTGCGATTTTTGGCAAAAACGTCCTAAATGTCGCTTTCTCATCCATCGAAAACGCGGGCGCACCGGGATTGTGTCCTAGCTCGTATGAGAAATAATCGACTTTTGTGTGCTTTCTGATCTGCTGATACCTGCCGCCAAGCGTCGCATCAAATTTGCTCGTGATCGGATAGATGATCTGACCAAATACCGATGCCGTCTGCGCGCGATTGACCGAAGGCCAATCCTCGACTATCGTCCTACCGCCGTCGCCGTATTGGTCGCCGATCGGGCCGAAGACTTGCTTTTCGTTTTCGTAATAAAGTCCACCAACCCATTTGAAGCTTTGCTCGCCTACGCTACTAAATCTAAGCTCCTCGGAGAAGGTATCATTTTTAGAATTTAAAAATGTAACTAGCCCGTAGTGATCGGGGTCGAGATAGGTTATTTTACTACCAAAATCCTCGTCGTAAAGCCCGTCTTTTTTGGCTCTACGAAAGGTCGTAGCCGAAGTCGCGTCAAATTTGTCAAATTCATATTTTAGATCTAACGCTCCCGAGCTAGAGGTTTGCTTTACGCGGGCGGGAGTTTCTAAGTTTATATGCTTGGCTTCGCTTTTTGAGATATTGCCAAATCTCGATTTTGGGATAAAAAGCTCGTCGAGCGAGTTGTCCTGGCGGTGAAAAAGATCGCCGTAAATTTTAATCGTAAAACGATCGGTCGGCACTATCTTTAAATTTAGTCCGAAATTGTAATTTTTCTTGTCGTTGGCTTTATCGCCGTTTAGATCGTTGATGATCCAGCCGTCCTCTTTGGACGCCGAGCCGTTTAATCCTAAAAATAGTTTATCATCAATCAGTGCGCCGCTGGTTTCAAAAAGACCTAGCATGTATTTGTGCGAGCCGTATTCGGCGCCGACGCTGCCGCTCCACTCGTTAGTCGGTTCTTTTAAAACGATATTGATGATGCCGCCGATTGAGTCTTTGCCGTAGATCGCACTGCTAGGACCTCGCAAAACCTCGACGTGATCGATATTTGTAACGGGGATATAGGCTGCGTCTTTGTTGCTTTGTGCTACGCCGCCGACATAGACCGTGACGGGGTTGGAACTCGTATATATCGAAGGATTGAGTCCTCTAGTGCTGATGCCCTCGTACATTCCGCCTACACCGGTAATGTTTGGCATAGTTTTGACCAGCTCCTCGACGTTTTTGACATCGCGCTCTTGTAGCTCAGTATCGCTTACGACGCTGATACTTTGTGGTACATCCTTTAAATTTTCACTTATTTTGTTTGCGGTAACTTCTACTTCGCCGAGATTTACGCTTTGCTTAGTTTGCTCGTCGGCTATGGCTGGATTTGCGGCACTCAATAAAAGTAGGGTAGCTGCAGCTTCAGAGAGAGAGAGAGAGAGAGAGTAAAAACTTTCAAAATTTAACTCCTAAAATCTGATAAAATTTTCGCGTTATTATATCAGATGAGATAATCATTGTCAATACTATTACAATATTAAATTAATGCAAAATATAAGTATGATTTGTATTAATTTAATATTGTAAATATTAGATACGAAATAGGGTGATGCAATAAGCTTATTAGAATTTAAATAAATACGTTCATAAAATTTATGTAAATGATGCAAAATTAATAAAATCAAAAAATTCATTTTTATAAATCGTTTATTGCATAAAAATCATTAATATGAAAATATATATCAGTAGTTTATCGTTTTTCAATTTTTTGGAGCAAAAGCACTATAATTCTAGGTATTTCATATTGAAAACTATAATTTTCAAGTAAAAAATCAATACGAAATTAACGTATAATTATGTGAATAATTTTATGTATTTTTAACGCATTTGTTGTTTTTATTAATGGTTTTTATTAGAAGAATTTTTACATAAATACATTTGATAATTTATGTGACTTAAAATGAAATTAGCAGGACGATGTGTTTTCCGCAAGAATTAAAATAGATAAAAATATCCGAATTGGACGGAAATGAAATTTTGCTTATGACAAGGAGTTTAAATTTAAAAATATAGGGAGTTATTGCCCCTAAAAAACGCCCTTTTTTATTCAATAACCAGGCGCATAAGATACATATCCTCGCCGTCGATTACGCTGATTTCAGGGCTTTTGCAGCGCGGGCAAGAAAAGTAGTTCTGCGTCAAATCTCCGCTAAAACCGCAGTTTTTGCATTTTACGATGATTTCTTGGGTATGGATGATGAGATCCGCATTTTCGCAGACGGTGCCTGCGCGAAAGACCTCATAGCAGTTTTGCAAATAATGTGATTCCACGCCGCTTAGTCGCCCTATTTTTACGTGCAGCTCCCTTATTTGCGGACTCTTCAAAGCAAATGTATCGTAGGGCGCCTGTGGTTTTGCATCTAAATTTTTATAAAAATCGCTGTTTTTGCTGTTTAAGTTCGTATCCACAACGCCCGTATTTTCGGTATTCTTAGTGTCTATGTCGGTATTTGCGAAATCCGTATTTTCATTGGCGGTATCGGCGATGTTGCAGCTATTTTTATCGCCCTGCTGCTCAGTCACGCCTTTTTTCTTTGCTTTTTCGGCGTTTAACGCCTTTTCACATAGCGCCACAAGATCCGCTACGATCGATAGTTCATGCATTTTTTCCTCTAAATTTTACGGCCGCGCCGTATTTTATACGAAATTTTGTTGTAAATTTAAAAACGTGCTCTGAAATTTAGGCTTAAATTTGCCAAATTTGCACGCAAATTTAACAAATCCTCGGCAGTAGTTCGCCTTTCGGGAGCTCCAAAAATCGCTGCGAGCCGTAGGCATTTTGCAAAATCACTCGCCCTTTTGCCGCATGCGAAGTTTGAAATTGTCCCGCCCTATTTTCTGATAACGTGCCCGCGTCGCTCACATCCACAGATCCATCATGTGCACTAGGTCTAGGCGTCAAAGCGCCCTTAAATTCGCCTTTGTCGTGCCCTGCTTCGCGTACTTCGCCGATGATTGCGGCATTTGCGTCAAATTCGCGCAGTATTTCAAGCGCCCTATCTGCCTCGGCGCCATCTTCTACGATCGCTACGAAAGTGCCTTCGTTTGCAAGCTCGTACGGCTCGAAGCCTAGCAGCTCGCACACGCCCACTACTTCGTCGCTGATTTTGATATCCTCTTCACGCACCAAAAATTCAAGCCCGCTAGAGCTTGCAAATTCATTCAAAACCGCGCTGAGCCCGCCGCGCGTCGCATCTCGCATCGCCTGGATCTTCACGCCTTGCGAGATCAGCTTTTCTACCGCAGCGCAAAGCGGTTTGCAGTCGCTTTGCAGCTCGCTGCTTAGCGCGATCTCGTCGCGTGCCGCGAGTATCACCGCCCCGTGCCGCCCGATGTCGCCGCTAAGCAGGATTTTTGCGCCCGCTTTGATATTTTGTACGCGCGCAGGTCGCAAAATACGGCCGATGCCGCTAGTGTTGATGAAAATTTTATCGCATTTGTCGCGCGGCACGACCTTTGTGTCGCCGCAAACGATACGAACGCCGCAGCTTCGTGCAGTGCTCGCCATCGAGTCCAGGATGCGTCGCAGCTCGCTTAGGCTAAGCCCCTCCTCGATGATGAGCGCGCAGCTTAAAAACAGCGGCTTCGCGCCCACCATCGCAAGGTCGTTGACGGTGCCGCAAACGGCGATCTTGCCGATGTCTCCGCCGTTAAAAAACAGCGGTGTGACGACGAAGCTATCGGTCGAAAAGGCTAAATTTGCGAAATTTTCATCGTCAATTTTTGTGTCGGCGGCAAGCGCGCCGCTAAGATGAGCGTTTGCCGTAGCGGAATTCTTACTCGTGCTATTTGCCGCGACGGAATTCTCGGTCGCGAGATTTGAATTTGTATCGGTAAAATCGACAGCAGCAGAATTCAAAGCCGCCTGCCTGCCTACCGCTATGCCCTCGGCGCGCGTCGCTTCAAATTGCAAAATCGCGCTGTCATTGTTCGCGCGTAAAATTTCATTATCAAACGCCGCAAAGATTGTCTCGTTGATGAGTCTATTCATCTCCTCGCCGCCGCCGCCGTGGCTTAAAAGTATAGTTTCGTTCAAATTTTTCCTTTTCTCTCGGTTTCAAAATTTATAAGCCCGTATTCCGCAGTCGAACAAGCCGTGCCGCTACGGCGCCGCACAAAATTTTAAAGCAAAGCTTTAGCGCGACGATTTCGCTTCGGTTAAAATTTTAAAGCATGACTTGTTTTTAAAATTTACGCTCTGCTAGCCGAATACCGCGCGCAAAATTTAGCCCGCGTTTTTGACGTCGCCGTATTTATAGTACGCCGCGCACGCCCCTTCGCTTGAGACCATGCACGATCCTATCGGGTTTTGCGGCGTGCAGTGCTTGCCGAAAACCTTGCAATCATACGGGTTTTTTTTGCCGCGCAAAATTTCGCCGCAGATACAGGCCTTGCTCTCGGGAGCGCTCTGTACGCTGCAATCAAACTGTACCCTGGCATCCAGCGCCGCGTACTGCGGGCGCAACTTCATGCCGCTTTTTGGAATTTCGCCGAGCCCTCGCCACGGAAAATCGCAAATTTCAAAATATTTATCTATTAAATTTTGTGCTTTTTGGTTGCCGCTATCTTTTACGACGCGCTCGTATTCGTTGAAAACCTCGTAGGTACCGGCGTTTTGCTGCTCCACCAAATTTAACACGCCCGCCATTATATCAAGCGGCTCAAATCCGCTTACGGCGATCGGTTTTTTGTAATCCTGCGCAATGCTCTCGTAGGCCTTCGCGCCGGTGATCACGCTTACGTGGCTAGGCCCTAAAAACGCATCGATCTGCACGTCCGCATCGTCTAAGATCGCTCGCACGGGCGCTGGCACCGTGACGTGATTGATGTGGAAAAAGAGATTTTTTAGCCCCAAACTCAGCGCCTTATCGATCAGCACGGCGCTCATCGGCGTCGTCGTCTCAAAGCCGATCGCAAAAAATATCACTGTTTTTTGCGGATTTTCCTGCGCGATCTTTATGCAATCAAGCGGGCTATAAAGCGCTCTGATGTCGTGCCCCTCGCTGCGCAGCTTCTGCAAGCTCGTGCGAGAGCCGGGCACGCGCAGCATGTCTGCTAGAGTGCAAAAAATACTCTGCGGCATCGCGGCGAGCTTGATCGCCTCGTCGATGCGACTGCGCGGCATCACGCACACCGGGCAGCCGGGACCGTGGATAAATTTGATATTTTTGCCGACCAGGCTCGGAAGGCCGAATTTCATGATCGAGTGCGTGTGTCCGCCGCAAATCTCCATGATGTTTAGCGGCTTTTTGCTTTTAGAAATTATCAGCTTGCTAAGCGCTAAAATCAGCTCCTTATCCCTAAAATCCTTGATTAGATCCATTATTTACCTTAAATTTTACGGATTTGCAAGCCGTTTTAATTCTCTGCGCCGGCTCTCGGCTCTATGCTTTCATACACGGAGCCCTCTTCCGCCCTCATCTGCTTTGCAATCTGCTCGTAAATTTCGATACTCTCCTTCGCTCGCTGTGTATCGATCTTCTCCATCGCAAAGCCAACGTGGATCAGCACGTACTCCCCGACCGCCGCGGGCTCGGGGAGAAGATCCAAGCTCACGCCGCGGCGCACGCCCAGAGTCTCTACGGTGGCGAAATTATTTTCATCGATCGAGATGATTTTTGAAGGGATTGAAAGGCACATTAACGAAATTCCTTCTTGTATTGTAGGAATTTCAGCCATTTCTCCACGCCCTCGCCGCTTTTGCTATCAAGCGCGATGACATCGGCTTTCGGATTGAGCTTATGCACTTCACGCACTACTTCATCCATATCGAAGTCAAAATGCGGTAGTAGCGCGGTTTTGGTGATTACGACGCAGTCTGCGCGGCGAAATATCACGGGGTATTTTGCGATTTTATCGCTACCCTCGGGCACGCTTAGAAGCACTACGTTCAGGTGCGCACCCACGTCGAATGCCGCAGGGCAGACGAGGTTTCCGACGTTTTCTATGAAAACCAGATCCAAGCCTTTCGTATCGATATGATGAAGCCCCTCGTGAACCATAAAGGCGTCCAGATGGCAGGTCTCGCCGGTGCTGATCTGATGGGCCTGCGCGCCAGCTTTTATGATGCGATCGGCGTCGCGGTTAGTCTCTAGATCGCCCTCGATGACGCCGATTTTAAATTTGCCGCTTTTGATAGTGGCCTCAAGTAGCGTCGTCTTGCCGCTGCCGGGGCTGCTCATCAAATTTAGACATAAAATTTTATCCTCATCCATATGGGCTCTGTTGTGAGCGGCCTCCTCGTCGTTGGCGCTTAAAATTTTACTCATCACTTCGATCGTCTTGGCATCGCTGATAGCGACATTTGCGTGGATGTGATCGTGCGCGTCGTGCTCGTGATCGACCCCCGCCTCATGCATATGGGCGTGAGAGTGGACGGTGCCGTCCGCGTGGGTGTGGACATGCTCGTGTGTCATATCTGCGTGCGAATGGGTGCCCGCTTCGTGAGTGTGGCCGATGGAACAGCCGCAATCTTTACACATTTTTTCTCCTTGGTATAATAAATTTTGCGCGTAAAATACCACGTTTTTGCTTTAAATGGCGTAAATTTGATAAATTTTATATCAAGACGCGAAATTTTATGAAATTTAACGGGCTTGGAAATTTATGCGCTTCGGTTTTATCTAAATTTCATGCTTTGTTTGCGAAGGCTCGACGTAAAATTTTTAAAGCTCGCGAGTAAAGCGCTGCTTTAAATTTAATCGCCTACCTGCAGATTGCAAAGCCGTACGCCGTAAATTTAGATCTCGCAGTTTGCAACGGCTCAAACAAACTTAAAGATCGCCGTAGACGGGAGCGTGAAATTCAGAGCTTGCGAGCGGATTTTACCGGCGCTATACAATCTCGCGCGTGCTTTCCGGCGTGCCGAACATCAATGCGGCGACCATTTTAATATCGATTTTGCGCTAGCTCGGCTTTACAAATGCGGCATGAAAACGGCGCCTATAAAATTTTTAGTCGCGAGCTTTGCCGGTTTCGTGCCTGTGCGGTAAAATTTAGACCCGCGGCAAGAATGCTTTTTGATTAAAATTTATAAAATTTTGCGCTTTCGTTTGCCGCGTAAATTTAAATAAATTTTATTTGCACGCCTTGCGCAGCCGCGCCGCCCGAATTCGCTACTCGATCGAGAATCGCGCTGCACAACTCGCAAAAGTCGCGCAGCCGCTGCGTTTAAATTTAAAAGCGCATAAATTTAGCACGACGCGCTGTTTTTAAAAACGTGCAAAAGCCCTACGCTTCGGTGATGACCGCCTTTACGAGCTTGGAAAATTTCACCCCTTTTAGCGCGCCGATTTTGGCGCTGAGCCGCTCGATCTTTGAAATTTTATCCCGCATCGTGATCTCCTCGAAGCAGTGGCGCTCGTCGATGTGGAAGTGGCTGGTGCTGACGATAGTGACGTTTGCATGGTGCTCGATCTCTACGAGTTGCTCGATCAGATCGCTTTGGTGATGATCGTAAGCGATGCAAAGCACGCCCACACAGTCGTCCTCGCCATCTCCGTGAAGCACGCCCTCGACCATTTTTTCGCGTATGAGATCGCGGATAAACTCGCTGCGGCTTAGGTACTGCTTGGCGCGCACCATCTCATCGAGATCCTCAAAAAGCTTCGTCGGCAGCGAAA
Source organism: uncultured Campylobacter sp. (assembly GCA_963522285.1). Classification (GTDB taxonomy): domain Bacteria; phylum Campylobacterota; class Campylobacteria; order Campylobacterales; family Campylobacteraceae; genus Campylobacter_B. The sequence goes on from CAUQWV010000003.1 coordinate 142,725, forward strand.
TGCTAAATCTTACAGCGCTCTCTTTTTCCTCTTTTTTCATAGCTCCCCCTATTTCGCGTATTTTGAACGTAATTTTACCGAAATTCCGCTCAAATAGTAAGAATTTTGCGCTAATTTGGCTTATTCTTTAAAATTTAAAGCTCCAAAGCATCGTGCGTATTTTGAAATTTTGCTCGCGATTTCGCGTTGTATTTTAGTGCTAGCGCGATGAAATTTTACCGGTGCTACGTTTATTCTAAATTACGTCCAAAATTTTAAGAGTCAGGCGCTAAATAGCGTCTTAGCTTGGGATTTGCGCAGTATCTAGCCATGCGCCGCGGTAGAATTTTGCATCGATTGCCATAGCAGTGCGCTGTGACGCTATGGCAGGCAACGGCGCGCCGTTAAATTTTAAAATTTTAACGTTCCAGCTGCGACATATAAAGACAGCAAGGCGCAAATTTGTTCGCTGATTTTGCGATTTTAGAAAAGCTAGCTGCGGTGGATTTTATCGCCGTAGCGTTAGAATTTGCGCAAAGCGCAGGCAGGGCGCATAGTTCATAAATTTAGCGGCGAGATGAGACTAATAAATTTTACAAAGAGCGAGTTTGACGGCTATAATTGCGTTTTTTGTAGACGAGCTTAGCGCGAAATTTCGCTTAGATACGCTGCGAGCTGCCCGTATGCGATGCCGCTGTCGTTGCACGGGATCTCGCGGTTTAGATGAAATTTGATGCCCCGCGCACGCAGCTTTGCGCACGTAAGATTTAGAAGCGTCGCGTTTTGAAAGACCCCACCGCTTAGCGCGACCTCCAGCCCGAAGCCCTCCGCAAACTCCGCGATGAAATTTGCCAGGCCGTTGATAAATTTCGTCGCAGCCAAGCGCGGCTCATCGCGCAAAGCCTGCAAAAACGCCTCTTCGTAATCGATCACATAACATTCGCCCTCAAGGCTTGGCGCACAAGCTCTATTTTGCGGGGTTTGATCCGCATCGGCGGCGCTTTTGCTTTTAGAATTTATTAAATTCAGGGCGGATGCTTGGTTTATAGAATTTGCGGCGGAACTTTCATTCCTTTTGCCGCTATTTTGAGCCGCCGACCCAAGCTTGCCTTTGCTTGCCGCATCGCCAGCAAGCTCTTTAAAATCGCCTTGTAGCGCGCAGCTATCTTTCACGCCGCTATAATTTTGCACATTTAAACCGCCCTGCCCCGCTTCGCTTGCTAAATCATCGGCGCTTTGCTGCTGCGAAGCGGATTGTGGCGCGTTTTGGATAAAATTTTCGCCCTCCTTTCGCAGCGTAAATTCGTAGCTCTGCTCGCAGCCGTCGATATATAGACTCTCAAGTCGCATACCCGCCTCGCCGTCGAAGCTTACGGTTCGCAGGCCGCAAATGACCGCAGCAAACGCGTCGAATAGCCGCCCTAGCGAGCTTGAGCGGATGGCACGCGGCGCGATTTTTTCTAAATTTGCTACTTCGCTCGCGTTAAATTTTGCCAAAAACTCGCGCGCAGCGTCCTTTGCATTGAATTTAAATATGAGCGCGAGCGCGAGCTTGTAGATGTTTTTGATTGCATTCTCGCCGCCGATAAGCGCGATCTCGTCGAATTTCGCTACGCGATTAAAGCCGAACTCGTTAAAAATCATCATTTCGCCGCCCCAGATCGTGCCGTCCGTGCCGTAGCCGGTGCCGTCAAAGCAGAAGCCGAGGTATTTTTTGCCGCTGCCTAGCAGCTCATTTTGCGCTAGATTCGACACTAGATGCGCGAAATGGTGCTGGTAGCGGATCACGGGGTATCCGCGCTGCTCGAAAAAACGCGTGTGTGAAAACTGCGGATGCAGATCCGCGATGACGGCGTCGAATTTCAGCTCGTAGGCGCGCACGAACATATCCAAAAGCGCGAAAAATCGCTCATTCGTGGCGACGTTTTTAAGATCGCCGATGTAGGGCGAGATGAAAATTTGCCCGTCTTTGTAGATCGCAAACTGATTTTTCAGCTCCGCTCCGAGCGCCAGAAAAGTGCCTTTGGCACGGAATTTGCTAGGGAAAATTTTTGGATTCATTCCGCGAGATGTTCGCAAAAACAGAGCGCGATTTAAAGCGTTAGCTTCGGAGGAAAAACTTGTGTAGCTCGCCAGATTTGCGGTACTGGTACTTGTCGGTTTTGCGGCATTTGCGAAATTTGCGGAGCTTGTAAAATTTGCATCGTTTGCTAAATTTGCGAGACCTGCGGCGCGGGTGAATTTCGTTCCGCAAACAAGTTTCGCTTCGGCGGCGGAATTTGCATCGTTTTGGTTTTTTTGAGGCGCCGAATTTGTGCCGCCGCAGCTAGTTTTGGAAGTAAAATTTACGACGTCGCAACTTGTATCCGTATCGGAAGGTCTTTGCGAGTTCTCGAAATTTAGCCCGTCCGTGGAATTTCCATTAAAATTTTGCGGCTCGGTAAGGGTTTGTGCGGTCGCGGAATTAGTCGCGAAATTCTGTGCTAGAATGGAATTTTGCACGGAGTTTTCCGTCTGAGTGCAGATCGGAAGCGGCGTGGAAATTTTGCTTAAACTGCGAGCTGTTTTTGAATCAGGTGCTAAAGTTTGCGCTTCAAATAGCGGTAAAAAGGCAATACTATCGTCGCTCGGCGTTAAAATTTCGCGGTCGTTATCCAGGTAAAACGAGATGACGCCGCTCAGCTTCGCGCGCAGCTCCTCGCTGCTAAAAATAATGGGCTCGCCGCTAATGTTGGCGCTAGTAGCGACGATCGGGCGATCAAAGTATTCAAAAAGCAGCAGATGCACGCCGGTATTTGCGAGAAAAATACCGATTTTATTAAGGTTCGGCGCCACGCTCGGAGCGATGAAAATCATTCTTGCCCTAAAAATCGCCGAAAAACTCGCGGGCAAACGCACGAAATCGTCCCCGTTATCGAAATATGCGCCACGCACGTCCGCCACACATGTTTGCACGGAGCATGAGTCTTGCGAATCTATTTTCTGTCGCAAACCAGACTCGCACGCCGAGCGCTGTAAGTCTGCCTTGTTTGCAGCATGTCGCAAGTCCTGAATATTCGCCGAATTTTGCGAAATAGACTTGTCTGTCGCAAGCCGAGGATTAGGCCCATTCGCTACGCATTGCGAGTCTTGGCTATCCACTGCGGACTGTAAAATTAACTCATTAGTTGTATGTCGCAGCTCTAGCCCGCCTTCCGCTTGCGGCGAGTTCAAATTTTTAGCCGCGCGTTGCAAATCAGACCGATCGTACGCGCGCTCTGATTCGTTTGCTGTGCTCTGCGAGTCGTCTGCCGCTAGCATGTCGCAGGCGAAATTACGGCGCGCCGTTTTGATAAAAATTTGCGCATTCTGCAATCCGCCCTGCTCCGCGCAAACTCCAATATTTTGCGTGCTAAAATTTTGCGCCGCTAAATTTCGTAAATTTCGTAACGCAGAGCCTTGCCCTTGTGCCGCCTCTTCTTGCTCGCCTGCAAATCTCGGCGATATAGAATTTTTGCCTTGCGCCTTTAAATTTTGTGCGCCGAAATCCGCTGCAAAACCCGCCAGCGTGCGCCAAACAAACTCACGCTTTTTTAAAATCACGATCGGCTTGATGTTACAGTCTATCAGCGCCTCTTCCTCTGCGCTTAGGCTCGCTGCGCGCCATGCCTGCGCTGCATCGCGACACATGATCGCAAAGGGCTTACTCGGGCGCTTTTTGAGCGTTCGCAGCATGCGTACTGCGCGCTCGTTCGTCGCATCGCAGACGATGTGAAAGCCGCCCATCCCCTTGATCGCTCCGATCTGTCCACGCCGCAAAAGCTCCGCCGTGCGCGCTATCGCCTCCTCGCCGCTTGATAAAATTTCACCGCCCGCGCCGCATAAAAATAGCTGCGGACCGCAGTGCGGGCAGGAGATCGGCTCGGCGTGATAGCGGCGCGTAAGCGGGTCTGTGTATTCGCCGCGACAGAACTCGCACATCTCAAATGCCCTCATCGTGGTGTTTGCGCGGTCGTATGGCAGCGCGGCGATGATGCTAAGGCGCGGGCCGCAATCCGTGCAGTTGATAAAAGGATAGTGAAAGCGCGGATTTTGCGGGTCGTAAAACTCTTTTTTGCACTGATCGCAGATTGCAAAATCGGGCAAAATCGGGTTAAATTTACGTCCCTCCTTGGACTGCGTGATCTTAAAATCAGTAAAATTCTGCATAAAATCTTGTGTATTTAGATCGGTGCAGATAATTTTATCGATACGACAAAGCGGCGGCGCTTCGCTGCGAAGGCGCTGTTTGAAAATTTTTAAAATTTCGGCTTCTCGCAGATCTTGCTCGGCACTTTGCGAATCGTGTTTAAAGCCCTGTAAATCCCCCTTCGCGCCTTGCAAGTCGCACAGCGATTCATTCTGCGACATACCGCGCTGCTGCGACGAATTTTGCACGATGAAATTTTGATCCGACGAAGCTGGCAAAATGGAGCCTTGCTCGTTTAGATCGGTCTCGAATAAGTTTGGTAAAAATTTCTCGCTCGCTGCAGCTTGCGAATCGCTCGTCAAATCATGCGGCAAGCTCGTTAAATCTAAATCAGGCAGGCTTGCTAAATCATTCAATAAATCGCGCGACGAGCCGGTCAAATCATTTGGCGAATTCGGTGCGTTCTGCGGCGAAAAGGAGCTTTCGTTTAAATTTGAACTTGCAAAATTTAGTGATGAGTTCGCGACCTCGTTAGAATCCGACTCGGCAGAATTTAAAGACTGAGCGGCTGATGACGATACTTTCTGCGCTTGAATTTCGTTAGAATTTGGCTCACTTAAATTTAAAGGGGCGGAATTTTTATCAATCGAGCCTTTTTGCGGCTCGGAAAGATCTGCGCAAACGATGATTTTAACGCCCTCGCCGTCGTTATATACTTCGCCTTTTAGTCCCAAATCCACGGCTAGCTTGTAGACGAACGGGCGAAACCCGACCCCCTGCACTGCTCCGAAAATCTTAAATTTAGCCGCTTTCATGCACGTGCTTTCATAAATTGTGCGCCGCAGTAGCTGTTTTGCAAGCAAGTTGCGCTCGCAGCAGGCGGACAAAACGTACCGGGCGCCTCAAAATATGCTCTAAATTTAATAAAATTTGATCCTTCACGCTCGCGCCCTTTGCCGCTTTTTTGAAATTTCGCGAGGTCTCGTTTGCGCTAAGCTTAGCCCGTATGGCGCGGCTATCGGCACCGCAATACCAGCTAAACTCGCTGTTTTGCGGATAAGGTTTTGAAGCTTTGCCGAAAATTCGCATATATGCCCGATCTAGCGTGCTTGAAGCGCGACGCTGTCGCTAAAGCTCGCGTCAAAATTTTTGCAAAGCTTAAGCATTAAATCCGCAAATTTGCGCCCGCTAAACATCGCGCCACCGAAGATCAAAACGTCAAAATCCTCTTTGCGCTCATCCGCCAGATCGCTTAAGAAATAGCTCAAACTATCGAAAAATCCGAACGCAAACAGCTTTTCATTGGTGCCTGCGAGCGCATAGCTCATCGCCGAGCGCAAAATTTTATCCGCTTGCACGCAGCCGCGCTTATCGGTGCAAAAATCGAGTCGCACCCCTTTGCCGCCCGCAAAATCCTCCGCAGCCGCCATCAAAAACTCCGCATCGCGCCCCCAGATAAGCTGCGCGGCGACGCTAAAGATACCGTGAAATCCGGCGTTTGCGCTTTTTAGAATTTCATCGATTTTCGCGGCGTCTACGTTAAATTTGGCGCTAAAATTTTCAAGTAGCTTAGCGCCCGTTTCGTCGGCGAAAATTTGCGCCTTAAGCTCGTCGAAGCTGCGCGGCAGATTAAATTTAAGCAGAATCTTCTTAGAGCTTTCGCCATAAATCGCGATCTCATCGTCCGCGCCCACTCCCAAAAAGCAGCGCAAAACCCGTTTTTTGGAGTCGTTGAAAATTCCTTTTTCGCGGCATGTAAGCGCAAAAAGAGCGGAGTTTTTGTCCTTTGAGTTTTTCAGATAAGAGCTTGCGCTACCGCTTAAAAAATCCTCGTTTTGCACGATCAAAAAGCCGTTTTGAAGCGGCGCGACTTTAAAAATTTTATCTTTTTGCGCAGCATTTTCACATTTTGCGCTCAAAAAATAGATCCCGTCACTTGCCAAAGCGCGCCCCAGCGCAAAAACGAATATGTCGCCCGCAAGCTTTACGTCAAAAAACTTAGGCGCGTCCTCGTGATTTTTTCTAAAGATCGCATTGGTTTTTAGGCTTATGAGCGGCTTTTCGAAGGTTGCGAGCGCGATTTTGCTCTTTTCATCGCTCACAAAAATCCCATCCAGTGCGCCCACTCCTGCAGCTATCAGAAAATCGGCGCTAAAATCCACATCCGCCTTGAGCGTGAAAGTTGCGCCGCCGCGCTTAATCTGCACCTGCTGAGCATGAAATAAGTTTATGCGACAAAACTCCAGTAAGCCGGCGAAATTCTCCCTACTTACCGCTTCAAATTTTCCGTCATGAAGCACGCTAGCGCCGCTTATTATTCCGAATTCGTTTTGAGACGGCTCGGCGCGAGCGAGATATTCCTTCATCACTCGCGGGGTAAAGTTATTAAATTTAGCCTGACCGGCCGCGTTTGAAATTTTATCCTCAAAAAATTTGCTTAAATCGCTCGAAGAGGCACCTTCAAATGTGCCGTTAAATTTCAGCGCTTTTGCTTCGGCGCCGCCCTCGTCCACCACGCGCACGGATGATTTTGCCAAAAATATAGAGTTGGGGATCAGCGGCATCGCCTCGTCGCTAAATTTTAAAATTTCATCCTCGCCGCCGCGCACGAAAAGGCTTATTAAGCTCGCCTCTTTTTTCAGGCAAAACTCAAGTGCGCTTTTGCGAGCATAAAACAGCAAGAAGTGCGCTATCAGCGCGTTTTCATTAAGGTAGTTAAACTCATATGCTACTATCATCTCGCCCCTTTTTTGCAAATCGATCCGCTATATCTTGGGCGCTAAGATCGGCGATTTTTTCATGCGCGAAACCAAGATCCGATAGGTACTTAAGCGCCGTTTTTTCCATGGTTTTTGAGGACTCCAATATCACGGAGCTTAGCTTAAAGCTCGCTTCCTCGATGCGCTGCGGCACGACCGCTAGAATTTTAACGTGAGGCAGATCGCCGCAAAGATCCATCATCTGCAGGGTTTGAAGCATTTCGACCTCGTGCGCCGAACCGCTCCAGCTGATCTGCTTAGGCATCGCGTCGTAGTCGAAAAAATACACCTCGCCGCCCTTTGCACCGTCCGCGTCTATGCAATCTACAAGCAAAATTTCATCAAATTCCGCCATCGTAGGCATCAAAAAGCTAGCCAGCGTCCCGCCGTCGATAAATCGGATCTGATCCGCACTATCGCTCGGCGCGGCGGGATTTTTGGCAACGAGGTTCGCATTGATATAGCTTTGCACTGCGGAATTTATTGCTAAATTTTGCGAAATAGAATTTAAAGCGGAATTCTGCTTTGCGGAATTTTCTGAAGTAGAATTTCGGTCTAAATTTGCTATATTTACTGTCGCAAAATTTTGCAAGGAGTTACGCTCTATGGAATTTTGCGAGGTAGAATTTCGTATCGCAGAGACTTGGGCGGAATTTTGCATGAAATTCTGCGCCGCGAAATCCTCGCCCGCCATAGAATTTCGTGCGGCGGCTTTAGGATAAAATTTATAGTTCTGCGCGAGCGCGCGGACGAAGTGCACGCCTATGCCCTCGTCCGCGTAGATGACGTTGCCGATACCCAGTACCAGCACCCTCAAGCGTGCTCTTCCTTTTTAAATTTATAGCCGCTTACGATCGCATCCATCGCGCCGTCCCTGCCCTTGACGGCGTTAAAGACAGCCATATAGACGTGGATCGGCACGAAGATTATGATGATATTCATGCAAAGATGATGTATCATTCGCACTTCGCTTAAACCGCCCATCGCAGCTTCCAGCGGGCGCAAGAGCCCGTATAACGCGCCGCCGAGCCCCTCGTGATAGACGTGCACATATAATATCATACCCGTTAGGCAGATTACGAACAGCACTAGATAAAAGCCCAGATAGGAGATGAACTGCAGCGGATTGTAAACGCCTCGAAGATGCGGGTGCTCGCCCAAAAAGATATAGTATTTGATCTGAGCTATCCATACGCGCGGGCTAAAAAAATCCTTGATGCTTAAAAGCTCTTTTCTGCTCTTTTTATCGAAGAAGAAAAGATAAGTTTTAAAGATCGCCGCGCCGATCATCGCAAAGCCGAAGATCAGATGCACGAATCTAAATTTAGCCTGCATGAAAAGCACCGGCTCGGGACTCACCTCGGGCGCGGTAAAAACAAAAGCGATATAATATCCGGTGATCACCAAAATCGTAATGCAAAGCGCACGCAGCCAGTGAGTGAGCCTAAGACCGATTGAGAACTCGTATTCCGCAAATCTTTTTTTCATCGTTTATCCTTTGCTGGGATCTACCCTATAGCAGCCAAGCTCCGCCCCTTTAGCGTCCATCACGTGCACGGCGCAGGCTATGCAAGGATCGAATGAATGGATGCGGCGGATGATCTCTAACGGCTTGGAAAGATCGGCAAGCTTAAGTCCGATCAAGCAGGATTCATAAGCGCCCATAGCGCCGTCTTTGTCCTTCGGCGTGGCGTTCCAGGTAGACGGCACGACCGCCTGCCAGTTTTTGATGACACCCTTTTCGATCCTGCACCAGTGGCTAAGTGCACCGCGCGGTACGTGGCCGATATAGCGACCTTTGTACTCTTTTGAGTTATCGATTACATATTTTGCGCAGGTTTCGGTATCGCCGCTTTTGATGTTTGCGATCAAATTTTCTAGCGCGATCAGTCCGTTGTCGGCTACGACTTTAGCCTCGATCATACGGCACGCCGTTCGTCCAAGCGTTGAAAATACCGCCTCAAGCGGTAAGCCGACGTCTTTTAGGAATTGATCCAAGACCTTTACTACGCGCTCATTTTTCTTGGCATAATTTACCACGATATTTGCAAGCGGTCCTACTTGAAGCGGTTTGCCGTCGTATCGCGGAGCCTTAATCCAGGTGTATTTGCCCTGGGTATCGAGCACCTTCGTATGCGCTTCTTTGCCGTGCGCGTCGATGCTCTGTCCGTCCTGAAGGCCCGTATAATTCGGCTCCTGCTCGCCGTCGTAAGGATGGAGCGCCGCATCGTTTTTATACCACGCATGCGTTGCCTCCTCGGTGATCTTGTTCTCATCAAGCTCCAAAACCTTGCTAATATCGCCGTTCATAATCATGCCGCTTTGAAATAGCCATTCGTTCTTTGAAAGCTGAAATTCTTGATGAGTCCATAAATTTGCCACGCCGATATCATTTAGCACGCTAGGCTCGTTGCCGTAAGCCTTCGCAGCCATTACTAGATCAGGATAATAGGCGCGATTTACGAAGTCTGCGACCTCTTTAAATTTAGACATATATTCGCCCAGTCTCGCAGGACTTAGGATATCCATTACGCAGGTGACGCCGCCTACGGTAAGGCTTTGCGGATGAGGCTGCTTCGCACCGAATATCGCCATCATCTGAGCCGCCGTGCGCTGAATGCGCAAACACTCAAGATAATGTGAAAGAGCGATTAAATTTTGCTCCGGGCTAAGCTTATATGTAGGATGACCAAAGTAGGCATTGGCAAAAGGCCCCAAAGCGCCCTTTTTAACGAAAGAGCCCACGCGATCTTGCACCTCTTTTAGCTTATCGGCACCGCACGCATAAGGGGTGTCGCAGTATTTAAACGCCTCTTCGCTTGCTTTTTTAGGATCGGCGCTAAGTGCGCTTACTACATCTACGAAATCAAGCCCGTGGAGTTGATAAAAATGCACCGGATGATCGTGCAAAAACAGCGCGTTAGCCATCAACGTGCGCGTTAGCAAGGCATTTAGCGGCGGAGTTATGCCGAGGGCGTTTTCTACCGCGACGATGCCCGCTTTGTAGTGCGAGAAGGTGCAGACGCCGCAAATTCTTTGCATAAAAAATCCCGCATCGCGTGGATCTCTATTTTTTACTATAGTCTCAAGCCCACGCCATAAAGTGGAGCTGCTATAGGCTTCGCGGATGACGTTTTCATCATCCACTACGACCTCTATTCTTAAATGTCCCTCTATTCTGGTTATCGGATCTATTACGATTCTTTGCGACATGATTATTCCCCTTTATCTTTCTTAAATGACGCAATCGCCGCGTGTGCCGCTACCGCAACACCCGTGATCGCTAAAATTCCGACACCTATCTTATCTGCGGTAGCATCAGCGCCGAGCCCGCCGAAAACGCTTTCGTAAAGGCGATCCGCCAAAGGCTCCTCAAAAGGTCCCATATGATCCCAAAAATCAGGCTCCGAGCAGCCTATGCAGCCGTGACCTGCTTGTACCGGCCAGCTAGTATGAGAGTTGAAACGCTCGCGCGAGCAGTTGTTAAACGTATAAGGACCCTTACAGCCTACTTTATAAAGACAGTATCCGTCCTTCGCGCCCGCATCGCCGAAGCTTTCTACAAACTCGCCCGCGTCGAAATGTCCGCGGCGCTCGCACAGATCATGTATTCGCAGCCCGTAAGCCCATTTCGGTCGGTTATAAACGTCCAAGCTCGGAAGCGTGCCAAAAAGGATAAAATTTAGCACGTTGCCGACGATGTTTTTTTCGCTAGGCGGGCAGCCCGGGACATTGATGACGGGTTTGTTTATGATTTTGTCCAAACCTACGGAGCCGGTCGGATTCGGAGCTGCGGCTTGGATACCGCCGAAGCTCGAACAGGTGCCGATCGCAAATATTGCCGCAGCGCCTTCGACCGCGTGTTTGCAGTGCTGAGCTCCGCTCTTACCCTCAGGACCCACGGTTAGGAAAAATTCATTCTCGCCGCTTGGGATTCCGCCTTCGACCATTAAGATATAGCGCCCCTTGTATTTTTCGATCGCGCCCTCTAAATTTTCCTCGGCTTGCCAGCCTGCGGCAGCCATTATCGTCTCGTGGTATTCTAGGCTGATGTAATCGAATATGAGGCTGTCGATGCTAGGCGTCTCGGTGCGTAGCAGGCTCTCGCTACAGCCCGTGCACTCCGCCATATGAAGCCAGATTACCGGCAGGCGATCCGCAAGCTCCGCAGCTCGCGCCACGCTCGGTGCAAATACAGCCGGAAGACCAAGCATCGCGGTCATCGCTCCGCTCCATTTCATAAAATCGCGACGCGAAAAACCTTTGCTCTTAAGCCTTTCTTGTATGCTCTCATCCGCTTTTATTCGCGGCAAACGCTCAACGGCATCAAGTCTAGCCGAAATTTGAGCCAAATCAACCATAATGTCCTCCTGAAATTTAGGATATTTTTAAATGGCATTCTATCAAAATTTAGAATTTATGCACCTTAAATTTTGTTAGATTTAATTAAAATTTTATATTTATTCATCGTCTAATGGGTTTTAAATTTAAAAATAAAAGGCGGATTAAAATTTAGCGCGGCGGGCGAAACGTTAAATTACAGCGGAGAAAGCATTAAATTTTATGAAGCGGTAAAATTTACGAAGCAGTGAAATTTTATCCAAGAATTTTATAGCGGCAAAAAGTATTTTAGGATAAGCAAGCGTAGGTCGGATGATTTTGTGCGATACTAGCAGGCGCACTGTTTGTGCGCCGCGGCGAAGTATTTTTGCAAAATCATCCGTTAAATTTTAGAAAATTTCCAAAGATCAGCTTACCAATCTCGTTGCGTCTTGGATATTGATATTTAATCCGAGCTGTTCGTTGCTTAGCCCAAGAGCAAGGCCTACCAGCTGAGACAGGTGGATGATCGGCTTTCTTGCCTTTGAGTTCATCGCTTCTTGGTATCGCTCCTGATAGATATCAAGCTGCATCTGGCATAGCGGACAAGGCGTAACTACGACGTCCGCTCCGTGCTCGGCAGCGTCATTTACGATCTCGCTTGACATTTTAGATACCGATTTTACCGCTGGATAGCTAGCGTGAAAGCCGCAGCAATCAAGGCGCTTTTCAAAAGGCACTATCTGAGCGCCAAGTGCGCTAACTACCGCTTCAAAGCTTTTTGGATTGGTCGAGCTTTCTTTCTTAAGCTCGCGCTCCGGTCTTAATGAGTGACAGCCATAAAATAGCGCTACTTTTAAATTTGTTAGCGGTCTTACGACTTTAGCTTTTAATGTGTCTAAGCTTTGATATAGCACCCAAAGCAGACTCGTTATCTCGGTACTTCCCTGATACTGCATACCGCCCTCTTTTAAAAAGGTATTGATATAGCTTTTAGCACCCTTATCCAAAGTTAGCTTTGCTTTAGTTAGAGTTAGCATACAGGTGGAGCAGGTAGTTAGCAGAGGCATATTCATACCCTCGGCTAGCGCGATGTTTCTGGCATTGGCTACTAGGCTTGCCATAGGATCGACGCATTGAGCTTGACTAGCCCCGCAGCAGCTCCAGCCTTTTATCTCATGAAGTTTAATACCCAGCACCGGAGCGATCGCTTCAAGTGAAATTTTAGATTCCTTTGCGGCTTGACTTAAAACGCAACCCGGGAAAAATGCAAATTCGTTATTCATCCTCTCCTCCTTATTCTATCTCGCCGCTAGCTTGAGCTTTGCGTGCGGCCTCTATCATCTTAACGAGCTGCGCATGTCCCTCGATCTCCTCTTCGCCGAAAGCATGAAGCGGATTCATCTTGCCGGCAGCCATTAAATTTGCCGCTACGTCCATCTTACCCATATTTGCAAATACGCCTTCGCTTCTTAAAGCAAGCTTGATCTCGTTTAACCTTCCGCTTCCCTCTACGATATCTAGTAGGAACGCCTCTGCATGACCAGGGCCGCTTCCTGCGGTTAAGCCCTTTTTCATCGCTAGGGCGCGAAGTGCGGTGATGTCGCTTTGAGCGCTTATGCCTTTAGGGCAGCGATCGGCGCACTCTTGGCAGTGCACGCATAGCCATAATCCGTTTAGTACCGCAGGCTTTAGATGAGGCATAGCGTCCCTGCTTCTTGAATCAAACGCGGCGCGGTTAGCATGCGTGAAAACAAAAGGCTGCATATAATCGCTCGCATCGGCTCCAAGCTTATTGCATTCGCTAGCGCAGCAGCCGCAAAGTATGCAATCCCACTGCTTTTTGACGCGCTCCATCTGCTCGGGGCTTTGTTTACAGCCCTTATCGGCGCTAAAATCTTTCTTAGGCGTAATGGTCGGTTTGATCTTTCTTAAATTCTCGATACTAGGCTCCCAGTCCACCACTAGATCCGAAATCACTCGGAAATTATTTAGCGGCGAGATCGTAAAGCTATCAGGATTTTCATACTCCGCAAGCAAAGCCTCCATCTTGGTATCACAGGCGAGATATGAGTGCCCGTTTACCCTCACGGCACAGGCTCCACATATCGCCATACGACACGCTGCGGTAAAATTTAAAGTGATGTCTAAATTTTGCTTAATAAACTGCAAAACTCCAAGCAGGGTCTTTCCTTTGATCTGCTCCAAACTAAGCTCGTAGGCTTGCTTATAATTTTTGCTTCCGTCGAAGCGGTCTATGATAAATTTCATTGAGGTTTCCTTCCGTCAAGAGAGAATTCCGTAACGACGACCTCTTTGTAGCCCAAGCTTAGCTCTCCTGCGTCGTTCATCGTCACGATACTGTGCTTTAAGAAATTTTTATCGTCGCGCTTCGGATAGTCCTCTCTGGTATGCGCGCCGCGGCTTTCCAGCCTCTTTTGCGCAGCCAAACACGCACAGCGCGCAAGCAGGATCAAATTTCCAAGCTCGACGTAGTCGGTAAATGCGGTATTCATAACCGGATTTACATCCGCGACGCGTAGCTCGTCGTAGCGCGCTTTGATACCCTGCAAATTTTGCGAAAGCAGATCGAGCTTTTCGCCGGTTCTAAAGATGCCCATATTATCCCAAAGCTGCGCGCCTAGCTCTTCGCGCAACTCATACATCTCGTTTGCCTTGCCCGAGCCGTTTGCGATCTGCTTAAATTTAGCCTGCCATTTTTGCGCGAGCTCGCTCGCTCTTTTACCCGAGCCGAATCCCTCCTGCTTCGCGGCATAATCCGCTGCGCCGAGCCCTGCGAGCTTACCCGTTACGACGGCGTCGGTTAAAGAATTTCCGCCCAAGCGATTTGCGCCGTGGATCGAGATACAAGACGCTTCGCCCGCGGTGTAAAGCCCCGAAATTTTAGTACTCATATCGTCAAATTTAGACACTTCGATGCCGCCCATCGAGTAGTGAGCGGTAGGACGAATCGGAATCGGCTGTTCGATCAGATCGATGCCCTCAAATAAAATGGCGGTGTGTCTGATCTTAGGAAGGGCTTTTAAAATTTTATCTTTTCCGAGGTGTCTTACGTCAAGTAGCACGTATGCGCCGAGCCCCTCGCCGTAGCCCCTACCCTCGCGAATCTCGGTTTCGATCGCGCGAGCTACGACATCGCGCGGCGCAAGCTCCATCTTTTCGTGGTAATTTTTCATAAAGCGCTCGCCCTTATTGTTGAGCAGATATCCGCCCTCGCCTCGCGCAGCTTCGGTAATGAGCGCGCCGCCGCTTTTGATGCCTGTGGGATGAAACTGCACCATCTCCGGATCGCTAAATCCAAGACCCGCGCGCAGCGCCGCTGCGATACCGTCGCCGGTAGCGATATAAGGCACCGAGGTGCGGTTGTAAAACATCCTCGTATATCCGCCCGTAGCGATTACCAAGGCTTTGCAAAGCACCGGATAAAAATCACCGGTTTGGATATTTCGAAGCACGACGCCCTCGCATTTGCCCTCAGGCGCGCTGATCTCAAGCAGCTCGTGATCGATTAAAAATTTCACGCCGTTGCTGACCGCATCGTCAAAACAGGCGTGCATCAAGATATGACCCGTCTTATCGGCGGAGTAGTTGCATCGTTTTTTAGACGCGCCGCCCATAAAGCGCTGCGCTACGCCGCCCGGGACGCCGCTTTCTTTGCCATCCACGCCGCCGCTAGCGTTTCTGGAAAACAGCGTGCCGATGTAATCCATCTCGGCAATCGTAGGGCCCGCAAGCTCGCAAAATTTAATCGCGGCGTCCTGATCTACGAGATATGCGCCGCCCTTTACGGTGTCGTAGGCGTGAAGCTTGTATGAATCGCCGTTTGCGAAGCTCGTAACGCCGTTGATACCGCCTTCCGCCATACAGGTGGCGTTGCGCGAAGGCATCATCTTCGTAGCCACGACTACGCTGAGATTTGGATTACTCTTTCTTACCGCTACGGCTGCACGCAAACCCGCGCCTCCCGAGCCGATAACAAGTACGTCCACACTAGGAAGGCCGCCTTCGTTGCCGCCGTCTGCGCTTTTACTTTTGTCGGTATCCACGCAGCCGCTAAGGCTAAGCGCGCCGACGCTGATACAGGCCGATTTTAAGAAATCGCGTCTGTTGAAATTTGATTCGCTCATTTTCCTCTCCATTTGAGAAATTCTTAGCTTAAGTTTAAAGTTCTAAACTAAAAGCGTAATTTTAGTTTCATTTTTAACATAAGTCAAATATTATTTAGTGTATCATTTCATAAGAATTAAATTATCAATATGGAGAGGCTAAATGAATTTGCATCGCATGGAGCTAGTATTAAAAGTAGCAGAATTCCGTAGCTTTACTAAGGCTGCCGAGGCACTTAAAATCCCGCAGCCGTCGCTATCACAGAGCATTTTATCACTGGAACGTGAGCTTGGAGCGCAGCTTTTTAACCGCACGAGTAATCCCATTTCGCTTACGCGCGCGGGAAAAATTTATGCTAGTAAAGCCAAAGTCATTTTTGACGCCATAAACGACCTGAAAAACGATATCTCTGAAATAAGCGGCGTAAAAAATGATAAAATCCGCATAGGCTTTTCACAAAACGGATATAATCTGCTGCCCTCGCTGCTACCGAAATTTTGTAAGAAATTTAAAGATTCAGACGTGCAGATAATGCAGTTTTCATCAACGCTTAATATTCGCGAAATGCTCTTGCAAGGAGAACTTGACGTAGGAATGCTAATACTTCCTATCGATATGAGCGGACTTGAAGGCAGTGAAATTTTAACGCAGAAAACCTATGTAGCGCTTAACTCTTTGCATCCGCTGTCGCTTAAATTTAAAAACGAATTAACCCCTAAAATCGATATTTTGCAGCTAAAAAATGAAAAATTTATCCTACCAAAACAGAATTTAAGAAGCGCCGAGCAGATGGATGCGTTCTTTGCCGCTGCGGGCTTTGTGCCGAAGGTGCTGTGCCGTACAGAGACTTTCGATATTGCCAATGCTATCGTCGCAAGCGGCGTGGGAGCGTGCTTTAGCATACCGCAGATGATAAAAGAGGACAAGGCAGGCAGGATAAAACTCTTTGACGTGGGCGCGCACGAGCTGGATAGGACGCTGCTAATTGCATACAAAAAGGGCAAGCGTCTAAGCCATCTGGCGCAAGCATTTATCAAAACTGCACGTAAAATTTCTAATGAAATTTAAAATTCATAGCTCGCAACGATAAATGAGAGATTGAGTTTTTGCAGCACTTTGCCTCTTTGTTAGCTTTTGCACAAAAATTTTTGGAGCGGATTTCGCTCAAGTTTAGGTAAAATTTCAAACTAAGCTTAAATTAGAATTTTGCCAATAGAATTTTTTATTGCTAAAATTTCACTCACAATTTACAACGGAATTTAGTGCAAAATTCTAATTTTTCACTCCGCTTAAAATATCCAAATCCTTGTTATACACTTTAGTATCTACTTCAAAAATTCCAAGCAGCGTGTGAAAAAGATTATCGTGCGAAAAAGTATCATCCTTATGCGATTTAAGTGCGCTTAGATCGTATCTTTCGCGCATTTTTCCCTCACCTAGCCAAACAATCGCACCGATATGCTTTTGCGCCTCGGGAGCGAAAAGATAGGGCATGCCGTGCAGATAAACGCCGCCCTCGCCGAGGCTCTCGCCGTGATCGCTCATATAGATCATCGCCGTTTCGTGCGTCTTAGAATACGGTTTTAAAAAATTTATAACCCTACTTAAAAAATAATCCGTGTATAAAATCGCGTTATCGTAGGCATTTGAAATTTCTTGCTGCGAGCAGTTTTCAAGCTCGTTATCGCGGCAAACGGGGCTAAATTTTTCAAATTCTTTCTTATAGCGCTTAAAATACGCAGGCCCGTGATTGCCCATCTGATGCAGCACGATTAATACATCTTTGCCCGCGTTTTCGGCGATAAATTTATCAAGCCCCGCAAGCATCCCCTCGTCCCTACACTCCACATCGCAGATCGGATTATTTTGCGGAATTTTAAAATCCTGATATTTAACGCGAAGCGCCACACCTTTGGAATCGGAATTGTTATCGCGCCATAAAATCGCCATGTCATCAGCGCGGCTTAGTATGTCCAATACGTTTTGCTCCTCTGCGGCCTTTTCGACGCTAAATTCATCGCGATTTAGCAGCGAAAACATGCACGGCACGCTTTGCGCCGTCGAAGTGCCGCAAGAATGGGTATTGCTTAGGCTTACGACACCCTGCTCTTTGGCTAGTAGCGGATTAGTATCCCGCTCGTAGCCGTTTAGCGAAAACCTATCCGCTCTCGCCGCTTCGCCCACGACTACGACGACGAGCTTTTTTGGGCTTGTAGAATTGCAATCGATATGCGCGTCCGTAGCGATTTGCATCAGAGGCTGCGAGCCCTGCTTTTTAGATTTTGCGGCAAATTTAACGCCGCTGTAGATCCAATATCCGGGATTTGCGTAGCTGCGTAAAATTTTATGCTCTCTGAAAAACGACGCGTAGTATTTGCTAAATCCAAAAAGCAGCGCCGCAATGATTATTATGCAAATGCCCGCTGTTTTGAGCTTAGCTAAAATTTCAAATTTAAGCGGGCGGTAGCTAACGCGTGCGCGAGCAATCAGCACGCAGGGTAAGACGCCCAGCACCAGCACGTAAATCACCAGTCGCAGACTGAAAAGATCCGCGGACTCGGCAAAATTCGTCTGGGCTGCGTTACGGATCATCTCCGAATCGATTACGACGTTATAGCTATCCATGAAATACGCCGTAAACGACGAAATAAAAAAGCAGATCATCAAAATCGGCTTGGTCGTATAACGCGAGCTAAAAATCGTAAAAAATAGCGTCAAAAAAGCGATCAAAGCCGCCACGTCGCAGACAAAATAGATAAAATTTAGCCCCGAGATTCCGTAGGCATTTATGATATTTTTGAAAAACGAGAAGTTAAAAAACACCACAAAAGCAAGCGAGCTTAGAAAAATAAGCTTCTGCTGCGACGGATTTTTAAAAAAGCTAGGCACAAAGCGTTCCTTGAGATAAAATTTCAAGTTGAAATTTTACGGCGTTTTGGTAAATGCTCGGAAATTCCGCACTTCGTATCTCGCAAATCGCAGCAAAATTTTTGTGAAATTTTAAAATTCCGCGCGTATTCATCTTAGCTTCATCTTGGAATTTTAAAATTGCGCCATCCAAAATAAAATTTGGAAATAAAATTAAAAGGATTAAAGATGAAAAATCTTAAAGTTTTAGGCGCGCTCGCCGCTACATTCGCCCTTGCGGGGGCATTAAACGCAGGAAGTTTTAGCGAAAAGGATGCTAAAGTTTCATTCGATCAAGCGATAGGGATCGCGCAACAAAACTTTGGTGACGCGACTATAAAAAGCGTAGAAATCGACGATGAGCACGGAAGGCTCGTCTATGAGATCGAGTCGTATAAAGAAAGTAGCGAAAGCGAGATCAAAATCGACGCTCAAAGCGGCGAAATTTTAAAGACTCAAACGCAAAAGAAGCTAAAGCCTAGTAAAATTGATTATTCGCAGGTCAAAATCAGTGCCGCAGACGCTCGCGCCAAAGCACTTAGCGCAAATGCCGGCTGGGATTTTCGCGAGGTTGATTTAGAAAGTAACGGCGGTAGGCCTGCATACGAAGTCAAACTACGCCAAGACATGAGCAAAAAAGAGGTACTAATCGACGCTGCTACGGGCGAACAGATCTCGCAGCGTCAAAAATAAGCGAAGGTGCGAGATGAAAAATCAAAGCTTAAAGGGTGGAGCAGATAACTCCACCCAAACTAGTGAGGCTTTGGACACTAGAGATTTCAGCTTAAACGAAAACGCTGACTATGGTACCCAAAATGTAGGCGCGGCTAAAAATTTAGATGAAAATACGCAAGATTTTTCGGCAAATTTAGCGAGCGAAACAAGTGGGCAGAATCTTGCGTCCTGCGAGCAAAATTATAAAGATTTTTCCAGCATGGAATGTTGCGAAAATCAAAAGAATTTTGCGGAAGCGAAAGATTATAAGGACGAGCGGAATTCTTCGCATACGCAAGGCTTATCGAGTTCGCAAAATTCCGCTAGCGAGCAAAATTTCGCCGATATGCAAAATTTTTCAGATACAAGCAATTTAGCAAGCGCGCGAGATTCTGCCAGCGCAGCAAGCTGCGCGGAGGTTTGTAATTCTTGCAAGCCAGTGCTTTGCAGCCGCTGCAAACGCGAAATCGCTAAGCAAAATTTTAAGCTTGGCTGCGTAGGATTTGGGCTTTTTGCGCTAAATATCACAGCAGGCGCGCTAAATTTTTTAGGGCGGTTAGGAAGCGTAGCGGATAAAAAGGCAAGCGAGATTAGAGCTAGGTAAAAGGCGTCTGCGAATTAGCGCGGCTCCAATGCTACTGAAATTTATCGGTGCATAAAGCGAGCGGGTTTACACATCCAAAGCACCGCGAAATTTATGCGTTTTTGGCTAAAATGGCGGATTAGAATTAGCAAAATTTTAAAGGAACGCTTTGAAAATTTTACTTGTCGAGGATGAAAAAGATCTAAATCAAATCATCGCAAAATGTCTGAAAAAGGACGGCTACAGCGTAGATTGCGCCTTTTGCGGCAAGGAAGCACTAGAGTTTTTGGATGTCGCGAAATATGACGCTATCGTGCTTGATGCGATGATGCCCGTGATGGACGGCTTTGAGTTTTTAAAGGCGACGCGGGCGCTCGGAATGGGCACGCCGGTTTTATTTTTAACTGCGCGGGACGCCAAAGAAGATATCGTCGCAGGACTTGATCTGGGCGCAGACGATTATATGGTTAAGCCCTTTGATTTTCGTGAGCTTTTGGCGCGGCTTCGCGCAATTATCAGGCGTAAAAACGCTACTGCGGATAACGAAATTATCATAGGGCAAGTGCGCCTAAATCTAAGTAAAAAATCGGTCGTATGCGCGGGTGAGGTAGTGGAGCTAACGGGTAAGGAATATAGAATTTTAGAGCTTTTGATGCTAAATCGCGGTGCGATTTTAAGCCGCGAACAAATCGGCGAGAGCATTTGGGATTTTAGCGACGAAGCAAGCTCAAATGTTATCGATGTTTTAATCAAAAATATCCGCAAAAAGCTAGGCGAGCACGGCGATATAATAGAAACGAAGCGAGGGCTTGGCTATGTCGTGGCAAGATAGCAAGATTTGGATTAAAATTTCGGCGATTGCGAAGCAGGTTTTTGCCGCTACGGCGCTTTTCATATTAAAATTCGTGCGAAATTTTAAACAGAATTTTGCGCATAATTTTGCGTGTTTAAAGAAAAGCCGCAAGAAAAATCCCACGCAAAATATCGAGTTAAACCAGACGCTAAATTCTACTCAAAGCCAGGCGTCAAATTTTAAACGGAATTCCACGCAAAATCTGGCATCAAATTCTGCGCCAAATTTTTCTGCTACAAGCGCAACGCCTGATCTAGCGCAAAATTCTAATAGCGTCCTCGCGCAAAGTCAAGGACAAAATTTCGCGTCTAAAATCGCGATAAGAAATTTAACTCAAGCCTTAGTCCTTGCATTCTCAACTGCTAAAGAAAATTTTAGCTCACGCGCGCTACCTATCAGCCTGCGCGTGACGCTTTATTACAGCGTATTTATTTTGGTGCTTGCAGGCGCTATTATCGGCATTTGCGGCTATATTTTAGACGGAGTATCAGGAAACTCCGTCAGCCAAAAAAAGCTTGCCCGTCTAGTGCAAAAAGCCGCGCGCGAGGGAAAATTTAAAAGCTTTGATGACGGTGTATTTTTCTACGAACATGACGGACAAGGCGGCGTAATCGCAGGATTTGTGCCTAAAGGCTTCGAGCCTGCGATGCCGCTCTCTCCTCAAGGCGCGCGCGAGGTGGAGCTTGACGACGATGAGTTTTTCTATTACGACGCGCAGATCAAAGGGCGCAGTGCATGGATACGCGGCGTCATCGCTGTTAGCGAGTTTGAGCTTGCGATGAAGCGCGTGATGCTGATCGCTCTTATCCTATCGCCGCTATTTGTGGCGCTCATCATCTACGGCGGCTACGCAATCATAAAAAGAGCGTTTAAGCCCGTGCGCACTATGTCGCGTACAGCTAGCGAGATCGGAGCTAGCGGCGATTTTACGCGACGAATAGAACTACCGCGAGGTAAGGATGAGCTAAGCGCGCTCGCGGCTACGTTTAATGAAATGCTAGCATCGCTGCAAAGCGCGTTTGAGCGCGAGCGGCAGCTAAGCGCCGACCTTTCGCATGAGCTGCGTACGCCCACTGCCGTCATACTGGCTCAAAGCGACTACGCCCTAGCCTACGAGCAAGACGCGAGCGAGGCAAAGGAGAGTTTCGCGGTCATCAACAATCAAGCGTGTAAAATTTCGGCGCTAATAGAGCAAATTTTAGAGCTTGCCCGCTTACAGCGTGGCGCGCGTTTGGCACCCGTAAGCTTAAGTAAAATCGCAAACGAGTGCGCGCAAGACTTTCAACTTTTGTGCGCACAAAAGAGGCTAAGCTTTAGCTCGCAGATAGCCGAGGGCGCGCGCGTAAACGGCGATGAGCTGCTTTTGATCAGGCTGATTAACAACCTTTTAAGCAATGCTTTAAAATTTACGCGCAGCAGCGTCGTTTTAGAGCTTTGCGTGAGCGCAGACGCGTGCGAACTTAGCATAAGCGACGATGGAGAGGGCATTGAGCCTGCTTTGCAAAATAAAATTTGGGACAAGCTCTATCAAATAGAGCGCTCCAGAAATCGCGAGCAAAATAGTGGCGCGGGGCTCGGGCTAGCCATCGCCTCACAAATCGCAAAAATCCATGGCGCGCAAATTTCACTACGTAGCAAAGTAGGACGCGGAAGCAAATTTAGCGTGGAGTTTAAGAAGGTTTAGGCGGTTTTGTGGGCTTGGCGGCGTAAAGAAATGCTGGGCGGCGAAATTCTTAAAATTTTATCGCCTATTGTTGCTTAAAATTTAACGACTATAGCAGTATGTAGGGGCGATGGTGTAATTTTAAAATTAGGCCGGCGTCACCAATAATATCGGATGATTTTTGCGATAGTCGTGCGCTTTTAAATTTAAATGGGCCAAATTAAATGGGCCAAATTTTAAAATTTAGTTTTACAGCGAAATTCCGCGGCGAATTAATAAGGCAAGGCGCAGCATTTTACCCTTGGGCGAAGTGATAAGGCAAGCGCTTTAGAGCTTAAGTGGGCCGGCGCGGGTAATTTAAGAATTTTGAGGTATGCGGCAAAATAAGCCTTCGTTGAAATTTCACGGCGCAGTATTACAGAATAAACCTTTGCTAAAATTCTAAGACGCCACATTCGGCTCTAGAGAATTTAAATTTAGGAGTATCTAGCGACCGAGTAAAATTTAAATACGGAGCAAAAAAGACGGACTGAGATTTAAGGCCGCCTACATAAGCGAAATTTTATCTTTTTGCCTGCTTCGTCCTCGTAGCTTACGGCGATATAATCAAAGCCGTTTGCCTTACCTCGTCCTATGAGGCAGCCCCGCCGTTTATTAATATGACCCTACCGCGCTCGTCGGTCTCGTATCCGTAGCGGGTGCTGTAGCCAAATTTTACGCGGGTCTTGCACGGCGGTAGATTAAATTTCACTATATAGCGACGGGCTACTTTTTCTGCATCGGGCTCGTCGCGAAACGTCGCGCCTTAGCCGTACGCAGTGCTATCAAAAGTAAAATTTCCTCGCCCGTTGTTACGCATTTTATTGCGAACTTGTGAGGCATGAGCTCGTCCTCATAAGTCTGCGGCAATGGACTTTTCTAAATTTTTCGCCCTGCCTAGGATCGTAATCGCCTTGTGCTCGCATATATTTACGCACCTGTAGCAAAGCGTGCACTCATCGCCGAATTGCACCTTTTTGCAAGCGAGCTTTATGTTACGCATCGGGCAGGGTTTGACGCAAGCTCCGCAGCCGTTACATCGCGATGGATCGAGGCTCGGCTTACGCTTAGCAAAGGGGCCTTTATCCCAAATTTTAATCCAAAGTCGCTGCCCTAAAAGCCCTGCGATATGACAAAGCGCGCTCAGCCCCTCTTGCGGCGGACGATTTGCGCTAAGTGCCTCCGCAACGCGTCTGACTTTAGCGTCCGCCTCTTTGATTATGCGCTCGTTTTTCGCTTGCGAGTAGCCAAAAATCGCCACGTCGAGGATGAACGCGGGCATTTTGATATGAGCGCCGCCCGTTATGTTTGCGCCGAATTGTTTTAAAACTCTAGCCGCGCACCCTGCCCCATCGCCGCTGAAAATCTCCATCGTAGCGAGGATGAATACGTTTTTGCCGCTAAAGCTTGCGCCGTTTCGGTAGAGGAAGTCGCGCACGATACGCGGTAGGTCGCTAAAATAGACGGGATATGCCAAAATGACGTCGTTGTGGTGCTTTAAAAGCTCGCCGCAGGCCTCGCTCTCGATCGAGACGCAGACGCCGCCAAGATGAGCGATGAGCTTATCTGCGCAATGCTTCGTGTTGCCCGTAGCGCTAAAATAGATCGCTATCATGCCCGTCTCCCAGACTATGCGAATTTCGGTGAAATTTAACCCTTACAGAACTAATAGAATTTTACGCGCCTTTTGCATAAAATTTTAAAATTTAGACGTGACGGCGAAATTTAAATATGCCGTCGCACCCTAAATTCAGATATTTTCTGCCGCCACCATGCCAAAAACCATACAATCAGCCATGCTCATAGTACCGAGCCTACTTGCGCCGTGAACGCCACCGGTGATTTCGCCCGCAGCGTATAATCCTGCGATCGGCTCGCCGCTAGCTGCGTCGATAACCTGAGCTTTGGTATTGATCTGCACGCCGCCCATGCAGTAAAGAATTTTCGGGCTTGTTTGGCACGCATAAAATGGAGCTTTTGATACGTCGATACCGCCTACGTCGGCTTTTGTCAAAGGCTTGCCAAACTCCGGGTCACTTCCTGCTTTGACATAGCCGTTAAAATCCGCGACGGTTTTTAAAAACGGCTCCAGCGGAATTTTATAAAATTTTGCAAGCTCTTCCAAGGTATTAAATTTTTTGATTGAGCCTGCTTCTACACCTTTTGATGTATAGACCGGATTATTTGCATCAACTGCGGCTTGATCGCAGATATTTACGGGATAGTTGTCGTTATTTTCGCTCTCGGCCATGCATTTAAAGATCGCTTCAGTTTTGATCTTGCGCCCGGCGTGCTCGTTCATAAAGCGTTTGCCCGTCTTTGGATCGACAGTTAGACCATAGTCGTTAGCGCAGTGATTTGAAAATAGCGCGGAAGTACCAAATCCCTTCTCGCTAGGATTAGTATAAGGATTTAGTTGAATCCAGCTGAGTTGCAAAGGATTCGCACCTAGCTTCATCGCCGCGATAAGCGCACCTGCGGTAGCGCCTGGTTGGCTTACGGTTTCGATATTGTCTTTTAGATACGGCACCTGCTGCGCGCGAAACCACTTATCCGAACTGTATCCGCCCGCAGCCAAAATGACGCCATCTTTGGCTTTAAAAAATTTTACTTCGCCGCTTTTGTTTTCTCTATCGTCGCTAGCAAGCTGCGGATCGAACTTATATTCTTCGCGACACTTCACGCCTACGACACGCCCGCTGTCATCCACGATAAAATCATCAAATTTAGTACGCTTCTTGATTACAGCATTTGCATTTTCCTCGATCGCCTTATGCATCGGCTGGATGTAGCCCGAGCCGCTAGCATTCTTAGCCTGTACGGCGCGCTTTAGCGAGTGTCCACTGGCAGATATCACCTTGCCCGAAAACTCCACTCCGATGCTTTTTAGGTATTCAAAAGCGTCGCCTGCACGGTCGTAGATGACGCCTAGCAAATCTACGTGATTTAAATTTAGCCCGTCTTTTAGGCAATCTGCGATGAAAGCCTCCTTGCTATCCGTGATGCCCGCGGCTTTTTGGAATTCGTTATTTGGTACCGCCATATTGCCGGCGTTAATGACGGAATTACCGCCCGCGCGGCCCATCTTTTCGATCATAAGCACTTTTTTGCCGCGCTTAAGAGCCTGAAGTGTCGCCATCGAGCCTGCAAAACCGCTACCGATAACGACAACGTCATATTCTTCGTCAAATTTTACGTCTTTAGCGTTTTGTACTGCACCAGCACTGCTTGCAGCCAGAGCCAGAGCTCCCGCCGCGCCAATTTTCATAAAATTTCGTCTTGAAATTTCTTGCATTTTTTGCTCCTTGCGTTGAAATTTTATAGATTATACACCCACGCAGCGAAATTTAAAATTTAACATAAAGACTTAGTGATAGAATTTTAAAAATTTAGAAAAGAAATTTTAAAAGTGCAAATTTAAAGCGAATAAATTCCGCTCCGCTAGCCGGAGTCTAGGCGTAAATTTTAAAATTTACGGCGCACGGATTTGCTCGCCGCCTGTGCGAAATTTTACCGCCGCTATAAAATTTTAAAGTGCGTGGTATTTAAATTTAAAAGACGCGCGGCAGAATTTTAAGCGCTTTAAATTTTAAAACGCTTTGAAATGCTGCGGCACGCTTTGCGGCTCTACCTTGAAATTTTAAAGACGCACATAGTATTTCGGCGCAAAGCACGTACCGCTACTTCGCGCCGAAATTTAATAAAGCGCGCGTTGACAACCGCTCCGCGCCGAAATTTCGCGGGCGCTAAATTTAAGCCCCGATTGTTTCGCCTGCGATCATCCCAAAAACCATACAATCAAGTATCGCGTAGGTTCCGAGCCTGCTCGCGCCGTGCACGCCGCCGGTTACCTCGCCCGCAGCCCAAAGCCCCGGGATCGGCTCGTGAGTAAGGCTAGAGATAACCTGGGCTTTGGTGTTGATCTCAAGTCCGCCCATCGTATGGTGCACCTTCGGCATCGTGCGGCTTGCGTAAAACGGCGGCTTGGAAACGTCGATGCCGTCCAGTTTATCGACCACTTTGCCGAATTCCGGATCTTTGCCCGCTTTGACATAAGAGTTATAATCCGCGACGGTCTTTAAAAACGGCTCCAGCGGCAGATTGCAAGCCTTTGCAAGCTCCTCTAACGTGTCAAATTTTTTCACGACGCCCGCTTCTAGCGGTCTTGAGGTGTAGACCGGGTTGCGCGCGGCGACGGCTTGAGAGTCGCAGATGTTTACCGGATAGTTGTCGTTTTTATCGCTCTCGGCGATGACCTTGAAGCAGGCATCCGCCTTGATCTTGCGCCCTGCGTGCTCGTCCATAAAGCGCTTGCCAGTCTTTGGATCGACGGTAAGGCCATAGGTATTGCAGCAGTGGTTGGTAAAATTTACCGCAGCGCCGAAGCCTTTTTCATCGGGCGAGCAATATGGAAGGAACTGAATCCACGATGTAAGAAGCGTAAATGCGCCGATTCTATTTGCCGCTAGCATCGCTCCCGCCGAGCTTCCCGGATGGTTGGTGCTATCTATGCTAGGCACTACGCGCGGATCTTGGATCTGGCGGTACCATAGATCGCGTCCGTATCCACCCGAAGCCAGCAAAACGCCGTCTTTGGCTTTGTAGCTCTTTTTTTCGCCGCCTTTGTTTTCCAGATCGTCGCTAAAGAGTTTCGGATCAAATTTATACTCCTCGCGAGCTTCTACGCCCACGACGCGGCCGCTGTCGTCCACGATAAAATCGTCAAATTTCGTGCGGGTCTTGATCGTGACGTTAGGATCGTTTTGAAGTTTACCCATCATCGGTTGGATATAACCCGAGCCAGAGCCGTTGGTCGATTGTAAGCTTCTTGCGACGCTATGGCCGCTTTCAAAGATCAACTTATCGCTAAACTCCGCTCCGCAGCCTACCAAAAGATCCACGGCATCGTTGCTGCGATCAAACATCACGCCCAAAAGATCGGTATGATTGAGCCCGAGCCCATCTTTTACGGCATCAGCGATAAAAAGCTCCTTGCTATCCTTGATGCCTTGTGCGACTTGAAATTTATTCATAGGAGCCGCCATATTTCCGCCGTTGATGACGGAATTTCCGCCCGCGCGACCCATCTTTTCGAGTACTAGCACCTTTTTACCGCGCCCGCTAGCTTTAATCGCCGCGGCAAGCCCGGCAAAGCCGGTGCCGATAATGACGATGTCGTATTCCTCGTCGAATTTCACGTCCTTAGCGTTTTGTGCCGCGCTTGCGCTACTAGCACCCAGCGCAAGTGCCCCCGCACCCACCGCGCTAATCTTTAAAAAACTACGTCTTGATACGTCTTGCATTTGCAACTCCTTTAATTGAAAGTGTATATTTAAAAGAAATGATAACTCGAATTTAAATGTAAGTCAAATAGAATAACTTTATAAATAGATAGTAAAAAGCTATGAAATATAGGTATTGATATAAAATTTTGAAATTCGGCGGGCGAGCGGAATTAAAATTTTAAAATTTTATCAGGCGCTCGTTTGCAAAATGCTTGCGAATGCAAAAGCGCACTCGGCGCGAAAATCGCAATAAATGCAAAATCCGCGCCGAGCTTTAAAGCTGCTACACCTTAGCGAGCGACTTTAAATTTAAGCGTTTGCAGATCGTAATTATTTACTCGCTCGTATTGCATATCCTCGATAGAGATCGCAGGAAGCGCGCACGAGCCCGACATGATCACGTTTATCGGCGTGTAGATGACGCCGGTACTATTCTCTCCCTCTTGCGGATCGTAGTAAAAATAGCCGCTTTTCGGGAAGTGAAGCACTCGGTCGTACAGATACTCCGTATGCTCGATCGCTACGCTATCTACAAAGCCTTCCGGGCGAGCCTGTGCAGCCGAGCCTAGGCGCTCATTTACCGCCTCGAAGCAGCTAGGCATCGCCTCGTCGATCGCAAAATTATATAGATAATGATTCGCTCGCCAGCTGATCTTAGAGTAAATTTTCTGCCCTACTTTGAGTTTGTTTAGATCGACGATGTTGCCGCGAGCATCGAGAAACTCGCGATAAATTTCAACCTTCTTATCTCGGTCGTTATCAAACGGTCTATTTGTGCTAAGCGGGCTATGTTTGACCGCAGCGCTTTCATATCCGAAACCTAGCACCGTAAAAAACAGCTCGCCATTGCCGCTCATCGGCGTAAATTCTATCGCGCCGTCTTTAACCGCGAGTTTGGTATCCAGCGGCGAATTGAAATTTTTCGCCTCGCCGTCGTATTTTAATGCAAAATGGGCTTCTTTTTTCGAATCCTTAAAATACTCATCAAATCCGCGTATTACGCTTGCTCGCTCCTGCGTATTGTTTATATTTTTTAGATCGCGAATGATCGCATCGACCGTGCGAGCCGTGCTATCATCTTTGATGCCAACCTTGCCGAATGCGTAGAGCTTAAAAGCGGCGTCTCTTATGTCGCTAGCAAACGTCAAGCCCGCTCCGTCTTCGGCGTAGTCATAATCCATTTGGTTTATTTTTTCACGCATGAAGTTAAACTCGGTCGTCATATTGTGCTTTTTAAGTATCGCAGCCATAGCGATGCGTGCCATCGGCGAGTTGTCATAAAGGCCGTTGTCGTAAACGAAATTTATCTCATCATCATCGAGTTTGCCGTATTGATCTAGCACGAAATCCGCGTATATTCGAAGCGTCGCTTGATCTTCGTAGTCTGATTTTAAGGCGCTAAATATCAGCGATCTTTGCTTGTTGCTAAGGAATTTATAGCGCGTATCAAGCTCTAGTAAAACGTCGCTTGCGTAAATCGAAGCGTAGTAGTTAGTAACGCCGTGAGCGTTCCAGTATCCAAAATCGCCGTTAGATTTGAGGCGAGATAGAATTCTACTTGCATACTCGTTTATGCGGTTGGTTAAGGTTTTATTGGAGTCTTTGCGTGCGACATAATCAACCGCTATCATTCTTGAAGCAAGCTGTTCGGTGCAGCCGTAAGGATAGAGATATAGCTCGTCTGCTAGGCTAAAAGCATTAGGCGTAGCGCTGATGTGAGTGTAAATTTCTTTATAGCTCGGATCGATTTTGAGCGTTACCGGCTTATCTCCATAGCTTACGTGAAATAGCTTCGAGCGCGGGAACTGGCTGATTATGTCAAATTCCACATCGTTGCTAAATTTCTGCCCGTTTGCGTCAAGGTCAAATTTAATATTTGCATCCGCGATATCAAGCGCGCTCACGGTGAAATTCGTATGCTTGACCTCAAGCGGTTTGAGCGTGAAATTTGCCTCACCGCCGCTTATAGCGACCGAAGGAGATGAGCTGATCTTAAAGACCGCTTTTTGCTCTTTGTCGGTGGTGTTGATGAGCGTTAGCGGCACGGAAATTTCATCGCCGCGTACCATGTAGGTTAGATCAGCAGGCTTTATGATCACGTCGTCTCGGACCTTGGCTTCGACGTTTGCCGAGCCGATCGTAGCCGCCTCTCCGATAGCCATGGCACTTAGTCGGATCGTGGAGTTGAAATTTTTCGGCATCGCAAGCTCAAATTTCGCCTCGCCGTTTGCGTCTGCTTTTGCGATCAGCATTTTTATAAATTTTTTCTGCTTTTTATTTTCGACCGGGCTTAAATTTCGTTTAGCTTTCGCCATCACGCCGTCGCCGCCGAAGCTTAGCTCCTTCGCAGTAGTTTGATACACGCTAAGATCGTCGTAAATGTCGAAATATCTCAGCGCAAAATACGCGCTAACGTCAAATGCCTTAAATGCATCAAGCTCCTCTTGTGAGACGATATCTAAAATTCCAAGATCGACAGCGT
The DNA here is from genome assembly GCA_963522285.1 of uncultured Campylobacter sp. Taxonomy (GTDB): domain Bacteria; phylum Campylobacterota; class Campylobacteria; order Campylobacterales; family Campylobacteraceae; genus Campylobacter_B. Next base: position 172,605 of record CAUQWV010000003.1, read on the forward strand.
ATAGTATGACTTTGGAATTCGGCTCGCTTTTTACGCTGATCTGCGCGTTTTGCCCGTTTTTGTAGCTTTTCTCGGCTAAAATTTGCACGCTAGCCTTGTGCGAGCTCGCATCTAACGCCACTGGCACGTTTGCATAGGCTCTAAGCGGCATTGCAGCGGGTGTCGCAGCGCGCGCGATTACAGCGTTGATGTGTCCTCCGACGAAATTATCCGGTACGCTAAGCTCAAATTCCGCGCTACCGCCTTTGATGGATAGAATTTTATAGTCGTAAACCTGCTCGCCTACGAGCGAGATATTTAGCACGCCGCTTTCTACCGGTGAATTGATGACGCCTTTAATTTTATCTCCGGCTTTAACCTTGTCGCTTGCGAGCTTGATTTTAGCGCTTTGCACGTCTTTGGCATTTACCCGTCCATAATATCCCCAGCCGCTTACATCCACGCGTACGCCAGCACTTGCGCCGCTTGAGTAATCGTTTGCGACGATTAGGTAATTGCCGCCGTTTTGGAATTTATACTCAAACTCGCGCGCATCGGTGCTAACGGCGCTTACGAGATTAAAGCTTTCTTGCTCGACGTATCTGTTGCCGTCATAAACGTAAGTAAAATCGTCGCGGTAAATTTCAACATCGATCTTGCCTTTGACATCGGTTTTGGTTTTGGAATCTAGTAGCGCAAAGCCGAATTTTACGCTATCGCCGCTTGATATGAAATCCTTGCTCGCGCGAATTCCTACGATACGATCATAAGGCAGATAGCTCAGGCTACGATATGCGTTTACGTTTTTGCCCTCCTCGGTTACGCTGAAATTTAGTAGAATATTTATGGCGTTAGAGACATTTAGATCAGCTGCTGCCGGCGAGAGCGCAAGCTCCTTTTTACCGGAGGAGCTTAGCGTAAATTCTGCCCTGCGAAGCTGCGTAGCGCCCTTTTTCTTTAAGCGATCGTTTAGAAACGAAAAGCCCTCGTAGCCTTTAATTTTTAGCTCTTTTTCATAGGCGTTTGCTTCCAGCGAGCCTTTCAAATCTCCAGCCGGCGCGCCTGCAAGATAGTTTGAGCTTAGCTTTAGTGTGATGATCTCATCCGCGCCATATTCGTCTTTGGCAGTGAGAATTTCATTTTTGATGCGGTTTGGGACGAAATTTTCTACGCTGAAGCTTTTAGAAGCGATGATTTTATCCTCATAGATGAGATCCAGGCGGTAAGTGCCGCTTTTCTCGCCCATCAGCTCATCGATTTTAACGCTGCCGAACTCATCGGTGTTTTGCGCGCGCGTGATGACCACAGTGCCGCTAGGATCGTAAATTTTAAATTTAATCGGCGTATTTTTTAAAGAGCTAAAATCGCGATTTTTCATCACGATCGTACCTAAAAGCCGCTCATTCGGGCTTATCAACTCGCTTGCAAGATAAACGAACGGACGCTTTGCAGTAATCGTTTTCTCGACGCTTGCCACGGCGTTATTAAATAGTACGAACGCATGCTCATCACCTTTACTAATCTCGATAGAGCGCGGATTTTTGGCTAGAATTTCCATATTTTCTAATCTTAAAATTCCATCTCCGTCCGTTTTATCCTCTACGATTAGCTCGTTTTTATCGCTGTAAATTTTAACCTTCGCTCTACTTAGCTCCTCGCCATTACTAAGCCTAGAAGTATAAATTAGCGCGCCGCGCTCAAGCAGCACCACTTGAGCCGTAATGTCGCTAAGATAGGCTACGCGCGAAACCTCTTGCATCTTTTCGCCCACTTTGTAAAACGCCGTGATTTTATAAATTCCATCCTCGTAACCTTTAAAATCCATCGCGATTTTATGCTCCGCAACGGCGTTTTTAGCGCCTCCTATATCGAAGCTCTTAACCGCGATCTCGCTAGCTAGCCCACCTACGCTATCTTCGTTGCTTTCAAAGTTTAAAAAATACCTAAAATTTTGCTCAGGGACTTTAGCAATCGAAATTTTAACCTCATTTACGTTTGAGCTTTTAAATGCCAACGAAGCGGATTTTGGGATAAAATTTTTCTCGTCACTAAAGGCTACAAAAGGCAGCCTATCGCCCATTTTTACGCTTTGTTTTATCTCGTCTCGCAAGATATATGAGCTATCTCCGAAGCCCTTTAGCAGCCTGATCTCGTAGCTTTTATTCGGCATAAACTCGTCGCTTACTATATCTGCATAGTAGTAGCATGAAGGATCGTCGCTTTCGCCGCCCTCTTCATCTTCGTCGTAATAATAATATCGCGGCTGAGTGAGGCTAAATTTACCCACACCTGCGATTCTTACGTATTTGGCGGACAGCTCGTCCATATAGTTAGGAAAACACACTCTAGCTGCGAGCGAGCCGTCTTTTAGAGCTGCGGGGCGAATCTGCACGCCGCTTAAATTTGAAGCGTTAATGCTGTCGTTAAAAGGCTCCTCGTCCGTGCGCAGCTCCACTGGATTTTGCAGCTTTGCGCCCGCTTTTGAGGTGAGGGATTCTATTTGCAATACGACGTTTTGCGCCTTAGGATCAAAGCTGAATAAAAAATTCCGATCATCGTGCGAGCTAAGCTCGTAGGATATGTCGTTTTGGGCTAAATTCTGCGCGCGGTAAATTCTAGTCGCTTGCTGTAGCGCGTCCTTGCTAACCGCATCATTAAATTTGATTGCCACTAACCCCGGACGCAGAAGCGCGATATGCTCGGTGCTAAAAGGCTCCGTCTCGAACTCAAAGCGCACCCCGCGCGCCTCGCACGAATAATTAACCCCGGCGCTAAGCATCGGCTTTGGATAAAGCCTGATTGAGCTCTCGCTCACGCTTTCGTAGGTGCCCGTGATTTTGGGAGTGCATTTTAAGATCTGCTTTTGCGTGACGCTAAATCCACTGCCGTCCACCCCGCTAATCTCGTAAGCCCCGCTAGCGTATTTGATCTCTACGCCTGCGGCAAAGCTAGCCAAAGCGCAAAATAGCGCTGCGCTTAGTAGTTTTGTCTTCATAAAATTCCTTTGCAAAAATTTTACGGAATTATATACAAATTAACCTTTTATTTTCTTTCATTTACTCTAAAATTTGCTTTAGCGAAATTTGCGTTTTCGTCCAGACAGCCAAGCTCGAAATCCCCTGCGCCGAGGTTAAGCGTAAAAGCCTCGCCGTTAGTGCGCGCAAAATATTCTCCCGTTTTAACTTTAGAATTTGCAGGCGCTAGGCTTTGCGTGGTAAAATCTCGTGCCGTGAAATTTTGAGCCTCCGAATTCTGCTCTGTAGAATTTTGCAAGATAGAATTTTGCGATGCCAAATTCTGTGTGGCTGGATTTTTAGCTATAAAATTCCATTCTACAGAATTTTGCTTCGTGAAATTTTGTGATTTTAAATTCCGTGGCGCTAAATTTTGTCGTATGGAATTTTGTACCGCGGAATTCTGTTCTGCAAAATTTTGCTTTAAATTATCTTGCTGCACCGCGCTAGAATGCTCGAAATCCAAATTCGCTAAATTCTCCTCCGTAAACGAGGTGAAATTTAGCGCTATAAACTCCCGCGAACCGCCGCTTAGCCTGATATATACCCGCTCGCCGAAAACCGCCGTGCACTGCACCTTTAGCCGCAGCGTGCCGTCCGCGCCGGTCTCGTAGGTTTTGGCGTTAATGTCGTTTAGCACGGGCTTTACGGCGGCAAATTTAGCCGCGCACCTTCCTGCGCGCACCTTTTGCGGATCGACCAGCCCGTGTTTTAGCAGATAAAAAAGCTCGCTCGTGCCGTAAATTTCGCACTCCTCGTTGGGCTCAACCCCATCTATCGTAAGATCATCGGCGCTTTGCGCGCACTCCTTTTCACGGTACGCATCGGTGCATACCCGCCGCAAGCTCACGCCCGCGGGACGCGTAAACTCCGCCTCGCCTAGCATGCCCGATTTATCGAGGGAGGCAAACATATTAAACGCTACTTTTGCGGCACTTACGCCGCCGCTAAGATCCCTGGTCTTGGAGCCGTCGAAATTTCCCAGCCAGACGCCGAGAGTAAATTTCGGCGTCAGAGCGACGGTGTAGAGATCGCGCGCATCGGCGCTCGTGCCCGTTTTAAACATCAGAAGCGGCGCGTTTAGGGTATTTTGCCACACCGAGCCGAGGTAGGAGCGCGGCGCGTTTCTTAACATCTGCGTTACGATGTAAGCGCTCTGCGGGGTTAAAATTTGCGCCTCATCGCCGATCTTTACGCCCGCTATTTCGAGCTTTCGTAGCTTTCCGCCGTTTGCAAACGCGCTGTAAAGGCGAGTAAGATCCATTAGGCTCATCGAAATGCTTCCCAGTGCGATACCCGCGCCGTAATAATCCTTGCTAAACTCCGCCAAATGCACATTTGATAGCATCTCATACAGCCCGTCGCCCTCAAGCATCAAATTTAGCTTCACCGCAGGGATATTCAGGCTCAGACTTAGCGCGTCAGTCGCACTCACCGCGCCCATGAAGCCCTGGTTGTAGTTACGCGGCACGTAGCCCGCGAAGATTATCGGCGCGTCGATCAGCTTTTTTGAAGGGGTAATGAGCCCGTGCTGCAGGGCCTTGGCGTAGATGAAGGGCTTGAGCGTCGAGCCTACATTTTTTTGCGAGCGCACGCCGTCGTTTTGCCCCTCATTAGCGCTAAAATCGTGGCTGCCTACATAGGCGATCACCCTCATACTTTCGTTGTCGATCAGCACCGCAGCGCCGTTTCTAACGCCCTTATCGCGTAGAGAGAGGATCTCGCTTTTCAAAAAGCCTTCAAGCGCGATCTGTGTTTTCAGATCCAAACTCGAATAAATTTTGCCCTCGCTTAGGCGCGCAAGCTCCTGCGCTCGCGCGGTTTGCTCCTTGGACTGCGTACCCGCTTTAGAGTTTGCGGAATTTTCCTGCGTCTTGGCGTTAGGATAGGAATTTATCTGCGCTTTGGCTCCTGAGGCGAAATTTTGCGGTACCTTGGCGTTGGGGGCGGAATTTGCCTGCGATTCGGCGCTTGCAGCAGAAGCCGTCTGCATTTTAGCGTCCAAAGCAGAATCTGTCTGAGCATTAACGTTCGACGAAGCGAAATCCGTCTGCATACTAACATCCGAAGAGGAATTTGTTTGCGCAATGAAATTTACACGCGACCGCTCGCCAGAGTTTGCATCTGCCTGGAAATTTTGCGGCAAACGCGCAGCGCCTCGTTGCTCGTTTAAATTTAGACTTTGAGTATTTTGCGACGGATGGGCAGCATTAATTAAATCTTGCCTCTCATCCAAGTTTGCGCCCTCTCTTTCATTTTGTTTTACGCTTTTTGGTTCATTCGGTTTTGCGCCTTCCTGCGATTCTACGCCTTCGCGCTCGTTTAAATTTAAGCTCGTTCCGCCTAAATTTAAACTCTTCGGCGCATTAGTTTTAAAATCCGCCTCTTTGGGATTCATTTCTTTCAAATCCACTCCCGCCTGCGCGTTTGCGGCGCTTGATAAATTCGCCCCAACCTTCGCCGCAGCCGTAAAATTTGACTCTACTATCGCGGCTCTGTACGCAGACGAGTCTACTCGCTCCGCTGCCCCGCCCGAATCTAAATTTTGAGTAAAATTTGCGTCAGCTTTAGCGGTAAAATTTTGCATTTTATAATTGTTAAACGCTAACAGCGCATAATGCGGCGCGTAATTGGGCGCTGCGTAGCGCCTGGGCGAAAACGGCTCCGCAAGAGCGCGCTCATATTCACTTTGCGAGATCACGCCGCCCTCTCGCAGCTGTGAAATTAGGCGGTTTTTAAGCGCGTTGATGTTTGATCTGCGGTCCAGGCGGTTTTTGTTTGGGTTTTTCGGAATCACGCTAAGAAGCGCGATTTGAGCGTTGCTAAGCTCGCGCAGGTCCTTTTTGAAGTAAAAATACGCTGCGGTTTTAACTCCCTCGATGTTGCCGCCGTATGGGGCGAGGTTGAAATACATCCCCAAAATTTCATCCTTACTGAAGTGCCACTCTAGCTGAAAGGCGTTGAAAATTTCGATGATTTTGTTTTTGTAGCTGCGCTGTTTGGGGCGCATCATACGCGCAACCTGCATCGTAATCGTCGAAGCTCCGACGCGCTCGACGTTGCCCTCGCTTTTTTTAGTAAAATTTTGCGTAAAATTATACGTAGCCGCGCGCAGGATCGAGGCTGGATTGACGCCGAAATGGTAGTAAAAATACCGATCTTCAAAGTAGATCGCGCTTTGTTTTAACCGCGGCGGTATCTCGTCCGCGCTCGCATAAAAGCGCCAAATTTGATCGTCGCTGATCTGCATATTTAAAATTTCGCCGTTTCGGTCATATAAAATTCTACTCTTCTGCTTATTTAGCATATCCAAATTTAGCGGATAAAGCGCGTCCAAGATCAAAAACATGGCGAATGCAAATGCGCAAAATAGCGCGATTTTTAACGTAAATTTTATAAATTTCATCGCGCAATTATATCAAAGAATTTTAATGATTTTAGGCTATAATGGCGCCTTTTTGCAAAGGAATAATCTTGGACGCTCTAGCTAAGCTCAATACCGAACAATACGCCGCAGCAACCGCTCCTGCGGGGCACAATCTAGTAATCGCAAGCGCAGGCACGGGCAAAACCAGCACCATCGTCGCGCGGATCGCCCATCTGCTAAATCTCGGCACGAGCCCTAGAAAAATTTTGCTTCTTACTTTTACGAACAAGGCCGCGAGCGAGATGATAGCGCGCTTGCAGCGGCATTTTGATAAAAAAATCACCTCCGCAATCGTTGCGGGCACCTTTCACGCCGTATCCTACGCCCTACTTCGCGAGCTTGACAAGGGCGTGATCCTAAAGCAGCCCGCCGAGCTCAAGACGCTGCTAAAAAGTCTCGTAGAAAGGCGCAAATTTTATCACGTAAGCGACGCGCGCCCCTACGGCGGGGCGTATCTGTACGACGTGTACTCTCTGTATCAAAACAAAGAGATGAGCGCGGATTTTGCGACGTGGTTTAGCAAAAACTACGAGGATCAGGCGGAATTTGCCGAAATTTACGCAGATATTTTGCGCGAGTTTGAAGAGGAAAAAACGAAATTTAATTACGCCGATTTCAACGACGTCTTACTAAAAATGCGTCGTGAGCTGCAAAAGGGCGCGCCGCTGCGGTTTGATGAAATTTTAGTGGACGAGTATCAGGACACGAACTCGCTGCAAGGAAGCCTCATCGATGCCTTTGCGACGAAAAGCCTTTTTTGCGTCGGCGATTTCGATCAGAGCATCTATGCCTTCAACGGCGCAAACATCGACATCATCGGCAGCTTCGGCAAGCGCTTTGCGGACGCTAAAATTTACGCGCTGAATATCAACTACCGCTCAAGCTCGGCGATTTTGGCGCTTGCGAATCGCGTTATCGCGAACAATCCGCGCCTTTACGAAAAGAAGCTGATCGTGGGTCGCGAGGGAAAATTTAGCGCGCCTAGGCTGCATGTTTACGACGATACCGCGGCACAATACGCCCACGTAGCCGCACAGATCGCACAAAGCAGCACTCCGCGCGAAAAGATCGCCGTCATCTTTCGCAACAACTCCAGCGCTGACGGCGTCGAGGTTGCGCTTAAGGAGCTCGGCATAGGCGCAAAGCGAAAAGGCGGCGTGAGCTTTTTTGAAAGCCGCGAGATCAAGGCCTTTACGGACATTTTCGCGATGATAATAAACCCAAAAGATATGATGGCTTTTATGAGTACGTGCGAATACGCAAGAGGCGTCGGCAGCGCGCTAAGTAAGGAGCTTTTCGACGCGTTAATCGCGCTTGGGCACGGAAGCATTCACGCAGGGCTTTTACGCCCCGACGAGAGCGTTAAAATTTTTGAAAAAAAGAGAAAAAACTATCAGCTCGGACTTTTTGACGATGTCGATATTATCGGCTCGGTATCGCGCTTTGAGGCTTTGGAATTTGACGAGTTTTTTCGCTCGCATCCAGTGCTAAAACATAATAAAATCACCGAGGGCGGCGCCGTATTTTTGCACGAAATTTATAAAATTTTTAAAAAAAGCGGCTCAGCTGCAAGGTCCGCTACGCTGATCTCGCAGATCAAAGACTCGCGCCTTTTCGCGCTTGTGGCGGATTTCATAGCGACAAAGCGCGCGACGCTGAAAAACGGCAAGATAGACGATGAGCGCAAAAAGGATGAGACCGCGCGCATCTACGATAAATGCGGCATTTTAGAGCAGATCGCAGACAAATATAAGGATCCGCAGAGCTTTTATAATTTCATAACTCTGGGCGCAAAGGAGATGAGCGAGGGCGAGGGGGTGAATCTGCTCAGCGTGCACGCAAGCAAGGGGCTTGAGTTTTGCAGCGTCTATCTCATCGATCTGGCGCAAAACCGCTTCCCGAACCTCAAACTAATGGCGATGGGCGGCAGCCTAGAGGAGGAGCGGCGGCTCTTTTACGTGGCGGTTACCAGAGCGCGCGACGAGCTGGTGCTAAGCTACGCGAAATTTGATAAGATCAGAAAAGTTAGCTACGAGCCGAGCTGCTTTTTAAGGGAAGCGGGGCTGGTGAAATAAGCGAAATTTGCTCGCTAAATTTTGAAATTTCATTTTAGCGCGGGCGGATCGTTTGGGTAAGAATTTTATTCCTCGCGTACGCCTGACGCGCCGCCCTGCTTCTTTATCAGATTGTTATGATAAGAATTTTGCCGTGTGATTTGTAAATTTTACGATTTGTAAATTTTGCAGTGCGGACGTTGTGCGATATTTTACAGAGGACTAAAATTTGAAATTTTGATTATGCTCCGCCGCCGTATTTTATACATCGCGGAGCTCAAATTTTATTTAATAAATTCCAAAATGCCATAAATTCTACGACGAGTTAAAATTTTAAAGCGCATTAAATTTACGGCGCTGCGAAATTTAAAATTTCACTACGTATTGCGCGCGCTGTAAAGAATACGCGCCCTACCGAATTTATTGGTGTGACGGAATTCCGCGCCGCCGCGGCCCACATATTTGTTAAATAGATTTCGCGTCGCGTAAAATTCCATTGCCGGTAAAGTTTGCTGCCGATCAATTTATACCTCATAAAATGCTGTCCGCGCAAATTTAACGCAGCCAAAAGTCCTTCGCCGCGTAATTCACATCGTATTAAACACCCTATCTCCTGCGTCTCCGAGACCCGGCACAATATATTTTTGCTCGTTTAATCTCTCGTCGATCGCCGCGGTAAAAACCTCGACCTGCGGGTAGATCTCGCTAAATCTATGAAGCCCCTCGGGCGCTGCGATGATGGAGATAAATTTGATCTTTTTGACGCCGTTTTTCAGCAGAAATTTCACCGCATCGATCGCCGTACCGCCAGTCGCAAACATCGGATCGATGATGATTGCGGTGCGCTCTGCGGCATCGGCGGGCAGCTTGGCGTAAAAAAACTCCGCCTGCGCGGTCTTTTCGTCGCGCTGAAAGCCTAAAAATCCCACACTAGCATCGGGCATAAGCTTAAATACGCTATCTAGCATCCCCAGCGCGGCACGCAAAATCGGGCAGATCATGATCTTTGTGGCGAGCTTATACGCGCCGGTTTGCGCCACGGGCGTATGCACGCTCACCT